>JAUSAZ010000175.1 GCA_030652255.1 Myxococcales bacterium | reverse complement strand
GCGCAGGCCGCGCCGCAGCGCCCGCAGTGGCGTGCGTCCACCCGGGGGTCGACGCAGCCCCCGGCGCAGCAGGTGAGCCCCGCGCCGCACGCGCTCGCGCCCGCGCAGCACGCCTGCCCGCTGCCGCCGCAGGTGACCGCCGGGCGCGCGCACACGCCGCTCTCGCACCCGAGGCCCGCGGCGCACGCCGGGCCCGCCGCGCAGCACGCCTGCGCCTCGGCCCCGCACGCCACCCGCGGCCGGCAGGCGCCCGCGAGGCAGTCGAAGCCGCTGCTGCACCGGCCGCCCTCGCAGCACGCCTGCCCGCTCGCGCCGCAGGGGGGCACCGGCGCGCACGCGCCCGCCGTGCACCGGAAGCCCGCCGCGCAGAGGCCGCTCGCGCAGCACACCTGGCCCGCGCCGCCGCAGGCCACCGGCGCCGCGCAGCCGCCGCCCATGCACACGAGCCCCTGGCCGCACCGCACGCCGTCGCAGCAGGGCTGCCGCGCGGCACCGCACTCCGGGGCGCTCACGCAGACCTCGCCGACGCACGCCGAGCCCTTCTCGCACGCGTCGCCGGTGCAGCAGACCTGCCCCTCGACGCCGCAGAGCGCCGCCGGGTCGGGCGCGCGGCCGTCGACGGGCGACGCGTCGACCGCCGCGGGATCGCCCGGCGCGACGCGGCCCTCGGCGCAGGCCCCGAGGCCGGCGAGCAGCGCCACGATCCATCGGGGTTGCGTCGATGTCCGCGCCATCTTCGAGGCGTTCTGTACGCGCTCGCACCCCCCTGGGACAACCGCCACCACGCGATCGCTCTGGTGTATGGTCCCGCGATCATGACGCGCTCACGCCCTTCCGATCCCCGTCACCTCCTCGCCCTCTCGCTCGTCCTCGGCGCGTGTGGCGGGTCGAGCGGCTTCCACCCGCCGTCGATGTACACCGCGGCGCAGCTCAACGGCGGGGCGCAGCCCGGGCTCCCCGAGGAGGACGCGGCCTCGCCGCCCCCGGTCGCCCGCCCGACCTACCCCACGACAGGCGGCGCCGCCGAGGCGCCCCGCATGGCGGCGCTGCGTGTCATCCACGCCTCGCCCGACCGCGCCGCGGCCTCCGTCGACCTCTACGTCGACGAGCTCCCCACCGCCATCGCCACAGCCGTCGCCTATCGCAGCGTCACCCCCGCGGTCGAGCTTCCCGCTGGCGCCCACGCGGTGCATGTCCGCCCCGCAGGCGCCGCCGTCACCGCCGCGCCCGCGCTCACCGCGCAGACGCCCGCGCTCGAGGGCGACCATCGCTACACCGTCATCGCGCACGGCCTCGTCGGCGGCGCGGCGCCCCACGCGCTCGCGGTCGCGGCTGACGGCGACTCCTCCGCCACCCCGGAGGCGGGCACCGCGCACGTCCGCTTCTTCCACGCCGTCGTGGGCCTCGGCGCGGTCGACCTCTGCCGCCCGGCGACGCCCGCGCGCCCGGCCGCCGCGGGTCAGCCCGCGCGCCCCGCCGCGCCCGCCGCCGCGGTGGTCGAAAACGTCGCGTACGGAGCCTTCGCCAGCGCCGAGCGCGACGGCCAGACGAGCCACTACCTTCCCGTGCCCGCGGGCGCGGCGATCACCCTGCAGATCCGCGCCGACGCCGCCCGCCCGTGCGCCGGTCCCCTCCGCGGCACCGTCACCCTCACGCCTGCCGATCAGTCCGTCGTCACCGCGGTCGCCGTGGGCCGCGTCACCGCCCCGGCGGCGCCGCGCGCGCTGCTCGTCTGCCCCGATGCCGTCACCGACGGCGCCCCGAGCTGCACCCCCGTCGCCATCCGCTGAAGCGCCCACCGGAGCTCTGCCGCATCGGCAGCTCCCGTCCACGCGACTGTCACTGCCCTCAAAACCTGGAAGCCCGTCGACCGCCCTCCAATCAAAACACGGAGAGCGGGAACCCGGGTGAAATTTGCAAGAAACTGGCGCTGCGTCGCGCGCTGTGTTTCTCGATGGAATGGCCCGTATCACCGATGTGCGCGGCGCCCCACCCGGGGAGTGGGCTGTCGACCGGCGTACCACCCGGTCGCCCACTGCGGAGGAGGTAGGGAAGGTGGGACGATGCAACCAAAGCCCTCACGAAAATGCTTTCCGCAAGGTGTTTGGTGTGATCCGTCGCTAGACCGCTCCGATGGAGGGCTCTAGGGTGGTTGAGTGATGGCCGATATCAGCCCGACTGGTTTCGCGAACGCCGCCTAAGGGTGTCGACCGTCTTCTGAAGCCGCGGGGCGGCACACACAGTCAGCACCTTTACCGACATCCCTGTCGGTAGACCGTCTCTTATTGGCTCGCGTTTCGTCTGCTGGAGGATCCACCGTCATGACTCGAACCCCAAACACCCGCCTGGCCTTCTCGGGTTTGGTCCTTGTCGCGTCGGTCGTGGCCTCGTGCGCCGTGGAGCCCGGCGACCGGGCCGTCGCCGAGTCCACCCCCTCGACCCCGAAGCAGGCGGCGGTGGCGCAGGCTCCCGTCGCGGAGTCGCAGCTCGCCGCGGCGCTCCCGGAGAGCGCCTGCCAGGACCTCGACGGCGACCTCCACGGCCAGGGCTGCGTGGCCGGTCCCGACTGCGACGACGCCAACGCCACCATCACCGGCGAGTGCACCCGCTGCATCCGCCCCGACGAGGGCTGTGAGTGCTCCCCCGACGCGGGGCCCGTCGCCTGCGGCATCAGCCAGGCCGGCGCCTGCGCCGTCGGCCAGCGCCTGTGCGAAGGCGGCCGCTGGTCGTCCTGCCTGGGCTTCCGCGTGGCCCCGCTGCTCTTCGGCGGCATCAGCCAGTGCCCGGGCATCTGCGACCCGACCTGCCGGCACATCATCGACTGCCCCACCGCGGGCGACTCGATGCCCGCCGAGAGCACCGGCGTGGAGTTCGGCACCCAGCCCGCGGCCGCGTTCTGCCCCGCCGGGTCGCCCGCGGGCGGCATCACCCCGAGCTGCGAGAGCGCCCCCGGCGGCCCGTACCTCCGCTCGATCTCGCCCGCCCTCTGGGTCGACGCCTGCGCCGCGCCCGGCAGCCAGCGCGTGCTCGTCGGCTCCGACGAGGGCGTCACGCAGCTCCCCCTGCCCTTCACCTTCTCGTTCTACGGCGTGCCGTACACGAGCGTGCGGGTGAGCGCCAACGGCTACCTCTCCTTCTCCGACGCGGCCCCGCAGTGGGTGAACTCGATGCTCCCCACGAGCACCGTGCCCAACTCCATCTTCGCGTTCTGGGACGACCTCATCCAGCGCTCGACCGGCGTGTGCATCGCCACCACCGGCACCGCGCCGGACCGCACCTTCATCGCGCAGTGGGTCGACGCGTCGTTCTTCCCCTCCAACGACCCCAACACCCACCTCACCTTCGAGGTGCTCCTCGACGAGCGCACCAGCACCGTCGACGTGCGCTACCTCCAGATGACCGGCGAGGGCGACCGCGCCACCGGCGCCAGCGCCACCGTCGGCGTGCAGCAGGGCGCGGGCAGCGCGTACGACCTCGTCGCGTACAACACCGCGGGCGTCACCGAGTCGGGCAACGGCTTCCGCTGGACCCCGTCGGCCACCTCGACCCGCTGCCCCCGCGGCGTGTACCGCCGGGTCTTCGACGGCGGCTGCGCGGGCAGCGACCCCACCGAGGTGCCCATCTGGGGCGCGCTCTCGTACACGGCCACGGTGCCCACCGGGTCGGCGATCCGCTTCGACGTGCGCGCCGCGGAGACCGAGGCCGAGCTCGCCGCCGCCGTGATCTACCGCCTGCCCGACGCCCCCCGCGGCGCCACGGCGATGTCCGTCCCCACCTCGCTCGACCTGGGCGCCTGGCTCCGCACGGTGCAGCCGCGCTTGGAGCGCGCCCGCTTCGTCGAGGTGCGCGCCTACCTCGACCCGGGCGCCGCGTTCGACTCGCCCCCCACGCTCGGGTCGGTGGAGCTCCAGTTCAACTGCGTGCCCAGCGAGACCCCGACGACGTGCCGCAGCGGGGCGTCGTGCCTGGTGTCCAACAGCTGCCACCGGGGCCAGATCGAGTGCGACGCCATCGGCCGCCCGCAGTGCGTGGACATGGGCGCGCTGCCCGCGGGCACCAGCTGCGGCGCCGGGTCGTTCTGCACCGCGGCGGGCAACTGCGAGGGCTGCGACGAGGGCGCGGCGTGCCAGCTGGCCGCGGCGTGCGTCATCGGCCGCGTGTCGTGCGCCTCGGGCAGCCCGGAGTGCGTGCCCGCCGCCAACCGCCCCGCGGGCACCGTGTGCGGCGTCAACAACAACGGCAACTACCACCGGGACACCTCGGCCTTCGGGTGGTTCGACGCCTGCTCGGCCCCGGGGCACACCACCATCCTCGCCGGCTCCGCGGACGGCGCCGAGACCGTCACCCTGCCCTTCCCGTTTCGCTTCTACGGCACGGCGCGCACCGAGGTGATGATCTCCGCCAACGGGTACCTCGCCTTCCCGAGCGCCCCCATCAACTGGATCAACACCGCCCTCCCGGAGACCTCCTTCGGCGACGCGGTGTACCCCTTCTGGGACGACCTCGTGATGCGCGACGGCGTCTGCCTCGCCACCTACGGCGCGTCGCCCGACCGCCTCTTCGTGGCGCAGTGGTCCAACGCCGACCTCGAAGACCGCGGCGGCGCGGGCAACGCGGGCGCGCGGCTCAGCTTCGAGGTCGTCCTCGAGGAGGCCTCGCAGGCCGTGTCGGTGATCTACGGCACGATGGAGGGCGACGCCCGCGCCACCGGCTCCGGGGCCACCATCGGCGTGCAGAGCGCGGACCACGTGCGCTTCGACCAGGTGGGCAGCAACCAGGCGAACGTCGTCGCGGCGGGCACCTCGTTCCGCTGGTCGCCCCCCATCAGCGGCATCTGCGACGGCAGCGGCTCGTGCTCGGCGTGCACCGTCTCGGAGGTGTGCGACGGCCTCGACAACAACTGCAACGCCCTCATCGACGACGCCGTGCCGGACATCACCTGCGGCGTAGGCGCCTGCCGCCGCACGGTCGTGGGCTGCCTCCGCGGCGCCGTCCCGGCCTGCGTGCCGGGCACCCCCACCACCGAGCTCTGCAACACCGTCGACGACGACTGCGACGGCGTGGTGGACGAGGGGTGCAACGGCAGCCTCGCCTGCCCGGCCGACGTGAGCATGCTGGCGGGCAACACCGTGGCGCTCACCGCCGCGACGCTGGGCACGGTCTCCAACATCACCTGGACGGTCGTCTCGGGCCCCTCCGGCGGCGCCAGCTCCGCGATCTGGAACCCCGCGCCCCCGACCAACCGCAACGAGACCTTCCGCCCCATCATCGTGGGCGCGTACCGGGTCCGCATCGCCGCGCGCGACGGCTTCAACGCCCCGCTCAGCTGCGAGTTCAACGTCACCGCGCAGGGCCACGGTATCCGGGTCGAGCTCACCTGGGATGGCAACGGCGACCTCGACCTGCACATGCACAACGGCAACATGACCCGGTGGTTCAACGCGACCACGGACGACTGCCACTACGCCCGGATGACCACCTCGTGGGGCGCCGTGCTCGACGTCGACAACGTCACCCGCAACGGCCCGGAGAACATCCGCGTCGACACGCCCACCATCGGCCAGGACTACATCGTCGGGGTGCACCACTACGCCAACGGCGCCGGCCGACGCGCGACGATCAAGGTCTACTGCGGCGGCGGGACGACCCCGGTGAGCACCTTCACGAGCGCCGCGATGACAGGAACCCAGGCGGGCAACTGCACCAACAACAGCTTCTGGCGCGTCGCCCGCGTCACCGCCGACGTTGGCGGCGGCTGCACCATCGCACCGATCAACACGGTCACCACCAGCACCCACGCGTGCAACAACTTCTGATCGCCGCGCCGCGAGAGCTGCCAGCTTCTCGACCCTGACCGCCCGGGGGCCCTATGGTCGCGCCCCATGCCGACCAAGGTCCACGTCATCGATCACCCCCTGGTGCAGCACAAGCTCTCGCTCATGCGGCGACGAGAGACCCCCACGAGCGAGTTTCGCGCGCTCCTCGAGGAGATCTCGATGCTGCTCGCGTACGAGGCCACCCGCGACCTCGCGATCACGAAGCAGCGCATCGAGACCCCGCTGGAGGCCGTCGACGCCCCGGTGCTCGACGGCAAGAAGGTCGTGATCGTCTCGATCCTCCGGGCGGGCAACGGCATCCTCGACGGGATGCTCAAGATCCTGCCGTCGGCGCGGGTGGGGCACATCGGCCTCTACCGCGACCACAAGACACTCCAGGCCATCGAGTACTTCTTCAAGGTCCCGTCGGACATGGCCGACCGCGACGTCATCGTGGTCGACCCGATGCTCGCCACCGGCAACAGCGCCGTCGCCGCCATCGACCGCCTCGTGAAGACGGGCCCGCGCTCGATCAAGTACGTGTGCCTGCTCGCGGCCCCGGAGGGCATCGCGGTGTTCCAGGCGCAGCACCCCGACGTGCCGATCTACACGGCCTCGATCGACCGCTGCCTCAACGAGAGCGGGTACATCCTCCCGGGCCTCGGCGACGCCGGCGACCGGCTCTTCGGCACCAAGTAGTCGCCGGGGCCGCGGTCAGCGCGGCGGCGCGAAGCGCTCCTTGAGCAGCGCCACCACGGCGTCGCGCGCGCTGTCGTCGTCGTAGCCGAAGCGGGCCTTGAGCACCGCCAGGGTCGACCGCGCCCGCGCCAGCGCGTCGGGCTCCAGGGCCCCCTCACCCTCCGACAGGATCACCGAGAGGTCGCCCGCCACGGCCACCACCTGCTTGCGGTGCTCCTGGAAGAACACGTCGCGCAGCTTCGCGATGTGCTGCGGAAACAGCCCCTTCGTGGGCAGGGGCTGCCCCGGGTGGTCGATCGCCCACGCCGCCACCCGCGAGATGAGGTTGCGGCGGAACTCCTCGTGCGAGCCGCCGAAGCCGAGCATCCGCTCGATGTCCTTCATCATCGTCTCGTCCGCGGGCTCCTCCTTGCGGGACACCCGGTTCTCGATCTTCTCGCCCTTGGTCCACGCCGAGACGTGGAGCACGTAGCGCTCGAAGACCTCGTCGTAGCGCGCCTCGTCGGCGAAGCCCGTCGCGCTCCGCAGCTCGTCCTCCAGCGTGTCGAGCAGCCGCGCACGCAAGGCCTTCATGAACCACTTCGGGTCTTGATAGCCCCCCGCGGCGGTCTCCTGGCGCAGCCACTCGAACTCCCCGACGCGCGCGCTGAGCTCCGCCAGCCCGTCGAGCACCGCGAAGGGCGACAGCACCTTGTACTCGGGCACCTGCGCCGCATCGAGGATGAGCCCGCGGATCTCCCGCGGCGACGCTCCGGTGCGCCCCTCGTAGTTCGCCTGCCGCTCGGTCTCCCGGTACACCGCCTCGATGCCCGCGCGCAGCTCCCGCGCCTGCTCCTCGACGTAGCGCGGCGGCACCTTGCCGAGCGCCAGCAGGTCGGCCTTCTCCAGCGGGTTGAGCTCCCCGACGATGCCCGCGAGCGGCTTCGCGAAGTCCGCGGGCGACGGCTTGCGCAGCCGCGACAGCACGGCGAAGACGGCCGCCATCTCCGTCGCGTGCGGGGCCACCGGGCGCCCCACGCCGGGCGCCACCTGACGGTCGTAGATCTCCTTCTCCAGCGTCCAGTCGATGAGGTAGGGGGCGCGCACCAGCTCCAGCCGGCCGCGAAACGACGCGTACTCCGGGTGCTCGCGGAAGGCCTCGAGGTGGCCCTCGTTGCTGCTGCCGATCATCACGAGGTTGGGCACCACGTTGGAGGTGCTGAGCGCCACCTCGCCGGTCTCGATCATGAGGAGCAGGTACTTCCACGCCTCGAGCGGGCGCTTGAGCAGGTCGGAGTATTCGAGCAGGCCGCCGGCGGCGTCGACGAGCTCGCCGAAGGGCTCGAAGAGCGCGGTGTTCTGGAGCGACGGCGGCAGGGACGACAGCGAGCGCGACGCGGTCACCTGGCGCTCCTTGGCGTCCACGGCCATCTGCGGGCCGAGCGTGACGGCCCCGGTGCGGTAGCGCCGCGAGACGTACCAGCGCTCGACCTGGACGTGGGCGTACACGCGCCGCAGGTCGCCGCGGTAGGCCGTGAAGAGCGCCTCGAAGACCTGCTGCGACTTGTGCGAGAGCCCGCCCCGCCAGAGGAACTGCGGCGGCCCCTCGGCGACGCGGTCGCCGGCCGCGAAGGTGTCGCGCAAGAGGTCCTGCCGCACCTCGCGCGGGAGCAGCAGCAGCGGGTGGTCGCGCAGCTCGCAGAGCACCTTGGCGTCGATCTCGCGCTCGTCGAGGTGGGCGTAGGTGTCGCCGGGCGCCGGGCCGTCCTCCTTCGCCACGCTCCCGCCGCCGAAGCCGATCTTCGCGTTGTCGGTGCCCCGCCCCCGCGGAAACACCCAGTTGAACTGGTACAGCGCCCCCTCGTCGGAGTGCGAGTAGTCCTCCATCGCGCGCATCACGCTCGCGGCGAAGGTGCTCTTGGCGCTCCCGTTGGGGCCGTGCAGCAACACCAGGCGGTTGACCGCGCCGAGCAGCGCGAAGTTGGCCAGGGCGCGGTACACCTCCGCCTGCTGGGGCTCCTGGCCGATGAGGGCGTCGCGCTGCCCCACCTCGTCCTCCCAGGGGAGGTCGAAGAGGTTCCAGCGGGTGAAGCGGCCGTAGGGGCGCACCACCTCGCGCGTGCCGTAGTGATCGAAGAGGTCGCGCAGCCACCGCGCGGCGTCCCGCCCGTAGCGCCGCGGGGCCGCGGCATACAGGTCGAGGTATTCGTCGAAGCTCAGCACGCGGCGCGCCCCGACGAAGCGCTCCCGCTCCCGCTCCAGGCCCGCGCGCACGCCCTCCACAGGGTTGTCCTTCATCGCCACGAAAGGTACGCGAGGCGCCCCCCGGAAGCTAACGCCGAGAGGTCCGCCGCGCCGCCGACCAGGCCTCGGCCACGCCGCGCAGCGCCGTCGAGCGCGGCCCGCCTGCGGCGAAGTCGAGCGCCCGCTCGCCCGACCGCGCGGGCGTGAGCGTCACCCAGAGGGTGTCCGCCGGGAGCGAGCCGGGGAGGCGGTCGGCCCACTCCACCAGCAGCAGCCCGTCGACGGCGCGCTCGACGAGGCCGATCTCCGCGAGCTCGCCCGCGTCGCCCAGGCGGTAGAGGTCGGCGTGGTGCACCGGCAGCCGCCCGGCGTGCTCGACCACCACCGCGAAGGTGGGCGAGGTCACCCGCGTCTCCGGCGGGACGCCCGCGCCGCGCGCGATGGCCTGCGCGAGGTGGGTCTTGCCCGCGCCGAGGTCGCCCACCAGGGCGATGACGTCGCCCGGCTGCGCGGCGGCGCCGAGCGCGCGCCCGAGCCTCCGGAGCGATGGGCGGCGGACGAAGAGCGGGCCCACCGGAGACCCCCTTACCGCCCCTGGAAGGCGCCGAAGGTGGCGCGGAGGTACGCGAAGACGTCCGCGCGCTGGTCGTCGTCGATGGGCAGCATGGGCATCATGCGACCGCCCTCGCGAAGGGCGCGCCGGATGTCGTCGTCGGTCGTCGCAGGGACCTCCCGGCGCAGGTCGGGCCCGTCGCCCGAGCCCGCCCCGCGGGCGCCGTGGCAGTGCGCGCACCACGTCCGGTACACCGCCGCACCGCGGGTGACCGCCGGGTCGACGTCGCGGGGAACATCGCGCGGCGCATCGAGCGGGACGACGTCGAGCGCAGAGCCATCGGGCGCGTCCACGGTGGGCGCGGCGTCCGTCGACGGGGTGGAGGGAGCGACCCCGCACGCGGAGAGCAGCGCGGCGAGCAGCGGGAGGAGCCGGAGGGTGCGGGCCGCCATCGGTCGGCGACCTCGTCAGGAGAGGCGCACCGGCGCCGCGACCCAGGGGAGCGACGCGGTGCCGGTGTGGAGGCGCTCGGCGCTCACGCCCGACAGCGTGCGCAGCATCGTGTGGAAGTTGCCCGTCGCCGACCACGCCCCGGCCTTGAGGCGCGCCACGGGGACGCCGTCCTCCAGGGCCACGCCGCCCTGCACGGGGTTGTTGAAGGCGCCGGTCGACCGGTTGGCCGAGTGCACCCCGAGGAGGTCGGTGAGCACCACCGTGCGACCCGGGACCAGCTTCATCCGCGGGGTGTTGCCTGCGGGCACGTCGAGGTGCCCCATGCCCACCCGCACCGGCGCCTCGCTCGCGTCTTCGGCCATCAGCGGCAGGCGGAACCCGTTGCCCGTCGAGGCCCCGCCCCACGCGACCTTCGCCGAGCGCCGGTCGGCCAGGAGCGTGCGGAGCACACCGCGCTCGACGACGGTCTTGCGCTGCCCGATGACCCCCTCGTGGTCGATGACGCCGCCGGCCAGCGAGGCCGCCGCGCCGGTGTCGTCGACGAGGCTGAAGATCGGCGCGCCCACCACGTCGCCCACGGCGGCGTTGGAGAGCCCGGAGACCACCCGGTCGAGCCCCACGCGCTCGAGGAAGAGCGCCCGGAGCAGGGACTCCAGCAGCCGCGGGTCGATGAGCACGGTGACCTCCTTCGGGCCGCCCAGCCACTCGGCCACGGTGACCTCCCGCGGCGGCAGCCCCACGATCAGCTCGCGCCCCAGGGCCCGCAACCCGTGCTCCGTCGGGGCCGCGGTGCCCGCGAGGGAGTCCCACTCGTTGCCGTCCACCATCAGGAACGCCGAGCCCACCGTGCTCGCCGAGAGCACCGTCGCGCCGCGCGCCGTGGCCATCGCCCGCCAGGTGCGACCGACCTTGAGCCCGCCCTCCAGCACGAGCTCGGCGCCCGGGGAGGCGGCGCGGGCGGCGTCGGCCATGCTCGCGGCGAGGGCGCGCACCTGCGCCGGACGGTCGATCATCGCGGCGGCGGCGTCGTCCCAGCCGCGGCCGTCGGGCGGGGTCTCGTGCAGCGCCGCGAAGTCCTCGAGCGCGTCGGGCTGCGCGGCGGACAGCGCGCGGAGCAGCGCGCCCGCGGCGTCGTCGACGGAGGAGCCCGTCGTGGCCGCGATGGCCAGCCGGCCGCCCCTGCGCGCCCGCATCGCCACGCGCCACGCGTCGCACTCCAGCTCCGGGATGAGCGCCCGGCCCTCGATGACGTAGGCCACCTGGTCGGCGCGCTCGACGCGCACCTCGACGTCGTCGGTGACGTGGGCCACCCGCGCGCGGACGGCCTCGGCCAGGGCGCGCACGGAGGCGAATGCCGTGTTCATGGACGTCATCGCTCAGCCCTCGAAGGTGAGGTTGACCCAGGCCGAGGCGCCCAGGCGGACGAAGGTGGGGCCGCCCTCGGTGACCCGCCGCAGCTGGCTCCCCTTCCCGCAGAAGCCCACGCCGTGGCAGTCCACCGGGCCGGCGTAGGCCTCGACGGTCTTGAGGCAGCCCGCGGTGAGGGCGGTGAAGTTTCCGGGCGCGATGATGTCGCCGGTGAGCGCGCCGTCGCGCACGAGGTACCCGTACTGCGTCGACGACGACATGCCCTCCTTCGACACGGCGCCGCCCAGCGAGCCGTGCAGCACCACGCCGAGGCCGATGCCCCCGAGCAGCTCGCCCAGGCTCTCGACCCAGTGCTCGCCCCGCTCGGGGCAGAGCACCGTGTTGCGCATCCGCACGATGCGCCGGTCGCCCAGCTCGGAGAAGCCGTTGCCCGTGGGCGCCACCCCGAAGCGGTGGGCCGTCTCGCGGGAGTGCATCATCCCCACGATGTGCCCGCCGGCGACGAGCTCCGCCGGGCGCACCTCGACGCCCTCGTCGTCGATGAACTCGGTGCCGAAACCCCGGTGGGGCACCGGGGTGCCCTCTCCGTCGGGCGCCGCCCCGTCGACGATGCGCACCACCGACGACCCCAACGGAGACACCAGCGCGACCCCGCCGGGCCCGACGATGGCGCTGTTGCCCGAGCGCACGATGTCCGCCTCGATGGGGTGCCCGAGGCCCTCGTGGATGAACACCAGCGCCGACTTGTGCAGCACGTAGTGGGTGATGCCCGCGAGCTCGTCGGCGGTCAGCGGCCGCGCGTCGAGGAGGCGCACCGCGACGTCGCGCTCGGCGGCCAGCTCGTGGGCCACCGTGGGCGAGAGCGCCCCCGCGGCGTCGATGTACTGCTCGAGCCCGCCGACCTCGCCGAAGCGCACCCGGGTGCGCGCCTGCCGCTCGCCGCGCACCGCGCGAAACACCACCTGCACGAAGCCGATGGTCATCACCTGGGTCTTGAACACCCCGTCGGTGTCCGCGACCCACTTCTCCTCGACCTGCTCCCAGGCCCAGAGCTCGGGCACCACCCGCACGTCGTCGGTGGAGCCCGCCGCCGCCAGCGCGTCGACCGCCCGCGCGAGGGCCTCCAGCCGGGGCGTCGGGTCGACGTCCCGGGGGTCGTCCTTGGGCGCCATCCCGTAACGCTCGCGCGTGGGGTTGGGGATCGGCGCGAGCCCGAAGCCCGGGTCGTCGGGCTCCGCGGCGAGGGCGTCGAGGCCCCGGTCGATGGCGGCGCACAGCGTCTCGACGTTGGCGTCGCCCGCCTTGATGCCCACCTGCCGACCGCCCTCCCCCACCAGGCGGATCTGCACGGCGCCCTTCACCGACGCCGGCTTCACCATCCGCTGCCCGGACGCCAGCTGGTGCACCTCGCACTTGAAGACCCGCTCGTACACGGCGTCGGCGTACGGCACCCTGGCGCGCGCGTGACGCAGCGCGGCGGTGAGGGCCGAGCGCACGGCCGCGTCGTTGCGCGGCACCGGCGCGTCGTCGCTGTTCAACATCCGGGTCAGCCTAACAGGTTCCGACGCGATGGCAGCGCGGCGCGGCGCGTGGCATCACCGCCGCAACGCATGGATACCTCGACCGCACCCGCGCCCGACGACTTCACCCACCGCACCCTCGGCCGCGTCGGCAAGCGGGTGCACCGGATGGGCATCGCGTGCAACTTCGGCCTCGACGCCGACGGCTTCGCGGCCGCCCTCGAGCGCGGGGCCAACTACATCTTCTGGACGCCGCTACGGACGAGCCGCGTCACGCCCGTGCTCCGCGCCGCGCTCCGGCGTGACCGGGAGCGCTACGTGGTGGCGAGCGGCCCGATGCTGGCGGCCACGGCGGGCAACGTCACCCGCGGCGTCGAGGCGAGGCTCCGGCAGCTCGGCGTCGATTACCTGGACGTGTATCAGCTCTTCTGGGTGGGCGTGACCTCGTCGTGGCGCGACGCCACCGCCGACGCCCTCGCGCGGCTGAAGGAGCAGGGGAAGATCCGCGCGGCGGGCGTCTCCATCCACGACCGCCCGAGGGCCGCGGAGCTCAGCCGCGACGCGCGGCTCGACCTCCTGATGATGCGCTACAACGCCGCGCACCCGGGCGCCGAGCGCGACCTCTTCCCGCACCTCGGCGCGCGCCGTCCCGACGTGGCGGCGTACACGGCCACGGACTGGCGCAAGCTGCTCGAGCGCCCGTCGGGCTGGGAGGGGAAGGTGCCCGACGCGGGCGACTGCTACCGCTTCGCGCTGTCGAGCCCCCACGTCGACCTGGTGATCTCGGGCCCCGCCGACCGCGCGCAGATGGAGGCGAACTTCGACGCGCTCGCCCGCGGACCGCTCAGCCCCGACGATGACCGCTGGATGCGCGAGCTCGGGAAGGTGGTCCACGGATGATTGTCAGAAGAAATCTCTTGCGTCCCTCCGCCGTGGGTGTAGAAGGGCGGTCCCTCACGGGAAACCGTGCGTGGGTGGTTCGGGGCGTAGCGCAGCCTGGTTAGCGCACTTGACTGGGGGTCAAGGGGTCGCTGGTTCGAATCCAGTCGCCCCGACCATTTCAGTGGTCGGCCACTCCACGCACGGTTCTCCGCGAAGGATCTCCTCGCAACCCCTCCCAGAAGGGTTGCGAGAGAGATCACCGCGGGCCAGACATCGCCGGTACCTTCCGCCAACGCATGGAACCGACCCCGGCCTCGCAAGACTCCTCGCGCCCGCTGTTGTTGTTGAGCAACGACGACGGCGTCCACGCCGAGGGCCTGCGCCTCCTCGCCCGCGCCGTCGAAGCCCTCGGCGACGTCATCATCGTGGCGCCCGCGTCCGAGCAGTCGACCCGCTCGCACGCCCTCACCCTGCACCGCCCCCTGCGCGTGCAGCCCATCGGGGAGGGAGTGTGGTCCGTCGACGGCACGCCCGCGGACTGCACCTACGTCGCGCTGCACCACCCGACGATGCTCCCGCGCCGCCCGACGCTGGTGCTCAGCGGCATCAACCACGGCGCCAACCTGGGCAGCGACGTCTTCTACTCGGGCACCGTCGCGGCGGCCCGCGAGGCGGCGTTCCGGGGCGTCGCCGCGATGGCCCTCTCGATGCCGTCGAGCGCCGACCCGGCGGTCTGCGCGGCGCTCGCGGTGCCCTTCGTCGCGCGCCTGCTGCAGGCGCTCGAGGCCACGCCGCCCGGCGTGACCCCGCTGCTCAACCTCAACTTCCCCCACGGCGAGCCGAAGGGGGCCCGCAACACCCGCCTGGGCGTGCGCACCTACGAGGACATCGTGGAGGTGCGCGAAGACCCGCGCGGCCGGCAGTACCTCTGGATCGGCGGCCCCAGCGTGGTGCACCCGCTGGTGGAGGGCAGCGACACCGAGGCCTTCGACGCGGGCTTCATCTCCGTGTCGGCGCTGCGCCTCGACCTCGACACCAACGGCTTCGCCCCGCTGGTGGACGCGGTCGCGGGATGACGTTGCGCGGCGCGCGGTGATGGGGCTCCAATGCCCGCCCCATGAGTGACCTCTTCGCGCTGGTTCGTGACGTGCCCGACTTCCCCAGGCCGGGCATCCTCTTCAAGGACCTCACCCCAGTCTTCCGCGACCCCGCGGCCTTCCGGGCGCTCATCGCCGCGCTCGCCGATCCATTCCGCGACGCCCGCGTCGACGCCGTGCTGGGCGTCGAGGCGCGAGGGTTCATCCTCGGGGCCGCCGTGGCGCTGCACCTCGGGGCGGGCTTCGTCCCCGCGCGCAAGCCCGGCAAGCTGCCCGCGAAGTGCGACCGCGAGGCCTACTCGCTCGAGTACGGCACCGACGCCCTCGAGCTGCACCTGGGCAGCTTCGCGCCCGGCGACCGCGTGCTCATCATCGACGACGTCATCGCCACCGGCGGCACCGCCCGCGCCGCGGTCACCCTCGCCCGCCGCCAGCGCGCCGAGCTCGTCGGGGCGGCCTTCGCGGTCGAGCTCGACTTCCTCCGCGGCCGCGACCAGCTCCCGGACGACCTCGCCGTCACCAGCCTCCTCCACGTCTGAGCCCCCTGGCCTACGCATTTCCAGGGTCTGCGCTAGCATCGCCGGGTGCAATGGCTGGTGTTCGCGCTCCTGGTGGTCGGTAGCTCGGTCGCTTCGTTCGTCGCCCGCGAGCGGCGCTTCCGGAGGCGCTGGCAGAACGTCGAGCTCCCGGCCATCACCGTCGGCCGCGGCGCGTACCGCGAGGGCCCCGCGTCCGGCGCGATGATGCCGAGCGCGCCGCTGGCCCTGCGCATCGCCGCGCTCAGCTGCCTCGTGTACGGCCGCGGGGTCACCACGGCGCTGGTCACCACGGCGCTCTTCCTGGCGGGCGTGCCGCTGCGCGCGGTCGCCGAGACCACCCTCCACGGGCTCCTGGGGTACCTCGCGGGGGGCTACGGGTTCGGCGCGCTCGCGGCCATCGTGCTCGCCGCGCTGGCCCTCGGCGCGGGCAACGACCTGCTGCTGCGCAACCACCGCCACGCCTTCCGCCGCACCCGCAACATCGCGCTCGCCTCCCTGGCGCTGCACGGCTTCGTGTGGGCCAACATCACCTTCGACGGGCACATCGTCGCGAGCTCCGCGCGGGACGTCGCGGCCTCGCTCGCGCACGCCCGGGTCATCGCCGCGGCGGCCTTCGGTCACGCCGCCCTGATGCTCGCCCTCGCCTACGCGTACCGGGCGCAGCTCTCGGCGCTCACGCCCGCCGAGCGCAGGCTGGAGCTGTAGGTGGGCCCCGCGGGGGACGCGTACGCTGGTACCGTGGCGACGCGCATGAAGCCCCTCACGATCGTCGGGATGGCGACCCCCTCGCGCCTCGTGTCGGCGGCGGGCATCGCCGTCGCCGCGCTGGTGCTGCTCGCCCCGGCGGCCGCGCGCGCGCAGGTGCGCCACCGTCGACCGCTCGCCGCCGCCCCGTCGCTCTCGTACCACTTCGACAACAACGGCGGCGGCGGGTGCCGCGACTACACCTGCGGCGGCCGCTGCTACGACGGGCACTCGGGGACGGACATGCCGGTGCCGCTGGGCACCAGCGTGCTGGCCTCGGCCGAGGGCACGGTGGTGGCCACCAACAACGGCTGCGCCAACTACGGCGGGCTCGGCAACACCTGCGGCGGGCGCTGCGGCAACTACGTGCAGATCGAGCACGCCGACGGCACCCAGACCATCTACTGCCACATGATGCTCAACTCGCTGCGGGTGAGCCGCGGGCAGCGGGTGGGCTGCGGGCAGGAGATCGGCCGCTCGGCAAGCTCGGGCAGCTCGACGGGCCCGCACCTGCACTTCGGGTGGCGCACCGGCGGCGCCTCGCGCGACCCCTTCCGCGGGTCGTGCTCGGGCACCGGCGGGGTCTGGACGCAGCAGAACCCGTACCCCCAGATGCCGGGCGCGGACTGCTCGGGGCCGCCCCCACCGCCGCCCTGCACCGCCCGCCAGGGGCCCTTCGGCTGGAACTGCTCGGGACCCATCGCAGGCATGACCTGCACCCAGATCAGCGAGGGCTCCGACCCGCACACCTGGGGCGACAACTACTTCTGCTCGGACATCGACCGCGGGTTTCGCTGGTCGAGCGCGGGGCCCATCGCGGGCATGAGCTGCACGCAGGTCTCCGAGGGCGCCGAGCCCGCGGCGCACACCTGGGGCGACAACTTCCTCTGCGCGCCGCCGTGGCTGCCCTACCGCTTCCGCTGGTCGAGCGCGGGGCCCGTCGCGGGCATGACCTGCCTGCCGTGGGCCGAGCCCGGCGACCCCCACACCTGGAGCGACAACCACCTCTGCTGGACCCGCGACGACGTGTGCCTGCGCCGCGCCGGGCCCTTCGCGTGGAGCTGCGCGGGGCCGGTCGCCGGGATGTCCTGCGTCGCCGTGCACGAGAGCTCGGACCCGCACACCTGGAGCGACAACTTCGTCTGCGGCCCGGAGGGCCTCGGGCTGCGATGGTCGTCCGCGGGGCCCATCGCGGGGATGGACTGCACCGCCGTCAACGAGGGCTCCGAGCCCGCGGCCCACACCTGGGGGGACAACTTCCTCTGCGTGCCGCGCGGGTCGGGGTACACCTTCCGCTTCGCCACCGCCGGGCCCGTCGCGGGCATGACCTGCCTCCAGTGGTACGAGCCCGGTGACCCGCACACCTGGGAGGACAACTTCCTCTGCTGGCAGTACGTCGCCCCGATGGTGGACGCGGGCGCGCCCGCCCGCGACGCCGCAGTGGACGCCGCGCGTGATGTCGCCGACGTCACCCTCGCGGACGCCGGGATGGTTGACGCCGTGGTGATCGACGCCGCGCTCGACCGCCCAGAGGTCGGCGGGCTCCCGGACGCCGGGCCGGAGGACGCCTCGATGACCGAAGACCTTCCGCCGGTGGAGGACGTCTCCATCGAGGAGCACCTGCTCCCGGCCGAGGAGGACGGCGGCTGCGGCTGCGGGGTTCCTACCGGCGGTCGGCCGCGCACCGGGGTCGCGCTCGGGGCGGCGCTGCTTGTCGCGCTGGGCGCCCGTCGACGCCGCCCTCGCAGCGGCGCCTGACCCGCGCCTCAGCCCTTCACGATCGCGACGTCGACCAGCGTCGGCTTCACCAGCGCCGCCAGCGCCTGCGGCTCCATCCCCAGCAGGAACCCGCGGCTCCCGCCGTTGAGGTAGATGCGCGGCAGGTCGAGCACCGTGCGCTCGATGTACACCGGCATCGCGCGCCGCGTGCCGAGCGGGCTCGTCCCGCCCACCTGGTAGCCCGAGTGCCGGTCGGCGACCTCGGGCTTGCACGCCTGCACGCTGCGGGCGCCCACCACCCGCGCGAGCTCCTTCGTGCTCACCTCCCGGTCGCCGTGCATCAGCACGATCAACGGGCGCTTCTGGTCGTCTTCCATCACCAGGGTCTTGATGACCGCGTGCTCGTCGACCCCGAGCTCGCGCGCCGAGACCCGCGTGCCGCCGCGGTCTTCGTAGCGGTAGAAGTGCTCGGTGTACGCGACGCCCTGCTGCTTCAGCAGGCGGGTGGCGTTGGTGCTGGGCGCGCGCTCCATCGTAGGGGTCACCGCGGGAAGAGCGCGACGCGCAGGCCCTGGTCGGCGATCGTCGGAGCGTCGGCGCCGCGGGTGCACTCGATGCGCATCGGGATGAGGTCCTGGTACCAGCTCACCACGACGCCGCCGGCGCCCGCGTCGACCGAGAGCCAGCGCACGCCGACCTCCCGGCCGATGGCCACGGCGCCCTTCCACTCCGCGCGATCGCGCTGCACGCGGTAGAGCTCCAGCCGCGCGTCGTGGCACCGGCCGCGGGAGAGCGCCGCCCACCGTCCCGCGGCGTCGTCGGGGTCGAGGCCCAGCGCGCGCTCGAAGCCCAGCAGGTCGTCGCCGCGGGTGAGTTCGACGTCCCCGAGCAGCGCCACCGGGGGGTTGCGCCGGGGCTCCACCCGCAGCGCGACGCCCCCGAGGGTGACCGACGGCGCGGGCTCCGCGACGCCCTCGCGCGACCGCCGACCCATCGCCGCCAGCGCCCACTCCGACGCCGCGACCTCGAGCGCGTTGGCCGCGCGCTCGTCGCCCGCGAAGTCCATCGCCGTCACGTCGATGGCGCGCCACCCGGATCCCGCGTCGCCCGGCGCCACGGGCCAGACCACCGTCGCGCCGCCCACCCGGGGCACGAGGGCCATCGCCGATCCCGGCGGGATCCAGCCCACGACGTGCCGCGCCACCACCGCCGCGCCCGTCGCGCTCCACGACAGCCAGCGCATCTCGGCCGAGCCCGCCGTGGGGGTCGCCACCGCCGCCGCGCTGCGCGCCGCCCCGTCGAGCCAGAGCGCGGGCGACACCGCCGCCGAGCGTGCCTCCGGGGACTGCCACGGGCCCTGCACCGACACGGGCGGGTGGTTCACCGGCGGCGCGACCGGGGCGCCCCCCGCCTCCGCGGCGGACGGAGCGGCGGGCGTCGGCGGCGGCGCGGGCGGGCGCGGCTCGCGCGAACGACAGCCCAGGCCCAGCGCGACCAGCGCGAGGAGGGGGCGCAGGCTCATCCGTCGACCCTCCGCAGCCCGGGGAGGAGCGCGGCGATGCGCTCGCCGGTCACCACCACGTCGTCGTCCTCGCTGCGGGCGCGGGTGAGCAGCACCGCCTCGCCGCCGCCGCACGCGACCACCACGCCCTCGGGGAGCCACGCGACGTCGCCGGGCTCGAGCCCGCGGGGCGCGCGCGGGAAGTGCTGCGCCTCCAGCACCACCAGCGTGCCCTCGCCCAGGCCCGTGAAGGCGCCAGGGTCGGGCGAGGCCGCGCGGATGCGGGCGATCACCCGCGAGGCGGGGTGGTCCCAGAGGATCTCGCAGTCGTCGTCGGTCGGCCGCGGGGCCTCGGTCGCCAGCGTGTCATCCTGCGGGGCGCCCTCGTCGGAGAGGGTGCCGTCGGCGATGCCGCGCACCACGTCGCGCACGGCCTCCAGCGACGGCCGGTCGAGCGCGCGGGCGAGCAGCCAGGCGTTGACCCGCGGCGGCACCGGCACCCTGCGCTGCAGCAGGATGGGTCCCGTGTCGTAGGCCTCGGTGATGCGGTGCACGGTCACGCCGGTCTCGGCGTCCTCGCGGTAGAGCGTCCAGAAATAGGGGTCGGGCCCGCGGTGCCGCGGGAGCAGCGAGGGGTGCACGTTGATGCCCCCGTGGGGCGCGAGGGCGACGAGCGTGGCGGGGATGCGACGGGTCCAGAACCAGCTCACGACGAGGTCGGGCTCGGTCGACGCGATGAGCGCCTGCACGCCGGGCTGGGTGAGGTCGGGGCGGCCGAGCAACGGCGCGCCGGTCTCCGCGAGGGCGCGGCGCAGGCGCGACATGCCCGGCGAGTTGGGGCGCGAGATGCACGCCCCGACGAGGTGGTGCCCCTCGCGCAACAGCATGAGCGCGCCGATGGGCATGCCCAGGTACAGGATCCTCATGGTTCGTTTCCCCCGAAGGTGTAGAGCCCCCACGGGACGAGCTCCGCGAAGGGACACCCGCCGCCCAGGGCCCTCGGTTCGAGCGCGGGGTCGGGC
The DNA here is from genome assembly GCA_030652255.1 of Myxococcales bacterium. Classification (GTDB taxonomy): domain Bacteria; phylum Myxococcota_A; class Polyangia; order Polyangiales; genus SCUS01. The sequence continues at coordinate 50,297 of JAUSAZ010000175.1, read as the reverse complement.
TCCGCCGCGCCGACGTCCGCCATCACCAGCACCGCCGTGCGCCCCCCGAAACCTCCGGCGTAGGAGCGCATCGCGGCCAGGGCGTTGTGCTCCGCGCGCGCCACGGCGTCTTCGAGCGGGCCCGGCTCGGCCAGGGCCATCGCATAGCTCGCGAGCCGGGTCGCCTCGGAGTCGCCGAGGGCCACGCGGGCCGACGGCTGCGTGCTCGTGGAGGCCGCGGCGAGGGAGCGGGTGACGCCCCCGTCGACCCGTCGAAACCCGAGCGGCGCGAGCACCCGCGACTCCAGGCGCCCCATGAGGTCGACGCGCAGCCCCGGGAGCACCCACCACGCCGACGCGCGGGCTCCCTCCTCCTCGGCCACGCGGCGCAGCCGGGCGGACCAGCTCGCCGGCTCGTCGGGCTCGCCGCGCACCGCCGCCCAGGCCGCGCGCAGCTGACCGAGGGCGGCGCGGGTGGCGAGCTCCATCCGGGGCGACGGCGCGCCCAGGGACGAGCCGCGCGCGAGGGTGTCGCGCATCGCGGGGAGGTTCATCGGCCCCGCGACGAAGCGGGCGATGAAGGCGTCGCGGTCGGCCGGCGGGTGCGAGCGCAGGGCGCGCACCTCGGGGAGGAGCGCGGTGACCCGCACCGAGGTGGCGAGGATGTTGCGCCAGCGGGCGATCTCCGCCGCGTCGACCGCGGCGGCCGACGGGGGGATCGACGGTGAGCTCACCGGCGCCTCGGCCGCGCTCGACCATTCGAGGGCGGCGGGCTCGGGGACGAGCGGCGGCGTGAGGGGCGACGAGAACACCACGACGGTGTCGTCGTCGACGCGCTCGTCGGTGGGGTCGGGCAGGTCGAGCCAGCCGAAGATGGCGCGGGTGAGGGCCTCCGGTCCGAAGGAGCGGCCCGCGAGGGTGGTGACGAGCGAGGCCGGGTCGCGGGTGACCGTCGGGGGCGCGCCGAGGCCCACCTGGTGGGTGAATCCCTCGCAGAGGTGCGCGGGCAGCGCCGGGGCGCCCGCGGCGGAGGAGGCCGCGGCGGAGGCGACGACGGTGAGCGCGCGGCCGGAGCACGCGGAGAGCAGCGCCGAGAGCTCGGCGGAGGCGTCGTCGGCGCCCGCGCGGCCGCGGCGGTCGACGTGGCGCTGGAGCTCGTCGACCACCACCACGAGGCCGGCGAGGCCCACGGTGCGCGCGCGGAAGATCCAGCCCCCGAGGTGGCGCAGCAGTCCGCCGCCGCGGTCGTCGTAGAGGCCGCCGGGCGCGCGGGCGCGGGTGAGCGCGGCCTCGACGGCGTCGTGGATGCGGCCGACGATGTCCTGCCCGGGGGCGTCGCCGGGGCGGAGCCGCACGACGAGGGGCACGTCGGGGCCGAGGGCGAGGTCGCGCGCGAGCTCGTCGACGCGGCGGGCGCGGTCGGCGCGCGAGCCGCCGGCGAAGAGCACGGCGGCGCCACCGTCGGGCCGAGGACGCAGGGACTCCGGGGACGGTGCGGTGGCGCTCACAGGAACGGCGCGCAGGGTAGAGGGCGCGGGCCCACCGTCGCAAGGGCAACGACGAAGTGGATTGTCCATCGCGCCAGCGCTCCCGTAGCATGGTGGGCCATGGCGACGTCCCTCCCCCCCACCCTGCGCACCATCCGGGTCGTCGCCGCCGTGATCGAGCGCGACGGCCGGTACCTCATCACGCAGCGGCGCCCCTCGGCGGTGCTCCCGCTGCTCTGGGAGTTTCCCGGCGGCAGGGTCGAGGACGACGAGTCCGACGCCGAGGCGCTGCGCCGCGAGCTGCGCCACCGGCTCGACGCCGACATCGACGTCGGCGCGCTCATCTCCTTCGTCACCCACACCTACGAGACCTACGCGGTCGACCTGCACCTCTACGACTGCGACCTGCGCGGCGACGACCTCCGGGCCGCGGCGGTCAACGCCTTCGAGTGGGTGAGCTCGGCGGACTTCGAGCGCTACCCCTTCACCCCGGCGGACGAGGCCTCGATGGCCCGGCTGCTCGGCGTCGACGGCTGAGGGTGCGCCGGGGCGCCTTCGTCCCTATAGGTCGAGACATGAAGCAGTGCACGGTCTGCGGCGCCCCGATGCCCCCCGGCGAGCTCGTCTGCGGTCACTGCGGCCGCGCCCACTACACCAGCAATTGCGAGCGCTGCGGGCAGGCGGCGCCCACGCTCGTCCGCGGCGGCGCGGTGGTCTGCTCGGGCTGCGGGGCCACGCGGGGCCCGCTCTCCGGGGTGCCGCTCAACCTCGTGGGCTCGGCGCACCGGGTCGGCGGCGTGCTCACCGGGGTGCTCGCGTGGGCGGTGCTCCTCGGTGGACTGGCCTTCGGGGGCCTGGTCGGCGTGGTGGTGGCCCTGGTGGCGGCGGCGCTGAGCGTGTCGGCGTGGGTGGGCTTCGGGACGGGCGTGGTGCTCGGCGGCATCGCGGCCCTGACGGCCCTGCTGCTCATGTCCGCGAGCCGGCGCCTCCGCGATCACGGCGTGCAGGCGAAGGACGCCGCATCCGAGCAGGCGATCCTCGCGATGGCGGCGGCGCGCAAGGGCGTGCTGACGACCACCGAGGTGGCGCACAACCTCCAGCTCCCGCTGCGCGACGCCGACCGGCTGCTCTCGGCCATGGGCGAGCGGGGGCGGGCGCAGCTCGAGGTCAACGGCGACGGGCTGTTGCAGTACACGTTTCGGGGAGTGAGCTCGAGCGAGCGCACGGGCGTCCGCATCTCGCCGTCGGACCCTGGCGCCGAGGCGCGCGCGCGGGTCGACGAGGAGTTCGAGGCGATGTCGGCGCGGCGGCGCGAAGGGCGGCTCTGAGCGGCGGCTTGCGCGAATCGGGACGTGCCATGGCGCTTGCGCTAGGGTGCTTCGCATGCGTGCGAACGTCGTCGTGCTGCTCCTGGGTTTCGCGCTCGGCTGCGAGGCCACACCTGCCCGGCCGCCCGCGCTGCCCTGCCCCGACGGGTCGTCGTGCGCGGGGGCGAACCCCGCCATCACCGGCGGCGGCGGGGTGACCGCGGGCGACGGCGGAGGCGTGGCCGTCGACGTGCCGCTGGGGCGCTACAACGTCGCCGGCACGGTGACCGTGCTCGACCAGCTCCCGCCCACCGCGACGGTCTCCCGCGCGGGCGCCTCGGGCTGGACCATCCGCGCGGTCGACGATCCGCTGCTGACGACCACCACCAACCCGGACGGCACCTTCACCCTCGAGGGCGTGCTCCCGACGTTGGCCGACGGGGGCGTGGCCGTCATCGGCGTGCGCGCCATCCCGCCGGGGCGGGCCACCTTCGGCGCCTACCGCGACGTCCGCGCGGGCGGCGGGAGCGTGACGCTCGACACCTACGGCTCCGAGCGGGTGCTGGAGGCGGTGGCGGGCCAGGGGGGCTCGCCCTCGGCCGACCTCGGCCACGTGGCGGTGACCATCTCCGAGGCGACCGACCCGAGCGTCGGCGTGGCCGGGGCGGTGGTGGTCGCGAGCGCGGCGGCCACGTCCTTCTACGACAACGACGGCATCCCGGGGCAGCTCACGCCCTCGATCGCGGGCACCGGCCGGCGCGGCTTCGCGCTGGTGCTCAACGTCCCGGCGGGCGACGAGGAGCGGGGCTCGACGGTGACGCTGCGGGTGCAGGTGCCTGGCGCCGCGACGACGCCGACGGAGATCAGCGTGCGGGTGTTCCCCAACACCCTGAGCTGGGCGACCTTTCGCGTGGTGCGCTGAGGGGGGTCAAGCCCGCTCGGTGGGGTCGACGCCCGCCGCGGGGGCCGCGGCCTGGAGCGAGGCAAGGCGGTCGAGCAGCGCGTTCCGGGATGGTCGCTGCCAGAGCGCCGCGAGCTCCGTCGCCGCCACGATGCGCGGCGCAAGTCGAGCGCGCAGGCGACCGACGCGGGCGGCGGCCTCCCCCAGGCGGGCGGCGAAGGCGGCGTCGGCGCGGGAGCGCGCCGCGAGCGCGAGGCGGGCGCGCTCCTGGGCCTCTGGGTCGCTGCACACCAGCAGCAGGTCGCAGCCCGCGTCGACGGCGAGCACCGCGGACTCCTCCACGGGCCAGCGGTCGCTCACGGCCCGCATCAGGAGGTCGTCGGAGACCACCACCACGTCGGCGCCCGCCGCGACGTCGGCGCGCAGCAGGGTCGTCATGACGGCGCGGGAGAGGGTCGCCGGCACGCTCGCGTCGAGCGCGTCGAAGCGGACGTGCGCGGTCATCACGGCGTCGACTCCGGCGGCGACGGCCGCGCGGAAGGGCGCGAGCTCGACGGCCTCCAGGCGATCGAGGCCGTGGGGCAGCACCGGGAGCTCGTGGTGGCTGTCCGTCGCCGTGTCGCCGTGCCCGGGGAAGTGCTTGGCGCACGCGAGCACGGCGCCGGCGTGGAGGCCCTCGATCGCGGCGACGGCGTGCCGGGAGACGAGCGCCGCGGTGCGCCCGAAGGCGCGGTCGCCGATGACGGGGTTGGCGGGATTGCTGTCGACGTCGCAGACCGGCGCGAGGTCGAGGTTGACGCCGATCGCGGCGAGCTCCTCGGCGAGGGCGCGGTGGAGGTCGCGGGTGAGCCCGGGGTCGTCGAGCGCGCCGAGGGCGCGGGCGGCGGGCAGCGCGATCACCGGGTCGCGCAGGCGGGTCACGCGGCCGCCCTCCTGGTCGAGCGCGATGATCGGGGTGAGCGCGGACGAGGCCAGCACGGCGGCGCAGAGGTCGCGCACCTGGGCGGCGTCGACGATGTTGCGTCGGAAGTAGATGACGCCCGCGAGGCGGCCGTCGGCGAGGCGGTCTCCGAGGGTCGAGGGGAGCGCGGGGCCGTCGAAGCCGCCGACGAGCACCGCGCCCGCGGCGAGGTCGTGGGAGTCCATGGCGGGCATCGAAGCACGGATGAGCCAGGGCCGGGGAGGGCGCCGTCGGACATGGAGACTCGTTGCCTCGGCGGGGGTTCCGTTCGTATACTGGGAAGCGCGGATGATGCTCTGTCGTTCAACCTGGTTGGTCAGCCTCTTCGCGGCCATCGGCGTGGGCTGTACCGGTGCCGGCCCGGAGGTGGCGCTCGACGCGGACGTCGCAACGCACTCCGAGGGCATCGTGTTCGTCGAGCGGGTGAGCGACGGCAGCGGCGCGCGGGTGCACGTGGGCGGGCGCTTCTTCCGCTCGCAGGGCGTGCGCGTCGAGTCGCTGCCCGAGCTCGTGGGGGCCCCGCCGAGCGCGGCGGTCAGCGGGTGCACCGAGCGGGCGTCCATGGGCGAAGGGGCCGACCCGACGCAGGCCGAGGTGCAGCTGCTCGACGTGGGCGCCATCGACGCCCGCGCCGAGGCGCTGGTCGCCCGGATGTCCCCGCACCGCCTGCCCGACCTCTGGAACGTCGTGTCGGGCGTGGTCTACGGCCTCGACCGCGAGCTCCCCGCGGGCGCGTGGCAGTTCACCGGCGCGGGCGACCCCGTCACCCAGCGCGGAGCCTTCGACGTGAGCGGCGCGCCGCCCGACCCCATCGCCGACCTCCGGCTCGGCGACGACGCCCTCCCCCTCCCGGGCGGCCAGGCGGTGGCGCTCCCGAGGCGCGGCGGTCTCTCCCTGCGCTGGGCGCGCGGCGCCTCCAGCGATCGCGTGGCGGTGGTCTTCGAGGGGGCCGGCACCCTGTCCTGCGGCGCCCGCGACGAGGGCACCTTCGAGCTCGACGGGCATCAGGTCGACCGGGTGCGAGAGCTCCTGCGCCAGGGCGGCACCATCTCGGTCCACCGGCTGCGGGTGATCCCCTTCGCGATGGCCGGCATCCACCGCGCCTCGCTGGTCTTCGATCAGGTCGTTCGCGTCCGCGTGGAGTGACCGCTCAGCGGTCGCGCAGGGCCGCGAGCGCTTCGTCCCGCAGCGCGAGGTCGGGGTCGTGGTCGCGCACGTCCCGTAGCGCGGCGTCCACGGCGGCGCCGGTACGCTCTCGCAGCAGCCGCACGGCCGCGCGCCGGACCCATCCGTAGGGGTCGCGCCGCGCCGCCTCGACGAGCGCCTCCGTGGCCGCCGCGTCCGCCGACCGGCCGACCGCCTCCACGGCCAGCAGGCGCTCGGACCAGCTCGCCCGCGCGTCGACCCGCGCCAGCGCGGAGGGCGCGGACAGCGCCGGGGCCCCCCGGGCCGCGAGCGCGCGCGTCGCGATGAGCCGCAGCGAGGCGTCGGGCGCGCCCGAGGCCGCGCGTAGAACGGAGGTCGCAGCGGGGTCCTCGATCTCCGCGAGCAGTCGCAGGAGCGGCGCATCGGAGGCGCGCGGGGCGGCGGGCCAGGCGGCCACGAGCGAGGGCGCCACGGCGGCCAGGATGCGAGCCCGGGCTGATCGTGTCGCCGACGTCGCGGCCGCGGCGGGCTGCTCGACGAGGGGCGCGAAGGCGGCGGGTCGGTCGAGGTTCGCGAGGGCGACGGCGCGGGTGGCCGGCGCCCCGAGGGCGTCGCGGAGGGCCGACACGGCGAGGGCCTCGTCGCGGACGAGGACGGCCTCGGCGTCGACGGGTGCAGCAGGCGGGCGAAGGAGGGCGGAGAGCATCACGGTGGCGGCGTGGGCAGAGCCGGCGTCCCGCCACGCCTCGGCGTCGAGGAGGCTCGACCCGTGAGCGCTGCGGGCGAGCGCGCGGGCAGCGACCTCGGCGAGCGGTGCGCCGTGGGGCCCCGGGGCGTTGGGCGGAGCGTAGGCGGCGGCCCAGAGGGCCTGGCGGAGCGGGGGTAGCGCGCCGGCGAGCGGGCCCATCGCCGCGAGCGACGCCCCGCGGGACCACGGCCCGGCCGATCCCGCGGACGAGAGCACGGCGAGCGCCTCGGGGCCGGGCGGCGTGAGGGCGGCCCACGCGACGATGGCCGCGGCGCGGACCACCCCGTCGGGCTCGCGGGAGATCACCGAGGCCAGCAGCGGGCGGGCGGCGACGGCGCGGCGGGCGGCGAGCGAGAGCGCGGACATGGCGGCGTGGGGGGCGTCGGGGCGCTGCACCGCGGCGCGGAGGGCGGCCACGACGGCGGGGCCCGGCAGCCTGCCGAGGGCCCAGGCCGCGAGCGTGGCGGCGCCCGAATCGTCGCCCCGAAGGAGCGACAGCATCGCAGGGATCGCCCGGGCATCGGCGCAGGCCGCCGCGGCGCGCAGGGCCTCGCGGCGGGTGGTCCCGTCGACGCCGGGCCGCGCAGCGACGCCGAGCAGCGACTGCACCGCGTCGGGGGTCTCGACCGCCCCGAGCATGCGCACCGCGAGGAGCTGCCGCTCGACCCCGGGCTCGTCGAGCGCGTCCAGGAGCGGACGGACGGCGCGGGCGGAGAGCCGTCGCAGCCGCTGCCGCGCGGCGAGGGCCCGGTCGGCGTCGGCGTCGGAGAGGGCCTCCACGTCGGGCCGGAGCCAGGCCAGGAAGAGCTCCGTCTGGAGGCGGCGCAGCACCGCGCGGCCGGGCGCCGCCGCGCTGGCGAGGGCGAGGTCGCTCGCGAGCGCGTCGGCGTTGTGGGTGGCGACGGCGACCTGCACCGCGATGCGCCCCGCGCGACCCACGAGGTCGTCGTCGGGGGCGCGGCGCACCACGCTGCGGAGGCGGTCGATGGCCTCGGTGGCCTCGGCGCGCGCGAGGTGGAGATCGGCGAGGCGGAGGGCGCTCTCGAAGTCGCGGTCGTTGAGGGTGAGCGCGCGGCGGTAGGCGCCGAGCGCGCGGTCGAGCTCGCCGCGGGCGCGGTACAGGTCCCCGAGCTCGCGGTGACCGCTGGCGTCGTCGGGGTTGAGCTCCACGGCGCGCGCCGCGAAGCCCACCGCCTCGGCGTCGCGGTGCATCGCGAGCGCATGGCGCGCGAGGCGGGGATAGATCTCCCGACCCCGGCGGGGATCGATCGCCACGACACGCTGCAGCGCCTCGATGGCGCCCGCGAGGTCGCCGCGCTCGGCCCGCGCGCGCTCGAGCGCGAGCCACGCCCGGGCGTCCGCGGGGCGCAGCGCCACCACCCGCTGGAGCGCGGCCTCGACCTCCGCCGGGCGGCGCAGCCGGGCGTAGACCTCCACGAGGTCGAGGGCGGCCTCGATGTCGGTGGGGTCGGCCTGGAAGGCGGACTCCAGCCGGGTGGCCTGGTCGGGCAGGATGCGGAGGAGGTTCCAGAGGTTGGCGATGCGGGCGCGGGCCTCGCCGCGGAGGTCGGCGTCCACCGCGGGGAGCGCGATCAGGGCGCGCCACGACTCCACCGCGCCGTGCAGGTCGCGCGTCTGCTCCTGCGCCTGCGCGAGGAGGCGCCGCGCCGCCGCGTCGTCGGGCCGCGCCTGGAGGGCGGCGCGAAACGACCCGATCGCCTCGGGCATCAGGTCGTGCCGCGCGTACACCTCGCCCAGCGCCCGGTGGCCGTCGTGGGGGGCGCGCGCCCGCTCGCGGATGCGCTGCCACACCGCCATCGCCCGCGGCCGGTCGCCGGACTCCCAGTAGCGTTCCCCCAGGGCCTCCAGCGCCGAGGGGTCGCCGGGGTCGAGCTGCACCACCCGCTCGGTCTCCCGCGTCGCGAGGTCGCGCTCGCCGAGGGCCGCGAGCGACTGCGCGATCTGCTCGTGGGCCTCGGCGTCACCGCCCGCGCGCCGGCTCGCGGTGGTGAGCGTCGCGATGGCCTCCGCCCGTCGGCCGCCGCGCGCGAGGTCGTCCGCGAGGTCGACGGCGTAGCGCACCTCCTGCGGCACCGCCGCGACCAGCGCCCGGCGCGCCGCCAGCGCCTCGTCGACCCGCCCCCCCTGCGTGAGCGCCTGCACCAGCGCGACGTGCAGGTCGACGTCGCGGGGGCGCGCCGAGAGCGCCCGCCGCAGGGTGCGCACCGCCGCGTCGACCTGCCCGAGGGCCGCGTAGCGCCGCCCCAGGAAGGCCCAGCGCTCGGCGCTCGCGCCCGGGAGGCGCTCCAGCGAGGCGATCCAGGCGCCGAGGTCCTGCCGCTGCTCGTGGATCTCCGCGAGGGCCTCGTACACGTCCCGCTCCAGGGCCGGCGACGCGGCCGCGCCCGCGAGCGCCCGGCGCAGCGTGGCCTCCGCCTCGTCGGGGCGCCCCGCCCGCAGCTGCGCCACCCCCAGCTGCCGCAGCACCGCGGGCTGCACCCGCAGGTCACCCGACAGCGAGCGGGCGACGGACTCCAGCTCCGTGACGGCCTCGGGCCAGCGCTGCCGCGCCACCAGCAGGTCGGCCAGCTCGCGGCGCACCGACGCGCTCCCGGGCAGCAGCGCCACGAGGTCGCGCTGCGCCGCGTGGGCGCGCGGCAGGTCGCCGGTAGACACCGCGAGGTCGAGCACCGCCCGCAGAAGCTCGGCCCGCTCGTCGCGCGCGCGAGCGAGGGAGAGCGCCCGCTCGTAGGCCGCGCGGGCCTCCGCGGGGTGTTCCAGCTGCCGGTGCAGCGCGCCCAGCGAGCGCCACGCCGCCGCGCGCTCGGGGCGGTCGCCCACGGAGCGATCGAGCGCCGCGATGGCCTCCTCGAAGCGCCCGGCGTCGCGCAGCACCTCCGCGCGGATGAGGTCGGCCGCGCCGCGCGGGGAGGCCTCGCGCCGGGCCTCGAGCGCCGCGAGCAGCTGGTCGGACGAGCCATCCCGCGCCCGCACCATCCGCAGCAGGGTCGGGAGCATCGGGATGCCCGCCTCGGGCTCGGCCAGCGAGAGCGCGGTGAGCCGCTCGATGGCGGCGTCCCGCGCGCTCGCGCCCGCGACCGGCGAGGCCGGTGGAGGCGTCGCCGCGGGGCCGGCGGGTCGAGGCGTCGCGGGGGCCGCCTGCCGGGGCCGGGGCCGGGGACGCGGCCGCGGCGCGGCGCGGGGGCTACGCGGGCCGACGTCCCAGTCCTGGGCCCCCGCGGGCGCGGGGGCGAGGGCGAGCAGCGAGGCGATGATCCAGGCACGGTGGCGGGCGCTCACGCTCGCAGTCTAAGCCGCGGACGGTGGCGGTCGAAGTCACCGGAGTGCGATGCTGGCGCTCCCCGCCCCATGAGCAACCTCATCGTGAACCCGACGCCGCTGATGTTCGCGGAGGAGGTGTCCCGGGCGCTCGGCTGCGAGGTGTGGATCAAGCGCGACGACCAGACGCACCCGCGCTACGGCGGCAACAAGGTGCGCAAGCTCGTCCCCCTGCTCGCGTCGGCCTGCGCCCATGGGGTGAGCGACGTCCTGACCCTCGGCGCGGCGGGCTCGCACCACGTGCTCGCGACGGCGGTGCACGCCACCGCGATGGGCCTCCGGGTCGAGGCGGCGCTCGTCCCGCAGGCCCCGTCGCCGCACGTCGAGGCGATGCTGCGCGCGTCGGCGACCCAGGCGGCGGCGCTGCACGCCTGCACCACCTTCCCCGGGGCGCTGCTCACCCTCGGCCTGCGCTCGCTCGCGCTCCGGGCGCGCGGGCGGCGCCCGCTGATCGTCCCGGTGGGAGGGAGCACCCCCCTCGGGGCCTCAGGGTACCTCGACGCCCAGGTGGAGCTCGCGGCGCAGCTCTCGGCCGCGGGCTTGCCCTCCCCCGACGTCCAGGTCTGCGCCCTGGGCTCGGGCGGAACCCTCGCGGGCCTCCTCGCGGGCCGCGCCGTCACGGGGGTCGGCGGCGAGGTGTGGGGCGTGCGGGTCACGCCGCCCTTCGCGGTGCCTGCGCTGCGGGTGCGCTCGCTCGCCCGCGCGGTGCTACGCCTCCGCGGGTCGTCCGCCCCGGTGCCCACGGTGCGCATCTACGAGGGCGCCCTCGGCGAGGGGTACGGCCGGCCCACGGACGACGCCCGGCGCGCCCGCGAGCTCTTCGCTCGGGACGGCGTCACCCTCGACGACACCTACACCGCCAAGGCAGCGGCCGGTCTCATCGCCCTCGCCCGGCGGCGCCCGCGCCGGTACCTGTTCTGGCACACCCTCTCGTCGGCGCCGCTCGACCCGCTGCTCGGCCCGGCGGCGCTGCCCCCGGCGCTCCGGGCGCTGCTGCGCTAGACACGGCGCTTTCCGCGGGGCGCGCAGCCTTCGGTGACGCCGGGCGCGACCGCGCGCGCCATCCGACCATCCAACCCCACATGCAACCGAGCACCCAGGGGTCGCTTGACACCACGGCGGAGTCCAAGGTTTCTCTCGCGACCGTGATCCCCAACCACGCCGTCGACGCCGTCCCCTGCTCGCTCACCCCGGGCGGCGCGGAGCCCGTGGCGGTCTTCTTCGCCGCCGTCCGCGCCCGCGTCGACGCGCGCCTCCGGGAGGTCCTCGACGAGTGCGAGGCCTTCACCCGCGAGGCGGCGCCGGACGCCATCGGCATCGTCGAGGCGACCCGCGACCTCACCTTCCGTGGCGGCAAGCGGCTCCGCCCCGCGATGCTGGCCGCCGCCGTCGCGTGCGTCGACCCGAGCGCCTACCCCGACGCGGTGACCGACCTCGGCGCGGCGCTCGAGCTCCTCCAGACCTACCTCCTCGTCCACGACGACTGGATGGACGACGACCCCGTGCGCCGCGGCGCCCCGTCGGTGCACGTCGCCCTCGCGGCGCGCTACGGCGACCGGCACGTCGGGGCCAGCGCGGCCATCCTCGCGGGCGACCTCATGGGCACGCTCGTGCACGACCTCGTGGCGCGCATCGAGCTCCCCGCCCCGCGCCGGCGCGCCGCCCTCAAGGCCTTCGCCCGCATGGAGCACGAGGTCATCCTGGGGCAGTGCCTCGACGTCACCCACAGCCCCGACACCGACCGGGTGCACCACCTGAAGACGGGCAGCTACACCGTGCGCGGCCCGCTGGTGCTGGGCCTGGAGGTCGCGGGCGGGGCCGAGCCCGCGCGGCGCTCGCTCGACGCGTACGGCACGCCGCTCGGCGTGGCGTTCCAGCTGAGGGACGACGTGCTCGGGGCCTTCGGCACCGAGGCCGAGACGGGCAAGCCCGTGGGCGGCGATTTCCGCGAGGGCAAGCACACCGCCCTGGTGCAGCACGCGCTCGGGCACCTGGGCGCCGCCGGGGCAGCGGAGCTGGGCTCCCTGCTGGGACGGCGCGACGCCGACGAGCGTGAGGTGATGCGGACGCGCGCGCTCATCGAGGCGTCGGGGGCGCGCGAGCACGTCGAGGCCCGCATCCGCGCGCTGCGCGAGCAGGCGATCGCGGCGCTGCACACCGACGTCCTCCGGCCCGAGGGGCGCGACCTGCTCGCCGCCTTCGCGACCCTGATGACCGAGCGGCGGCAGTGACCGCGAGCGCGCACGGGAAGGTCATCCTCCTCGGCGAGCACGCGGTGGTGTTCGGCGCCGACGCGCTGGCGGCGTCGCTCTCTCCAGGCGCGGAGTGCGAGGCGCGGCCCTCGCCCGGGGGGCCGGTGCTGGAGGTCTCCCCCTGGGGGAGCTCGTTTCGCCCGGACGACGGCTCCGAGCTCGGGCGCGCGGTGGGCGGCCTCTGCGCGGCGATGGGCGTCGACGGCGTCACCCTGGCGCTCACGCTGCACCTCCCGGGCGGCGGCGGGCTGGGGTCGTCCGCGGCGATGGGCGTGGCGTGCGCCCGGGCCCTCGCGGAGATGACCGGGCGGCCCCTCGACGACGACGCGCTGCTCGGGCACGCGCTCGCCTGGGAGCGGGTGTTCCACGGCAACCCCTCGGGGGTCGACCATACGCTCGCGGCGCTCGGGGGCGTCGGGCTCTACAACCGCGCGAGCGGGTTCCGTCGCGTCCCCACCCGCGGCGCCCTGCGGCTGTGCCTCGGCGACAGCGGCGAGCGCGCGAGCACCCGCTCGATGGTGGAGGGCGTGGCGAGGCTGCGCGAGCGGCGGCCCGAGGCGACCGACCGCACCTTCGAGGCCATCGGCGTGGTGGCGCGCAACGGCGCGCTCGCGCTCGAGACCGGCGACGCAAAGGGCCTCGGGGACTTCATGAACCTCAACCAGAACCTCCTCTCGACCCTGCTCGTCTCCACCGAGCGCCTCGAAGACCTCTGCGCCGCGGCGCGCGACGCGGGCGCCCTGGGCGCGAAGCTCACCGGGGCGGGCGGCGGCGGCTGCGTGATCGCGCTGGCGCCGGGCCGCGAGGACGCCGTGCTGGCGAGGTGGGCGACGCTGGGGGTCGACGGGCGCGTGGTAGAGGTGGGTCGGTGACGGAATTCTTCGCGAGGGCGCGCGCCAACATCGCGCTCAGCAAGTACTGGGGCAAGGCCGACCGGGCGCTCAACCTCCCGGCGGTGCCGAGCCTGTCGCTCACCCTCGACGACCTGGTCACGGAGACCACCGCGGCGCGGGACGGGTCGCTCACCCACGACCACGTCGAGCTCGACGGCACCCTGCGCGCGGGCGACGAGGCGAAGACCCTGGGCGCCTTCCTGGCGCTGGTGCGCGCCCGGGCGGGCGTCGCGGAGGGCGCCCCGGGGAGCTTCCTGCGGGTGCGCTCCGTCAACCGCTTCCCCACGGCGTCGGGGCTCGCGTCGAGCGCCTCGGGCTACGCGGCCCTCGCGGCGGCGGCGTCCGCGGCCTACGGGCTGCGCCTCGACGACGGCGCCCTCTCGGCGCTCGCGCGGCGGGGCAGCGCCTCGGCGGCGCGGAGCGTCTTCGGCGGCTGGGTGGAGCTCCCCGCGGGGGCTGCCGGCGACGACACCACCGGCGCCCGCCCCCTCCACGGCGCCGCGCACTGGGACGTGGCGATGGTGCTCGCCCTCGTCGACCGCGGCCCGAAGGACATCGCCTCCCGCGACGGCATGCGCCGCACCGCCGAGACCTCCCCGTACTACGGCGCCTGGCTCGCCGCCGCGCCGCTGCTGCACGCCCGGGTGCGCGACGCCGTGGCCGCGCGCGACCTCGCGGCGACGGGCGAGGCCATGGAGGCCAGCACCATGGCGATGCACGCGAGCGCGTGGGCCGCGCAGCCGGCGGTGCGCTACGCCCGCGGGGTGACCCTCGACGTGCTCGACGTGGTGCGCTCGCTGCGACGCGACGGCGTCGGCGCCTGGGCGACCATGGACGCCGGGCCCCACGTGAAGGTGCTCTGCGAGGCGCGGGACGCGGACGGCGTCGCGGCGCGGCTGCGCGGGACCCCCGGGGTGCTGGAGTCGCGCATCGCCCGGCCCGGTGCGGGCATCGAACGTCCGTGAAGGTTCGGGCGCCCGGAAAGCTGATGCTAGCGGGGGAGTACGCGGTGCTCCACGGGGGCGAGGCGTGGTGCCTCGCGGTCGACCGCTACGCCGTGGTCGACGACGCGCCCGCCGCCGGGGGCTTCACGCCGCCGGAGGCGATCGCCGCGTGGCGCCTCGCGGTGGCCCGGGGGCTGCTGCGCGAGGCGCCCGCGGAGGGCTCGGCGCGCTTCGACCTGACCGCGCTCTCCGGCGGCGTCGGGCGCAAGCTGGGCCTCGGGAGCAGCGCCGCGGGCTGCGTCGCCGCGCTCGGGTGGGCCATGGAGCGGGAGCGTCCGGGCAGCGCCGACGCCCGCCGCGACGAGCTCGCGCGCTGCGCCCGGGAGGGCCACCGCGAGGTGCAGGGCGGCGGCAGCGGCGTCGACGTGCTCACCTCCGCCCTCGGCGGGCTCGTGAGCGTGCGCTTCGGGGACGGCCTCGGCGGCGAGGCGGTCGTCGGGCGCCACCGGCTGCCCGGCGCGCTGCGGTGGCGGGTGTTCTGGTCGGGCACCTCGGTGCGCACCTCGGAGATGATCGCGAAGGTGGAGGCCCTGCGCGCACACAGCCCGCAGGTGCACGCGGCGCGCCTCGCCGCGATCGACGCTGGCACCGCGGACTTCGCGCGGGCGCTGCGGGCGGACGACGCCGCGGCGATGGTGTCCGCGGTGCGTCGCCTCGGCGGGGCGATGGCGGCGCTGGGCGAGGCGGCGGGCGCGCCCATCGTGACGCCCGCGATGGCGCGGCTCGCGGCGGTCGTGGAGCGGCTGGGCGCGGCGGTGAAGCCGTCCGGCGCGGGCGGCGGCGACGTGGTGGTGGGCGTCGCGCAGGATGATGACGCGATGGAGGCGCTGCGCGAGGCGGCGGCCGTCGAGGGCTTCGAGGAGGTCGACCTGGGCGCGGACGGCGCCGGGGTGACCGCATGAACACACGGGAGCGTTACCAGCCATGAGTCGCACTTCACGGATCCCTGGCTTCTACAAAGAGTCGGTCGAGTCGCGGCGGCGGCTGCTCGCCGAGGCGGCCGACCTCGACGGGCCGGAGCTCACCCGCGTGCTCGCCGGGGGCGGGCTCGACGTGGCCACCGCCGACAAGACCGTCGAGAACGTGGTGGGCACCTACGCGCTGCCCTTCAGCGTGGGGCTCAACGCGCGGGTCAACGACCGCGATTTCCTCGTGCCCATGGTGGTCGAGGAGCCCTCGGTGGTGGCGGCGGCGAGCAACGCGGCGCGGATGATCCGCGAGGGCGGCGGCTTCACGGCCGAGAGCGACCCCCCGTGGATGATCGCGCAGGTGCAGCTCTGGGAGGTGGCCGACCCCCGCGCGGCGACGGAGCGCGTGACGGCGGCCCGCGACCGGCTGCTCGCGCTCGCCGACGAGTCGGTGCCGGGCCTCGTGGCGCGCGGCGGCGGAGGCCGCGAGGTGGAGGTGCGCGACCTGGGCGACGGCCTCTTCGTGGTGCACATCCTGGTCGACGTGCAGGACGCCATGGGGGCCAACCTGGTGAACACCGTGGCCGAGCGCCTCGCGCCGGAGATCGCCGCGCTCGCGGGCGGCCGGGTGGGGCTGCGCATCCTGTCGAACCTCTGCGACCGGCGCTGCGTGCGGGTGCGGGCGCGGGTGCCCGCGGCGATGCTGGCGACGGACGAGCTCCCGGGCGACGCGGTGCGCGACGGCATCGTGCTGGCGTCGCGCTTCGCCGAGCGCGACCCCTACCGCGCGGCCACCCACAACAAGGGGATCATGAACGGCGTCGACGCCGTGGCCATGGCGACGGGCAACGACTGGCGGGCCATCGAGGCCGGCGCCCACGCCTTCGCGGCGCGGCGCGGGCGCTACGAGCCGCTGTGCACCTGGCGCGCGGGCGACGACGGGTCGCTGGTCGGCTCGATGGAGATCCCGCTCGCCTTCGGGGTGGTGGGCGGCACGCTTCGGGTGCACCCCTCGGCGCGGCTGGCGCTGAAGCTCCTCGCGGTGCGCTCGGCGCAGGAGCTGGCGATGGTCGCGGCGGCGGTGGGGATGGCCTCCAACCTGGCGGCGCTGCGTGCCCTGGCGACGGAGGGCATCCAGCGGGGACACATGTCGCTGCACGCCCGCGGCGTGGCGATGGCCGCGGGCGCGCGGGGCGACGAGATCGAGCGCGTGGCGGCGAGCATCGCCGAGGCGTGCAACGTGACCGTGGACGCGGCGCGTGCGGCCCTCGGGCGGCTGCGGGCGCCCGTCATGACGCCGGCCAGCGGGTCGGCGGACCTTGGCAAATAGCTTGAGCAGAGGTAGTGCCCGGCCCATAGAGTGCTGAGCGATGATGTCCTTCGAGAGCTTTGTTCGGCTCGGGTGGAGCTTCTTCCGGACGGTGCTCCGTGGATTCTTCCCGCGCCGCTCGCAGCTGCCCCGCTTCGAGGCGCAGTACCGCCCCGACGGGGTGCTGACCACCGAGGGGCCCGAGGTGGCCGTGCAGGACCGGGCGCAGCGATGCTTCTCCTGCGGGGCCTGCGACGTGGCGGCGCTCGAGCGCGGTGAGTTCGGCGCCCTCGGGCCGCTCGGGCCGATGGCCTTCGTGGTGGGCGTCACGCGGCAGGCGGGCCTCGACCTCGCGGTGCCCGGCGAGGTGCCGCCCGCGCTGGTGCACGCGCTGACCGAGGCGTGCCCCGTGCGGGTGCCCTTCGGGGGCCTGGTCGACCTGGTGCGCCGACGCCGCGCGGAGGCAGAGGGGGCCAGCGCGGGCCTGGCGCCCCGGGCCCAGCTACCCGGATGAGCACCGCGGCGACGACCGACCGGCCCCGCAACCAGCTGGGCCTGCTCACGCTCGCGGCACTCCTCGTCGCCGGAATCGCGTACATCTCGACCAACACCGTGGCGGCCCGCGCCGACGGGATGCCGTCGGTGCTGATGGAGTACACCTTCTGGGTGGTGCTCCTCGGGATCGCGATGGCCCGATCGCCCGGCGCGGT
The DNA here is from genome assembly GCA_030652255.1 of Myxococcales bacterium. Classification (GTDB taxonomy): domain Bacteria; phylum Myxococcota_A; class Polyangia; order Polyangiales; genus SCUS01. The sequence continues at coordinate 33,353 of JAUSAZ010000175.1, read as the reverse complement.
GCTGCGGGTGAGCGACCCCTACCTGATGCTCCTGGGGATGGGGTTCAACTTCCTGGTCAACCCCGGGATCATGTGGCTCCACGGCGCCGACCTGGAGCGGCAGTGGTTCGAGCTCGGCCGCATCCGCATGGACATCTTCGTCCAGCTCCAGTGGCTGCACGTGATGTTCATGGGGTCGCTGAGCGCGGTGTACTTCATCATCGCGCCGCGCCACGGCTTCCGCTTCGACCCCCGCGAGGACGCGTCCCCGCTGCCCGAGGGCAGGTGGTGGATCGCGCTCGGGCTGCTGCCCTTCCTCATCAGCGTCGCGCAGCGCGTCATCACCACCGGGGCCATCGCCGCGACGCAGAACTACGGCGAGGTGTGGACCAACAACTACGCCGAGCTCTCCGCGGTGCACGCCGAGGGAGGGAGCGCCCTCGTGGCGACGCAGTTCATCAGCAAGGTGTGGTTCCTCCCGTGGCTGGCGCTGGGCATCGGCGAGGGGCTGCTCCTCGCCCGCCTCCTTCGCGACGGTCGCCGGTTCCTGCTGCTGGCCTTCGCCGCCCAGGCGCCGGTGCTGCTCCTCCTCAACTCCGGCGGGCGCAGCATCATCGCGGCGCCCTTCGTGATCGCCGTCGTCGTGGCGGACGTGCTGGCCGGGCCGCTCCGGTGGCGGTGGGTGCTCAGCTTCGGCGCCATCGCGCTGGTGGGGCTCAACTTCTTCGGCATCTACCGCGCCTACCGCGAGCGCGACTTCGGCGAGGCGCTGGCCCTCGCGAACGAGGGCTTCGGCACCGTCTCCCGCAGCGAGACCCTCTCCGCCGAGGGCCCCATCATGCTGATGAAGGAGCACTTCGTCATCGCGTGGACGGACGCCAACAACTACTCCCGCGGCGTCTCGTACTTCACCGAGTCGATCCTCTCGCTGCTGCCGCAGCAGCTCGTGCCGGAGAAGCTCCGGTACATGAACACCTCGACCTTCCTCTCACGGGAGTTCCTCGGGCGGGCGTCCGACGCGGGGGCGGGCATCGCTGGCGCGATCGTCGCCGACGGCTACATGATCGGCCGTGAGCTCGGCGTCATCGCGCTGGGCGCGGTGCTCGGCGGCATCGCCGGCGGCATCAGCCGCGCGCTCGCCACCGGCCGGGGCGGCGACGGCCGGCCGCGGCTCTGGCAGGTGGTCCTGCTGGTGTCGTGGTCGCTGCAGGGCATCCCCTTCTTCCGCAACGACCTCGCCTTCGTGATCTCGCAGCTCGGCTCGGTGCTCTTCATCCCCGCGGCGCTCTTCGCGCTCTGGGTGGGGCTCTCGCCGGCGAGCCCGTGGGCCAGGCGGGTGTCCAACCGCGCTTGAGCTCCCCCTCCGCGGCGGTGCGCGGGCGCAGTTGAAGGGGCGCGGGGGATCGGGCAGAGTCCGCCGCCCAGATGGACTTCTCAAGACCGATGCGTGCGGTGCGGCGGGTGCGGTCGGCGGTGCTCACCCGGGTCGGGCTGCCGACGCTGCTCAACCCCGCCCAGGAGGCGCGCTTCCTGGCGCTCTCGCCCCGCTTCCGCGAGGTGCGCGACCAGCTCGCCCGGAGCGTGAATCCCTCCCACGCCGCCGCGCCCAACGCCTTCGCCTGGGGAGACTGGGAGCGCTCCATCGCCGAGCGCTTCAAGGGCGGGCTACCGATCGACTTCCTCCACGACCCGACGCTGGCGCACACGATGGTGTTCGGGGCGACGGCCCGGCTGGGCGAGCGCCTCGCGAGGGTGCGCGCCGCGTTCCCAGGCGGCGTGGCCGACGACCTCCTGCTCGAAGACGCCATCGGCCGGCCCACGATCTGCGACCGGGCCACGATGACCTCGGCCAACCGCGCGCACCACGCCTACCACCTCGCGACGCACGCGATGGTCACCGGGCGGCCGCTGTTCGGCGCGAAGGTCATCGTCGAGTGGGGTGGCGGCTACGGAAACCTCGCGCGCCTCGTCCGGCGGATGGACCGCAACGTGACCTACGTGATCCTCGACCTGCCGGCGCTGGGCGCCGTGCAGTGGGCGTACCTCTCGGCGCTGGAGGGCGAAGACGCCGTCCACCTGGTGACCGCCGACGACCCGACCATCGCCCCGGGGAAGGTCAACCTCGCGGCGTCCTCCTTCGCGCTCGACCACCTGCCGACGCTGCGAGCGGGCGCGTTCGTGTCGACCTGGGCGCTCACCGAGTCGCCGCCCGCGCTCCAACAGGCGGTGATCGACCGGGACTTCTTCGGCGCCGAGCAGGTGCTCGTGGCCTACACCCTCGACGGCAACAACGCCGTGCGCGAGCCGCTCGCCGCGCGCGGCTGCGTGCAGCGCCCGATCTCCATCCTGGCCCGCGAGGGGCTCCTGTCCAACGAGTACGCGCTGCGCTGAAGCGCGCCGGGTCGATGTCGACGGTCACCCGCAACGCGATCGCGAACTTCATCGGGAAGATCTGGTCGACCGGCCTCGGGCTCGCGGTCATCCCTCTTTACATCAAGATCCTCGGGGTCGAGTCGTACGGGCTCGTGGGGGTGTTCGGCTCGCTCCAGGCGATCATGGGGCTCCTCGACCTCGGGATGCAGCCCACGGTCAACCGCGAGCTGGCGCGCCTCTCGGCCCTCGACCCGCGGGCCTCCGCGGCGCCGATGCGCGAGCTGGTGCGCACCTTCGCGACGGTGTTCGCGTGCGTCGGCCTCGTGTCCGGCCTGATCGTGCTCGCGGGCTCGCCGCTGCTCGCCGCGCACTGGATCCGCGCCGACCGCCTGCCGGCGCAGACCGTCGTCCGCGCCGTCGGGCTCATGGGCCTCATCATCGCCATGCAGTGGCCGTCGAGCATCTTCCTGGGCGGCCTGATGAGCCTCCAGCGGCAGGTGCAGGCCAACCAGATCCTGATGCTGGTGGGCACGCTGCGCTCGCTGGGCGCGCTCGCCGTGATCCGCTTCGTCTCGCCGACCATCGAGGCGTTCTTCCTCACGCAGGCGCTCGCGAGCGCGGCGCAGACGACGCTCACGGGCCTCGCCCTCACGCGGTCCCTGCCGGCCACCGACGAGCCCGTGGGGTTTCGCCTGCGCGTGCTGCGGGCGCACTGGCGCTTCGCCGCCGGGATGCTCGGCATCTCGGTGCTGTCGGTGGTCCTCACGCAGGCCGACAAGATGATCGTGACGGGCTCACTCAGCCTGCGGCAGGTCGGGTACTACAGCGTCGCCACGGCGGTCGCCAACGCGCTCTACAACCTCATCGCCCCCATCGGCGCGGCCTGCTATCCCCGACTGATCCAGCTCGCCGCGGTCGGAGACCAGTCCGCGCTCAAGGACTTCTACCACCGCAGCTGCCAGACCCTCTCGGTGGTGATCATCCCCGTGACCGCCGTGATCGCCGCGCTCTCGCACACCGTGCTCTTCGCCTGGACCGGCAATCGCGACACCGCCGACAGCTCCCACCTGGTGCTCTCGCTGCTCATCGTGGGCACCTGCTGCAACGGGCTGATGAACCTCCCGGTCTCGCTCCAGATCGCCCACGGGTGGACCCGCCTCGTGGTGGCGATCAACCTCTGCGCGATCACGGTCATCGTGCCCCTCGAGCTCTACGGCGCGCGGCGCTGGGGGGCGCCCGGCGCGGCCGCGGGGTGGCTCATCGTGAACGCCAGCTACGTCGTGAGCGTCATCCAGCTGATGCACCGACGGCTGTTGAAGGGCGAGCAGTGGCGCTGGTACCTGGCCGACGTGCTCGCCCCGGGCGCCGCGCCGGTCGCGGTGGCCCTGCTGGCGACGCTCGCCCCCGCGCCGACGTCGCGCCTCGGCGCGCTCGCCCTCGTCGCGTCGGTGTACGCCGTCGCGGCCGCGGCGTCGGTGGCGTCGGCGCCGGTCACCCGGGACGTCGTCCTCCATCGGATTCGACGACGTGTGCTGCAGGGCGTCCAGCAGTGACAACGAAGGAGGGAGCGAGCATGGGAGCCGAGGAGGGTCCGGCGCCGGACCGGGGCGCCGCGCAGGGGAAGCCGGAGCGGGCCCGACCCTTGGTGACCATCGGGGTGCCGGTCTACAACGGCGAGAGGTACCTCGGCGCCGCGCTGCGCTCGCTCGCGGCGCAGACCTGGGGGGACTACGAGATCGTCCTCTGCGACAACGCCTCCACCGACCGGACGCCGGAGATCTGCCGGGAGCACGCCGCGCGCGACCCGCGGATACGCTACGAGCGCAACCCGACCAACCTCGGCGTGCTCGGCAATTTCGACCGCGCCGCGGCCCTCGCGTCGGGCGAGTTCTTCATGTGGGCCGCCTCCGACGACCTGTGGGAGCCGCGCTTCGTCGAACGCATGGTCGCCGCGCTGCGCGCCAACCCCGAGGCGTCGCTCGCGTACTGCGACTACGACTGGGTCGACGACGACGCGAGGCCCGTCACCCGGGGCAAGGTGCGCTTCATCGTCGACCGGCCGTCGCCGCTCGATCGCCTGCTCACCTTCAACGGCCGCAACCCGCAGGTGTACAACTTCCTGTTGTACTTCGTGTGGCGCAACCCCTTCCTGGTCTACGGGATGTACCGCACCGAGGCGCTGCGGCGGGTGCTGCCCTTCACCTACCTCTTCTCCGACGCCCGCCACGCCGACAACGTGTTCATGCTCCGCTTCCTCGCCCGCGAGCGGGTGGTCGTGGTCGACGAGCTGCTCTTCCACTACCGCCAGAAGCTCCGGGCCAGCGTGGAGAGCATGGCGATGTACCAGTCGCCCGGGCAGAGCGAGCCGAAGATCTCCGACCGTGAGTCCGAGGTCGAGCGGGCCCTCATGGCGCGCGTGAAGACCATCATCGCCGAGGCCCCGCTCGGGCCGCTCGAGGGTCGCCTCCTGGCGGGGGTGGTCCCGGTCGTCGGCGCGGTGCGCTTCGCGGCGCTCACCCTCCGCGCCCGGTGGTCGGCGCGGCGGCGATAGCGTCGGAGGGGCTCCGTGCGGCGGGGACGATGGTGTTAGCCTCCGCCGCCGTGAAGCTACGGGTCCGATCATTGTCGCGGCGCTACGAGGGGGTCACCGCGCTCGACGACGTGAGCGTCGAGATCCCGGAGGGGCGCACCGCCCTGCTCGGGCCCAACGGCGCTGGCAAGTCCACGCTGCTCAAGTGCGTGCTGGGCCTCGTGCGCCCCACCAGCGGCGACATCGAGGTGCTCGGCATCGACCCCCGGCGCGACCCGCTCGGGGTGCGCGCCCGCATCGGGTACATGCCCGAAGACGACGCCCACCTGCCCGACCTCACGGCGGTCGAGCTCTGCGCGTACGGCGCCGAGCTCGCGGGCCTCCCGCCGCGCGAGGCCATCGACCGCGCCCACGCCGCCCTCTTCTACGTCGGCCTCGACGACAAGCGGTACATGCCCGTGCAGGGCTACTCCACCGGCCTGCGCCAGCGCACCAAGCTCGCCGCGGCCATCGTGCACGACCCCGAGCTGCTCTTCCTCGACGAGCCCACCAACGGCCTCGACCCGGCCTCGCGCGAGGAGATGCTCTCCCTCATCGCCGACCTGCGCGACCGGCGCGGGTGCAGCGTGGTGCTCTCCACCCACCTCCTCGCGGACGTCGAGCGCGTGTGCGACCACGTCGTGGTGCTCGCCGCCGGACGGGTGGTCGCCGACGCGCCGCTCGCCGAGGTGCTCGGCCGCGGCGACGGGCGCTACCTGGTGCGCGTGAAGCCCGTCGCCGAGCGCTTCGCGGCCTTCGAGCGCGCCCTGAGAGACCTCGGCTGCACCGCCGAGCCCACGGCCGAGGCGCGCGGCGAGTGGGTGGTGCGCCCGGGCGTCGCGGACGACCCGGCGCCCATCTGGGAGGCCGCCCTCCGGGCCGACGTGCAGGTGCGCCACCTCGCGCTTCGCAAGGCCTCCCTCGACGAGGCGTTCCTCAGGATGCTCGCGTGACCCCGCCGATGCCGACCACCCCCACACCCGCACCCACGGCCGCCGCCCCGAAGTCTCCCGCGGGCGCGGTCTACTCCCTCGCCTACACCCGCTACACGGGGCGGCGGCGCTCGCCCGCCTTCGCGCCGCTGGTCATCGCGCGCTACGCCCTGATGGCGCAGCTGCGGCAGCGCGGCGTGAAGGTGGCGCTGCTGCTCGGGGTGCTGCTGCTGACGGTGTGCGCCGCGGGGCTGGGGTTCTCCTGGTCGCTCCCGTCCATGATCGCGGGCTCGGGCTTCGGCCGCGGGCCCGACGCGGCAGAGCTCGCCGCGATGATCCGCGAGGGCGAGTCCGACGTGGTCACCTGGACCCTCCGGGCCCAGCTCCTCCCGACCTTCCTCCTGGTGCTCTGGTGCGGCGCGGGGGCCATCTCCGCCGACCTCATGGCGGGCGCGTTCCAGTTTCATTTCTCCCGGCCGGTGAGCCCGGGGCGCTACCTCGCGGGCCGCGTGCTCTCGTCCTCGGGCTGGGCCCTCGCCCTCTCCGCCGGCACCCTCACGGTGCTCTCCATCGAGCGCCTCGCCTTCGGCTCCACCCCCCTCGGCGCCGCGCGGGCCTTCGGGCTGGGCGCCGTCGCCGTGCTGCTCTCGCTCTCGTCGCTCTCCGCCGCGGCCCTCGCGGTGTCGTCCATCACGCGCCGCAAGGGCCTCGCGCAGGCCCTCTTCGCCGCCGTCGCGCTGGCAGGCTGGGTGCTCGCGCGCAGCCTCTCCCTGGCCCCGCACGAGCCCTGGCTGAAGTCCATCGACCTGCTCTCCTGCGCCGACGGGGTCGTGGCCCAGATCGCGGGCACGTCGCGGCTCACGGGGGCCTACGCGGCGGCGCCTGTGCTGGCGTGGCTGGCGTGGACGGGCGGCTCGCTCGCCCTCGCGACGTGGCAGCTCTCGCGCGCGGAGGTCAACCGGGGATGAGCGCGGTGCTGGAATTCGTGGGCGTCTCGAAGTGGTACGGGCCCGTGCTGGGGCTGCGCGACGTGAGCCTCACCGTGGGCAAGGGGATCACCGGGCTGCTGGGGCCCAACGGCGCGGGCAAGAGCACGCTGTTGAAGTGCATGACCGGGGAGATACAGCCCAGCCGCGGCGAGGTGCGGATGTTCGGCCGGCGGGTGCCCGACCCGGAGGTGTTCCGCCGGCTGGGGTACGCGCCGGAGATCGAGGTGTTCTTCGAGGAGCTCACGGGCCTGGAGTTCGTCGCCCACCTCGCGGAGCTCTCGGGCTTCGGGCGCGCCGAGGCCGACCGCCGCGCCGCCGCGGTGCTCCAGCGGGTGGGCCTGGAGTCGGCGATGAACCGCCGGGTGAGCACCTACTCCAAGGGCATGCGGCAGCGCACCAAGCTGGCGCAGGCGATCCTGCACGAGCCCGATGTGGTGCTGCTCGACGAGCCGATGACGGGCCTCGACCCGGTCGGGCGCGCGCAGATGGTGACGCTCATCCAGAGCCTCGGCGCGGAGGGCCGCACCGTGGTGGTGTCGAGCCACATCCTCGACGAGGTCGAGGTGATGACCCGGGAGATCGTCGTGCTCTACCAGGGCCAGCTGCTCGCGCAGGGCGACCTGCACGCCATCCGCGGGCTCATCGACCGGCACCCGCACCACATCGCGCTGCGCACGCCGCGGCCGCGCGCCCTCGCCGCCGCCCTCGCCCGCGAGGACTTCGTGGCCGCGCTGCGCTTCGAGGGCGACGACCAGCTCATGGTCGAGACCCGCGACCCCGACCGCTGCTACTCCGCCGTGCCGCGCATCGCGAAGGAGCACGACGTGCCGCTGCTCGCCCTCACCTCCCCCGACGACAACCTGGCCGCGGTCTTCCGCTACCTGACGCTCGGCGCCCGCGGGGGCGCGGCGTGAGCGCGGCGCTCTCCATCGCGCGGGTGTCCATCCTGCGGGCGGTGCGCCGGCCGAGCTCGTGGTGGCTCTCCGCGCTGGCCTTCCTGCCCGCCCTGCTCGGCGCGTGGCTCGGCGCGAAGGGCTACGGCGCGCTCGCGGTCCCGGCGCCGCTGCTCGCCTACGTGGCCGCGCCGCTGCTGGTGGTCCCCTGGGTGGCCGGCGTGCTCGGCGAGGCCTTCGAGCGCCGCACGGTGGTGTACTGGTTCGTGCGCCCGATGGCGCGGCCGACGGCGCTGCTGGGCGAGTGGCTCGGCGCGGCGGCGAGCGTCGGCGTGGTGCTGCTCCTCGGCTCGGCCATGCTCGCGGTGGCCAACGCGCTCACGGGCAACGCCTCCATTGGGTCGCTCGCCCGGCTGCCCTTCGCGATGCTGGCCCACGCGGTCGCGCTCGCGGGCTTCTCCGTGGGCGTCGCCACGCTCTCGCCGAGGCACCCGGTGTCCCTGGCGGTGGGCGTGCTCGCGGTGACGGAGGTCGCGCTGCCCTCGCTCTGGGCGCCGCTCCAGGTGGTGTCGCTGTCGCACCAGGCCCTGGTGCTGGCGGGCCTCGACGCCGCGCCGCTGCTGCCCAGCCTCGTCGGCACCGCGCCCGCGCCCTCGGTCGGGGTCGCGCTGGCCGTGCTCGCGATCTTCGCGGCGGTGCCCCTCGGGCTCGCGGTGCGCACCGTCATCGACCGCGACCTCTGACCCGCCTCCCCCGACCCGGGTCTTCGCGGGTATGGTCTGCGACGCTCGTGGGGCGATGCGCCTCCAACGGAGCCCAAGGAGACCCCACGCATGAGCCTCGGCCTCGGACAGATCGCCCCCAACGCCTCGGGCAAGCTCCCCGACCACTCGACCTTCAGCGTGCACGGCGCGCGCGGTCGCGCCCTGGTGTTGTTCTTCTATCCGAAGGACTTCACCCCCGGGTGCACCCGCGAGGTGTGCAGCTTCCGCGACGCCTTCGGCGAGCTCTCCGGCGAGGGCGGCGCCCGGGTGGTGGGCGTGAGCCGCGACGACGTCGAGAGCCACAAGGCCTTCATCGCGAAGCACAGGCTCCCGTACGAGCTCGTCGCCGACCCCGACGGCGAGATGGCCTCGGCCTTCGGCGTGAAGCGCCTCGGGGGCCTCATCCCCTTCCAGAAGCGGGTCACCTACGTCATCGACGCCGAGGGCGTCATCCGCGGCATCTTCCACCACGAGTTTGACATCGACGCCCACGTCGACGACGTGCGCCGCTGCCTCGCCTCGCTCGCTCCCGCCGCGAAGTAGGCTCCGCGCCGCGGTAAGGTCCCTCTCAACCCCTCCGATGACAGACCACGACCCCGCCCTCCCCTCCGCCGACCTCCGCTTCAGCGTGATCGTCCCGACCTACAACCGCGCGGGGATGATCCTCCGCGCGGTGGGGAGCGTGCTCGCCTCGGGGCGCGACGACTTCGAGGTGATCGTCATCGACGACTGCTCGACCGACGACACGGCCGCGGTGGTCGAGGCCCTCGGCGACCCGCGGGTGCGCCTGGTGCGCCAACCCCTCAACCGCGGGGTCTGCGAGGCCCGCAACGCCGGCATCGCCGCGGCCCGCGGGCGCTGGATGGTCATGCTCGACAGCGACTTCGAGCTGCTCCCCGGCGGGCTCGACCGGCTCGCCGCGCGCTGCGACGCCGCGCCCGCCGACGTCGGCAACGTGGCCACCGTCTGCCGCTGGGACCGCGGCCCCGACACCCCCGACCCCACCCCGACGGAGTCCGCGCTGCTCGACCTCCCGGCGTACCTTCGCTTCATCGGCTCGCGCCGGGTGAGCGAGTGGTTCAACTGCTACCGCCGCGAGGTCTTCGCCGTGCTGCGCTACCCCAGCGGCCGGGCCTACGAGAGCAGCTTCCACCTCGCCGCGGCGACCCGCTGGCGCTTCTGGATGTGCGTCGACCGCGTGGTGCTCATCCACACCGACGCGACCAACCGCATCACGGCCTCCGCGCCGCTCGCGCTCGCGCGCCGCCAGCTCCGCGACGCCGCCGACGGGGCCGCCGACGCCGACGCCGTGCTGCGCGGCTGGGGCGAGCTGCTCCGCGCGCACGAGCCGCGGATGCTCGCGCACTACGAGGCCCAGCGGGTCACCCAGCATCTGCTCGCGGGCCACCGGCTGGAGGCCCTCGACGGGCTCGCCCACGCCAGCCCCGCGCTCCGGCGCTCGGCCCGCCTCGGGGCCTTCGTCGCGCTCGGGCTCATCGGGCCGCGGGCCCTCGCGTACACCCAGGCGGTGGTCGGCGCGCAGCTCCGCCGCCTCCGCGGGGGATAGAGCGATGTCCCCGACGGTCGACCAGCTCCGCACCTTCCTCACCATCGCCGAGACCCTGAGCTTCCGCGCCGCCGCGCGCTCGCTCGTGGTCGCCCCCGCGGTGGTGAGCGAGCGGGTGCGCCAGCTGGAGGCCGCGCTCGGGGCGCCGCTCTTCCGTCGCACCACCCGCTCGGTGGCCCTCACCCCGCAGGGCCAGGCGCTCATCCCCTACGCGCGCCGCGCCGTCGACGCCATGCTCGACTGCGCCCACGCCGCGGGCGAGCGCCTCCCCGCCCCGCGCGCCGAGCTGGTGCTGGGCGTCGAGCCCGAGGCCGCCGCCCGCTGGGTCGCCCCGCTGCTGTCCCGCTGGGCCCGGCTGCGCCCCGAGCTCACGGTGCACCTCCACGTCGGCGACCACGACGCCCTCCACGCCGCGCTGGTGCGCCACCAGATCGACGCCGCGGTGCTGGGCCCCACGGTGCGCGACCCGCGACTGTTGTCGGCGCCGCTGGTGGGCCTCGCGTGGCGCATGGTGGCCGCGCCCGTCGCCCTGCGCCGCCAGGCCCTGCGCGTGGCCGAGGACGCCAGCGGCTTCACCCTGCTCGACCGCGCCCCCTCGCTGCCCTGCCTGCGCCCGTGGCTCGACGCCGCGCCGCCGCGGCTGCGGGAGGTGCGCTTCGGCCGGGTGCTGCACCTCGGGAGCCTCGCGGCCATCGAGCGCGTGGCGCTGGAGGGCGGCGGCGTGGCGGTGCTGCCGACGCCGATGATCGCGCGGCACCTGGAGGCCGACGCGCTGCGGCCGGTGTTCGCCGCGGTGCAGCCCTCGACCGCGCAGCACTTCGCGGCGCGCCTCGACGACCCGCGGCGGCCGATGCTCGACGCCGTGGCGGCGCTGCTGCGCGACGCCCCGTGGACGGGCTGAGTCAGACACGCTCTCAGCCCCACCCGCTTCAAGGTGCCGCTTGGCCCGTCGCCGCGTGTTGAAACACGCGGCAACGCGTGCAGCAGTGAAGCCCGCACGCGGGCTGGTCGCGGTACCTGGACATCGTACAGGCCGCTGCGGCCTTCATCGCTGCTCGCGTTGCCGCGTGTTTCAACACGCGGCGACGGGCCAAGCGGCACCTTGTGAGGGGTGAACCTCAGCCCAGGAGGCCGCGCCAGACGAGCATCCGGAGCTCGGTGATCTCCGCGATGGCCGAGCGCACGCCCTCGCGCCCGTGGCCGGAGTCCTTCACGCCGCCGTAGGGCATCGAGTCGACGCGGAAGCTCGGGCCCTCGTCGAGCACCACCGCGCCCACCTCCAGGCCCTGGAACGCCCTCGCGACCAGGGTGATGTCCCGGGTGAAGAGCCCCGCCTGGAGGCCGTGCCGGCTGGCGTTGACGCCCTCGATCATGGCGTCGACGTCGCGCCACGGGTGCAGCGTGACCGCCGGGCCGAAGAGTTCCTCGTCGCAGAGCTTCATCCCCGGGCCCGCGTCGGCGATGACCGCGGGCGTGATGCGCGAGCCCTCCTGGGCGCCGCCGACGAGCACCCGGGCGCCCGCGGCGACGGCCTCGTCGATCCAGCCCCGCACCCGGTCGGCGGACTTCCGGTCGATGAGCGCGCTGCACAGGGCCTTCGGGTCGAGCGGGTCGAGCACCGCGAGGGAGGCGACGCGCTCGCACAGCCGCTCGGTGAACTCCCGCGCGATGGACTCGTGCAGGAAGAGCCGCTGGGCCTTGATGCACACCTGCCCCGCGTAGCCGTAGGCCCCGGCCACGGCGCGCTCGAGGGCCCGGTCGAGGTCGGCGTCGGCGGCGACGATGAGCGCGGCGTTGCCGCCGAGCTCGAGCACCGCGCGCTTGCGGGGCGCGATGGCGCGCAGGTGCCATCCCACCGGCGCGCTGCCGGTGAAGGACAGCACCCCGAGCCGCGGGTCGCGCACGAGCCCCTCGGCGACCTCCACGGCGCAGGGGAGCACGGAGAGCATCGCGCCCGGCACGTCGGCCTCGGCGCAGGCCGCGGCGACGACCCGCGCGAGCAGCGCCGCGGTGAGCGGGGCCTGCGCGGCGGGCTTGAGCACCACCGGCGCGCCGACCGCGAAGGCGGGCGAGAGCTTGTGGGCCACGAGGTTGAGCGGGAAGTTGAAGGGGGTGATGGCGAGGACGGGCGAGGCGGCGACGCGGCGGGTGACCCCGGCGGCGGTGGCGCCCGCGGGCGTCTGGTCGAGGGGGATCATCTCGCCGCCGACGCGCGTGGCCTCCTCGGCGCCGAGGTGGAAGGTCTGCACGGCGCGGTCGACCTCGGCGCGCGCGAGGGCGATGGGCTTGGCGACCTCCCGCGCGATGAGCGCCGCGAACTCCTCGCGCCGCGCCGCGACGCCCCGGGAGACCGCGGCGACGAAGGCCGCGCGCTGGTACGCCGGGAGCCGCGAGGTGACCGGGAAGGCCTCGGCGGCGAGGCGCGCGGCCTCGGCGGCGGTGGCGGCGTCGGCGAGGGCGACGCGCCCGATGGGGGCGCCGTCCCAGGGGGCGCGCACCTCCTCGTGGAGGGCGCTGTCGACGGTGTGACCTGCGAGCGAGATGGGTGCGTCCACGGCAGCGGAGTCGTGGCGCCTCCGGGCGCTGGACGCAATCCCCTGTCAGTGGGGGTGCAGCGCGGCGGCGATCTGCCGGGCCGACTCCGCCACCCGCGGCCCCGGCCGCAGGAACATCGGGTCGCCGAAGCTGGACACCCTCCCCTGGCGCAGCGCCGGGAGGTCGACGCCCGCGAGCTCGTCGCGTAGCGCCGCGCCCTCGGCGTGCCCCGTGAGGTCGAGGATGACCTCGGGCCGCATCGCCGCGAGGGCCTCGCGGGGGACCGTCGGGTAGCGCCCACCCCCCGTGACGACGTTGGCGCCGCCGGCCAGCGAGACGACCTCGTCGATCCACGAGCCGGGGCCCGCGACGACCAGCGGGCGGCGGCCGAGCACGACGAGGGTGCGCGGCCTCGGGCGTCCCGTGACGCGCGACCGCACGGCGTCGAGCTCGCGCGCGATGCGAGCGCGCAGGGCGGCGGCCTCGGGCGCGCGGTGCAGCAGGCGGCCGAGCAGGTCGATGCCGGAGAGCACCTCGGCGACGGACTCCACCCGCGGCACCACGACGCGCACGCCGAGGGAGCGCAGCCGGCGGAGGGCGGCGAGGTCGGTGGGCCCCTCGACCCCGACGACGGCGTCCGGGCGCAGGGCCGCGATGCCCTCGAAGGAGGGGTTGGTCATGCCGCCGATGCGCGGGAGGCGGGTCACCTCCGGGGGGTAGTCGTCGAAGGCCGAGACGCCCACCACCCGGTCGCCCGCGCCGAGGGCGAACACCAGCTCGGTGGCGCTCGGGACGAGGCACACCACCCGCCGCGGCGCCGGGGCGCGGTCGTCGACGGCGGTGAAGGACTCCGGCAGCGCGGGGCCCGGCGGCGCCCGGCGCTCGCAGGCCGCGAGCGAGAGCGCGAGGGCCGCGGCGAGGGCCCGCTTCACGGCGCGCCCAGGAGGCCGTCGATGCGCTGGCGAAACTCCGCGAGCGGCCGCGCGCCGGACATGAAGTGCCCGTTGATGAAGAACGCGGGCGTGCCCAGGCGCAGGCGCGTGGCGGCGGCGGCGGCGACGTCGGCGTCGATGACCGCGCGGTGCCGGTGGTCCGCGAGGGCGGCGCGGAGGCGCGCGCGGTCGGCGCCGGCCTCGACGGCGAGGCGCTCGATGAGCGCGGGCCCCATGGGCTCCTCGGCGGAGTTCGCGGCGAAGAGCAGGTCGTGCATGCGCCAGAAGCCATCGGGGCCGCGCTGGGCGAGCACCTCGCGCGCGGCCTCGGCGGCGGCCAGGGCGTGGGCGTGGCGGGGCAGCGGGAGGTCGCGCCAGACGATGCGCAGCCGGTCGCCGTAGTGCTCCCGGAGCGCGTCGAGGGTGGGCCGCACCCGGGCGCAGTAGGGGCACTCGAAGTCGCTGAACACCTGGAGCACCACCGGGGCCTCGGCCGACCCGCGGGAGGGCGCCGTGGCGGGCACCGGGAGGGCGTGCACGCCGGCCCAGGGATCGACGGTGGCGCGGGACGAGTCGACGGGCTCCGGGAGCTCGACCGGGTCGCGCACCATGTCGGCGTACACCCGCGCCGGGTCGGGCATGAGGGCGGCGCGCGCGAGGATGAGGCGCGCCGCGGACTCGAAGACCGCGAAGGGCTGGAGCCCCACCACGCGGGTGCCGTTGAGCACGAACGCGGGCGTGCCGTCGATGCCCAGGCGCTCGGCGAGCGCGGCGTCGCCGTCGACGGCGGCGCGGTGGGTTCCTTCGTCGAGGGCGCGCTCGAAGCGCGAGGGGTCGACCCCGACGAGGCGCGCGTCGCGGAGCAGGCTCTCGCGCGACAGCTCGGCCTGGTGGGCGAAGAGCAGGTCGTGGTAGCGCCAGAAGGCCTCGTCGCCGGCCTGGGCGCGCACCTCCATCGCCGCCTCGGCGGCCTGGTGGGCCATCGGGTGGCGGATGAGCGGGAGGTTGCGCCAGACCACGCGCACGGCGGAGGGGAAGAGCGCGCGGAGGTCGCTCGTGACCAGGCGGCCGCGCGCGCAGTACGGGCACTGGAAGTCGCTGAAGACCACCACCGTGAGCGGCGCCGAGGCGGGCCCGAGGCTCGGGGCGTCGGCGGTGGGCAGGCGGTCGCTGTCTACGAGCGCATGGCCCGGCGCGGCGGGCGCGGCGGCGGCCGGCGGGCAGCGCGGCGGTGGCGCGTAGCGGCCGGCGCAGGCGGCGAGGAGGGACGCGAGGGCGAGGCGGGCGGGGCTCTTCATGGTGGGCGTCGGTGGAGCGCAGGGGGATGCACGCGGCGCGGCCCACGGTCAATGATGCGCCCGGGAGCTCTCCGCCGGGCTCGCACGAAATGGCTGCGTGGCAGACATTTTCGATGCGTGACCGGGAGGCGCGCCGCGCGTGTGGGTGACCGTGGGCGCCGCTGAATAGTCTGCCCATCGGAAACGAAGGACTGTATTCTGCGGCGGTCTGATGAGCGTGAAGCTGGTGGGAGCTGCAAGGCCCCGCTCAACGTCAACGCGGATGAACCAACCGATCGCCATGGTCCCCGCTTCGTGGGGCCGGACGGTCACCAGCAATGAGGGCGACGGGATGAGCAGAGGATCGAACCCGGTAGGAAAGAGCACCGCGAAGATCGCGGGCATCGTGGCCGTGATGGCCTCGGTGATGGCTGCTGCACCGAACGCTGACGCGCAGGTGCTGTCGCGCTTCGCCCTCCGGGTGGAGGGCGGCGTCGGAACGATGCTGGCAGAGCACCAGCGCACCCAGCTCGGATACGACGGCCTGGGCATCCAGGGGTCGGTGCGGCTCGGATTCACCATCGTGGGCCCGCTCGCCCTCCAGGTGAGCCTGGCGAACTGGTGGTTCCCGAGCAGCGTCACCTCGCCGACGGGCGAGAGCCAGACCGGCCGCGTGCTCGCACCCATGGGCGGTCTCCGCATCGAGCCGCGCATCGGCAGCGTCGGGCGGCTGTTCCTCGACGGCAACGTCGGCCTGGCCTTCACGGGCGATGACCAGCGCCTCACCTTCGACGCCGGCCTCGGCTTCGAGTTCGCGGTCACCCGCTGGCTCGGCATCGGCCCGGCGGTGCGCCTCGGCATGGTGTTCCAGCAGTCCGAGGTCGACGGCATCCCGACGAACTTCCCCGACGCCAACGCCATGTTCTGGAGCGGCGGCCTGTCCATCGCCCTGCGCGTGCCGGAGGACGAGGCCCCGGTCGTGCGCGACACCGACAACGACGGGGTGATGGACCCCGACGACCAGTGTGTCGACACCCCCCAGGGCGACCACCCCGACCCCTCGCGCCGCGGCTGCCCGGTGGCCGACACCGACGGCGACGGCGTCTACGACAACGAAGACCTCTGCGTGAACGAGCCCGCGGGCGCGACGCCCGACCCGGCCCGCCGCGGGTGTCCCATCAGCGACCGCGACGGCGACGGCGTGCCCGACGCCGAAGACCAGTGCCCGACCGAGCCGCAGGGCGCCACGCCCGACCCCGCCCGGCGCGGCTGCCCCCGCGGCGACCAGGACCACGACGGCGTCTTCGACGACGAAGACCAGTGCGTGAGCGAGCCGGCCGGCGCCCGCCCGAGCACCGCCCGCCGCGGCTGCCCGGCGCCCGACGCCGACCACGACGGCATCATCGACCAGCCGGAAGGTCCCGATCGCTGCCCGACGCAGCCCGAGACCTTCAACGGCCGCGACGACGAGGACGGCTGCCCCGACGGCGAGTCGCTCGCGGTCACCGAGGGCAACTCGATCCGCATCCTCCAGCAGGTGAACTTCCGCACCAACAGCGACGTGATCGTCGGCCGCCAGAGCTTCCAGGTGCTCGACTCGGTCATCTCGATCCTCCGCGCGATGTCCAACCTCTCGGTCGACGTGCAGGGCCACACCGACGACGTCGGCGACGCCGCGCACAACCTCGACCTCTCCAACCGCCGCGCCCTCTCGGTGCGCCGGTACCTCACCGAGCACGGCATCACCGAGTCGCGCCTCGAGGGCCACGGCTTCGGCCCCAACTGCCCGCTCATCCCGGGCACGACCCGCGCCGCCCGCGCCGCCAACCGCCGCGTGCAGTTCGTCATCGTGACCGCCGAGACCCCGGCCGGCCGCTGCGCCATCGTCTCGACCAACGCCGGCCCGATGGCCGTCGGCATCGCTCCCATCGAGGAGAACGCCGGGGGCCGCCACGGCCGCCGCGGCCGTCGGCACCGCCGCCGCCACTGATCCCGCGCCACAGGGTCCCAGCGACCTGAACGAAGGCCCCGACGGAGAGCATCCGCCGGGGCCTTCGTTCATTTCAAGGATGGGTCAGGGCGCGCGATGGAGGGGCCTGGAGCGGGCCGCCGGAGGCTCAGGCCCAGCAGCGGAGCAGGTAGTCCGCGAGGCGCACTCGCTGGGCGCGCGAGAGGCAGATGAAGCGCATCCCGACGCCGCCGTCGCGCCGCGGGCCGGTCACCTCGGCCTCGATGCTCAGGGCCCCTTCCCGGTCGGGCAGCCGAAGCTCCAGCATCACCCGCGTCCCGGTCTTCAGGGCGACGCTCCGGTCGAGCAGCAGGCCGCCCAGGGAAAGGTCCATCGCGCGCAGGCCGTCGCCGCCGTCGCCCTCCGCGTCGACCCACAGCTCCACGTCGGTGCGCTCGTTGGTCCGGCGGTCGAGGTCCAGGCTCATGGTCTCCATCGTCATCGCTCGTCTCCTTCCGCGACCGTCAGCGCAGCGCCGTGCGCCGCTCCGGCGCGGGCGTTCCGAACAGCCCCGGGTCGCCCGCGATCACCGTCTCACCCCGCAGCCGCCACGCGCCCGCGCGGCTCTCCCACTGCTCCTCCACGAGGCTCTGCTTCACGTCCGTCGAGTCGTTGGCGTGCACCCACGACACCCGCAGCCGGGCGCTCCCGCGGTCGGAGGTCGCGCGCAGGCTCTCGACCTCCACGTCGATCACCTGCACCGACTCGCCCCACCCCCGGTGGTGCGCCTGGAAGGCCGCGCGCATCTCCGTGTCGACCGCGGTCTCCGCCGCGGGCAGGCGCCCCCAGCGAAGGTCGTCGTGGAAGACCGCCGCGGTCTCATCGAGGGTCTGTCGCATCGAGGTCGCGCACCCCGCCGCCCCCGCCAGCCATCCCGCGCACCACAGGGCTCCGAGCACTCGCATGCAGGGCGCCTAGCACCCGCCCCTCAGTGCGCGGAAGTTTCCGGCGCCGATCGCATGGGCGGCGTCATGGCCGCGCTCACCTCGTCGAGGGCGCG
This sequence comes from Myxococcales bacterium, assembly GCA_030652255.1. GTDB lineage: Bacteria > Myxococcota_A > Polyangia > Polyangiales > SCUS01. The sequence continues at coordinate 15,535 of JAUSAZ010000175.1, read as the reverse complement.
CACCTCGAGCTCCAGCGACTCGTTGGCCAGCTCGATGTCGGCGAGGCGCGGGTCGGCCACCCGCACGCTGCTCGCGAGGTGCGCGTCGAGGCGCTCGTGGGCCCGCTCGAGCGCCGTCACGTGCGACTCCACCCGCGCCGCCATCCACCCCGGCGCCGCGCCGCGCGAGCGCGCCGCCGCGAGGTCGCGGCCCAGCTCGGCCAGCGAGCCCCAGGCCCGCTCGACCCGCGCCGCCGTCTCCGCGTCGACCCGCTGCGTGACCTCCGCGAGCGCCGCGCGCCGCCGCAGGTCGAGCGCCCGCGCGAGCGCCGCGTCGACCGGCTCCCGCGCCGGCAGCATCGCCCAGCGCAGGGCGGTCGCCACGGGGTCGTCGACCGCCACCAGCGCGCCCGCCGAGGCCAGCAGCCCCGCCACGAGCACCGCCGCCATGCGCACCGCCGCGGAGGGGTCGGCGCCGAAGCGCGCGGCGGTCCACGCGGCCGCCCCGCCGCCCAGGAGCGCGAGCGCCGTCACGGCACCGCGAGAGCGAGCGTCGGGGCCTCGCGCGGCCCGCGGCGACCACACGAGCGCGCACCAGAGCGCCCCGGCCAGCACGGGGTACCCCCCAGCGAGGGCCGTGTGGAGCAGCGCCGCGAGGGAGCCCGCGATCAGCGCGAGGGCGCTCCGTCGTTCGTCGACGAGGGCCGCGACCGCGCACGACACGGCCACCGCCGCCAGGGCCGACCAGGTCCCCGTCACGAGGGCGGCGCCCACCAGGGCGGCCCCCAACACCAGCACGCGCAACATCGGCAGCATCGTCGCCTCCGCCCCTTCGCTCAGTACCCGGAGCCGCTGCGCATCGCGCGCCGGTGCAGCGCGTTGGACCCGAGCCCGTACGCGCGCCCCTCGGCGCTGCCCGCGCTCATCTGGTTGAAGCTGGCGCCGTCGGCGTTGTAGCGGGTGATCTGCGCCGCACGCGCCGGGGACGGGGCGGCGGCCTGCAGCGCCTGGAGCGCGACGACGTTGGAGCGCGCGATGCGCTCGGCCTCCGCGGAGCGCCCGCTGCGCCACGCCTCGACGGCGTCCTGCTGGCGGGCGGCGAGGGCCACCGACTGCGCGTCGGCGAAGACCGCCGGTTCGCGCGAGGCGAGCGCCGCGGCCTCGTCGCCCACGAGGCCGAGGGGCAGGGCTTCGACGGCCACGCGGACGTCGCGGCGCTCGGGCACCGCGCGCCACGAGAGGCTCACCCCGAGGGCACCCGCGGAGGCGGCGTCGGGCCCGCGGCCGGGGTCGACGGCGAGGTCGAGCACGACGCGCCGGTGCTCGCCCGCGGACATGGCACCCACCGGGAGCCGAACCCGGCCGCCGTGGGTCTCGGGCTCGACGCCGTAGGCGCGGGCGACGCGCCAGCCGTCCGGGAGGTCGAGGTCGACGGCGGCCTGGTCGACGTTGGTGCGCGCCGCCGCGTCGAGCTCGCGGCCGAGGAAGGCCCGCAGCTGCCCGCCCTCCCGGAGGAACTCATAGTTCCCCCGGCCGGCGTCCGCGACCCGGCTCATGTAGGCGTCGTCGTAGTCCGAGCCCACGCCGAGGGAGGAGAGGGTGACGCCGCGGTCGGCGCGCAGGCGCACCCCGTTGGCGACGGCGTCGAGGCTCTGGCCCGACCCGTCGCGGCCGTCGGAGACCAGCACCACGCGGCGGACGAGCTCGTCGCTGGCGTCGCCGAGCGCGGCGGCGCCGGCCGCGAGCCCGGCGGGGATGTTGGTGCCCGCGATGGGCTCCAGCGTCGGCACGACGCCCTCGAGGTACGAGCGCACGTCCCCGGCGCGCGCGAGGGGTTGCACCACGCGGGCCGAGTCGCTGTAGGTGACGAGGGCGATGCGGTCGTCGTCGCGCATGGCGGCGAGGGTGCTGAGCACCGCGCGGCGGGCCTGCTCGATCTTGTCGCCGGACATGGAGCCCGAGACGTCGACGACGAGGGCCATCGCGACCGGGGCGCGGCGCACGTCGTCGGCGCGGCGGTCGGCGTCGAGGTCGACGACGGCGAAGACGTGGCCCGGCGCGCGGCGGGCGATCGAGCCCTGGGAGAGGGCGACGCGGGCGGTGAGCTGCGGGCCGGTGGCGGTGCGCCGCGGGGCGCGCTCGGCGCGGTCGCGCGAGGGCGCGGCGGGGCCCGCGGTGACGGGCGCGGTGACGCCCGGCGACGGGGCGCGCAGGAGCACGACCCCTCCGGCGGCGAGCGCCACGCACCCGGCGGCGACGGCGTGGAGCGAGCGACGATCGAACACGAGGCGGCGCAGTGGACTCATGGGAACCTCCGTGGGAGCTGTGCGTGCTCCTGACGGGCGAAGGCCCTCGCGGGTCTGCGACGGAGGGGAGAAATGTGTCGCGGCGCGAGGGCGGTGCTTCGCTCTTTACCCGCGGCGCGGGCTGTGACATTCACTGTCCGCCATGCCGCGTCGCCCTTCCCCCGGCCGCCCCTCCGGGCAGTACACCCAGGCGGTCCGGCTCTTCCAGCTCCACCAGCTGCTGGAGACCAACGTGGAGGGCGTGCGCATCGAGGAGATCGCGCGCGACCTCGGGGTGACGCCGCGCTCCATCCGGCGCGACCTGAAGGCGCTCGAGGCGGCGGGCATCGAGCTCGAGGCCGTCGACGTGGCGGGCGAGCGGCGGGTGCGGGTGGTGCGGGCGGGCAAGGCCACCGACCCGGTGCGGCTCACGCGCTACCAGCGCTACTCGCTCTCGGCGGTGCGTCGGATGTTCGACGTGTTCACGGGCACGCCGCTGCACGACGACTTCTCGCAGCTCTTCGCGAAGCTCTCCCCGCCCGGCGACGAGGAGGGGGCGATGGCCGACCGCTTCCACTACATCCCCGAGGCGCCGCGCAACTACCGCAAGCTCAAGGACCAGATCTACGAGGTCTACGACGGCATCCTGCGCACGCTGACGCTGCAGTTCCACTACGAGGGCGGCACCACGGCGGGGGCTCGCAAGGTCGAGCCCTACGCGCTGGTGCTGTATCAAAACCGTCTGTACGTCGTCGGCCGCGACGTCCAGAAGGACGCGGCGCGCACCTTCGCCATCGACCTGATGAAGCGCGTGCGCGCGCTCTCCGCGGCGCCCTTCAAGCGCAACCCGGAGTTCAACGTGCAGCAGCTCTTCGAGGGCGCCTTCGGCATCTACGGCGGCGGCGCCGAGCGGCAGCACGTGGTGGTCGACTTCGACGCGCGGGTGGCCCAGTACATCGAGCCGCGGGAGTGGCACCCCACGCAGAAGACCTCGCGGCTGCCGGGCGGCGAGCTGCGCATCGAGTTCGACGCCACGGGGCTCACCGAGGTGGTGGGCTGGGTGCTGCGCTGGGGCTCCGCCGCCGTGGTGCGCGAGCCCGACGAGCTGAAGAAGCGCGTGCGCGACGAGCTCGCCCGCGGCCTCGAGCGCTACGGCGGCGGCGACGCGGCGGGCTGAACCGCCGGCAGCGGCAGCGGCTCGTGGGCGCGGGCCTTCGCGAGCAGCCACACCCCGAGCACGAAGACCCCGAGGCAGGCCCACTGCGCCGGGGTGAGCCCGGCGTAGCGGGGGTCGCTCTCGGGGCCGAGGTCGGTGGCGCGGAGGAAGTCGAGCGGGAAGCGCATCGCGGAGTACACCACCGCGAGGGCGCCGGTGACCATGCCCGGACGGCGGGTGCGGCGCCCGACGAGCACCACGAGGGCGATGAGCAGCGGGGTGAGCGCGAACTCGATGAGCCCGAGGTCGAAGCGCGTGCCGCCCGCGAAGCGCACCCCGAGGGGGGAGTCGGTGAGGCGCCCGGGGTGGTCGTGCACGATGGCGCAGCCCATGCGGCCGAAGAGCCAGCCGAAGGGGAAGGCGTAGGTGGCGAGGTCGGTGAACACCCACGGGTTGAGCTTGTGGATGCGCACGTACACGAGGCCCGCGACGACCCCGCCGGTGATGCCGCCAAAGGACGACAGCCCGTGGTGGAGCATGAACAGCTCCATCGGGTCACGGCGCACGACCTCCGGGTGGTAGAAGATCGCGTCGAGCATGTGGCCCGCGACGAAGCCACCCGCGAAGACCACGAGCACGAAGCGGTCGATGAGGTTTATTGAGGGGAGGCCGAGCGCGCGGGCCCGCCGCACCGTCATGTGGTGGCCGAGCAGCACGCCCACCGCGACGAGCAGCCCGAAGGTGTGGAAGGTCACACCGAAGACCCGAAACTCCGCGATGTCGAGGGCTGGAATCACAGGCCCGCGGACATAGCGCGAAGTCGCCGCGCTGTCAGACCCCTCAGTCGATGTCCCCGTCGGCGCGCAGCGTCACCGCCACCATGCCCTGACGGTCGGTGCGCAGGAGGGGGATGCCCCGGCGCGCGAAGCGATCGACCACCACCGCGTGCGGGTGGTTGAAGGGCGACGGGTGGCCGCTCGACACCAGCGCCACGCGTGGCCGCAGCGCCGAGAGGAAGGCCTCCGTCGACGAGGTGCGGCTGCCGTGGTGGCCCACCTTCAGCACCGTGACCGGCGACAGTCGCGCGAGCAGGGCCCGCTCGCCCGCCGCCTCGAGGTCGCCGGGCAACAACACGCTCGCGCGCCCGTGCTCGAGGCGCAGCACCAGCGAGGCGTCGTTGGGCGCCACCTCCGGGTTCAGCGGGCAGGGCGCCAGCACCGTCACCGTGACCGCCCCGAGTCGATGCACACCGCACAGCGCCGACGCCCCTCGGCGCACCACGCCCCGCCGCGCCGCCGCCGCGATCGCCGCGCCGTAGAAGCCGCCCATCGCCAGCGCCTCGCCCTGCCCCGTCTCCCAGAACTCCCCCACCGCGACGCCCTCCAGCACCGCCGCGAGCCCGCCGCCGTGGTCGGGGTGCGGGTGCGAGAGCGCCACCACCGCGAGCTCGGTGCGCCGGGTCGCGCGCAGCCACGGGAGCACCACCGTCGCCCCCGGGTCGGCCTCGCCGTGCAGCGCCCCTCCCCCGTCGACGAGCAGCGTGCGCCCGTCCGGCAGGTCGAGCACGATCGCGTCGCCCTGCCCCACGTCCAGGGCCGTCACCCGCAGCGCGCCGTGCGCCGAGTGCACATCGCGCAGCCGCAGCTCCATCGCCCCGATCGCGAGGAGCGCCGCGACGCCCAGCGCCGCCCGCGCGCGCCAGCCCACGACCCACAGCGCCACCAGCGCCGCCGTCGCGACCGCCGCCTGCCCGGCAGTGGGCGTGGGCCACACCGCGGACGCCCAGGGGACTCCCTGCGCCCGCGCGGCCAGCGCGAACAGGAGGGCCAGGGCGCGCTCGGTCACCCACCCCACGGGCGCGGCCAGGGTGGGCGAGAGCATCGACGCGACCGCCGTGGCCAGCGAGAGCGGCAGCGCCACCACCTCCGCGAGCGGCGCCGCCAGCAGGTTGGCGAGCGTCGCCAGCGCGGGCGCCCGACCGAAGCGCAGCGCGAGCAGCGGTGTCACCGCGAGGCCCACCCGCACCGTCGCCCTCAGCGCCTCGACGGCCCACTCCAGAGTCCGCCGAGCCAACCCCTCGCCCGGCGGTGGGGGCCCTGCCTCGGCCCGCGCGACCAGCGCCGCGGTCGCCACCGCGGAGAGCTGGAGCCCGAGGTCGTGGGTGAGCGCGGGCTCGACCAGCACCATCGCGAGCACCGTCACCGCGAGCACGTCCAGCGCCCGCGCGCGGCGGCCCCAGAGCGACAGCAGCGCGACCGCGACGCCCGAGAGCAGCGCGCGCACCGACGCGGGCGACTCGCCGGTCATCAGCACGAAGAAGGCCGCGAGCGGCAGCGGCACCACCCGCGCAGCGCGCCAGGCGAGGCCGCGGGCGACGATCCATCGGGAGCGACGGGCGAGCCAGGACACCGCCGCCCCGAGGCCACGCAGCACCACCGCGACGTGCGCGCCGCTCACCGCCAGGAGGTGCGCCAGGCCGGTCTCGCGGAAGGCCTCCAGTGTCGCGTCGTCGAGGCCTCGCTCGTCGCCGAAGAGCAGCGCCGCCGCGCGGGCCGCGCCCGCCTCCGAGAGGGAGCTTCGCAGGGCCGCGTCGACCGACCGCCGCGCCCGCCGGGCTGCCCGTCGCACCACGTCGAGCGCCCCGGCGTCGCGGCCCACCACCACGCACTGTGCGGTCTCCAGGCGCCACGCGACGCCCCGCCGCAGCGACTGCATCGACGGGTCTTCGAGCGGCGGGTTGCGCCACGGCACCACCGGCCGCGCGCTCACGATCGCCGTGACCCGATCGCCCGGGGCGGCCTCGCATCGCCCGCGCGGCGCGCGCAGTGACACCGTGCCCATGGTGTCGGTCGCCACCACGCAGCGCACGAAGTCCCCGTGGGCGTCGCAGCCCCGCAGCACTCGACCGTCCACCCGCAGCGCCTGGGGGCTCGGCAGGGCCGTCCACCACGGCTCGGTGCCGCCGCGCACCGCCCCCGCCGCCAGCGCCCCGAGCACCACCCCGAGGGCCACCGCCCACCCGCGGGGCACGAGCCACAGCACCGCGACCGACACCGCCAGCAGGGCCACCGCCAGCCCGCGGGCGAAGCCCGCCTCGGTGCCCACGACCCACGCGGCCACCGTCAGCACCGTCATCCACCGCATCGGGTCGGCGGGCTGTCCACGCGCCATGCCGTCGACGAACGCCCCGGATTCCCAGCGCTTCAGGGCCTCGACGCACGCCGCCGCCATGGCGGCGGAGGGTGGCGGCGGGGTGGCGGCGAAACGCTGCTTGACCTCGATGACTCTTACCCGTACGTAAGGGTCACTCTCTGACCCAACCCTTACGCATGGGTAAGGTTGTTCCGAGGAAGCAATGGCACTCCGGCTCCCCATCGTAAACCCCGAGGTACTGGTCCCGCCTCCGCCGTTGCGCGGCGACGGGTCGGTGCTCCTTCGGGTCGGCGACCTGGCCCAGCGGACCCAGAAGACCGTGCGCGCGCTGCACCTCTATGAAGAGCTCGGGCTGCTGCAGCCCGTCGAGCGCAGCAAAGGGGGGTTCCGGCTGTACAGCGACGACGCGGTGCTGCGCGTGCGTTGGATCTCCCGGATGCAGGACCTCGGGTTCTCGCTGCCCGACATCCGCGAGCTGGTGTGCGAGTGGGAGCGCTCGGGCAACGCCACCGGTGCGATGGCGAAGATCCGCGAACTCTACCAGCAGAAGCTGCTCGACACCGAGCTGCAGCTCCAGCGCCTCGGGCAGCTGCGCGACGAGCTTCGCTCTTCGGTGGCCTACCTCGAGACCTGCGACGAGTGCGAGCCCGAGCGGCTGATCACCTCATGCCCGCGGTGCGACCTGCACGGCTGCGGCGCCCCCGAACTGGTGGCGGGCCTCCACGGCCCCCGGCACGACTGACGACCACGGAGATCCAAGACGATGTCCCTCAAGTTCCCGATCTACATGGACAACCACGCGACCACGCCGATGGACCCGCGGGTGCTCGAGACGATGCTGCCGTACTTCACCGAGCACTTCGGCAACGCGGCGTCGCGCTCGCACAAGTTCGGGTGGACCGCCGAGGAGGCCGTCAACTACGCCCGCGAGCAGGTGGCCACCCTCATCGGCGCCGAGAAGCCCGAGGAGATCGTGTTCACGTCCGGGGCGACGGAGAGCATCAACCTCGCCATCAAGGGCGTGGCGGAGTTCTACCGCGACAAGGGCAACCACATCATCACGACGAAGATCGAGCACAAGGCCGCGCTCGACACCTGCAAGCGCCTGGAGAAGGAGGGCTACGAGGTGACCTACCTCGACGTCGGCCCCGAAGGCGTGGTCTCCGTCGACGACGTGCGCGCGGCCATCACCGACAAGACCATCCTGGTGTCGGTGATGCTCGCCAACAACGAGGTCGGCACCGTGCAGCCCATCAAGGAGATCGGCGCGCTCTGCAAGGAGCGCGGGGTGATCTTCCACTGCGACGCGGTGCAGGGCGTCGGCAAGACGGAGTTCAGCGTGAAGGACATGGGCGTCGACCTCGCGTCCATCACGGCGCACAAGATCTACGGCCCGAAGGGCGTCGGGGCGCTCTACGTGCGCCGGGCCCGGCCCCGGGTGCGGCTGACGGCGCAGATCGACGGCGGCGGCCACGAGCGCGGCAACCGCTCGGGCACGCTCAACGTCCCGGGCATCGTCGGGTTCGGCAAGGCCTGCGAGATCCTCACGAAGGAGTGGCGCGAGGAGGCCGCGCGCATCAAGGGCCTGCGCAACCGGCTCAAGGACCGGCTCTTCGCCGAGCTCGACGAGTGCCACATCAACGGCGCGTGGGACGACGCGCGGCGGCTGCCCAACAACCTCAACGTGTCGTTCTCGTACGTCGAGGGCGAGGGGCTGATGATGGCCATCAAGGACGTCGCGGTGTCGTCGGGCAGCGCGTGCACGAGCTCGTCGCTCGAGCCCTCGTACGTGCTCCGGGCGCTGGGCGTCGAGGAGGAGCTCGCGCACACGAGCATCCGCTTCGGCCTCGGGCGCTTCACGACGGAGGAGGAGGTCGACTACGTGGGCGACCTCGTGGTCAACAAGGTCAAGAAGCTCCGCGACCTGTCGCCGCTCTACGAGATGGCCAGGGAGGGCGTGAACCTCAAGGACATCGCCTGGACGGCGCACTGAGCTTTCGCAACGGATAGAGAAGAAGGAATACCGTCATGGCATACAGCGAAAAGGTCATCGAGCACGCGGAGAACCCGCGCAACGTCGGCACCCTCGACAAGGAAGACCCCAACGTGGGCACCGGGCTCGTGGGCGCGCCCGCCTGCGGCGACGTGATGCGGCTGCAGATCAAGGTGAGCGACGCCGGGGTGATCGAGGACGCGAAGTTCAAGACCTTCGGCTGCGGGTCGGCGATCGCGAGCTCGTCGCTGGCCACCGAGTGGCTGAAGGGGCGTACGCTCGACGAGGCCTCGGCGATCCGCAACACCGACATCGTGAAGGAGCTCAACCTCCCGCCGGTGAAGATCCACTGCTCGGTGCTGGCCGAGGACGCGATCAAGAGCGCGATCGAGGATTTCCGCAAGAAGCAGTCGGCGAAGCGCGGCGCGTAGGCTGCGACGAGGGAGACAGGAGGCGAGTGATGGCGACCGAGCTGGCAGTGCAGTTGACCCCGAAGGCGGTAGAGAAGGCCAAGGAGGCCCTCGCGAAGCGGGGGACGCCGGGCGCGGCCCTGCGGCTGGGCGTGCGCGGCGGCGGCTGCTCGGGCTTCTCCTATGTGATCGAGTTCGCCGACAAGCAGGGCACCCGCGACCAGCTCTTCGACTTCGACGGCCTGCGCGTCGTGGTCGACCCGAAGTCCCTGGTGTTCCTCAACGGCACCACGCTCGACTACGAGGTGAAGCTCATGCAGCACGGGTTCAAGTTCGTGAACCCGCAGGAGGCCACCGGCTGCGGCTGCGGCGAGAGCTTCGGCGTCTGAGCCTCGGGCGCGCCTTCCCTCCGCTCGTCCCACCACCACCTCCGCAACCCATCGAGCGCCGACCATGACCGACCCCTTCGAGCTCCTCGGGCTTGCGCGGCGCTTCTCCCTCGACCGCGCCGCCCTCGAGCAGCGCCACCGCGACCTCTCCCGCACGCTCCACCCCGACCGCTACGTGCAGGCCCCGCCGGGCGAGCGGCGCATGGCCCTCGAGCGCGCCGTCGCCGTCAACGAGGCCTTCCGCGCGCTGCGCGACCCCCTCACCCGCGCCGAGGCGCTGCTCACCCTCCACGGCCTCTCGGTGGGCGACGCCGACCGCCCCGCGCCCGCCCTCCTCATGGAGGTGATGGACCTCCGCGAGGCCCTCGACGAGGCCCGGCGCTCACCCCACAAGGTCGCGGCCCTGCTCGATCAGGTGCGCGCCCGATCGCGCGCCGAGGAGTCCGCGCTCGCGTCGGCCTTCGACGCCGACGACGCGCCCGACGCGGCGGCCCTCGGCCGGGCCCGCGACGCGCTGGTGCGATTGAAATACTTCCGTCGCTTCGAAGACGAAGCCGACGCCGCGCTCGACTACTGAGACTTCCTCCCCTATCAGGGCTCGTAAACCGATGGCGCTCTTCCAGATCTTCGACCCCGTTGCTCCGCCGACCCCCATCGGCATCGACCTCGGCACCACCCACTCGCTGGTCGCGCACATGGTCGACGGCCGCCCGGAGTGCGTGCTCGACTGCGACCTGAGCCCGCTGCTCCCCAGCGTGGTGCACTACCTCGAACACGGCGGCGTGATGGTGGGCACCGAGGCGAAGGGCAAGGCGGCGCTGCACCCGCGCGAGACCCTGGTGTCCGCGAAGCGCTTCATGGGCCGCGGCGCCGACGACCCGGAGACCACGCGGCTCGGGCCCTACGACTTCGCCATGCCCGGGCCCGGCGAGTCCAACAGCGTGCGCTTCAAGGTGCGCGGCCGCGCGGTGACCCCGGTCGAGGTGTCCGCGGAGATCCTCCGGGTGCTGCGCACCAACGCCGAGGCGAAGCTGCGCACCGTGGGCGGCGCGGTCATCACGGTCCCGGCGTACTTCGACGAGGCCCAGCGGCAGGCCACCAAGGACGCCGCGAAGCTCGCGGGCCTGGAGGTGCTGCGGCTGCTCAACGAGCCCACCGCCGCGGCGCTCGCCTACGGGCTCGACAAGGGCCGCACCCGGGGCACCTTCGCGGTCTTCGACCTCGGCGGCGGAACCTTCGACGTCACCATCCTCTCGCTCGACGACGGGGTCTTCCAGGTGCGCTCCACGGGCGGCGACGCGCAGCTCGGCGGCGACGACATGGACCGCCTCTTCGCCGAGTGGGCCCTCGGCCACATGGGGGTCGACCCGGCGACGGCCTCGCCCGAGCTGGTGCGCGCGGCCCTCGACGCCGCCCGGGTGGCCAAGCACGAGCTCACCGACCGCCCCACCACCGTCATCGCCGTGACCGCCGGCGAGCTGAGCTTCGAGCGCTCCATCCGTCGCACGGAGTTCGAAGACCTCGTGCGGCCCGTCGTCGAGCGGACCACCCCCGCGGTGAAGCGCGCGCTCCGCGACGCCGGCCTGCGCCCCGAGGAGGTCGACGGGGTGATCCTGGTGGGTGGCAGCACCCGCGTGCCGGCCGTGCGCGAGCACGTGAAGAAGCTCTTCGGGCAGGAGCCCCTCTCGGACATCGACCCCGACCAGGTGGTGGCCTTCGGCGCGGCCATCCAGGCCGACCTGCTCGCGGGCGACGGTGCGAAGGACGACGCGCTCATCCTCGACGTCATCCCCCTCTCGCTGGGCCTGGAGACCATGGGGGGCGTGGCGGAGAAGATACTCCCGCGCAACACCACCATCCCCGCGGGGAGGGCGCAGCAGTTCACCACCTACGCCGACGGGCAGACGGGCTTCGAGCTGCACGTGGTGCAGGGCGAGCGCGAGCTGGCCGCGGACAACCGCTCGCTCGCGAAGTTCGTCCTCCGGGGCATTCCGCCGCTGCCCGCCGGGGCGGCGAAGCTGGAGGTGACCTTCCGCGTCGACGCCGACGGGATGCTCACGGTGACCGCGCGCGAGCTCAACACGGGCATCGAGCAGCGCATCGAGGTGACGCCCTCCTTCGGGCTGAGCGGCGACGACGTCGAGCGGATGCTACTGGAGTCCTACGAGCACGCGGAGTCCGACCTCGCGACGCGGCAGCTGCGCGAGCGCATCACGGACGCCGAGCGGGTGATCGCGGCCACGGAGGCGGCGCTGCGGGTCGACGGCGACCTGCTCGACGAGGACGAGCGCGCGGAGCTCGACGGGGCGATGAGGGCGCTGCGCGAGGTCATCGCGGCGCAGGACGGGAAGAAGGTGCACCTGCGCACCGAGGGGCTCGACCGCGCGACGCAACCCCTGGCCGAGCGCCGGATGGACCGCGCGGTGCAGCAGGCGATGAAGGGCCGCGCCGTGGCCGAGATCGAGGACACGGTGAAGGATCGGCCCGAGCACCCGCACCTCGCGGCCTCGTACGCGAAGGACGCGGAGACCGACAAGGAGACGCGGTGATGGCGACGGTTCGCTTCCTCAACACGGACGATGGTGAGGTGGAGGTCGAGGTGCCGCTCGGCACCACGCTGCTCGAGGCCGCGGTGAAGGCCAACGCCCCGGAGGGCTCGGCCTGCGGCGGGGTGTGCGGCTGCTCGACCTGCCACGTGCACGTGAAGCAGGGCTTCGGGCTGCTCTCGGAGATGGAGGACGAGGAGAACGACATCCTCGACAAGGCCTTCGACGTGGTGGCCATCTCGCGCCTCGGCTGCCAGGCGAAGATCGAGCGCGAGGGCCACGTCGAGCTCTTCATCACCCGGGAGTCGTACGAGACCTGGTACAACGAGCACCCGCGAGAGCGGCACGCCCGCGACGAGCGCATCAAGCTCACGGGGTCGCCCCGCACGAAGCCCGAGCCCAAGCCGTAGCCCACCTCCCCCGTCCGTTGCGCTGGGTCATCCTCACGCTCTTCGCGCTCACCTACGCGGGCATCAGCGCGCGCCGGGTGGCGATGCTCCCCATCGGCCGGCCCGCCCTCGCCCTGGTGGGCGCCACGGCGCTGGTGATCGCCGGGCACTTCGCGGGGCACCACGGCCTCTCGCCAGACGCCGCGCTGCACGCCGTCGAGCCCAACACCATCGCGCTCCTCGTGGCGATGATGATCGTCTCGTCGGCCCTCGGGGAGGCGGGCTTCTTCGAGCGCGCGACGGGCTTCCTCGCCGCGCGCCTGCGCTCCCCCGTCGCGCTGTTGTACGCCGTGACCCTCGGCGCGGGGCTGCTCTCGGCGGTGCTGGTCAACGACGCGGTGTGCGTGCTGGCGACGCCGCTGGTGGTGGTCCTCGCGAGGCGCTCGGGCGCCGCGGTGCGGCCGCTGCTCTTCGCGGTGGCGATGGGCTCCAACGCGGGCAGCGCCCTGACGCTGGGCGGCAACCCCCAGAACATGCTCGTCGCGCGGCTCTCGGGGCTCACCTACCGGGGATACCTCGCGCACGCGGCGCTCCCCACGCTGGCCGCGCTGGGCGTCACGGCGGCGATCCTCCATTGGGTGTTTCGCGCACGCCTGACCGGGGATGCATCGCCCGAGACGGAGCCGGCGCCCGGGGACAGCGCCCCATGGATGCTGCCGGGCACGGTGATGGCGGTGGCGGTGGTGGTCGCCGCCAACCTCGCGGGCGCGCCGCTGGCGTGGAGCGCGCTGGCGGGCGCGTCGCTCGCCCTCATCGCCTCGCGCGAGCGGGCCCACAAGGTGCTGTCGCTGGTCGAGTGGAGCGTGCCGCTCTTCTTCGCGGGGCTGTTCATCTCGGTGGCGGCGCTGCGGCAGACGGGGCTGCCCGCGCTGGCCCTCGCGGCCCTCGGCCCGACGACGGGCGCAGGCGCCGAGGCGCTGCTGGTGCCGACCATCGCGGTGGGCTCGCAGATCGTGAGCAACGTGCCGCTCATCCTGCTGCTGGAGCCGTGGATCCGCACCTTCCCCGACGCCGAGCGGGCCTGGACGGTGACGGCCCTGGTGGCGACGCTCGCGGGCAACCTCACGCTGCTGGGCTCGGTGGCCAACGTGATCGTCTTCGAGCAGGCGAAGGCCCGCGTGGGCTTCGTCGAGTACCTGAAGGTGGGGGTGCCCGTGACGGTGGTGTCCACGGGGCTCGCGCTGGGGCTGCTGCACCTGGTGGGGTGAGGGCCGGGGCGCGCGGTGAGGCGAACGCGACGCGGTTTGCCCGGACCCGACCACGCGCTAGCGTCGGCGGCCCTCGAGCGCACCCGGGAGGTGGCCCCCATGACGACCGACGACGCAGCGGTTCACTGTCGACTACCAACCTGGGTCCTCGTCGTATCGGTGCCATTGGCGGGGATGTTCTTCTCCCCGTGGCTGCTGCTGCTCGTCGAGGATCTTCGGACACCTCCCTTCGGCGTTGTCGCCTTCTTCGCCGCGCTCTCCCTGTTCGGCGCGTTGCTGCTCGCAGGCGTCTTCACCAACGGCTACCGCGCCGACGCCCGCGGGATCTCCTGGCGGGACTCTCTCGGTCGGCGTCGGCACGCTGCCTGGTCAGAGGTACGCGAGGTACGCGCGCGCCATCCGCGCGGCGTCGCCGGGACCCACTACGGGGTCATCTTCGCGAGCGGCCGTTCTCTCACCTGGGACTCGTCGTGGCGCGAGGCCGCAGCGCTGCACGACCTGGCCCTCGCCTCGACCGACCGCGGCGCCTACCGCTCCGTTGGCGATCGCACCGCGGACGTTCCGATCACCTTCGGCGAGCGCTCCCGCTTCGATCTGATCCGCCAAGGGCTCACCGCAGGGATGGCGCTCGCGCTGCTGCTCGGCTTCGTCGGCGGGGGTTTTGCGGTCGTGCTGGGTGTCGCCCGAACTCGAGGCGACCTCGGCGCCCCGCTCGCGTTCGCGTCGATTGGCCTCATCCCAGCGGTCGTCGGATGCCTCGACGCCCTTCGGACCTTCCGCGATTGGTTCCGCGACCCGACGAGGGACGTGGTCACGCTTGATGCCCGCGGCTTCAGGGTCCGGCGCGGCGAGGACCACGCCTCCGCCCGGTGGGATGAGGTCGTCTCGGTGCTTCGCGAGCGCGGCCACGGGGTCGACCGCCTGCGGGTCGAGGCCGTCTCCGCGAGCTTCGTGGCTGGTCCCCTCGCCCTCCACAATGGCATCGCCTTCGTCGTGGCCGAGCGTATCCCGCCAACCGTGCGGGAGACGTGGGCGGCCTCCGAGGAGGGGCAGCGCGGCGACCGCCCGGGCGCAACGGCCCCCGAGACCTTCCGACACCGACTGCGCGTCTTCGGATTCGCGCCCTGGCTCGTCGACGTGCTCTCGGTCTTCCTCGTCAGCTTCCCCCTCCTCATCAGCGCGGCGATGCGCCCTGACGACGCGCCGCTCTCCATCGAGCCCCGACGCATGCTCCTCGTCGCGGGCCTCGCCGCGCTCGCGGTGCTCGTTCACCGCGTCGCGCGCGCGGCGCTCTTCATCGAGGTCTCCCCCGCCGGCTGCATCTGGAGCGGGCTGCGTCACCGCCGCCGATTCACCTGGAGCGACGTCGTCGCGCTCTCCCTTCCCGAGGGGCGCGACCCTCGCCCGCTGACCATCACCCTCTCCGACGGCACCCGATTGCGGCATCTGGACCGGTCCGTCGCGGGTCACGCTCATCTGCTTCTGGCGCTGCGCTCACGCCTCCCACACCTCGTTGCCCGACCATGACGCCCTCCCCCAGGGCGACGGTGCCAGAACCGCTTGATTTCGTGGCCCCCCTTCCCCGCTGCCGCGTGCCCTCACCCCCATCGGATGATGGGCGCAGGGCTCCGACGCCCGCAACGTGGGGGGTCGACCGAGGGGCCTCGCCTCCTGTCAATCTGAGCACCAACCCATCAGTCTCCTGAGCCCTGCCCCCATCATCCGATCCCATCGTTGCCCTGATCGTGCGCAACTCGCTTTCAGGCTGGGGTTCCGCGCGTTGGCGCGTCACCCCAGGCAAGAACAGGATGGCCGCCCCGGACGGTGTCCTGTCCTCTGGTCTCATTTGTGCCGGGAATGCCCGCAGTTTTCGCTCGGCCCATGATTCGTCATGGACACCCTCATCGACACCCATGAGTGGGCCGAGTCCGAGTTCGGGGACGCCGCGATCCCCGACGCTCGCAACG
>JAUSAZ010000173.1 GCA_030652255.1 Myxococcales bacterium | reverse complement strand
GGCTGGTCACTGTGCCTGGACATCGGACAGGCCGCTTGCGGCCTTCACCTTAGGCTGCCGTGGGTTTCAACCCGCGGCAGCCAAGGCGCGCGAAGGTGTGCGGATGGCTGGGGTTCCGCGCGATGGCTCGTCACCCCAGCCAGCAAGCGCTCTACGCACGAAGAGGGCAACGATGAGCACCATCCGGTGGGGGAAAGGGCAGCGCGGCAGCGCGGGATTAGGGGGCCCACGACTCCAGCGACCGCGCCCCTTCGGTCACCCCCCTCGTCCGCATGCATCAGCGCCCCTTCGGCGGCGGCACCTTCAGCGCGGCGTGCAGCGCGTCGAGGGCCGCCGCCAGCGCCTCGGCGCCCGGCGTCTCCGCGCTCGACACCTGACCCAGCAGCCCGAAGGCCTCCGCCGGGCTCGACGCCACCTTCACCAGGGTCGACTGGCCGATGAGGAAGAGCCCCGCGCGCATCACGCCCCGCACCACCGACTGCCACGCTGCGTCCCCCAGCGGGGTCGTCACCAGGCGGCGCGCCCGCGGCATCACGAGGTCGATGCCCGCGCTGATCTCCGCGCGCTCCTGCATCCGCGGCGGGCTCGCGCTCGGCAGCAGGAACTGGCACGCCACGATGCTCCCCGGCGACCGCCGCAGCAGCGCCGCGGCCACCCCGGTGACATGACGGATGCGCTCGGCCCGCGCGGGCGCCTGCCACAGCGTGAGCAGCGCGTCGCCGAGCGCCACCGACGCCACCCCGTCGAACACCTGCACCCCGGACGGTGCCACCCCCAACCCGCCGTCCTCGCTCATCGCCCGCTCCGTGCCGGTGGTGGATCGCCCCCCAAAGCTACACCCGCAGGTCGCGCAGCACCGTGCCCGTGCGCAGGTCGAGCGACAGCACCCGGCCGCGGTCGTCGCACACCGTGAGCACCTCCGCCCAGACCCGCCCCCGCGCCGCCGTCGCCCCCTCCAGCCGCAGCTCGACCAGGGCCTTCGACAGCGCGAGGCTCCAGAGCGACACCGTCACGGCGTCGTCCGCGCGCTGCGCCGTCACCGCCCACGCCGCCGAGAGGTACGTCACCTCCGTGCTCGTCCCCGCCGGGTGCGGAACCTCCACCAGCGCCTGCGACTTCCCCCGGTCGATCGCCACCGCGCCCGACTCCGTCCGCCGCGCGGTCACCCCGCCCGGATGCACCGCGAGCGCCACCATCCCCGGCGGCTCCAGCGGCTTCTCCTGCAGCGCCCACCCCGGCAGCCGCCACCACCACCGCTCGACCACCGTCAGCACCCGCACCGCCGCCGCCCCCGTCGCGTCGCGCGCCACGCAGCGCACCCGCGCGTGGTCCGTCCGGGGGGTGCGCCCGGGGCCGGTCAGCGCGCGAAGCTCCGGCGCCGTGGCGTCGAGCGCCAGCACCTCGCCGTCCTGACCCACCACCCAGATGTCGCCGTCGTAGTCGTCCGCGTAGGCGTCGAGCGTGCACTCGCCCCACAGCGCGCTCGTCGCCGCCGCGAGGTCGACGCCCGCCACCCGCCAGCTCGCGCCCCGCGCCCCCAGCAGCAGCGCGGCGTGCCCGCGGTCGCTCCACACGATGGCATGCGCCGGGTCGTCGAAGCGCGCCCGCTCGCGCCCGTCGCGGTCGCGCACCGAGGCCCCCGCCTCGCCCAGCGCCAGCAGCACCCCGCCGTCCCGCAGCGAGACCGCGTCGTGCACCACCCTCGGACCGGTGTCCGCCGCGCCGATGGTGCGCTTCCATACGATCGGCCGCGACACCAGCGGAACCCGCGCGAAGGTCGGCCAGGTGGGCACGTCGTCGCGCAGCGTCGGGTCCTGCGCGAGGGTCACCAGGGAGCGCAGGGTCTGGAGGTCGGCCGGGTCGCCCGAGCGCGCCGCGTCCCTCGCCTGCGGCCGCGCGAGCATCCGCGCCGCCAGCGCCAGCGTCGGGCACGCCGCCGCCTCCGCCGCCGCCTTCGCGAACACCTCGCGGTCGGCCAGGGCCTCCACCCCCTCGGCCTCCGCCAGCGCCTCGACCCGCCCCCGCAACGCCGCCATCGCCTCCGGGCCCCGGGCCAGCCGCTGCACCAGCACCCGGATGCCCGCCGGTCCGCCCAGGGCCAGCACCCGGTCGCTCCACGCCTCGACCTCGTCGGCGAGCTCGGCCACCGGGGCGCCCACCCGCACGGCCGCGGCGAAGTCCCCCGTCGCCGCGAGGTGCCGCGCCCACACCCGCCGCAGCCCCCCGGCGAGGGCGGCGTCGCCCCCGAGCTTCGCCAGCGCCGCGTCGAAGACCCCGTAGCGGCGCATCACCGCCAGCGCCCGCGCGCCGTCGCCCGCCAGCAGCCACTGCCGCGCCCGCAGCTCCGGGGCGAGCGCGGCCGTCTCCGCGAGCTCGGCGGCGAGCGTGTAGCGCCCGTGGCGTTCGAGCAGCGCGACGGCCTCGCCCGGCTCGCGCATGAGCTCGGCCAGCGTGAAGGCCGCCTCGTCGATGCGACCGTCGGCCTCCAGCGCCGTCACCGCGTCGCGGTAGAGCGTGCGCAGCAGCGCGTGCAGTGATCCGCCGCTGGTGCCCGTGCTGTGGGTGCTCGGGCGCAGCGCGATGGTGAGCGCGTCGCGGGCCTGCGGCGCCGACCAGGTCACGGGCTTCGGCGGCGCCCCCGGCGGGCTCACACCCCCGAGCGGAACCGCGTGGCGCAGCGCCGCGTCGAGGTCACCCCGGCGGAACATCTCCACCATCCGCTCGAGGTACTTCGCCTGCTCGTCGCCGAGCACCGACTGCGCGGGCGTCTGCGCCACCCGCCGGCCGAACCACCCCCACAGCCGCTCCCACCACCCCGGCTGCGCGGGGGCGCGCTCGATCCCCGGCCCCTGCGGTAGCTCCGCAGGCGATGGCGGCAGCGCGCGCACCGCGTCGGGCGTCGCGGGCCTCGCGGGCCGCGGCGAGGTGAGCGCCGACCAGAGCGCCCGCAGCGTCGCGCCCAGGCTGCGCGGCGGAGGAGACCCGACGCCCGTGGTGGCGACACCGCCGCCGCCATCACCGCCGCCGAGGGGGAGCGTGAGGGCGTTGGGGGGTAGCTCGCCGCGGGCCACCATCTCGCCGAGGGCGCGGGTCATGGCCTGGGCCATCGCCGCGGTGTCGGTGGGGCGCAGCGCTGCGGGGGTAGCTCGCGGGGCCTCGTCGGGGGCGGCGACCACCACGCGGGGCGGAGCGCCGAGGGAGGTCAGGTCGAGGGCGGCGACGGCGTCGAGGTCGAACCACGCGGAGGGGTCGACGAGGTTGCCTGCCGCGAGGGGGACGGTCACCGTGGCGCCCGCGCGCAGCAGCACCAGGTGCCCGGCGAGCGCGCCGCCCTCGACGAGCGCGTCGACCTCCGCGCGGGAGAGCGCCGCCGTGGAGGCGACGGAGACGCCCGCGCCGCTGCCTGGGCAGCGCACCAGGGGGGCGCCCTCGCACTGCTCCGCCCGCACGCGCCGGGTGCCCGCGAAGACCACGGCGTAGGCGCCGCCGAGGGTGTACACCGCGGTGCCCGGGGTCCAGCGGGCGAGCACCCGCGCGCGGGCCTCGTGCTCGCTGGCGCGGCGATCGACGACGAGGCCGACGGCGTCGACGACGCCGCGGTGCGCGAGGCGGCGGGGGCGGACGGGGGCGCTCACGGCGGGGGCTCCACGCGCACGAGGCACATCGGCGTCGGGAGGGACCACACCTCCAGGGCGCCGTCCTCGAAGGCGAGGGCCACGCGGTCGCCGCGCGGGGTCGTCGTGGCGTCGCGCACGGGGCGGCCGACGGTGAAGAGCACGGCGCTGTGCTCGGGGGAGATCCAGCGGAGGGTGCGGCGGTCGGGCGCGAGGGCGATGAGCCCGACACCGGCGCCCAGCTTCGGGGCGGGGGTGAGCCCGAGCACCTCGTCGCCTTCGGGCAGGTGCATCACCGCCGCGCCAGCGCCCACCGGCGGAACCGTCGCTCCGCCCTGCCTGGCGAGGCAGGTCCAGCGGAGGGCGAGCTTCGCCTCGGGGCCCGCGTCGACGACGGCGGCGGCGACGTGCGAGGGGTGGACGAAGGCGCGCAGCGACGCGAGCGCCGGGTCGATGCGGGGGTGCACGAAGGCGCGGAGCCGCTCGTTGAAGTACGCGGCGCCGACGGCGTGCTCGGCGAGCACCGCGGCGCGGGCGGGGAGCAGCGCGATGAGCCGGCGGGCGCCGTCGAGGAAGGCCATGCTGGGGGTCCCCGTGGCGGAGCCGGGGGCGAGCAGGTCGACCCGCGCGAGCGCGGCGGGGCGGGCGCCGGGGTGCCATGTGCCGGGGGCGTCGAAGCGCCGCAGGCTGTCACCCGCGCGAAAGACGTCGCCGTAGGTGTCGCTCACGTGCAGCTCGCCCGCGCGCTCGAAGACGAGCACGAGGCGCCGGCGGGCCCAGCCGAGGCCGAGCACCCGGTCGCCGCTGGTGATGGCGTAGCGCAGGTAGCGGGCGCGCTTCGGCGACGGGGCGTCGGGCACGGTGTAGACGGTCACGCAGCCGCCCGCGTCGAGGAAGGCCACCTTGCGGCCGTCGGCCAGGAGGATGGGGGGACTGACGGGCCGCGCGATGCCGGGGGTGCGCGCGAGGCCGACGGGGGCGACGGGCTTCGGGGGGAGGGGGACCCCGCCGCGCAGGAGCTGGAGGCACTCGTCCTCGGGGGGGAGCTCGACGCGCAGCGTGCGGCGGTGGGCGCCGCGGGCGACGGTGACGTCGAGGGCGCGGACGCCGGGCTCGAAGACGTCGCTCAGCTCGATGCGGCCGACGGGGGTCTTCACGCCCGAGAGCCGACGGCCCGGGGGGATGGTCCCGGGAGGACCGATCACCCAGAGGTCCTCCCAGTCGTCGCGGCGCGCGCGCTCGAACCACCCGTCGAGGTCGGCGGGCGCGGGCGCAAAGGCCGTGCGCCCCAGGAGGAAGCTGCGCAGGTCGACGGCGGTGAGCCCGAGCCAGAGCCCGGTGGCGGTGTCGCTCTGCGCGGGCGGCCGCTGGAGGGTGGCCCAGCCGAAGGAAGCCCCCGCCGCGCGCGCCCTGCCCGCGAGCACCAGGAGCGCGAGCAGCTGCCCGATGCGCGGCCCGCCGAGCTGCATGGGGCCCGGGTCGAAGAGGGCCACGGAGGTCTTCGCGCGGGCCTCGTCGCGCCGAGCGAGCTGGTAGAAGGCATGCTCGCCCTGCGCCGCGCGCCGGACGAACTCCTCGGGCAACAGGTCGGCCAGGGCCCACTCGGAGAGCACGAGGCGGTCGTAGGGTCCGCGGAGGCTGAGCCCCTCGAAGCCGTCGGGAGCGCCGGTGCCGGTGCGGGCGCGGGCGCGGAGCGGACCCACGGCGGCGGCGAGCTTGTCGAGCGAGGGCCCGAGCGAGCGGCCGAGCTCCGGCGGGAGCAGCCCCAGCATCGGCGCCCAGGGGCTGTCGCTGGCGAGGCCGGCGATCATCGGGTCGACCCTCGCAGCAGCGCACGGTCGAGGGGGCGGGCGTCGGCGAGCGAGCACGCGAGCGCGGCGCCGTCGCGAGAGGCCCAGAGCGCGTAGGGGGGAGCGAGCGGCGCGAGGCGGCGGGCGAGGGCGCGCTCGAGGAGCCCGGGCGGGAGCGTGGGGTCGAGCGCCGTGGGGAGCGAGAGCGTGGGGGCGTCGGGGCAGCGCCCGAGGTAGAGCACGCCGTCGACCCAGGGGAGATCATCGGGGGCGCCGAGGAGGACGATGTGGCGCTCGTCGGCGACGCCGCGCAGGGTTGCGAGGGCGGCGTCGGGGAGGCGCAGGAGGCGCTCGCGGAGGCTGTGGGCGACGGGGCCTTCGGCGACGAGGGCGGTGACGGCGCGGGGCGCGGCGCGGGGCTGCCACGCGAGGGCGATCCGGTCGCGGTCGGCGGCGGTCGCGTCGGGGGCGGCGCGGTAGGGCGTCACGGCGGTCGGTTACGCCCAGGTGGCGAGGGCGGCGACGAGGCGCGGCCGCACGGCGACGAGCTCGGCGGGAACGGACCCTGGCGCGAAGCCCGCGTCGATCTCGCGGAGGATGCCTTCGACGCGGAGGCGGAAGGCCTCGCGGGGGTCGGGCGGGTGCACCTGGGGGTCGCCCGCGAGCTCGATGGCGGAGGCGTCGGGGCCGCGCGCGAGCAGGGCGTCGGCGTCGGTGGCGATGCGCCGGGCGCGGGCGAGGGGGCCGGCGGAGGCGTCCTCGGCGGCGGCGCGGAGGGCGCCGTTGCGGCTGCGGGCGAGCACGTCGCGGAGGGCGTCGCGGGCGGTGGCCTGCTCCTCGCGGGTGGGCACGGCCGTGAGGAGCGGCCAGAGGTCTTCTTCGGTGGCGACGGTGCGCCCGGCGAGCACGGCCGCGGCGGCGACGAGGCGCTGCACGCGCACGGCGCGGCGGTCGGAGAGGTTCACCTGGGCGCGGCGCAGGAGGCGGATGGCGTGGGCGAGGGCGGGGCGCACGGGGCCGAGGTCGAGGCTGCGGGCGGCGACGGCGAGGGTGTCGACGTCGTCCATGCTGGCGGCGGCGATGGGGGTGGTGGCGCTGGCGGAGAGGTTCCAGCCGCCGGCGAGGAGGTCTTCGAGGCGGGCGTCGGCGACGGGGTCGAGGAAGGCGCGCACGAGGAAGCGGTCGGCGAAGGGGGCGAGGGCGTCGTCGTCGGGGAGGGCGTTGCTGGCGCCCACGCACACGCGGAGCGGGCAGGCGCGGCGGGTCGATCCGCGGCGGAAGGTGCGCTCGTTGAGGATGGTGAGCAGGGTGTTGAGGATGGCCGTCGAGCCGAGGAAGACCTCGTCGAGGAAGGCCACCTCGGCCTCCGGGAGCATGCCCGCGGTCTCGACCTCGATGACGCCTTCACGGAGGCGGCGGAGGTCGACCGGACCGAAGAGCTCGCCGGGCTCGGTGAAGCGCCCGAGGAGGTACTCGAAGTACTGCCCGCCGAGCGCCCGCGAGGCGCGGCGCACGGCCTCGGACTTGGCGGTGCCGGGCGGGCCGATGACGAGGACGTGCTCGCCGGCGACGGCGGCGAGGGCGACGAGCTCGACGAGGGCCTCGCGCTCGACGAGCCCGCGGCTGGCGAGGGCGATGGCGTCGCAGAGGCGCGCGGCGGCTTCGGGTACGGCGGTGGTCATGGCGGTGGGGCGCGCAGTGCAGCACAGGATGGGCGCGGGCGCACCGTGGGCGACGAGCATCCGCCCACGTCGGCAGTCACCAGACTCGCCCTCCGAGGGGAGCACCCTCCCGCGCCGTCGGTCGCCGGCCGCGGGCCCGTGCGGGTGCTCCCCTCGGCGGGCGAGGCCGGTGACCGCAGGCGCGGGCGGGCGCTCGGCTCAACCCGCCACTTCCCCTGCGACGCGGTACCAGCTCCACACGTGTAGCCCTCCAGGTCTACACGTGTAGACCCGGCGTCACTCCTCGTCGACGCCGAGCACCTTCGCGGCTGCGGCGCGCGAGAGCACCACGCGCACCTCGCCGCGCACGACGCTCACCCCCGTCGGCGTCACCCCGGCGCCCTTCAGCAGCGCCTTCACGCCCTTCGCGATCGCCGCGTCGGCCTTCGCCCGCGCGCGCTGCGCCGGGCTCTTCGGGGCCGCCGCGCGCAGGGCCCTCGCCTCCGCCTGGATCGCCCTCACCGGGGCCTTCGCGGCGGGGCCTCCGCCGACGGTGCCGTGGGCGATGAGCTCGGCCGCGCTGTCGGCCTCCGGGGTCGCGCGCGCCAGCGCCACGAAGGCGTAGGCGGCCTCCTGGCCCACCAGGAGCGCCTGCTCGCGAGGGACGTTGCGCACGATGGCGATCAGCTTCGCGGCCTGCGCGGGCGACATCAGCTTCTTCGCCTCCAGGAAGGCGTCGAGGCTCGCGTAGCCGCCCCCCGCGTAGAGCTTCTTCTTCTGCACCTCGTCGAGCGCGAGGCCGATGTCATAGAAGCTCTCGACGATGCTGGCGATCCGCCGGCGGATGAGCTTCTCCAGCGCGGCGAGCCGGGCGCGACGCTGGGTGAGCGCCGCCTGCTTCGTGGCGGTGATGAGCTTCGAGCTGCTGCGCTTCGTTGCGGCCATCGGGGACCATTGCTCCTGCGATGGCCGAGCGTCTCGGGAGGGCGCCACCGACCCTCTGCGGCCATCGACGACCGGCATCAACGCACAAGCGAGCGCTTCGGCCAAGGAACCGCCCTGGCTCGCTCCCGCTCCCACGTCGGCGGGTGGTACGGTCGGGCACGATGGTGCGATCAGGCGCGCGAACGATGGAGCTGGTAGTCCCGGTCCCGGCGAGCGATGACCGCTGGGTTTTGGAGGAGGAGAGCATGCCCGAGACGCCGCTCCACCAGCGGATCATCGGCCTGCTGGTGATGGTGCTCTCGGCGTGGATCACGAGGTCGGGGCGCGACGCGATGGCGGGCAGCAACATCGCGCTGCGGTGGGACCGCTCGAAGCCCTCCACCGGCGTCGACCCGGACGTGTACCTGGTGGAGCCCGCGCCGCCGAAGGGGGAGGCGGAGAAGAGCCTGTGCCTCTGGAAGGAAGGGCACCACGCGCCGCGCGTCGCGATCGAGGTGGTGAGCGCGGAGACCGCCGACAAGGACTACCACGACGGCCCCGCCCGCTACGCCGCGAGCGGCGTGCGCGAGCTGTGGGTGTTCGACCCGCTGCGCCTCGGGCCCGCCGACGGGGGTGGCCCATGGGCGCTACAGGTGTGGCGTCGGGTGAAGGGTCGGCAGTTCGTCCGGGTGCACGCGGGCGAGGCGTCGGCCTTCTCGCGCGAGCTCGGCGCGTGGGTCGTCGCCACCGACGAGGGCACCCGACTGCGCATCGCCGACGACGCCGCGGGGGCGAAGCTCTGGCCGACGGCGGATGAAGCGGAGCGCCGCGCCCGGGAGGCCGCCGAGGCCGTCGCGTCCGAAGAGCGCCGCGCCCGGGAGGCGGCGGAGCAGGAGGTCGCGCGTCTCCGTGCCGAGCTCAAGCAGGCTCGCGCGAAGCGGGCGCCGCGCAGGTCGTAGCGCTCCCCTATTGCGTGCGACGCATGGCCCGACCGCACGGTGACGTTCGGGGTGTATGGGAAGGTCGAACCGGCGCGGAGTCGGCGCGTCCGCCGTCGCTCGTGAGCGAGTCGGTGATGATCGCTTCGAGGCCCTTCTCCGAGAGGTCCGTGGTCATGCGTTCTCCTCCGAGGCACCCGCCGCGCCGAGCTCGGCTTCGAGCTGCTCGACGGAGGGCAGCGCCCCCTCCAGCTCCTGCGGTAGCGAGGCGACGAGGCGGGTCTCCCACTCCGCGACGCCAATGGGCTTCTGCACGTCGCGCAGCGCGTACTCGACCACCACGCGGTCGCGACCCCTGCACAGGATCACCCCGAGGCTCGGCCCGTCGCTCGGGTGGCGCATCTGGGCATCCACGGCGGAGAGGTAGAAGTTCATCTTGCCCGCGAACTCGGGCTCGAAGGCCACGGCCTTGAGCTCGACTACTACGAAGCACCGGAGCTTGAGGTGATAGAAGAGCAGGTCGAGGTAGAAGTCCTGCTCGCCGACCTGGAGGTGTACCTGCCGCCCCACGAACGCGAAGCCGACGCCGAGCTCCATCAGGAAGCGCTCGACGTGCGCGACCAGGCCCGCTTCGAGGTCGCGCTCCTGTGCGTCGCGCCCGAGCGTCAGGAAGTCGAAGACGTAGGGGTCCTTGAGCGACTGCTGCGCGAGGTCCGACCGCGGCGGCGGGAGCGTGCGGGCGAAGTTGGTGATCGCCGCGCCCTCGCGCTCGTGGAGGCGCGTGTCGATCTGCGCGAGGAGCACGGCGCGGCTCCAGCCTCCCTCGACGGCGGCCCGCGCGTACCACTGCCTCAGGGGCGGGTCCTTGAGGCGCTGGAGGGTGACGATGTGGCCCCAGGGAAGGTCTGGCACCTCGGGCGGGAGCGGCTCCGCGAATTGTCTCACAGCCTGTGAGACGATTGCCGATGCGCTCTCCGCCGCGGGGTACGCGAGGTAGAAGGCCCGCATCCGGTAGATGTTCGGGCGCGAGAAGCCGCCGACGCCGGGGAAGGCCCGCTGGATCTCGTCCGCGAGATGGTCGATCACCCGCGCGCCCCAGCCCTCGGCCTCCTGGCGCTCCGTGATGGCGCGGCCGATGTTCCAATAGAGCGTCAGGAGCGTGCGGTTGACCGCGAGCGCCGCGCGGACCTGCGACTCGCGGATGTGCGCCTTGAGCGCCTCCACGAAGGGGCGGAAGCCCTCAGGCAGGTCGGTGCTCACAGTGCGCTCACCAGCGGACCGAGAGAGCGCTCGAACGTCTCCATGGACACGCTCTCGTTGGAGACGCGGAGCACGCGGGCCTTGAGCCCCTCGGCGGCCTCGACCGTGAACGTGAAGGCGAGGATCTCGGACGGCGCAACGCCCTCGGCGAGCAGCGTCGCGATGCGCATGGCCATCGTCTCGGTCTTGTCCGAGCCCGCGCAGGCGATGACCTGGAGGTGCCTCCCGCGGTGCGCGATGATGACCTGCTGGGCGGGGGAGTAGACGATCGCGCCGACGTCACCCGCGGAGGGCGAGAGCGACGAGTCGGGGGAGGTCGTCATGTTGCCTGCTCCGGGCTGAGGCACTGCGCCATTGCGGAGCCGAGAGCATCGACGAGCCCGGCGAGGGGGGTCAACGCGATTCTCGGAAGTCAGTCGTCGTCGTCGGCAGCCCGGCGGGCGAGGACGGTGAACAGCGACGTGGGTGGGTGCTACCCTCCGCCCGCCGCGGGTGGAGCGGCGGAAGGCGACGAGCTCATCATGACCGGTCGGGAGTGGGACGCGCTGCGCATCGTTCGCTGGATGCACCGTCAGGAGGAGACCGATCTCGCCGCGTGGCTCGCCGAGGATTTCGTCTACGACGACGGCATCAGCGTCGAGGGGCGCGAGGCGTACCTCATGGCGCACCGGATCAGCGGTGCCACCGTGGATCTCGCGCTCATCGAACTCCTATGTGATCGCGAGGTCACCGCGATCATGTTCGGCGGGACGGACACCGTGACCCTCCTGCGACGTCGCTACTGCGAGATCATCACCTGGCGGGGTAGGCAGGTCGTGCGCGTGACGCAGTGTTCGCAGATCGTTCCCCCAAGAAGGCCCTGACCCCGCTTCTACCCATTCGCCCCCCGGGCGTGCGACCCATCCCTCCCGCCGTGTCGACCGAGCCCGCTGCATCCCCCGAAGACGAGTGGCTCTTCGGCTGGGACTCCACCCCCGCCATCGTCTCCGTCTGGGCCGACGCCGACGGCCGCGCCTTCGTCTGGCGCCGCACCCCCGACGGCCTCGTCCGCGACGACCACCGCTTCCGCCCGTGGATCCTCCTGGGCTCGCTCGCCGACCTCGCGCACCTCGGCCCCGCGCTCGTGCCCGACGCACCCGACGCCCCGCCCGAGGCCATCACCTGGCGCGCCCTCCAGGGCCCCGGCGCCCTGCGCTTCGTCGTCTCCGGGCCCTCCGCCCGCGCCCTCTCCGCCGCCGTGCTCCACGGCCACGCCCGCCGCACGGGCCACACCTTCCAGCGCCTCAACGAGCTCGACGAGCGCTCGGTGCTCGTGCTCCCCCCGGAGGAGCAGTACCTCGTCGCCACCGGTCGCACCTACTTCCGGGACCTCGCCTTCGACGACCTCCATCGGCTCCAGTTCGACCTCGAGACCACCGGCCTCGACCCCGCTCGCAGCCGCGTCTTCCTCGTCGCCGTGAGCGACAACCGCGGCCTCGCCACCACCCTCGAAGCCCGCGGCGACACCGACGCCGACGAGGCCGAGCTCCTCCGCGCCCTCGTCGACCTCGTGCGCGATACCGACCCCGACGTCATCGAGAACCACAACCTCCACGGCTTCGACCTCCCCTTCCTCGCCCACCGCGCGAAGGTGCTCCGCGTGCCGCTGCTGCTGGGTCGCCTCGACGGCGTCGCGCTCCGCCCACGGCCCGGGCCGCGCGGCCGCACCCGCTACGTCGCCCCCGGCCGCGAGCTCATCGACACCCTCGACGCCGTGCGCCGCCACGACTTCTCCGCCCGGGATCTCCCCGGCCACGGGCTCAAGGCCGTCGCCCGCCACTTCGGCCTCGCCGGACCCGAGCGCGAGTACGTCCCCGGCGCCGAGATCTACGCCACCTGGCTCACCGACCCCGAGCGCGTGCGCCGCTACGCCCTCGACGACGTCGCCGAGGCCGCCGGGCTCGCGCGCCTCCTCGGCGGCGCCGCCTTCGCCCTGGCCCGCATGGCCCCGCGCCGCTACGAGCGCCTCGCCGACGCCGGCCCCGCCACCGGGGTGCTCGACCCGCTGCTGGTGCGCGCCTACCTGCGCGCCGGGGCCGCGCTCCCCGCCCGCTCGGACGGCGACGGCACCGTGCACACCGGCGCCGCGCTCTACCTCTTCGCGTGCGGCGTGGCCCACCGCGTCGTGAAGGCCGACGTGGCCAGCCTCTACCCCTCGCTCATGCGCGAGTACCGCATCGGCCCCCGCGGCGACCGCCTCCACGCCCTGCTCGCCCTCGTCGACCGCCTCGTCGACCAGCGCCTCGCCGCCAAGGCCCGCGGCCGCGCGGCGCCGCCCGGGTCGCCCGAGCGCTACACCGCCGAGGCCCTCTCGGCGGCGATGAAGATCCTCGTGAACTCCGCCTACGGCTACCTCGGCGCCGTGGGGCTCACCCGCTTCGCCGACGTGCACGCCGCCAACGAGGTGACCCGCCGCGGCCGCGAGGTGCTCGACCAGATCTGCCGCGCCCTCGCCGCGCGCGGCGTCACCCTGCTCGAAGGCGACACCGACGGCGTGTACTTCGCCGTGCCCGAGCAGTGGACCGAGGACGACGAGCGGCGCGTCGTGCGCGAGGTCGGGGCGATGTTACCCGCCCAGGTAAGGCTGGAGTTCGACGGGCGCTACGCCGCGATGCTCTCCCACGAGCCCAAGAACTACGCCCTCCTCGGCTACGACGGCGCGCTCACCCTGCGGGGCGTGGCCTTCCGCTCGAGCCGCGCGGAGCCCTTCGGCGAGCGCTTCCTCCGCGAGGCCGCCGGGCGCCTGCTCGCGGGCGACGTGCGCGGCGTGCAGTCGGCCTACCACGCCATGGCCCGCGCCCTGCGCCGCCGGGAGCTCGCCACCGCGGACGTCACCAACCGGGTGCGGCTCACCAAGACCCCCGCGCAGTACCTCGCCACCCGCGACCGCCGGAAGGAGCTCCCCTACGAGGCCATGCTCACCCACGGCCGCGCGACCTGGGCGGTGGGCGAGCGGGTGCGGGTCTACCGCGCCATGGGCAGGCGCGCGGGCCTCTGGGCCGAGGACGCCGACGGCCACCGCGCGGGCTCCGAGGCCGACCCCCGGGACTACGACGGCGAGCACTACGCCCGGGTGCTGCGCGAGAGCTACGCCGCGAGGCTGGCGCGGGCCTTCAGCGCCGAAGGGTTCCGGGCGCTCTTCGACGACCCCGATCAGCCCTCGCTCTTCGCGCGCCTTGACGAGCTCGCCCGCCCCCGGCTCACCGTGGTGCAGTCCCTCGGCGAAGCACCGACGGCCCTCCCTGTCATGGACGTGGCATCCACTCCACGGGCAGAGCGCGGACAAGCGTGACCTGACCTGAGGCGGAAGGGGGCCGTGACGGGTACAATCGCGGCGATGTCCCGGACGGCGCCATCGCTGCAATCCCTCTCGCCGGGCGACCTGGTCTGCGGCGAGTACGTCATCGAGGCGCTCGAGCGGCAGACCCGCCTCGGGCTGCTGTACACCGCGCGCTCGCGCTCGCCCTCGGACGCCGCCGGGCGCTACGAGGTGCGCGTCCCCTTCACCTCCAGCGCGGGCTCGGCGGCGATGTTCGTCGAGCACATGCAGGGCCTCGCGCGGGTGACCCACCGGGCCGTCGCGCCCGTCGTGCGCTGCGGCGTCGAGGCCGTCGGCCCGGTGCTGGTCAGCCGCGCGCTCGCCCCGGGCAGCAACCTGCGGGCGCTGCTGTCGGAGGGCGGATCGATCCCGCCGGGGGACGTCGGCGGGCTCATCGGCGAGGTGGCCGCCGCCCTCGACGCCTTCCACTCGTTGCCCCGCCCGGTGGTGCACCGCGCCCTCTCGCCGTCGGAGATCACCGTCGGCGCGGCCACCGGCGCCGTGCAGGTGGGCGCCTGCGGGCTCGTGCATGCGCTCGCCGCGAGCCGCTGGCTCGACGACCACTCCGAAGACTTCACCGACCCCTGGTACCTCTCCCCCGACGCCCTGCTCGACCAGATCCATCCCCGCATGGACACCTTCGTGCTGGCCTCGATCGCGTACGAGTGCCTCACGGGCTCCCCCGCCTTCCCCGACGCGGGCGACCACGCCGCCATCCTCAAGGGCTCGCACCCGCGCGCCTCGGCGGCCCGCCCCGCCCTCGGCCCCGCCGTCGACGCCGCGCTCGCCCGCGCCTGGGCCCCCGCCCCGGGCGCCCCCTTCGACACCGCGACGGCCTTCGCCGCCGCGCTCGCCGCCGCGCTGCACGCGCCGCCCGCCCGCCCGGTGCTGCGCCTCGCCACGGCGCCCGACCGCTCGGGCGTCCACGCCGCCCCCGTTCCCCCTCCCGCTCCCGCTGCTGCTCCCGCGGTTGTGGTCGCTCCGTCGCGCCCGCGCACGGTGGTCCCGCTCGCCGGGGCGTCGCTGCGCGAGCTCGACCTCGACGACCTGTGGGGTCCCCGCGACGAGGCGACCGCGCCCCGCGCCGCCGCATGGGGCGTCACGCCCATCGAAGCCCCGAAGCCGCTCTCCCCCAAGGCGATCACCGCGCGCCCCCCGGAGCCGAGCACCATCTCGCCGCCCGCGGCCTACCCCGCCTGGGCCGGCCGGGTGTCCCGCCCCGACGCGGCCCTCGTCGCGCCGCCCGACGGCTTCGCGCCGCCGCGCGCCCCGCGGGTCGTCTCCGAGCCCGCGGACGCCTCCACGCCCACCGCCCCGCCGGTGACCCTCCCCCGCCGCTCGGTGCGCGCCCCGCGCCGGCCCCGCGCCTCCCTCGCCGCCAGCCACGCCGCCTCCCTCGCGCTGGCGAAGATCGCCTCCCGGGCCGCGGCCTACCTGAGCGTCGCCATCGTCGCCGCCGCGATCATCGTCACCGTCGGGCGCGTGTACCAGGCCCGCCACACGCCGCCCGCCGCCGCCTCCGCGCCGCCGCGGGCGCCCCTCCGCCCGGCGCCCGCGCCCTCCATGGCGCTCGCCCCCATGGCGGTGTTGCCCGCGCCCGCGGTGGCAGCGCCCGCGCCCGCGGTGGAAGCGCCCGCGCCCGCAACGGAGGCCGCGGCGGAGGTCCCCGCCACGCTCGCTGCGCAGCGGGAGAGGGTGATCGCTGCGGCTTCGGCGTGCGTCGACGCCGGGCAGCGCGAGCACCACGTGCGCCTGCGGGTGAACTACGACCCCGCCGGGCGCCCGACCGGGGCGGCGGTGCGCGGGGCCTTCGCGGTGGCGCCCTACGCGGAGTGCATCGAGCGCGCCGCGGTGACGGTCCCGCTACCGGCCCGGGCGCGCGGGACGGCCTCCATCGACTTCCTCTTCCTCGCGCCCGTGTCGCGCTGACCTAGGCCGCGGGGGCGGGCGATCGGCCTTCGTCGTCGTTGACGATCAGGATGGCGCCCTGCCCGTCGTGGAGGGCGAGCGGCTGCACCGAGACCCGGCAGCGCACCGCCTTGCCGCGGCGGTTGATGCAGTCGAGGCTGAGCTCGGCGGCTTCGTCCTCGGCGAGCACCGCCCGGATGGGGCCGCGCAGGTCGTCGATGGACAGGCCGATGTCGAGGGAGAGGAAGTGCTTGCCCTCGACCTCGGCGGCGCGCAGGCCCCAGAGGTCTTCCATGCGGTGGTTCCAGGCCTTCACGAGGAGCCCGGGGTCGAGCACCGCCACACCGCACTGCATGCTCCCGAGGATGCTCCGCAGGAACCCGTTGGCCTGGCCCACCTCGACGCCGCGGGCGCGGAGCTCGTCGTTCATGGCCTGCAGCTCCTCGTTGGACGACTGCAGCTCCTCGTTCATGGTCTCGAGCTCCTCGTTGGTCGACTGCAGCTCCTCGTTGGTGGTCTCCAGCTCCTCCACCGTCGACTGCAGCTCCTCGTTGATGGTCTCCAGCTCCTCGCCGGTCGATTGCAGCTCCTCGTGCGACGCCGCCAGCTCGGCGCCCAGCTTCTTCAGCTCGTCGTGCAGCAGATGCACCTGCGTGGAGTCCGCGAAGGTGATCTGCGTCCCCACCACCATGCCGCTGGGGCTGAAGAGCGGCGACACCTCCAGGTCGAGGCTGGTGCGCTCGCCGTCCGGTAGCACCCGCTCGATGGCCTTCACGCTGCTCACCCGCCGCGTCGAGCGCGCCTGGTCGATGAGGGTGCGCAGGTCTACCGGGCGGTACGAGATCTCCAGGTCGTGGAAGGGACGGCCGAGGTCCTGCTGGTGCAGCCCGAGCAGCGAGGCGGCGCGGCGGTTCATCAGCGCCAGCCGCCCCGACAGGTCGACCACCATCGACGCCATCGGCACCCCGTCGAAGGCCGCGCGCCACACCCGCTCCACGCCCTCGTCGGGGACGTCGGGCCGCATCGTCGGGCCGTCGAGCAGCGCGAGCCGCTCCTTGGTGCGCAGCGTCCGCGCCGTGCGCCCGAAGAGCCGTAGCTTCAGGTCCAGCGGCGTGAACAGGTTGAGGTGCGTGAGCAGCGTCTCCGCCTTGCCCAGGAAGAGCACCCCGTCCGGCGCGAGCGCGAAGTGCAGGTGGTGCAGCACCCGGGTCTGCGCTTCGGCGTTGAAGTACATCAGGGTGTTGCGGCACACGAGCACGTCGATGCGCGAGATGGGCGCGTCCTGGAGCAGGTCGTGGCGGCCGAAGAGCACCACGCGGCGCAGGTCCTTGTGCAGGGCGAAGCTGCTCCCGCTGGGGGTGAAGTACTTCGCCAGAAGCTCCGGCGGCAGCGACTCCACCGCCCGCGCGCTGTACGTCGCCAGCCGCGCCACGTTGAGGGCGTCCTCGTCGACGTCCGTGGCGTAGATCTTCACCCGCCGCGCGAGGGCCTCGATGCCCATCAGCTCGGCGAGCATCATCGCGAGCGTGTACGCCTCCTCGCCGGTCGCCGCCCCGGCGCTCCACACCCGTATCTGCGCCTCCGGGGGCCGGGCCGCCAGCAGCGCCTCCACCCGGGTCGTCAGGGCAGCCCACGCCGCCGGGTCGCGGAAGAAGCCCGTCACGTTGATGAGCAGCATGTTGAACAGCTGCGGGATCTCGTCAGGGTGCACCTGGAGGAAGTCCAGGTAGTCGCCGTAGGTCCCGACGTCGAGCATCGTCATGCGCCGACGGATGCGCCGCGCGAGGCTCGCCCGCTTGTAGCCGCGGAAGTCGAGGCCGCGGCTGCGCTGGAGATGCTCGAGCAGCGCCTCGAGCCCGTGTGGGTCGTCCTCCACGTGCGCCGCCTCGCCCTGCACCTTCTCCTCGCCGCTCATCTCGAACCCTCAGCTCCTCTCTAGCGACATCGAAGCTCCATGACGCTCCAGCAGCAGCAATGGGGGGTTTTCCCCGGCGCAGCCTGGGGGTGTCAATGCCGATGCTCCGTCGCCTGCGCACGAGTTGCGTCGTGCAGGCGTCGTGGCCTCGGACGGTCTACGCCCTTTAGAGGACGCTGGCGGTCGGCGGGGTTCTTCGATGTGACCATTAGGGCCCTTGTGCACAACGCACACACACCCGCGCACCGCGTGCGGGATGGCGCATGTATATCGTTGAAAATGCTGTTGAAAACTTGTCTCCAGTCGAGACAACGGGTCGCGAATGGGTGATAGCGTCCCGGGGGTGTACCGACGGTCCGTCGTCGGTGGGTGGACGGGAGCACGCCGCGTGGGCGCGCGTGGGGAGACGGGCGTATGGTGGAACACAGGCGCGCGGTCATGGACGACCCACCCAGCTCGACGTTGGCTGCGCGGGTGCGGGCGTTCTCCGAGAACATCGGCACGTCGGCCCGGGAGGGGGCGCCGACGACCCCGCCGCCCTCGCCCGAGTCGCTGGAGGTGATGCACCTGCGCCGCGAGGGACTGCTCGTCGTCGACGACCACCGCGCCCCCGGGGTCGTCCGTGCGTCGCAGGAGTCGGGCATCCGCGCCCTGCGCCGCCCGGCCCCCGACGCGATCGAAGAGCGCCTCGGCGCGCTGCAGCGTGCCCTCGAGGAGTCCCAGCGGCTGTGCGCCGAGCTCGCCGCGGCGCAGCACGAGCGCGACGTCGCCCTGGCCGTCCTGGCGCACGAGCTCCGCGGGCCGATGAGCGCCATCGCCGGGTGGGCGCGGCTGCTGCGGCACCCGCGCATCGAGCCCGAGCAGCGCGCGCGGGCGCTCGAGGTCATCGAGCAGAGCGCCCTCTTCCAGCAGGCCCTGGTCGACGACCTGATGGACGCCTCGCGGCTCACCACGGGCAAGCTCGCCCTCGCGCAGGCGCGGGTCGACCTCTGCTCGCTCGCGCTGCTGGGCGTCGACGGCGCCATGCCCGCGGCGGCGGCGGCGGGCATCTCGCTCACCTGCCAGGCGCGGGGGCAGTGCGTGGTGCGCGGCGACGCGTGGCGCCTCTCGCAGGTGATCACCAACCTCGTGACCAACGCGCTGAAGTTCACGGCCGCCGGGGGCGCGGTGGCGGTGCGGGTGACGGCGGGCGACGGGGTCGCGACGCTGCGGGTGGCCGACACCGGCGTGGGCATCGCCCCCGAGCAGCTGCAGCGCATCTTCGAGCGCTTCCACCAGGCGGCGCCCGCCAGCGACGCCGGCGGGGGCCTCGGGCTCGGGCTCTTCCTCGTGCGCGAGATCGTCGAGATGCACGGCGGCCGGGTCGTGGGCGCGAGCCCCGGCGAGGGCCTCGGGGCGACCTTCACCGTCACGCTCCCGCTGGCGTCCGAAGGCTGACGTCGTCGCGGCCTGCCGCTGCCCGTCGCCCGGCGACGGAGTCGGCGTTTGACAGGGGGCCGATGCAGGCTGATACCGATGGACGTCGTCGGCTGCCACGGGGGCCAAGGGTGGGACCAGCTCCGTCAGCCTCCAATGGGTTGTCGCAGGTCGATTTCAATGATCGCGGGGACGCGCCATGAGCACCTCCAGGCAGCAGCAGACGCCGGTCACGCCCAGCGGCGCCGAGCAACACGACGCGTGGCTGACGGCCTTCAGCGCGTCGCTGCAGGCGCTCGATCACCGGGTGGAGGCGCTGGTCTCCGCGCTCCGCCGCGAGCCCGCGGCCCGCGGCGACCTCGACGACGCGCTCGAGCTCCTGCGCCAGCACCGCGAGGAGCTCATCGTCGTCGGCGAGGCCCTGCGCGAGCTGGCCGACGAGCTCGCGCGCGCCGCCCTCTCGTCCGGCGGTGACCTCGTCGGCGTGGGAGGCCGCGCCGCGGGCGAGCGGTCGTGGCGCGGCGGCACGGCGCCGGCATCGTCGGGGGTGTGTCCGGTGTCCGAGCCGGCGTTGCGCGCGGCGCAGGGCATCGTGATCGACGCCCACGACCCGCTGCCGCAGGGCCTGGATGCGCCCGATCCCTCGGCGGCGCAGCAGACGCGCGACCTCTCGGTGGCCGTGCTGGCGCACGAGCTGCGGGGCCCGATGAGCGCGATCCTCGGCTCGGCGCGGCTGCTGCGGCACCCCGGGGTCGACCCGGCGCGGCGCGAGCGGGCGCTCGCCGTCATCGAGGAGAACGCCCAGCTCCAGCGGGTGCTCATCGACGACCTCATGGACGCCGCCCGCCTCGGCGCGCACAAGGTCGAGCTCGAGCGCGAGCCCGTCGACCTCGCGGGGGTGGTCGCCTGCGCCGTCGAGGGCGCCCGCCCGACGGCGAGCGAGCGCGGGGTGACCCTCACCTGCGACGTGCCGGGGGCGGCGGTGGTGCGGGGCGACGGGCGCCGGCTGCTCCAGGTGGTGACCAACCTGGTGGCCAACGCGCTGAAGTTCACCCCCGCCGGGGGCGCGGTGACGGTGAGCGTGGCGGCGGACGTCTGCGTCGCGACGCTGCGGGTGACCGACACCGGCGTGGGCATCGCCCCCGAGCTGCTCACGCACGTCTTCGAGTGCTTCCACCAGGGAGCCCTCCCCCACGACGCGGGCGGCCTCGGGCTCGGGCTCTACCTGGTGCGCGCGATCGTGGAGATGCACGGCGGCCAGGTCGAGGGGTCCAGCCCCGGCGAGGGCCTCGGGGCGACCTTCACGGTCACGCTCCCGCTCGCGGGCTGAAGCGCTACGCCGCGACGAACTGCCGCTCCACCAGCCGGCGGTAGAGCCCCGCCTCGGCCACGAGCGCCGCGTGGGTGCCCTCCTGCACCACGCGCCCGCCGTCGAGGACCACCACCCGGTCGGCGCCCTGCACGGTGCTCAGCCGGTGCGCGATGACCAGGGTCGTGCGGCCCTCCAGCAGGCGGTCGAGGGCCTCCTGCACGACGTGCTCGCTCTCGGCGTCGAGGGCGCTCGTGGCCTCGTCCAGGATCAGCACCCGGGGGTTCTTGAGCACCGCGCGGGCGATGGCCACGCGCTGCTTCTGGCCGCCGGAGAGCTGCACCCCGCGCTCGCCCACCGGGGTCGCGTACCCGGCGGGGAAGCGCGCGATGAACTCGTGCGCGTTGGCCACCCGCGCCGCGGCCTGGACCTCGGCGTCGGTGGCCCCGGGGCGCCCGTAGCGGATGTTGTCCGCGAGCGAGGAGGAGAAGAGCACGGGCTCCTGCGAGACGACGCCGATGTTGCGGCGCAGCCAGGACGGGTCGAGCTCGCGCAGGTCGCGCCCGTCGAGGCGCACCGCCCCAGCGGCCGGGTCGTAGAAGCGCGTGAGCAGGTGCGCGAGGGTGCTCTTGCCCGCGCCCGAGTGGCCCACGAGGGCGACCACCTCGCCGGGCGCGACGGTGAGGTTCACGCCCGCGAGCACCGGCGCGTCGGGGCGCGTGGGGTAGGCGAAGTCGACGCCCGCGAACTCCACCCGGCCCTCCACGCGCTCGGGGGTGAGACCGCCGGTGACGGGGATGCCGGGCTGGCGGTCGAGCAGCTCGAAGATGCGCTCGGCGGCGCCCGCGGCGCGCATGAAGTCGCCCCAGAGGTCGGCGAGGGCGCCCAGGGAGAAGGCCACGGTGAGGGTGTAGATGAGGAAGCTCATGAGCTGCCCGACGGTGAGCAGCCCGTCGAACACGAGCAGCCCGCCGTACCAGATGACCAGCGCGAGGGCCGAGAAGCCCGCGGTGGTGACCACGGCCATGAAGGTCCCGGAGCTGAAGGCGCGGGCGCGGGCGAGGCGGAAGGCGCGCTGCACGGCCGCGGCGTAGCGGGCGCCCTCCGCGGGCTCGGCGGCGAAGAGGCGCACCGTGCGCAGCGCCGCGAGGCTCTCCTCGGCGACGGCGCCGCTCTCGCCCACGGCGTCCTGCACCTCGCGGGACAGCCGGCGCACCCGGCGGCCGTAGACCACCGCGCTGATGGCGATGGCGGGGATCACCGCGAGCATCACGACGGTGAGCCGGGCGGAGGTCCAGAAGAGCATGGCGAGGCTGCCGGCGGCCACGGCGGCGTTGCGCAGGAGCATCGAGACGTTGGCGCTGACGGCGGTCTGGAGGGCGGCGGTGTCGCTGGCGAGGGCGCTGGTGAGGTCGCCGGTGCGGCGCGCGTCGAAGAAGGCCACCTCCTGGGCGAGCAGGCGCTCGAAGAGGCGCTCGCGGAGGCGGGCGATGATGCGCTCGCCGGCGATGGAGAAGAGGACGAAGCGCAGGCCGCTGGCGGCGCCCTGCACGATGAAGACGGCGAAGAGGAAGACCGCGTGGTGCCAGAGGGCGGCGCGGTCGTGCCGGGCGATGGCGCCGTCGACGATGCCGCGGATGGCCTGCGGGAACACCACGCTCCCCGCGCTGCCCACCAGCAGGAACACCATCCCCAGCGAGAGGTTGCGCCACTCTGGGCGCGTGAGGCGGAGGAGGCGGGCGAGCACCGCGCGGGCGCGGTGGCGGGAGAGCTTCGGGGCGTCGGGAGGGAGCGGGGCGTCGCGGCGGGCCATGCGTTGCGGCGCAAGGTAGCGGGCTGCCACGAATCCGCCACGGATGTTCCCGACAACGTCCACGGGCCCGTCCAGGGTTTCTCCACATCCGCGGGCGAGGGTGCTCTCCGTGGCGCGTCGCCTCTCCGACGCCCCTCATACCCCCCGCGAGGAACCCCAATGAGCGACACCGTCATCCCCACCGCCGAGCTGCACCCCCCCATCGAGGTCCCCGTCCCGCGTAGCCTCGCCCTCGGCCTCGCCGGGGCCGTCGCCTTCGGTGCGGCCGCGGGCCTCGGCCACGGCGCCGCCGCCATCGTCCGCGGCGCCTGGATGTCCCCCGCCCTCTTCGTCGGCGGCGCCCTGCTCGCCACGCCGCCGCTCTACCTCGCCAGCTCGTGGTCGGGCTCGCGCGCCACCGCCGAGGAGCTCGTCGCCAGCGTCGCCGACACCCTCGGCCGCACCGGGGTGATCCTCCTCGGGCTCGCCGCCCCCGCGGCCTACTTCTCTGCCACCCTCCGCACGCCCACCGCCTGGGCCCTGCTCCTCGGCGCCGCCGTCACGGTGGGCGCCGCCGCCGTGCGCGCCGTCTCCGCCCGCGCCCTCTCCGACGGACCTGCCGCCGCCTGGGCCTGGTCGGCCTTCGCCGTCGCCCTCGGCGTGCGCCTCCTCGCCGCGCTCGCCCACCACCTCCCCATCGCCCACGCGGTGACCCGATGAGCGCCGACGTCGCCTTCGAGCTCCCCGCGGTGTTTCCGCCGCGCGCGGCCGACGCTGCCCCGCCGCCACCCGCCGTCGTGACGCTGCCCCCCGGGGCCGTCGCGCGCCTCGAGCTCCTGCTGCGCGACCCCGACGGCTTCCTCGGCGCGCTCGACCTCGCCGCCGCGTCGCCCGGCGCGGACGCCACCATCGCCTCGCTCACCCGCGCCCTCGTCGGTGCCGTGGTGGTCGGCGCGGGGCTCTTCGGGAGCATCGTCGGGGCCCACCGCGGCGGGCTCCAGGTGCTCTATTGCAGCGTGAAGGTGCCGCTCATCCTGCTGGTCACCCTGGTGGTGTGCGCCGCGCCCTTCGTGGCCTTCGCCCGCGCCGCGCGGCTGCCGCTCGGGGCCCGCGACGTGGTCGCCCTCGCGCTCGCGTCGTGCGCCCGCTTCGCCCTCGTGCTCGTCGGGCTCGCGCCCTTCGTGTGGCTGATGGAGGGGTGGTCGCTCGGGTACCACCGGGTGATCCTCGCGGTGGTGGGCGTGTGCCTCGTGGCGGGCGTCGGCGCCGGGCGCCTGCTCTTCGCCGGGCTCGCCCGGAGCGGTCCCGGCGGCACCCGCGTCGGCCTCGCCTTCGTCGCCGTCTTCGCGCTGGTGGGCGCCCAGACCTCGTGGATCCTCCGGCCCTTCGTGGTGCGCCCGCGCACGGCCCAGGCCCCCTTCGTGCGCTCGCTGGAGGGCGACTTCCTCGGCGCCCTCGGCACCACCGCCCGCTCGGCCATGGACCCGCGCATCGACCACCTCCCCGCGGCGCCCCGCTCGCCCTCCGCCCTCGACCGCCGCTGCGCGGGGCCCGCATGCGACTGATCGACCTCGCCGTCGCCTACCTGGTCGTGGGCGCGGGCTGCGCGTGGGCGCTGCGGTCCCGGCGCGTCGACCCGGGCGCCCGCGGGCTCACCGACGCGCTGCTCACCCTCACGCTCTGGCCGCTGTATGTGCCGGTGCTGCTCGGCCCTGCGCGCGAGCCCCACGCGGCCACCGGGCGCGCCGCGTCGCCGCGCATCGAGCGCGAGCGGGCGCTGCTCCAGGCGGCCATCGCGGCGGCGCAGGCGCGCATGGCCCCCGGGGCGCTGAGCTCGCTGCTGCCGACGGGCCCGCAGCTCGCGACGCTCATGGGGCACCTCGCGCACCTCGACGCCAAGGTGCAGGAGCTCGACGAGGTGCTCGCGGGGGAGGAGTTCGACCCCGCGCGGGTCGAGCGGCGGCTGCGGGAGGGCGACCGTGCGGGCGTCGGGTCGGCGGCCGCGGCGGCGGAGGGCGCGCGGCGGCTGGCGGCCCTGCGGGAGCGCGCCGCGAGGGAGCGCGACGAGCTGCTCGGGCTCTGCGCGCGGCTGCGGATGCAGGTGACCGTGCTGCGCTTCACCGAAGGCGCGCCGGGCGAGAACCTCGGCGAGCTGGTGGGCGAGATCCTGGCGCGCATCGAGGGCGTTGGGGAGGCGCTCGATCCTGGGGTAGCGTCGGCGCCGTGAAGCAGATCCTGGTGGTGGACGACGACCCGCACCTGCGCGACGTGGTGGTCTACACGCTGCAGCGCGAGGGCCACGGGGTGACCACCGCGAACGACGGGCGGGCCGCCCTCGCGGCGCTGCTGCCGCCCAGCCCCAGGGTCTTCGACCTGGTGGTGCTCGACATCCTGATGCCCGAGGTCGACGGGCTGGAGGTCTGCCGTCGGCTGCGGGCCTCCGAGCGGGGGCACGTGCCGGTGGTGTTCCTGTCGTCGCGCGACGAGGAGATCGACAAGGTGCTGGGCCTCGAGCTCGGCGGCGACGACTACGTCACCAAGCCCTTCTCCCCCCGCGAGCTCGCCGCGCGGGTGAAGGCCGTCCTGCGCCGCGCCGACGCCGTCGCGGCCAGCGCCTCGCAGCCCCCCATCGACGCCCCGCGGCCGCTGCGGGTGGGGCCGGTGCTGCTCGACCTCGCGCGCCACGAGGTGCGCTGCCACGACGCCGCCCTGCGGCTCACGGTGACGGAGTTCGGTCTCCTGGCGGTGCTCATGGAGCGCCCCGGCGTGGTGCTCTCCCGCGCGCAGCTCATGGAGCGCGCGTACGCCTACGACAACCTCATCACCGAGCGCACCATCGACACGCACGTGAAGCGGGTGCGCCGGAAGTTCCGCGACGCGGGCCACGACCCGATCGAGACCGTGCACGGCGTCGGCTACAAGCTCCGCGAGGCATGAGCACCGCGGAGGGGCGGGCGCCCCGGTGGCGCCGCGAGCTGCACTCCATCCGCGCGCGGCTGCTGCTGGTCAACGCCTTCCTGGTGATCGTGCCCATCGCGGGCGTCTCCTTCGCGCGCACCTACGAGCGCGAGCTTTTGCGCAGCGAGGAGGAGGGGATCATCGCGCTCGCCACCACCCTCGCCGCGACGGTCCGCGTGGCCGACGCGCCCGCCCTCGCGCCGCCCGCCCTCGCGGCCGCGTCGCGCGCCGCGGCGGGGCGCCTGCGGGCCCAGGTGCGGGTGCTCGACCCGGGCGGCCGGGTGGTCTTCGACACGGGCCCCGAGGTGGTCGACCTGCGCACCCGCGGTCGGCGGCTCATCCCCGCGTCGCTCGACCGCCGCGCGCCCCGGCGGGTGGCCGTCGACGACCCTGCGCCCGCGGGCGAGACCTTCGCGTCGCGCCCCGAGGTGGCTGCTGCGCTCGGCGGTCGCCCCGGTCGTTACGCCCGGGCGGTGGCCAACCTCCGGGGCTTCCGGCTCTTCGTGGCCGAGCCCATCCGCCCGTCGCCCACCGGTGCCGTGGTGGGGGCGGTGTACGTCACGCGCAGCACCTACCCCGTGCTGCTCTCGCTCTACTGGGCCCGCAACGCGCTCATCAAGGTGGCCCTCGGCTCGCTCGCGGTGGGCACCCTCGTGGCGATCTTCCTGGCGCTCACCATCTCGCGCCCGCTGCGGCGCCTCGCGGAGGCCGCGGGGCGCATCGCGGCGGGCGAGCGCGGGGTGTCGCTCAACCTCGGCGGGCGCGACGAGATCGGCCGGCTCGCCCGGGACTTCGACGCGATGGCCCGTGCCCTCGACGCGCGCCTCGCGTACATCTCCGAGCTGGCGGCCAACGTGTCGCACGAGTTCAAGACGCCCATCGCGTCGGTGCGCGGCGCGGCCGAGCTGCTGCGCGACGGCGCGGCGGACGACCCGGAGGCGCGGCGGCGCTTCCTCGACAACATCCTGGCGGACGCGGCGCGGCTGTCGGCCCTGGTGACGCGGCTGCTCGAACTCTCTCGGGTCGAGTCGCGGGTGGAGTCGCGGGTGCCCTTCGACTACCGCGCCCTCGTGACCGCGGTGGTGGCGCGCTACCCCGCGGCCTCGCTCACCTGGAGCGCGACGGTCGACCACGCGCGCGCGGCGCCCGAGCAGGTGGAGACGGTGCTCACC
Source organism: Myxococcales bacterium (assembly GCA_030652255.1). Taxonomy (GTDB): domain Bacteria; phylum Myxococcota_A; class Polyangia; order Polyangiales; genus SCUS01. Next base: position 46,708 of record JAUSAZ010000173.1, on the reverse strand, counting down.
AACCTGCTCGACAACGCGACGCGCTTCTCCCCGGAGGGCGCCGGGGTGACGGTGAAGGTGGAGGGCGACGCGCACGGCTTCCACACGACGGTGGCCGACCGCGGCGCTGGGATCTCCGAGGCCAACCGCGCGCAGGTGTGGGACCGCTTCTTCACGACGGCGCGCGCCGAGGGGGGCACCGGGCTCGGGCTGGCGATCGTGCGGGCCATCGTGGAGGGCCACGGCGGCGAGGTGGGGGTGGAGTCGCGCGAGGGCGAGGGGAGCGCGTTCTGGTTCACGCTGCCGCGGCGGCTGTGAGGGGTAGAGCGGTGGTCGAGTGGGATTGGTACGCGAGCCCCCACCCCCGTCCCTCGCCCCCACGAGTCTCATCGTTGCCCTCATCGTGCGTAGAGCGCTTGCAGGCTGCGGGTTCCGGGCTACCCGCACTCCTTCGCGCGCCCGGCTGCCGCAGGTTGAAACCCACGGCAGCCAAGGGAAAGCCCGCGGCGGGCTGGTCACTGTGCCTGGAGATCGGACAGGCCGCTTGCGGCCTTCACCTTGGCTGCCGTGGGTTTCAACCCGCGGCAGCCGGGCGCGCGAAGGTGTGAGGATGGCTGGGGTTCCGCGCGATGGCTCGTCACCCGCAGCCTGCAAGCGCTCTACGCACGATGAGGGCAACGATGAGCATCATCCGGTGGGGGAAAGGGCAGCGCGGGATAGGGGGCCCACGACCCAGGCGACGCGCCCCATCGGACACGATCACGAGCCGTCTGCCTGAGGGCGCCGCCGAGGCTCTCCCCTCACCGGGTGCCCGCGGCTTCTCGTAACATCGCGCCGTGGAGACCTCCCTCGACCCCTACGCCCCCCCGACCGCGCCCCCGTCCGTCGCACCGTCGGCGGTCGCTCCCTGGTCGCCGGTGCACACCGTGTACGGCGGCGCGCAGCGCTACAGCCATGACATCGTCGCGCGCGTAGGCCGCCACGCCCGCGGGCTGCTCGACACCCTCGCGGGCTCCCTCGACGACCTGCGCTCGCTGCCCTTCGGCTTCGACGAGGCGCCCGACGAGGCCACGCTGGAGGGCGTCCTGCGAGGGCTTCAAGACAAGCTCTCCCGCGAGCCCGTCGAGGACTACCGCGTGGACTTCGAGGACGGCTTCGGCCCGCGCTCGGACGCCGACGAGGACCGCGCCGTGGTGGAGGCCGCGACGGCGATGGCGCGATCGCACCGCGAGGCGACGCTCCCGCGGGGCATCGGGCTGCGGGTGAAGGCCCTCGCGGGCGAGACGGCGGGGCGCTCGGCGCGGACGCTCGACGGCTTCCTGACGACGCTGGCGAGGGCCAACGGGGGGGCGGCGGTGCCGGGGCTCGTGGTGACGCTGCCGAAGGTGCAGCGGCGCGACGAGGTGGCCGCGCTGGCCGAGCTCCTCGGGCGCATCGAGCGGGCCCTGGGCTGGCGCGACGGGGCCGTCGGGGTCGAGCTGATGGTGGAGACGCCGCGCTCGCTGCTGGCGGCGGACGGCACCGTGGCCTTACCGGGTCTCGTAGGCGCGGCGGGCGGGCGCTGCGCCGCGGTGCACCTCGGCGCGTGGGACCTCACGGCCGCGATGGGGGTCGGGGCGGCGCACCAGACGCTGCTGCACCCCTACTGCGACGCGGCGAGGGCCCTGATGGTGCTGTCGCTGGCGGGCACCAGGGTGCGGGTGGTCGACGGCGCGACCAACGTGATGCCCGTGGAGGTGCACCGCGGGGCGGAGCTCACGGCGGCGCAGCGGGCCGACAACCGGCGGGCGGTGGTGGCCGCGCTCGCGGTGATGACGCGGCACTGGCAGCACGCCACCGCCATGGGGCTGCACCAGGGGTGGGACCTGCACCCGGGGCAGGTGATGTGGCGGCACGCGCTGGTGATCGCGCGCGCGGCGACGACCTTCCCGGCGACGGCGCGGCGGCTGCGGGCCTTCGTCGAGCAGGCGGCGCAGGCGGTGCGGGCGGGGGCGGTCTTCGACGACGCGGCGACGGGGCAGGGGATGCTGGGCGACGTGCTGCGCGCGGTGGACTGCGGGGCGGTGCCGGAGGCCGCGGCCGTGGAGGCGGTCGGGGTGTCGCTGGAGGCGCTGCGGACGCGCTCGTTCGCGGCGATCGTCGGGCGCTGAGGGCGCGCGCCCTGGGATTCGGAGCGGGCGATCGGTGAGCGCTTCGACGGGGGGGATTAGGTGAACCGATGGCGCAGCGCCGAGAGAGCTGTATTGGCAGGGATCCGCTCCAGGTGCCAGATCGCCTATCACGCGTAGTACCCGCTCTCGCGAGCGTTGGCATGAGCCTCCGGGACGCCGCCTTGGCAACGCTCCTCCGACGGAGGAGAGGCCCACCCCCCAGCGACGTCGAGCGGTAGCAGCTCGCGCCCATGTCATCGCCGGGTGGGCTAACCTTCGCGGGATGTCAGGCGACGCCGCACGCACCATCGACCCCGAGCTTCCCAATCTCTCGCCCGACGTCGTCGAGGGCTACCGCAACGCGCCGGAGACGATGGTCGCGGAGATCATCGACGGGAAGCTGTCGCTCATGCCGCGCCCGCGGTTGGGCCACGCCCGGTCGGCAGGACGGTTGGGCGCTGACCTGGACGGCCCCTTTGACCGCGGGCGCGATGGCCCCGGCGGGTGGGTGATCCTCCCCGAACCGGAGCTGCGCCTGGGGCCGCTCCCCGACGTGTTGGTGCCCGACCTCGCCGGGTGGCGTCGCGAGCGATTGCCCGTAGGGTTCATCGAGGGCGCATTCGCGAGCGTCGCGCCGGACTGGTGTTGTGAGGTGCTCTCCCCCTCGACGGAGAAGGTCGACCGCGGGCGCAAGCTGGCGATCTACCACCGGGAGGGCGTCGGGCATGTGTGGCTCGTGTCGCCGGTGCTGCGATCGGTCGAGGTGTACCGGCGGGCGGACATCGGATGGCTGTTGGTCGCGACCTTCGAGGGGAACGACGTCGTGCGCGCGGAGCCCTTCGACGCGGTGCCGCTCGACCTCGCCGGGCTGTGGTCGCTGTAGCGGGGCGCCGGGCCGTCGAGCTGGTGAACGTCGTCGGCGCTCGTCACCGCCTCCATCGGTTGAACCGTGTTTCGCCAGGGGATTGGGTGAACCGATGGCGCAGCGCCGAGAGAGCTGTATCGGCAGGGATCCGCTCCAGGTGCCAGATCGCCTGTTACGCGTAGCACCCGCTCTCGCGAGCGTTGACATGAGCCTCCGGGACGTCGCCTTGGCGCGGAAAATCGCGCGGTGGTCACTCCCCGATCGGAGGGCGAGGCGTTAGTTGCAAGTCGGGTTTGAGGTGTTGCCGCACACGCCGCTGGCCGCGCAGCACCAGATGGAGTTGAACGCACCGGGGATGCACGCGGCGCAGTCCGCGTGCGAGCGGCACGGGATATCGCCCAACCCGATCGGCGCGCAGTCGATCCGCACGTCGGGGGGCACGTCCCTCCCCGTGTCGGCGGGGCCCACGTCCGTTCCCACGTCTGCCGGTCCCGGGTTGGTCCCCACGTCCACCGCTCCGACGTCGAGGGCGCCCACGTCGCTCCCGCTGTCCGTCCCCACGTCGAGGGCGCCCGCGTCCCGTGGCCCCGCGCCGGGGCAGCGACACGGGCCGTACCGCCCGTCGAACACCTGGCAAACCCGGTCGCTGCGAGAGCCGTCACCGCAAATGCAGGGGTAGTTGATCGCGGGGTCGCAGAGCATCTCCGCGCCGACATCGACCAGCGACCCGGTGTCCACCTGACCGACGTCGGCGCCAGTGTCCGCGGCGCCGAGGTCGGCGGGGCGCGCGTCGGGAAATGGCAGGGGCGCGCAGCTCGCGCCGCTTCCGCAGTCGTCGGCGCTACAAGCGGCGAGGGTGAGGGCGGAGGCGAGTAGGGCGAAGCGCATCGACCCAGGGTACACCGCCCCGGTCGGTCATCTCCCGCAGCCGCGGCGCCGGTGAGTCGACCCGCGGCCAGCGCCTCCCCCGTCGGGCGCATGGCGGGGTATTGGGCAACCAACGCGGCATCCTCGCTGGCACGGATGCGCTGCAGTTACCGACACACCCATTGATCCGTTGTACGCTTGGCCGCGAGCACTGGCAGGATCTCCCGGGCCGCCTCCTTGGCGGTGCGGTCGGCGCGGTCGACGCACGCGGGGCCGCCTCTCCGCACGGGCGTGCGTGCCTCGGCCCGGTCGCATCCGCCGCGGGGTTCGCCGGGACGGGGGCACCGCCCCACAGTCCCGGCGGATCGATCGTTGCAGCAGTTCTCCGCCAGAGAAGAGAAGGGAGATCACCCAGATGCTGCGTTCATCGGCGCGACTGCTCGCGTTCGGCGCCCTGCTGGTGGCAGCCTGCCACGGCAACCAGCGGCGCTCACGGGAGAGCGTCAGCTCCCTCGAGGTCACCCCCGCGACCCCGCAGACCACGACCGGCGCGCCCAACCTCGTGAGCGCGATCGCCAGGTCCTTCGCGCCTCCTCCGACGGTCGCGCCCGCTGCGCCTGCTACGACGGCCGCGCCTCCTCCGACAGCTATGACGACCGCGATTCCGACGATGGCCACGACGGCTGCGCCTGCCGCTCCTGCTCCGACGGCCCCACCTGCTGCGCCCGACGCGCCTGCTGCGACGGCCGCCCAGGCTCCGGTCGCCGCCCCTGCTCCGGTCGTCGCGGCGGCGACTCCTCCAGTTCCAGCGGCTGGTTCCGCAGCCCAGGGCGACGCGTCGGCGACGGTCGCGAGCGCGACGGGCGATGCGGCGGTCGCACCGGTCAACACCGCTGCGCCAGCGGGCGTCGCGTACCTGCCGGTGATCGTACCGACGACGGTCGCGCAGGCGCCGACGCCGGCTTCGACCGGCCAGGGCGCTCCGACGGCGCAGGCCCCGAGCACCCCGAGCCTCGCCGGGCAGCCCCCGACCGGCTTCCCGGCGGCGCCGATCAACACGGCGGCGAACCCCAACCCGGCCCCCGCCTTCCCTCCGACCGCGTCCGCACCTTCGCTCGCGGGAGGTGGAGTCTCGACGCCAACGCCACAGCCCGTGGCGAACGTCCCCACCGTAGCGGGCGGCAACCTCGCGCCACCGGTCGCGGAGGCGCCCTCCGTGGCCGGAGGAAGCTTCACGCCGCCGCCGCAAGGGACGGGTGCCCCGATGCTGCCGAGCATCGCCGGGGGGCCGCTGCCGACGGGGGCCTTCCGGCGGTAGGAGGGGGCCGCGGGCGCTGCGATCCGGTCAGGGGCAGCCGGCCTCGGCGGTGCCGTTGCCGCAGGTGGGAGCGTTCGCGCGCAGAGGACGCGTAGAGATGGAAGGAGCACCGGGGGAAGAGGCTCGACGGGGAGAAGTCGCTCACTGCGCGGTGAGCGGTTCGTGACCGAGCTCGCGGTCGGTCTCGAGGCCGAGTTCGCGTCGGTCGCGCTTGGAGCGAGCGGTGGCTGCGAGCGGCGACGGTCGCATACTCGCGGCCGATGGCGCGGACGGGCTTCGACTCCAGGTTCCTCCCTGGCCTGCAGAAGGACGGCGCCGCCATGGCGGTCATCCGCGGCCTCATCCTCTTCGGGATGGGGGCGTTCGCCGCGCTCGGCCTGGGCGCCGTCGGGCTCGACGGCCTCCGCGAGCTGACCGACCGACGCTCGCCGATTCACGGCTGGCGGGCTCCGCCTCGGCGTGGGGCGCGGACGGCACCGTGAGGGCGACGGGACGTCTGCGCGGCGAACCCGGTGCGATCCCGCAGGTCTGCCTCATCGTCCACGAGCGGCTCGTGCAGGGCCGGAACGCCGGTCGGGTCGCCGACGCGGAATGGACGCATGTACAGCGCAGTACCGTCGGCTTCGTCCGACCCGATGGCACGCCGGTCGAGCTCGTGTTGCGGTCCGGCACTGCGGTGGCGTTCGACCCGCCGTCGCCACGGCCGCTGGTCGATCCCGAGGCGGCGCCGTACCGGTCCGCGTTCGGCGTCGCGCCCTTCACGGGAAGGTTGCTCGCCCAATGTGTGCGCCCGGGCGACCGCGTCTACGTCGACGGCTGCGTCGACCCCGCACGCAACGCCCTCATCCCCTGCGGCACCACCCCGCTCGTCCTCACCACGGGCGACGGGACGTCACGCCCGCGCGTCGCCGCCCACGCCGACGCGGTCAGCGGTCGCCTCGCCGCCGGCGCCGCGTCGGTGCTGATCGTGCTGGCCCTGATCGGGCTCGCGGTGCGGTCGGCGCCCGTGGTCGAGCGTCTCGCCGAGCGCGAGGCGTCGCGGCCGATCGCCAGATGGCGCTGGTGGCTCGCGGCGGGCGTCGCCCCGCTGCTGCTGGCGTCGCGCGCCGGGTCGTTGGGGCCGGGCTCCGCGTGGAGCTGCGTGCTGTGTGCCGCCGCGGCGTTGATGGCGGAGGCGGTGGCGCGGCGCCGCCGGATGCACGACCTCGCGTGGGCGTGCCTGACGAACGCGACACCGATCGCCCTGCGCGACGCGGCGACCCGGCAGGGCTTGATGGAGCTGACCGTCGTCGGGAGGGCGACGGCTACCGGTGCCCTCGGCGCCTACGTGCACGCGTGGGTCGACGTGCGGGTCGACGAGTTCAACGCCGGCGAGCCTTCCACCGCGAGGCGCCGCGCGCAGGCGTGCTGGCCCACGCGGCTGGCGGTGCGCGACGATTCCGGGGACGACACGATCGACCTCGCCGACGCCGCGCTTGACCTGCGCGCGTCGCGCGTGGTGCTCCGCCATGAGGAGGCGTCCGAGGCGCTGCGCGGCATCGCGTCGAGCCCCGTCGGTGCACTCGCCCCGAGCGTCGAACACCCGATGTGGGTCGTCGAGCAGTGTGTGCTCGCCCCCGGCGAGCGCATCTGCGTGCTCACCGGCATCCCCGCGTCGACGTCGGCCCCGGCGCCGGTCACGCCCTACCGTGGCGCGGCGCCGACCAACCGGCGCGCCGGCGCGGCGTTCGCTCCTCCGTTCGTGCACGCCGGCACGTTGGCTTCACTGCGACGGTCGGTCGCGGTCGAACGTTGGTGTCTGCGGGTGAGCTGGTCGGTGCTGGTCGGCGTCGGGTGCTCGCTCGCGCTCGCGACGAGCCTCCTCGCGCAGGTCCTCGCCACCGCGTTGAGCAGCGACGGATCGCGCGCCACCGGCAGCAGCAGCCGCAGCGCCCACGGCAGCGACAGCACCCACTGGCGGTACGGCACCGCGGGCAGCACACGATCGCACTGCCGCGCGGCGGTCTCGCTCATTCCCGACGGCCCGCCGTGCCTGCTCCGAGTTCCAGGCGCGCCAAAGCCCGTTGACGGTGGGCGGCGCTGTGGATGACCCTCCGCGCCGCTCTATGCGCCCCAACCCCCGCGGATCGCTGTTGGATCGGACGCCCTCGGAGATCGAGGGCTCTGCGTTTGCGAAGACCTACGCCCTGGCCCGGGTGGCCGGCGGCGACGACGCGGCCGACCCGCGGCTGCGCGGGATGAAGCGGGTGGCGTGGAAGGCGCAACTGCTCGGCGATGCGGCGGAGCTCGAGGCCCTGCTCGGGGACGACGGGCACGCGGAGGTGGTGAGCCTCTGGATCGACCGGCGCGCCCTGCAAGACCGCACGCTGGCGACCGGGGCGATGCAGGCCTACGCGCGCTTCCTCGCCGACGCGGCGGGCGACGCGTCCCCGGAGGACCAGCGCTCCCTCGGCAACGTGCTGGCGGTGTCGTACGACCAGACGCGCACCTTCGCGGCGGTGCTGGAGGCCCTGGCGTGGGTCCCGCGCGACGGGGCGGGCGGGGCGACGGAGGTGTTCCTGGGCAAGCGCATGGAGGCGTCGGCGACCTTCGCGAAGAAGACCGCGACGCTGGTGGTGCGCAACGAGGAGGGCGGCCGGCGGCTGCACGTCGGCGTGGCGACGCAGCGCGCGGTGTTCGACCTGGGGCAGCTGCTCTTCAGCCCGCCGGTGGGCTTCGCCAAGGGCGACCGCGCGGGCGTGGCCGGGTGGAAGACCCCGGAGATCGAGACGACCCCCTTCGGGCGGCGCTTCTCGCTGGAGCTCGACCGCTCGGGCAAGCCCGTGGGGCGCATCGCGCGGCGGCACTTCGGCTTCGCGCGCATCGCCCGCACGGCGAAGCTCGAGCTGCTCATCGAGCCCACCCGGGGGATGGTCGGCGTGGTGCTCAAGGTCGACCCCGACTGGATCGAGTCGTCGGACACCAGCTACTTCGCCGCGCTGGAGCTGCTCACGGCCTTCGTGGCGGAGGGCCTCGGCGACGCGCCCGACGCCCGCAGCCGCGTGGAGATCGGCGACCTCTTCTCCTGCGCCCCGGGCGACGACGACCTCTTCAACGCCATCAAGAAGGAGCTGCCCTTCGTCCTCAAGGGGAAGAACGGCGCGGCCACGGCGGTGTTCCTGGGCGAGGAAGACCGCGCGGAGGCCACCCTCGACGAGGGTCAGGTGCTGGTGCGGGTGATGGAGGGCTCCGACGGCTGGCTGGAGTGCGCCTTCCTGCTGGCCGAGTACCTGGAGGCCATCGACGCCGTGGAGTGAGCTTCGGCCCGAGGGTGCGGTCGAGCGGGCGCGGGTGGTGCCTCCCCGGGGGAGGTTCCATAGTTCAGGTCGGAGGTAGTCCAATGACCAACAGCGCAACGTTCTGGACCGTGCTGGCTGTCGCCATCTCCCCGGTTCTGCTCGTGGTGGGGCTGTTCTGCGTGCTGATGCCCGCGGTCAACTTCGTCCTCATGCCCGCGTGGACCTTCGTCGCCCTGGGCTTCGTCGGCGCCTTCTCCAATGAGATCGAGCGCTGCCGCCGCCTCGCCCGGCCCGCGCCGGTGGACGCCCCGTGGCGCCCCCGCGAGCTCATCCACGCCCACGCGTAGCCTCGATCGGCAAAGCCCCGCGTCGACCGCGATGGGGATGAAGAGCGCTTCCGCCGCCGTCGAAGCAGGGCTTAGCATCCGGGCGTGCAAGCCCCCCGGGACGCCGACCCCACCGAGGCCGTGGCGCCCCCCGCGCGGCGCGAGCCGTGGTGGGTCGCGGCCTTCGACGCGGTGTGGCTCCCCGCCGAGCGCAAGGCCATCGTGCAGCACATGCGGGGCCTCACCTGGCAGCCCCTCGCGTGGATCCTCGGCGCGGGCTTCGACGTCCTCGCGCTGGTCTTCATCTGGCCCGAAGGGTCGTGGCGCTGGGTGCTCGGGCTCCGGGCCCTCGGGGCGCCCTTGCAGCCGGCGGTGATCCTCCTCGCGCGCCGCGCCCACGGCCGGGAGCGCCGGGTGGCCCTCGTGGCGTGGCTCTACACCGTGGCGGTCGCGGTGATCCTCGCGCTCCAGTCCCTCGCCTTCGGGGCCCTGGAGAGCCCGTGGGTGCTGGGGCTCCTGGGCTTCACCTTCGCGGGCTCGCTCGTCGCGGAGGTGCGCGCCTCGCGCGTCGCGATGACCGTCGGGGCGTGGTTCGGCGCGTGGGTGGCGACGCTCGCGCTCGCGGCCCGCTGGGACCCATCCGTCGCGGCGCAGTGGGCGACGGTGCGGTCGCCGATCTACCACCTGGGATCGTGGGCGATCATCGCCGCCGTCGCCGCGGGCTCGGTGCACTTCGGGCGGCAGATCGCGACCCTCCAGCGTGAGCTCCGCGTCGCGCGCCGGCTCTCGGGCTACCGCCTCCAGGCGCGCATCGGCGCGGGCGGGATGAACGAGGTCTGGCTCGCGCGCGACGAGCACGCGAAGCGCGACGTGGCGCTCAAGATCCTGCACCGCGACCCGTCGCCCGAGGAGGCGCGGCGCTTCCAGCGCGAGGCCGAGGCGCTGCAGGCCCTCGACAGCGAGCACACGGTGCGGGTCTTCGAGGTGGGGGCGAGCGACGACGGGGTGATGTTCATCGCGATGGAGAACCTCCAGGGACAGGACCTCGGGCGCCTCGTCGCCACCGCCGGTCCGCTCCCCCCGGCGCGGGCGGTGCCCCTCATCCGCCAGGCCTGCGCGTCGCTGAAGCAGGCCCACGCGCGCGGGATCATCCACCGCGACGTGAAGCCCTCGAACCTCTTCCTCACCCGCCGCCCCACCGGCGCCGACCTGCTCAAGGTGCTCGACTTCGGCATCGCGCGGCGGATCACGGCCGACGAGCCCCGGCTCACCCACGCCGGCGAGGCCGTGGGCACGCCGCACTTCATGGCCCCGGAGGCCTTCCAGGGCGCCGAGCCGACGCCCGCGGCGGACGTCTACGGCCTCGGGGCGACGCTGTACTTCCTCCTGACGGGGGAGGCTCCCTTCGAGGGCCGCTCGGGCGCCGCGCTCTACTCCGCGGTGTCATCCCAGCCCGTCGAGGCTCCCTCGGTGCGCGCCCGCACGGCGCTGCCCGCGGGGCTCGACGCGGTGATCCTCCGCGCGCTCGCCCGCGACCTGTCGGCCCGCTACGCCTCGATGGACGCGCTCGACGCCGCGCTCGCCGCGATCGACCTCTCCCCCGCAGAGCACTCGCGGCGCGCCACCGGGGTCGACGAGGGGACGATCCGCCGGGCGCCGGTCGAGGCGCCCACCCGGCCGATGAAGCGCTGAGCCCGACCGGGCCTCAGCCGTTGAGGTCGCGCACCAGCTTGGAGAGCGGGCGGAAGTGGAGGTTCTTCGCGTCGCCCAGCAGGTCGAAGACCACCGTCTCGGTGGTGGTCACGGTGACCCCGTGCGCGGCCAGCGCGGCGAGCGCCGTGGCCTTGCATGCCGGGTCGCGCGAGGCCACCGCGTCGAAGGGGACGTGCGCGTGGAAGCCCCGGCGCATGAGGTCGCGCGCCGTCATGAACACGCAGACGTGCGCCTCGACGCCCACCACGATCACCGAGCGCGCGCCCGCGTCGACGAGGCCCTGCGCCACCTCTGCGGGGGCCAGCGCGGAGAACACCGTCTTGGCCCGGGGGGGAGGCCGCGGGCTCATGGTGTCGAGCCGCGCCGTCACGGGCCCGACCGTGGGGCCGAGGCCGGAGGGGTACTGCTCGGTGACGAAGACCGGCATCGCCATGCGCTGCGCGGTCTCCAGCAGCAGGTCGATGGCGCGCAGCATCCGCGCGGCGTCCGCCGGGGGCATCGCCGGGAGGAGCTTCTCCTGCACGTCCACTACCAGCAGCGCCGTCTGCGAGGGAACCAACGTGATCGCGTCCATAGGTGCTCCAACGCCTACCACAGCCGACCGGTGCCATGCGGCAGGGTCGCTCCCACTTCGGCCGGAGGCTGCGGTACTGGTTGCGGGATGGAGATCGCCCTTCGCCTCCGGGAGCCCGCGGACGACGAGCTGCACTTCGCGATGCAGGCCGACCCGCTGCAGGTCGCGACCACGGTGCCGGCCCGGTCGCGGGCCGACTTCGACGCGTGGATCGCGCGCATCGCGGCGGACCCGTCGGTGACGCTCCGGACGATCACCGCGGACGGCGAGATGGTCGGCACGATCAACACCTTCCTCATCGGAGAGGAGCGCTTCATCGGCTATCGGGTGGCGACCCGGCACTGGCGCAAGGGCATCGGCGGCGAGGCGGTGCGGCTGATGGTGCAGCTCGACGTGTCGCGGCCGATCTTCGCCACGGTGCTGGCGAGCAACGTGGCGTCGGTGCGGGCGCTCTCGCGCAACGGCTTCGTGCCGGTGCGGGAGCAGATGTCCGACGACGGACCCGAGGTGGTGCTCCGGCTCGGTTGAGCCGCGCGGCGTTGGGAGAGAAGAACCGCAAGGGTCGCAAGGGTCGCAAGGGGCACAAGAGTCACGAGGAGGGACCGGGCGGCGTCCTCGTGCCCTGTGCCCCTTGTGCCCTGTGCCCCTTGTGCCCTGTGCCCCTCGTGCCCTGTGCCCCTTGCGACCCTTGCGACCCTTGCGGTTCTTCTCTCCGACGCAGCCGCAGCGCCTCCCCCCCCACCGACGCCCATTGAATAATCCGTAGACCGCCCTCCGACGTCGCGCGTCCGATGCTCCACCGCGCCGCCGGTCCCTACGGTTGGCGCCGCGCGGTCCATCTCCCCACTTCGCCGCCGGAGGTTCATCCGCCATGGTGTCGTTCACCCATGCCCGCCGCTCGGGCAGCCTCGTCCTCGTCGCCCTCCTCGGGGGCTGCGCCACCGCCGGCGGCCTCGCCGCCCGCCGCGCCGCGGTCGACGCCCCCTCCGCCGCCTCGCCCGGTCGCCGGGCCGCCGCGCGGGTCGAGCTCCCCTCCTGCGCGCCCGCTCGCGGCGCCCACGCCCCGGTCGCCCACGCCGAGCGCGGCGACCCCGACGCCCGACGCGCCGCCCAGCGCGGCCTCGCCTTCGTGTCCCGCGAGGCGGTCGCCTGGCAGGGGCGCAACAACTGCTACGGCTGCCACGTGCAGGCCGTCACCTTCGAGGCCCTCACGGTCGGCCGCGAGCACCAGTACGACGTGAGCGAGCCGGAGTTCCGCGAGGTGCTGCGCGGCCTCACGGACATCCGCGGCGGCCACCGCCAGCCCGGCGGCCTCAGCGTCGGCGGCGGCGGCATGCCCGCAACCTCCCGGGCCTTCGGCGGCGCGGCATTCGCCCGCTACGACCGAACCGTCGACGCCGCCCTGCGCGACGAGCTCGTCGCCGTCGCCACCCAGCTCATCGAGTACCAGAACCCCGACGGCTCGGTGCGCAACGACGACACCCGCTTCCCCGTGGTGCAGGGGCCGTTGCAGGCCACCACGCAGGCGCTCCAGACGTGGCACCAGGCGTACTCGCGCAGCGCCGACGAGCGCTGGCTCGGCCCCATCCGCGAGGCCGAGGCGTGGCTACAGGCGCAGGCCCGGCGGCTCACCGACGAGCCCGAGGCGGGCACCGTCGACCTCAACTACGCCGTGATGGGCCTGCTCGAAGCGGGCGCCCAGCCGACCGAGGCCACCCTGGTCGCGCTCGGCCGACGGCTGCGCGAGCGGCAGAGCGCCGACGGAGCGTGGAGCTTCCGCCCGAGCGGCGAGGCCAACGCCTTCGCCACGGGGCAGACCCTGCACGCGCTGCGCTCCCTCGGCGCGAGCGACGACGACGGGGCCGTGGCCCGCGGCACCCGCTGGCTGGTCACGCACCAGGCCGAGGACGGCGGCTGGTCGCACGACGGATCGGGCAAGGCCGAGGCGATGTGGGCGGTGTTCGGGCTGGTGAGCGTGGACGTGATGTCCCTCGCGCTGGAGGGCGTGCGCGACGGCGAGCACGCGGGCGGCCGGGTCGAGCTGCGGGCCCGCGCGGTGGACAACAACGGCGCGGCGGTGCGGCAGGTCGAGCTGCTCCTCGACGACAACCCGGTGGGCCGGGCGTGCGGCGCCGCCCTCGCGCAGTCCGTCGAGCTCGGTGACCTGCCCGCCGGGGTGCACACCCTCGACGTGGTGGCCACCAACGAGCGCGGCCAGCAGGCCCGGCGGCGGATCGAGCTTTACACCGGGCAGTATTACCTCGTCACCCCGGGCGCGCGCTGGAGCGAGGGGCGCACGGTGTTCTCGCTGCGCAACGTGGCGCCGCGGGAGGCGACGGGCACGGTGCGGGTGCGGGTGCGTACGCCCGAGGGGCGCGAGGTGTGGCGCCACGATGAGCCCGCGGCGCAGGGCCCCGTGAGGGTGTCGTGGGACGGGCGCCCGGCGCAGGGCGACGCGGCCCCGGCGGGGCGCTACGTGGCGACGCTCTCGTACCTCGACGCGTCGGGGCGTGCGGTGCAGGACATCGAGCTGCCCTTCGTGCACGACACGGTCGAGGCGCAGCAGGCCAACTACGCGCAGGTGCAGGGCCAGCTCAACGCCGAGGGCGCTGGGGGCGCGGCCAACGCCGAGGTCGAGCTGGTCGACGGCGCGGGCCGGGTGGTGCAGCGCACGCAGAGCACGGAGTCGGGGGCGTACCGCTTCAGCAACGTCGACCGCGGGCAGTACCGGGTGCGCGTGAGCCGCCGGGGCTTCCGCACCTCCGAGGCGCCGGTGGCGGCCGCGCCCGCGTCGACGTCGCGCGCGAACATGGACCTCGCGCACTGACCTGTCGCGGCCGCGCGGAGATCGACTACGCTCGCGCCCGACATGACCCAGGAACACTTCGACGTGCTCATCGTCGGCGCCGGCATCTCGGGCATCGGCGCGGCGTATCACCTCCAGAGCCAGTGCCCCGGGAAGACCTACGCCATCCTGGAGGGCCGCGAGCGCCTCGGCGGCACCTGGGACCTCTTCCAGTACCCGGGCATCCGCTCGGACTCGGACATGTACACCCTGGGGTATTCGTTCCGCCCGTGGACGAACCCGAAGGCCATCGCCGATGGGCCGTCGATCCTCGCGTACCTCCGCGACACGGCGGAGGCCTACGGCATCGACCGGCACATCCGCTACAGCCACAAGGTCGAGCGCGCGAGCTGGTCGAGCGAGACCTCGCGCTGGACCGTCGACGTGCGCGTGGGCGCTGCGGGCGAGCTGCGGCAGCTCACCTGCAACTTCCTCTTCATGTGCGCGGGCTACTACGACTACGACCGGGGGTACTCGCCGGAGTTTCCCGGGCGCGAGCGCTTCGCCGGCCGCGTGGTGCACCCGCAGCAGTGGACCTCCGACGTGGAGTACGCGGGCAAGCGGGTGGTGGTCATCGGCAGCGGCGCGACGGCGGTCACCCTGGTGCCCGAGCTCGCGAAGCGCGCGGCGCACGTCACGATGCTCCAGCGCTCGCCCACCTACGTGGTGTCGGTGCCGGAGCGCGACCGCATCGCCAACTGGCTGCGCGCGCGCATCCCGCTGCGCCCGGCCTACTCCATCACCCGCGGCAAGAACGTGCTGCTGGGCATGGCGTTCTACCAGTACTGCCGGCACTTCCCGCGGCAGTCGGCGCGGCTGATCGTGGCCGGGGTGAAGAAGCAGCTGCGCGGCGCGCTCGACGTGGAGAAGCACTTCACGCCCCGGTACAACCCCTGGGACCAGCGGGTGTGCCTCGTACCCGACGGGGACTTCTTCGACGCCATCCGCGGGGGGAAGGTGTCCGTGGTCACCGACCACATCGAGACCTTCACCGAGACGGGCATCAAGCTGCGCTCGGGCGAGGAGCTCGCGGCGGACCTGATCGTGACGGCCACCGGGCTGAAGCTGAAGTTCCTCGGGGGGATGGAGGTGGTGGTCGACGGCGAGCGTGTGGAGCCCTCGAAGACCATGGCCTACAAGGGGATGATGGCCAGCGACGTGCCCAACCTGGCGCTCGCCATCGGCTACACCAACGCCTCGTGGACCCTCAAGGTCGACCTCACCTGCGAGTACGTCTGCCGGCTGCTCAATCACATGGACGCGCACGGGTATACGCAGTGCGTGCCGCGCCGCCGTGATCCCTCCGTGAAGGAGGAGCCGCTGCTCGACTTCACGTCGGGCTACGTGCAGCGCTCCATCGACATGTTCCCGCGGCAGGGCTCGGTGGCGCCGTGGAAGCTGCACCAGAACTACGCCCTCGACATGATGCTGCTGCGCCACGCGCCGATCGAAGACGGGGCGATGGAGTTCTCGGCGCCGCGGCGGGCCGCGGGCTCTGACGGGCGATGAGCCGGAGGGACGAGCGATGACCATGACGATGCGAAGCGGATGTGTGGCGGTGGCGGTGGTGGCGGCGCTGGGCGGCTGCGCGGTGGAGGCGGACACCGGCGCCATCGGCGTGCCCTCGGGATCGGTCGGGCTGCGGCCCTATACGACGCTGCCCGCGAGCAGCGAGACGGCGCCGGGCAACGACTGGGCGACGATCGCGACGCCGTACCGCGGTCGCAACGGGCTGCGGGTGCGCTACGACTGCCCCGCGAGCGGCGGCGGCGGGTCGGTCTGGGGCACGGACATCTACACGGACGACTCCTCGGTGTGCGCGGCGGCGCAGCACTTCGGGCGCATCGCCCCGGCAGCGGGTGGCCCGGTGGTGATCGAGATCCGCGGGGGGCGCACGGCGTACCAGGGGTCGACCCGCAACGGGGTCCAGAGCCTGGGCTACGGCGAGTACGAGGGCAGCTTCATCGTGCTGTGAGCCTGGGTGAGGGGAGATGGCGATCGCGGACTACGAGCGCGTCGAGGTGGAGACGCGGGCCGGGTGGCGCGCGTGGCTCGCGGCGAACCACGCGACGCGCGTCGGGGCGTGGGCGGTGTGGTTCAAGAAGTCGTCGGGGCGGGCGACGGTCGCGTACGAGGAGCTGGTCGAGGAGGCGCTCTGCTTCGGGTGGGTCGACGGGGTCGCGGGCAGCGTCGACGAGGCGCGCACGAGGCAGTACTTCGCGCCGCGCAAGCGGGGCAGCGGCTGGGCGGCGACCAACAAGGCCCGGGTGGCGCGGCTCATCGCCGAGGGGCTCATGACGCCGGCGGGTCTCGCGGTGATCGAGGCCGCGAAGACGGATGGGTCGTGGTCGCTGCTCGACGCGAGCGAGGCGGCGGAGATGGGCGACGACCTGCGCGCGGCGCTCGGTCGGCACCCGATGGCGGCGGAGAGGTTCGAGGCCTTTCCGGGCAGGGTGCGCAAGAACATCCTCCAGTGGATCGACCTGGCGCGCACGCCTGCCACGCGCGCAAAGCGGGTGGAGGAGACCGCGCGGCTGGCGGCGGAGAACGTGCGGGCCAACCAGCCGAAGCCGAAGCGGAGGTGACGCGGGCGATGACGGCCCCGCTCGGCCGGCGCGGCTACGGGGACTCCGGCGGGATGGCGACGTCGAAGTTCGTGGCGAGCTCGACGCGCTCCGTGAGCCAGGTCGTGGGGGAGATGATGCCGCTGGCGGTCATCGCGAGGCGACCCCGCAGCCGGCCGGACGGCGCGGCGTCGAAGCGGAGCGTGCCGGTGAAGGTCTGCGCGCCGCCGAGCTGGGTCGGCGTGCAGTAGCAGCCCTTCTCCATCCACGCCCGCTGCACGGCGGCGACCGGGGTGACGGGGACGTAGGTCACGTCCGAGGGGCGGACCTCGTACACGTTGGGCCTGGGGAAGACGAAGCGCGACTCGCCGTCGATGCGCAGCTCGGCGCCTCCCGCGAGCGACGGCAGCGCCGTGCGCGCGAGGTCGACCACGCCGCAGTAGGCCACCCCGTCGTCCTCGTTGCAGGAGAGGCGCGGCGGGGCAACGCAGAGCCGTAGACGCACCGTGGAGGGGGCCGCCTCGGCGGTGCAGCGGCGGGTCTCGGCGACGGTCGTCGGGTGCGCCGTGTTGGCGACCACGAGCGTCGCGAGGCCAAGGCAGCCGGACTCGTTGGTGAAGACCACGCAGTCGGAGCGGGAGGCGTCGACGGGGGCGTCAACGGGGGCGTCAACGGGGGCGTCGATGGAGGCGTCAACGGGGGCGTCGATGGAGGCGTCGATGGAGGCGTCGACGGAGGCGTCGACGGACGCCGGGGGCGTGACCGACCCTCCGCTACAGCCCGCGGCGGCAATCAGGAGCAACCATCCAGGCACGATGTGGGATCGCATGGCCCTGGAGGCGCAGCAGGTCGTGTGCCGCATACGCGATGGGACCTTTGCGCTGATGAGCGTGTGCCAGACAGTGCCGCGGTACCACCGGCGCCTGCTCGATGCAGCACTCTTTGCAGCGGTCGCTCGTCTGGTCGGTGGGCCGCCGCGGGCGCTCGTCTCCCGCACCGGTCCCGCCTGGGGGGCACATCGGGGTCATGCAGAGCACCGCTTGTATTCAATCGTCGCCGCGGTGGCGTAGCGGTACCGGGCGGTGATGCACTCGCACGCATGTCCCCGCTCTTCGCGATGGTGCTCGCCCTGGTCGCGGTGCTCGCGGCGTGCGTGACGCTCCCGTCGCTGGCCTCGCGCGCGTCGCACCTCGCGCTCGCGCTGCTGGTGGCGATGCTGCCGTCGCTCTGGGCGGGCTCCGTCGCGGTGATCATCTGGCGCTCGTTCGAAGCCGCCGATGCGGTGCGCCCCGACGCGTGGGTGCGCGACGACTCTCCGGCGACGCTCCGGCGACTCCCGGCGATCGGAGAGCCCGCCCCGCGCGAGCATGAGGTCATGATCCGCGGTGACAGCGATCCGTCGCACTACGGCCACTGGAGCCGGTCTTTCGGGACCTTCCAGAGCGGACCTGTGACCTTCACCTACACACGATCGAGGAGCGACGGCATCAGCCAGCACAGCGAGTCGAGCCACGGCTGGACCTGCGAGTCGTCGAACGTCCCGAACGCCCGCTGCGAGTACTCGCTGGTGATGCGGCGCGCGCCCGATGGGATGGCCATCGCCTTCGACTGTGTCCTGGCCGACCGCGGTGGTGGCGTCGTCGGAAACGCCCCTCCGACCTGCCGCGAGGACCTTCCGCCGCTGGTCTTCCGGCGGGTGCCCTACGCGCCCGTGCCCGTGCGGGGATCGCTGCGCGACGCGCTCGCGGCCCTCACGGCGTCGCTGGTGCTCTGCTGGGTGGCGATGCGCTGGATGCAGCGACCGTGGCAGGCGCCCGCCCGGGTCGAACGCCCGCCTGTGGCAGCGGGCGCGGCGCCCTTCCGCGCGGCGCCGGTGGCCGAAGAGGAGGCGCTGGCGCAGGCCGAGCTGCGGGCCTTCGATCGGGCGATGCGCGCGCGGCGACTCGGGGTGACGCTGGTGATCGCGGCGGCGCTCGTCGGGTCGATCGCGGCGCTGCCGAGCGTGATGCGCGGGTGAGGCCTGAGCCTCGCGGACGAGCTCTGCGATCGCAGGCCGCGCTCTCGACGCCCGGGCTCGACTGGTCTCTCTCGGGAGGCTCGTGGCAACCTCTCGATCCATGATGGGTGACGCCTCGACCAACACAGAGGTGACCTACGACGCCTACCTGGCGTTGGAGCGTTCCACCAACTGGAAGCACGAGTGGATCGACGGCGTCGCATATGCGATGGCGGGCGGCACGCCGACGCACAGCCGCTTGAGCGCGCAGATGATCGTCGAGCTCGCGCGACTCCTGGGGGAGCGCCCATGCGCGATCCACACCTCGGACCTCAAGGTGCGACCGGAGGGCCTGCGCTTCGCGACGTACCCCGACGTGGCGGTGGTGTGCGGCGAGGCGCAAACGCATGCCGACGACCCCAACGCGGTGACCAACCCGGTGGTGCTGGTCGAGGTGCTCTCCGACTCCACCGAGAGGTGGGATCGCACGGGGAAGTTTCGCCGCTACCGCAAGATCGCCTCGCTCCGCGACTACGTGCTGGTGTCACAGAGCGAGCGCTGCATCGAGGTGTATTCGCGCGGCCCGGACGACACCTGGACGCTGCGCGAGGCGGGCGAGGGCGAGTCCGTCCCGCTCTCCGCGCTCGAGGCGTCACTCGACATCGATCGCGTGTTCCGCGGCGTGACGCTCACGCCGGAGGTCCCGCGCGAGCGAGCGATCGGCTGAGGCTCCTGCGATCGGCGATCGTTCGCCCCGGCCGCCCGGTCCGGCGCGCGGAAGCTTGTCCTGCGATCCAAGGGTTCTTCCCGGTGCCCATCCAATCGCCGCCGTGCGCGGGGAGGTCTCATGAAGAGGCATTGGTGGACCGGTTTGTCACTGATAGCGCTGACGGGCTGCGCCCACCCGCGAGGGGAAGGCCCCGTCGGGGCCACCTTGCGCACCACCGTTCCCTCGGAGGAGGGCGACGAGCAGACGCCGCCCCATCCCGTGCTGGCCCTGGGTCCGTCTCCCTCGGACTGTCCGACGGCAGCCGAGCCCTTCAGCATGACGTTCCTGGCACCGGAGAGCTGCCCACCGGTCCGGCGCGCAGCGCCCGCCATGCCCTTGGAGGCGCCGCCCGCGCCGGGGTCGATGCCGGCACGCGCCGATGTCGCGGCCGCCATGCGCGCGCTGGGGCCGAGCATCCGGGCCTGCGGCAACGGTCAGCCGTGGCGCACCGTGGACGTCTCGTTCTTCTTCGTGAGCGACGGCAGCGTCACGAGGGTACGTCTGTGGAGGGGCTTCGAGACGATCCCGCTGGGCGAGTGTGTCACCGCGGTCGCGCGCACCGCGCGGCTGCCGCCCTTCCAAAGCGCTACCTTCGCGGTGACCTTCCCCTTCGCGCTCGGCCCGCGCTGACGTTGGAGGTCCGCGGCGTCTCCGCCCGCGGAGCGCTCAGCGGAGCGTCGCGAGCGCGGCGGCGATGGCGACGGGCATCACCACCATCCGCCACGTCCACGGCAGCCGCGACGGCACCATCGCGACCGGCGTGAAGGTCGCGTGGTCGCGGTACGCCCTCCCGGTGCTCGACGTCACCAGCACGACGAGGGGCTCCCCGGGCTGCAACGACCACGAGGGGAGGCCCTCCGGCGCCGCGTGCTCACCCTCACGAACGTGGTGCTCGGGGATGCTTCCCGCGAGCGCGGCGGCGACCACCCGGCGGGCGTGTCGCTCGATCGCGAGCACGGCCGCGGCCACCGCGACCCCGCCCAGCGCCGTGACCCCACGGATCGCCGCGGCCCCGCCCCCGTCGGCCGTCAGGCGCAGCGTGCCGGCCAGCGCGACGAGGCCGGCCGCCGCGATCGCCGAGGCGTCGAGCAGCGACCCCACGGAGGGGGCGCGTCGCCATCGATGGACCACGTCGCAGAACGTCTGCGCGATCGCCCCGCCCACGAGCCCGGCGCTGGTGAGCGTCAGCGCCACGATCGGGAAGGTCAGCAGGACGCCCACGCCGCCCGCGTCGGCGGCCGCACGCCCGCCGAAGGTCACGTAGCTGGCCGGCAGGAAGATCATCGCCGCGACGAAGATAAGGGCGATGGTGAGCCACTGCGGCACCCCGTCGGGGACCGCAGGCGCCGTGGGTCGCAGCGCGCGCCATGGCACGACGACCATGAGGGCCATGGTCAGCAGCAGGGCGGCGACGCCCGCGTCGGTCGAGCACCGCGCGGCCGTCACGACGAGGGCGAGCGGCGCGGCGCAGACCGCGAACGCGAACACGGCGCGCAGGGCGAGGCCCGGCGATCGGGCGCACCAGGACAGGAGGTGGACGTCTCTCATCGTGCCTCGACGACGGTTGTAGCAGGCGGGTCCGCTCCCACGCCCTCCGTCAGCGCGCGCATCAGGTCGGCCGCTGTGTGGTGCACGAGGTTCGGCGCGATCTGGCCCCCCCACATCGAGACCAGGTCGGTGCGCCCCGCCGCCGCGGCCGCCGCCTTCAGGTGACCGGCGATCCAGCTCTGGATGGGGAAGGGCGGCAGCTCCGGGGCGCGGCGGTGCAGCTCGCGCGTCCATCGGTTGGCGAGGCCGCGCGCCAGGCGCCCCGTGAACGCGCGCGTCAGCACCGTCTCGCGCGCGTCGGCGCTGAACAGCTTCTCTCGATGGGCGGGCGTCGCGCCCGACTCGTTGCACGCCAGGAAGGCCGTCCCGATCTGCGCCGCGTCGGCCCCCAGCAGCCGCGCCGCCGCCACGCCCCGGGCGTCGCAGATTCCCCCGGCGGCGATCACCGGCACACTCACCCGCGGGGCCACGAGCTGCGTCAGCGCGAAGGTGCCCGTGAGGTTGTCCTCCGCGCGGCCGATGAACGACACCCGGTGGCCGCCCGCCTCCATGCCCGTCGCGACGATGGCGTCGACGCCCGCCGCGTCGAGGGCCTCGGCCTCCGCGAGCGTGGTCGCCGTCCCGACGGTGAAGATGTGCCTGCGCCGACACTCCGCGAGCACGGCCGCCGGGGGGACGCCGTACACGAAGCTGAACACCGGCGGCGCCGCGGCCAGCAGCGCCTCGACCTGCTCGGCGAAGGGCTGATGGAATCGCGAGGGCAGCGCGGGCAGCGGGACGCCCAGCTCCTCGAAGTAGGGCGCGAGCACCTCCAGCGCGCGGGCGTAGGCGTCCGGGGCGATGGCGAGGCCGCCGGGGTCGTGGTCGCCCACCCAGAGGTTGACGTTGAAGGGTCCGTCGGTCGCCGCGCGCAGCTCCGCGACCAGCGGCCCGATGCGCTCGGCCGGGAGGTTCACCGCGCCGAACGAACCGAGGCCGCCCAGGGACGACACCGCGGCGGCCAGCGCGACGCTGGAGAGCCCGCCGCCGAAGGGCCCCTGCACGATCGGGTGCCGCAACCCCAGCGCCTGCGCCAGCCGCGACGATCCCTCTACGCTGCCACCGTGACTCGACACCATCGCTCACCTCCGCCCGCTGTGCCTGCGGTGGGTCGATGGTAGCGCCGCGCTTCGCCTACCGGGTGCGGCGTCGCATCATCGCCCGGGCGAAGTCCCCCTGACAGGCGTTGAAGCTCGTGTAGTTGGGCCTGGCCGGCTGCCCCGTGAGCTCGACGCGCAGCAGCTCCTGGGCGCGGGTGCACGTGAACACGAACTTCTGATCCCAGCGGGTGCGCTGGATGTTGGTCTGCGAGACGGTGAAGCCCGCCTGCTCGCAGGCCCTCCGGCTCTGGATGAGCAGCTCCAGCGAGCCGCTGTCGGCGCCCCCTTCGACGAAGTCCGCCGACGCCATGCGCACACGAACACCCGAGATCGGTGGCATCCACCGGGGCCATCGTGGGTCGACGGCGGGACCCGCCGGGGCCGCCGGGGCCACCCGGGCGGCGACCGGCACGGGCATCGCGGGCTGCACCGTGGGCGCGGCGCCGTTGGTCGCAGCGGGCGGGTTGGCGCTGCTCTCGGCGCGCTTGCAGCCCGCGGCGAGGACGAGGGTGGTGGCGAGGACATACGAGACGATGGTGGGTTGGTTCACGCTGGGCCTCCGATGCGACGGAGCACACCACGGGGCGCCCGAACGCCCGCCTCAAGCGCCCTCAAAGTCCCTCAAGGCCCCCCCACTGCCCACCGTCCCTACGCGCAGGCCGCCGCGCGCCCCAGCAGCAGCGCCCGCTCCCTTGCGTTGCGCGTCAGCGACGCCGCCCGCTCGAACTCCGCCCGCGCCTCCCCCATGCGCCCCAGGCGCGCCAGCAGGTCACCGCGAACGCTCGGCAGCAGGTGGTACTCCCGCAGCGACGCTTCGCCAGCGAGCCCGTCGACCACCGCGAGGCCCGCCGCGGGTCCGTACGCCATCGCCACCGCGACGGCGCGGTTGAGCTCCACCACCGGGGTCGGCGCGAGCCGCTCGTACAGCGCCGCGATGCGCGCCCAGTCGGTCTCCCCGGGCGCCCTCGCCCTCGCGTGACACGCCGCCAGCGCCGCCTGTATCGCGTAGGGACCACCGCCGCCGCCCAGCGCTTCGGCCTTCGCCAGCGACGCGAGCCCGCGCTGGATCAGCAGGTGATCCCACAGGCCGCGGTTCTGTTCGAGCAGCAGCACGGGCTCCCCCGTGGGGCCGACGCGTGCCCTCGAGCGCGACGCCTGCAGCTCCATCAGGCCGACGAGGCCGTGAACCTCCGGCTCGCCGGGCGCGAGTCCCGCCAGGATGCGCCCGAGGCGCAGCGCATCTTCGCAGAGCGCGGGGCGCATCCAGTCGTCGCCTGCGGTGGCCGAGTAGCCCTCGTTGAAGATCAGGTAGACGACCTCCAGCACCGACGACAGCCGCGCGCCGAGCTCATCCCCGCGCGGGACCTCGAAGGCCACCGCCGACTCCGCGAGGGTCTTCTTGGCGCGCACCACCCGCTGCGCGATGGTCGCCTCGGGCACCAGGAAGGCCCGCGCGATCTCCGCGGTGGTGAGTCCCCCGAGCAGGCGCAGCGTGAGGGCGACGCGCGCCTCGGGCGAGAGCACCGGGTGACACGCCACGAACACCAGGCGCAGCAGGTCGTCGCCGACCGGGTCGTCGAGGGCTTCGTCGAGGGCTTCGACGGGTGAGCCGTGGTCGGCGAGGTCGTGGGCGAGCTCGTCGTGCTTGCGCTCGGAGAGGCGCGCGCGGCGCAGCCGGTCGATGCCGCGGCGCTTCGCGGTGGCCATGAGCCACGCCCCGGGCCTGTCGGGGACGCCCTCGGAGGGCCAGTGCTCCAGGGCGGCGACGAGGGCGTCCTGGGCGAGCTCCTCGGCGAGGCCGACGTCGCGCACCATGCGGGCGAGGCCCGCGATGAGCTTCGCCGACTCGATGCGGAAGACCGCGGCGACCGCGCGGCGTGTCTCGTCGTCCGTCACGGCCGCCGACCATCGCGCCGACCCTCCCCTCGGCGCAACGGTCTGCGGTCGCCCGCCCGCTACTTCTTCGCCTCGACCTGGGCGCGCAGGCGGTCTTCGGCCTCGCGAAGCTCGGGGGTGAGCGCCGGGCCGAAGTCCTCGGCCTCGGCGATCTTCCGGATCTCGATGCGCTCGTCCCCCATCACCGGGCAGCGCTTCACCCACTCGATGGCCTCCTCCATCGACTTCACCTGGAAGATCCAGAAGCCGCCGATGACCTCCTTGGCCTCGACGAAGGGGCCGTCGCTCACCCGGGGCTTTCCGCCCTCGAAGCTCACCCGCACGCCCTTGGAGCTCGGGAGCAGCCCCTCGCCCGCGAGCAGCACCCCGGCCTTCACCAGCTCCTCGTTGTACTTCCCCATCGCGACCAGGATCTTCTCGTCGGGCATCACGCCCGCCTCCGCCTGCTCGCCCGGGAGCATCATCACCATGAAGCGCATCGTCGTTCTCCTTCGTTGAGGTTCCATCCTCACGACGAAGCAGCCTCCCCGGGATCGACACCCCGGTGAAATTTTCTTCAGCCCCCGTTGAGCATCTGGAACACCTGCCCGAAGCGCCCCTCGGCCTCGGCGTTGCGCAGGAACTTCACCCGCTCGACGCAGACCTCCTCCGCCCCCGGCTGGGCTTCGAAGATGCCCATCACCTCGGCGATGTACTCCTTCAGGGGCATCGCGTGCGCGCTGGTCGCCTGACCCGGCATCAGGTCGGTCTGCACCGCCGGCGGGGCGAGCTCGATGACCTCGGTGGTGGTCCCCTTGAGCTGCGAGCGCAGCGACTGGGTGTACGAGTGCAGCGCCGCCTTCGTGGCCGAGTACGTCGGCGTGCGCGCCAGCGGCACGAAGGCCAGGCCCGAGGTCACGTTGATGATCGTCGAGCGCGGGCGCTTCTGGAGCGCGGGCAGCAGCGCCGCCGTGAGCCGGATGGGGCCGAGCACGTTGGTGATCACCGTCGCCTCGGCGTCGGCGAGGTCGTCGGGCTGCGCGAGCAGGCTCTCGGCGCGCATGATGCCCGCGTTGTTGACGAGCACGTCGAGCGTCGGGTGCTCGGCCGTCACCCGCCGCGCGAACTCGCGGATGGCGTCGGCGTCCCCCACGTCGAGCACGTACGCGCTCATGCCCGGGTTGGCCGCGGTGACCTCGTCGAGCACCTCCTTGCGGCGGCCGGCGATGATGACCTTGTTGCCGCGGGCGTGAAAGGCCTCCGCCAGCCCCCGCCCGATGCCCGTCGCCCCGCCCGTGATCAGAATCGTGTGGTCGCTGGTCTTCATGATGAATCCCTCTCTCTCTGCCCAACGATGGGGCCTCGGCCATCCATCAGTCCATGCGATAGGATGCATCCCAGACATGAACACGGTCTATGAGAGGGACCTCGACCTCAACCTCCTGCGGGTCTTCGCCGTCGTCGCCGAGGAGGGCAGCGTCACCCGCGCCGCCGCCCGCCTCTACCTCACGCAGCCCGCCGTGAGCGCGGCCCTCCGCCGGCTCGCCACCTTCGTGGGCGCCGCGCTCTTCGCGCGCCAGGGCCGCGGCATCGCGCTCACGGCCCGCGGGTCCGAGCTGCTCGCGGCGTCGCACCGCCACCTGCGCCCGCTTGTCGAGGCCGTGATGGCGCCCGCGGCCTTCGACCCCGCGACCTCCACGGCGACGGTGCGCCTCGGGCTGCCGGACTCGGCCGAGGGGTGGGCGCTGCCGCTCATCCTCGCGGGCCTGCGGGCCGAGGCGCCGTCCATGGTGCTCGTCGTCGTGCCGGTGCAGTTCCGTACGGTGGAGGAGGCGCTGCTCACCCGCCGCGTCGACCTCGCGATGAGCGTCGCCGACGAGCTCCCGCGCTCGGTGCTGCGCAAGACCTTCTCCTCGGCGGGCTTCGTCTGCGTGTACGACCCGCGCCACGCCCGGCTGCCGAAGCGCCTCACCGAGCGGGCCTACTTCGCCCACGAGCACGTCATCGTGTCCTACGTGGGCGACCTCCGCGGCATCGTCGAAGACTCCCTCGGCAAGACCCGCCGGGTGCGGGTGTCGGTGCCTGCCTTCAGCTACGTCGGCGCGGTGGTGGAGGGGTCGGCCCTGCTCGCGACGGTGCCCGAGCCGCACGCCCGCTACCTCCTGAAGACGCACCCCGCGCTGCGGCAGACGGCGCTGCCCTTCTCGCTCGAAGGGGCGGCCCAGGAGCTTCTCTGGCTGCGCACCACCGACGACGACCCGGTGTCGCGCTTCGTCCGGGGGCTCATCGAGCGGGCGCTGCTGCCCGGGGCCGCGCGGCCGAAGGGCGCGACCCGACGCCCCGCGAGGGCGGCCGGGTCGGCGACGCCGCCCCGCTGAGTGTTTGTGGGCTCAGCGGCAGTTGGGATGCAGCGCCGCCGCCTCTCCACTGGCGCACCCCGTCCACCCCTGCGACTCCAGCGCCGAGTAGTAGTACCAGGGCGTCATCACGCGCTGCGACCCGTCGGTGCGGGCGTAGCAGGTGACCGCGCCGCCCATCACCCGGTTCTCGATCGGGAGGCACCCCATCACCACGCGTCGCTCCGTGGCGGCGAAGTCGACGCAGCGGTGCGCGTCGTCGAAGGGCCACCCGTACACGGCCTCCGAACCCGCCGCGCAGGGGTTGCCGTCAGGCGGAACCTCGAAGGGTTCGGAGCACCCGACCGCGATCCTCGAGACGAGCAGCAGCGCCAGGGGTCGCCAGGAGAGCATCGGGACATCATACCGACCTCATGGGCGGCTCGCGATGCGCGGACCTCAGCGCCGACGTCGACGACGCTACGGCGCGAGGTCGGCGTCGGGGTCGTCGTTGCGCTTCACGTCGAGCAGCGTGCCCGCGTCGGTGAGGTGCGGGTGATTGGTGCACACCCTGAGGTCGGCCCGGCAGGTAGCCCGGAGGTCGACCAGTTGGCAGTCATAGTCCGAGCGGCACTGCGCCGAGCACACGTGGTTGGCGCAGACGTACGCCCCCGTGCAGTGGCTCGGGAACACGCACCCGGTGGTGCGTACGTTGGGCTCGTAGCAGACGAACTTGTCGAACTGCCCCGCCGAGCGGCAGCGCCACCCGTTGGTGCAGTCGCGGTCGCTGCGGCACTGCACCCGGCACTGCCGCGCGGCGCAGAGCAGCGGGGCCTCGCACTCGTCGTTGAAGCTGCACTCGGCGAGCAGCTCGCGGCCGCTGCCCTCGAAGAGGCTGCACCCGCCCCCGCCGAGCGCCGCCGCGACCGCCGCCGCCCGGAGCACCACGCCTGCTCGCTTCATGGGGTTCACCAGCTCACCTCCACCGGTCGATACGCCGTCGCCGTGCCCGTCGCGGCGTTGCCCGCCGCGCGTCCCCAGCACCAGAGCCCGGCCTCGCTGCCGCGCAGCGCGCAGAAGCCCGCCGCGCCGCCGTAGAGCCGCGTCACGTCGGCCAGCCCGGGGACGGGCGTCGGGCTCGTCGGGCCCGTCGCGACCGGGCCGAGGCCCACGTACTCATGGAGGCCCCAGCACGAGACCGTGCCGTCGGTGAGCCGCGCGCAGGTCGCGAAGTAGCTCAACGCGAGCTCGGCCACGCCCGAGATCGGCGGGGTGATGGGTGCCGGGCGCGTCGTAAGGGTGCCGTCGCCGAGCTGGCCGGCGGCGTTCCCGCCCCAGCAGCGCACCGTGCCGCCGGAGAGGCGGGCGCAGGTGTGGGTCTGGCCCGCCAGCACCTGCTCGACGCCCATGAGGCCGGGCACCAGCGTGGGCGACGGGTGAGACGTGGTGCCGTCCCCGAGCTGGCCCTCGGAGCCGCTGCCCCAGCACGCGACCGTCCCATCCACGCCGACGCCGCACGAGTGCCCCACGCCGAGCGAGAGGCTGCTCGCCGCCAGCGGGAAGGTGCGCGGCGTGGTGAAGTAGAGGAGCGAGGACGCTCCCCCGACGGTGCCGTTGCCGAACTGCCCGTCGGCGTTGGTGCCCCAGCAGCTCACGCTGGCGCCCGGGCGCAGCGTGCACGAGTGCGAGTTGCCCACCGCCAGGTCGCCGTCGGTCGCGGAGATCATCGTCGGCGTGTCGGAGACCGCGCCCAGGGCCGTGCCGTTGCCCAGCTCGCCGACGAAGGACTGTCCCCAGCACACGATCCCGGCGCCGCCCCGCCGCCGCGCGCAGGCGTGGCCGTAGCCGACGCCCACCTCGGTCGCGTCGACGAGGCCGCTCACCAGGCCCGGTACCGCGCACGCTACCCGGGTGCCGTTGCCGAGCGTGCCGTTCGCCCCGCCGCCCCAGCAGCGCACCGAGCCGCCCGTGAGCACCGCGCAGCGGGTGCCGCCGCCGATGCCCACGGCCAGCACGTTGCACCCCGGCTCACCCGGGTTGCAGGCGCCGTCGCGCCGCCGCAGCGCGCACGCGAAGGGGTCGCCCGCGTCCACCGGGACGTCGGGGGCGTCGGCGGTGGGGGTGTCGGCCGCGGGCACATCGACCGCGACGGGCACGTCGGGGGGCGCCGGGTCGAGCGCGCCGTCGGGGTCGTTGAGGTCGACGTCGGGGAGGGTGCCGGCGTCGGTGAGGTTGGGGTGCGCGCTGCACACGCCCAGCGCGCGGAGGCAGGTGAGCCCCGGGGCGATGAGCCGGCAGTCGTAGTCGGCGCGGCACTGCGGGCGGCACTCGCGGTCGGCGCACACCCACGAGGCGCGGCAGTCGGCGGAGTACTCGCACGCGCTGCCGAAGTCGTTGGGGGCGAAGCAGGCGTAGCGCCGCACCTGGCCCGCCGAGAGGCAGCGCCAGTCGTTGGTGCAGTCGCGGTCGGAGCGGCACTCCACGCGGCACCGCCGGGCGGCGCAGATGAGCGGCGAGGAGCACTCGTCATTGAAGGTGCACTCCGCCAGGAAGGACCCCTGGCGGCGCTTCGCGCTCTCGCACGACAGCGCGAGCGCGAGGCACGAGAGCAGCAGCCATGACGTCGTGCGGCGCATCGTGTGGGGGGACTCCCTCGGAGACGGAGATTGGACACGCTTCGTGGCGCGCAGCGCAAGCGGCGCCGGGTCGTTCAGCGGGGGAGCACCTCGAGGTCGAAGTCGACCGAGACGTCGCTCAGGTGCTGGGTGCTCGTCTGCGGAGCCTGGAGCGAGAGCTGCTCGGTCATCATCATCAGGTTGGCGCGCACGGAGCCCCGCACCCGGCCGTTGACCCCGTTGGCGGGCGCCCTGAACTCCAGCAGCTGCACCCGGTCGGAGAGGGTGGGGACCAGGGTGGTGATGCGCGCGCCCTGGCCCCGGGCGTAGTCGCCGCCGACGGCGCTGCGCAGGGCCGCGACGCCGCCGCCGACCTGGAGGTGCATCGCGACGAACTGGCTCACGGGCCGGGTGGTGATCGCGCCGGCGGTGGGGGCGAACTCCACCATCACCACGAGGTTGGCGCCCGCGTCGAAGCGGTTGCCCTCGACCGAGCCGTGCAGCGGCCAGGAGGGAAAGGCGCCGAGGGTGAAGGGGTACGCCGTGGCGCCGCCGGGCATGCCGTCGACGACGCGGTTGGCGTTGGCGTCGTACCAGGCCACGGCCGCGCGCGGGGCGGGCTGGACCGTGGTGCCAGCGAGGGGCGCGACGCCGCCCGCGGAGGAGAACGAGCGATGCACGGTGACGGCCGCGGAGTTCACGCGGAGGGCCGCGGTGGTCGCGGAGGCCGTGTTGCTGGGCGCGCCGTCGCGGTCGTAGTCGAAGGGCACCACCCGGAACTCGTAGCCCGTGGCGTGCTGGAACCCGCGGACGGGCTCGCTCGTGCGATTGGCCGGGACGGTGCCGACGGCGAGCCACTCGGGGCTGCCCGCCTGGCGGTAGTCGATGCGGTAGCCGATCTCGTCGAAGCCCGGGTCGGTCCAGGTGAGGGCGACCTCGTTGGTGCTGACGGTGCGGGCGGTGAGCGCCGGGGCCGGCATCACGCCGCTGGTGCGGGCGAAGAAGCGCGGCCAGTGGAAGGACGCCGTGGCCGGCGAGGCGGCGACCGTGAGCGAGCGCTCGGCGTAGACCGCGAGGCTGCCGCCGAGGCCGAGGGAGCCGAGACGGTCCTCGCGGCAGAGGCGCGTGTACTCGAGGCGGATGGAGACGTTGGCGCCCGCGGCGGGGATGTTGCGGGGCGCCATCACCAGGATGGCGTTGGGGCCCATCGGGAAGACGCGGGTCGAGGTGGTGATGCGGGTCGCGCCCGAGTAGTACGCCGCGCGCATCACGGTGGGGAGGCGGTCGAGGTGGCGGCCGCGGAGGATGGTGGCCGTGCCGGGCTCCACCCAGAGGGGGCCGATCTCGTCGATCTGGGCGCCAGCCACGGCGGCCTGGAGGGCGGAGGCGCCGAAGAGGCTACAGAGGTCGTAGGACTGCAGGCGGAGCTCGTCGACGGACGACGCGGCGGGCTCGTCGACGGGCGCGCAGGACGCCGCGAGGGGCAGCAGGAGGACGACGGAGCGGAGCCATGAGCGAGTGTTGTTCATGGCAGCGGGGCAGTACACCGGGCGTGCCACGCGGGCGTTCTGCGCGGCGACGCGATGCACGGCAGGGGAGGTGTCCACCGGGGAGGACAGCGCGGGGGTAGAGGGTGTCCGGTCGGGCGGACAGGGGAGGTCAGGACATGGCGTAGGCGGGGACGAGGTCCTCGGCGCGGCGGCCGCGGGCGCGGCGGTCGAGGCGGGCGCGGTCGGGGCCGCGGCGGTCGTCGGGGCCCCAGCGGCGGTACCCGGCGCGGCTCTCGAGCTCGGTGACGTCGACGTGGATCACCGGCGCGAAGGGCGCGTCGGCGACCGCGAGGACGTAGCGCGCGAGGCCGTCGTACTCGGCGATGAGGTCGTAGTAGCGGAGCTCCGGGGCGTCGGGGTCATCCACGCACCAGGTGATGAAGATGGGCTTCATGGCAGTGGACGCACCGTAGGATCCCCGCGGCCGGCGGGGCCAGTTTCTGCGCAGACGCTCCAGCGGCGCGCTCAGGACTTCGGGCGGTTGATGCCGTGGGCGCGCAGCAGCTCGTGCAGGTGCGAGCGCGCCACGTCGAGCCGGCGGGCAGCCTCGCTCACGTTGCCCCCGCAGGCGTCGAGGGTCTCGTCGAGCAGGCGCCGCTGGAAGCCCCGCGTGGCCTCCTGCCACGTCGTCGCGCGGGCCTTCTCGGCGGCGGCCGCGGGGGTCTCCGGGAAGAGGTGCCGCGCCTCGATGACGGCGCTGCCCTCGCTCAGCGCGAAGGCCGCGCCGCGCTGCACGGCGGCGGAGAGCTGGCGCACGTTGCCGGGCCACTCGGCGTGGCGCAGGGCCGTGCGGGCGGCGCGGGAGAGCGTGAGGTCGCGGCCCGCGGAGGCGCCCGCGGCGGAGGCGAAGCGGTCGGCCAGGAGGGCTACGTCGTCGGGGCGCTCGCGCAGCGCCGGGGCGCGCACGGTGAGCACGTCGAGGCGGTAGTAGAGGTCCTCGCGGAAGCGCTTCGCGCGCACGGCCTCGGGGAGGTCGACGTTGGTGGCGGCGATGACCCGCACGTCGGCCTCGACCGGGGACTCCCCGCCCAGGCGCCAGTACCGCCGCGATTGCAGGAACTGCAGCAGCTTCGGCTGCGAGGCCAGCGGGAGCTCGGCGACCTCGTCGAGGAAGAGGGTGCCGCCCTGCGCCGCGGCGATGCGCCCGGGGATGCGCCGCGTGGCGGTGGAGTGCGCGCCCTTCTCGGCGCCGAAGAGCTCGGCCTCGAGCAGGGTGTCGGGCAGCGCCGCGCAGTTGACCTCGACGAAGGGCCCCGGGGCGCGCCGCGAGCTCAGGTGCAGGCAGCGGGCGAGCTCCGTCTTGCCGGTGCCGCTCTCGCCGGCGATGAGCACCGGGGCGTCGACCTGGGCGCACACCGACACCTGGCGCAGGCACTCCGCGAGGGCCGCGGAGACCCCCAGGAGCCCGTCGGCGTGCACCCGGGCGCGCAGCTCGCGGGTGTGGTCGACGGCGGCGTCGGGGGTCGCGCGGCGGAGGCGGTGCACGAGCGGCGCGACCCGCGTGGTGAAGGCCTCGGCCAGCTGGCGCTCGCGCTCGGGGAAGGGCCCCGGGGCGGCGCGGCCCTGGAGGTAGAGCGCGCCGAGGGGAGCGCGCCCGCCGATGGGCGCGCAGAGCACGGCGAGGATGCGGTTGGCCTGCACGCTGGCCATGGCGCGGAAGCGCGGGTCGTCGAGGGCCGACGCGGTGGACACGGTGCGCCCGGTGCGCAGCGCCTCGGCCAGGATGCCCTGGGAGAGCTCGCGGCGGACCTGCGCGAGGTCGGCCTCGTCGAAGCCCTGCGCGAGGG
This sequence comes from Myxococcales bacterium, assembly GCA_030652255.1. Taxonomy (GTDB): domain Bacteria; phylum Myxococcota_A; class Polyangia; order Polyangiales; genus SCUS01. Next base: position 14,614 of record JAUSAZ010000173.1, on the reverse strand, counting down.
TGAAGACCGACTGGCCGTCCTGGGCCGGGTCGAGGGAGAGGTACCCCCGGAGCGCGCCGGTGGCCTCGACGACCAGCGCGAGGGCCTCGTCGAGGAAGGCCGCGAGGTCGTCGTGGTCGCCGAGGTCGAGCAGGCGGCGGTAGAGGTCCCGCTCGGCGCGGACCAGGTCGTGGTCGTGGTCTGCCATCGGCTCCCGCGGCGACGCTCGCACGCGGGAGGGAAGGGGGTCAACGCGGGCCTCGCCGCGGCGGCCCGGCCGGAGCGCCGTTGATCTACGATCCGCGGCGGATGACCAGAGACCGCTACGACGAGCTCCCCTACGCGGACTACTGCTTCCCCCGCACGCACCCGGAGCACCTCTTCGCGGTGTCCGCCCTCTGCGGCCGACCCGCGCCGCCCTTCGCGCGCTGCCGCGTGCTGGAGCTCGGCTGCGCCCGCGGCGCCAACCTCCTCCCGATGGCCCTCGACCTCCCGGGCAGCGAGTTCGTCGGGGTCGACCTCTCCGAGGTGCAGGTCGCCGAGGCGCGCGACCGTGCGTCGGCCCTCGGTCTCACCAACGTCACCTTCCGCGCGGAGTCCATCGCCGCGCTCTCCGACGACGCGCCCTTCGACTACGTGATCTGCCACGGGGTGTACTCCTGGGTGCCCCCCGCGGTGCGCGACGCCATCCTCGCCGTGTGCCGCGGGCGCATGCGCCCCGACGGGGTGGCGTACGTGAGCTTCAACGCCCTCCCGGGCTGGAACGCGCTGCGCACGATCCGTGACTTCCTGCGCGAGCACGCCCCGCCGGGCCCTGCGCTGGAGCGGGTGCGGCGCGCGCGGCGGGCGCTCGCGGTGCTCGACGGCTCGCTCCAGGCCGACCCGTCGCCGTGGTCCGCGTGGCTGCGCGGCGAGCTCCGGGAGCTGGGCGGCGCCGACGACGCGTACCTCTTCCACGAGCACCTCGCGGCCGTGAACGACGCGGTGTACCTCCGCGACTTCGCCGCGCACGCCGCGGCGCACGGCCTCGCCTGGCTCGCCGACGCCGACCTCCGCGTCGCAGCGCCCGCGCTGCGCCCCGGGGCCGGCGACCCGATCGCGCTCGCGCAGTCCGTGGACTTCACCCACAACCGCCGCTTCCGCGCGTCGCTGCTCGTGCACGGCGAGACCGCCGCGGGCCCCGCCGACCCGGCCGCCCTCGCGCGGCTGCACCTGGCGACCCGTGCGCGCGTCCCCGACGTCGGCGCCGCCGCGCTCACCGACGACCGCCCCGTGACCTTCCCCTCCGACGAGCGCCCGCTCGTGCTGCGCGACCCGTGGATGAAGTGCGCCCTGCACGCCCTCGCCGCCGAGGACCGCCGCCCGGTCTCCTACGCCGCCATGGCCGCCGCCGCCGCCGCGCGCCTCGGGCTCGATCGCCGCGCCGCCCTCGGGGCCGCCGCCGCGCACGCGCCCGCCGTGCTCGATCTGCTCTTCGACGGGGCGATCTCCCTGCACGCGGGCGCCGCGCGCTACGCCGAGGCCGCGGGGCTGCGACCGCTCGCGTCCCCCATCGCCCGCGCGCAGGCGATGGGCTCGGACGAGGTCACGACCCTGCGGCACACGCGCATCGTGCTGCCCGGCGAGGCGCGCGCCGTGCTGCGGCTGTCCGACGGGACGCGGGACCGCGCCGCCCTCGCCGCGGGGCTCCCGCGCGACGCCCGCTCGGAGGCAGAGCGCGCCGGGGACTGCGAGCAGGCGCTCGACTGGCTCGCGTCGAACGCCCTGCTCGTGGGGTGACCACCCTCGGCATCGCCGGGTGTAGGTTGCCGCCCATGCGCATCGGGCTCGTTCTGGTGTTGATGCTCGGCTGCGGCGCCTCCACGGGTACCATCGAGCCGCGCGCCGACGCGGCGACCCCGGCGCCCCCGAGCTGCCTCCCGCCGTGCATGGCGCGGATGTTCGCGGCGTGTTCACCGCCGGTGGGCGCGTGCACGGCGTACATCACCGCGGCGGTCGACAACTGGCGCCGCTGCTTCGACAACGGCCTCGTGGTCGAGGCGCAGCCCATGGGCGCCCACCGTTTCCGCCAAGGGCGCGCGGTCTGCGCGGCGGTCACCAGCCTCGGGGCCGCGACGGTGACCGTCGACACCTGGCGCGACGGCGCCGGGCGCGAGGTGGCGACCGTGACGCGCGCGTACACGGGCGGCGCGTGGCGGGTGCGCTGCGACGGCGCCGAGCACGTCGTCGACCCGGAGTCGCCTGCGTGCCAGGCCGACCCGTGGGTGCGCAACCGCAACCCGCACGCGCTCCCCTGCCCGATCGACACCGAGGCGTGCCGGGAGCGCTGAGCACCGCACCCGCCCAGGCCTGCAGTCACCGGCCTCGCCGATCGAGGGGAGCATCCGCCCACGCCTGCGGTCACCGGTCTCGCCGATCGAGGGGAGCGCTCGCCCAGGCCTGCGGTCACCGGTCTCGCCGATCGAGGGGAGCGCTCGCCCACGTCGACAGTACCCGCCTCACCGTCACGATCGCGACGTGCGAGACCGGTGACCGCAGGCGTGGGCGGGTGCTCCCCTCGATCGGCGAGACCGGTGACCGCAGGCCTGGGCGGGTGCTCCCCTCGATCGGCGAGGCCGACGGCTGGTGAGGTGGGCGGGTGCTCCCCTCGATCGGCGAGGCCGGTGATTGCGGGCCTGGGCGGGTGCTCCGATCAACCCGTCACCTCTCCTGTGGAAAGGCACTCGGAGCCTCAAGTCTCCCACCCGTTACGGCGGCCAGCGGGTGTCGATCGGTCGCCGCCCGATGGGCGCGTGCGCCGCCGCGGGCGCGCCCGTCACCGGCCTCGCGGGTCGCGCGGTCGGCGACGCTACGACGGCTGCATCCACGGCCCGGCGCACCAGCGAGCGCGAGATGCGCAGGTCGCCGTCGGCCCGCACCGCGTCGACGTACGGCAGGTACCCGTCGGCCTCGACACGAAGCGTGTGCACCCCGGCCCGCGTGACCTCCACCGACGCGTGCCCCGCACCGAGCTCTGCGCCATCGAGCTCGATGCGCGCCTCCTGCGGCGAGAAGTCGAAGGTCAGCGTCACCATCTCCACCACCGTCGGCGCGGCGGTCGGTGTCGGCCGCGGGGCGCTGTCCCCGCGGGTGAGCGCGAAGCCCGTCGCCGCCACCGCCGCCGCGACCATCAGACCCGCCAGCACCCGCGGAAAGCGCAGCGGCGCCACCGGGACCACGGGCGCCGCCTCGGGCTCCATGACCGCCTCGGGCTCCGCTACGCGCGCCTCGGGCTCCGGGGCCGTCTGCTCCTCCGGGGCGGTCATCGTCGCCGCCATCGCCGCGGGCTTCGGCGCGGCGGGCGCGACCGGCGCCACCGCCGCGGGGCCCCGCTCCGCGGCGAAGGGAGCGAGCGCGTCGAGCAGCGCGTCCATGCTCTCGTAGCGGGCCGTCGGATCGGTCGCGAGCGCACGCATGACCACCGCGGCGAGGGCGGGGTCGACCCCCGGCGCGATCTCCGTGAGCGGGCGCGCGGCCTCGGACACCCGCCGCACGATGAGCGCGTGCGGGGTCTCGCAGAGGTGCGGGATCTCCCCCCCGAGGGCCTCGTAGAGCATCGCGCCGAAGGCCCACTGGTCGGCCGCGGGGGTGATCTCCTTCAGGCCCCAGGCCTGCTCCGGGGCCATGTACGCGGGCGTCCCAAGGATGACCCCGGTGGCCGTGATGGACTTCCCCCCGGACACCGGGCGGGCGATGCCGAAGTCGAGCAGCTTCGGGGTGATCGCGCCGTCGTCGCCCCGCACCAGGAAGATGTTGTCGGGCTTCACGTCGCGGTGGACGATGCCGCGCTTGTGCACGAAGGACAGCGCCCGCCCGACGGGCAGCACCAGCGGCAGCAGCGCGCCCGGCGCCATGGGCATCTCCGCCTCGACGCGCGTGTTGAGCGGCACCCCGGTGAGGTACTCCATCACCAGGAACACCAGCGATCCCTCCTGGCCCGCGTCGATCACCTCGACGATGTTGGGGTGCTTCAGCCCCGCCATCACCTTGGCCTCGCGGCGGAAGCGCGCGACCAGCGACCGGTCCGTGGTGAGCGCCGGGTGCAGCACCTTGAGCGCGACGCGCCGATCGAGGGCGAGCTGCGTGGCCTCGTGCACGGTCCCCATGCCGCCGCTGCCGAGCACGCGCTCGATGCGGTAGCGCTCGGCCACCACCCGCCCCGACTCCAGCGCGGGCGCGAGCTCCGGGGCCTCGTCGTCGTTCGTCGCGGGCTCGGCCCTCGCGTTGGTCATCGTGCGCTCAGAAGGTACCGCGGAGTGACGCGCCCCCGAAGCCCACCGCGACGCCCCATCCCGCGGGCCGGTCGTAGCGGTCCGACGGGTCGGAGCGCGCTCGCAGCACGGAGCCGACGACGAGCGCCGCGGTGCCGAGGCCGAGCACGACGCCGCCCACGACGGCCCGTGTCGCCGCCGCGCTCCGGTCCTCGTCGGCCGCCAGCCTCGCGTCGGTGCGCGCTTGCGTGTCCCCACAGGCAGGATTGAGCGGGTTGACAAAGCAGGAATCATCCAACGCGACGATGCGCGTCACCTCGGCGTCGGCGTCGTTGAAGTCCCCGAGCCCGGTGACCAGCAGCGCCGCGCCCCCGGCCATCGCCGCCAGCCCGACGCCGCCGAACACATAGGCCACCGTCCGCTGCCGCCGCACCCGGTCGGCGTGCTCGGCCCGCAGCTGCGGCGTCGCGTCGAGCCACACGCGCTCGGTGTTGGCGCCCGGCGCCAGCGTGATGGCCCGCGTCGTCGGGACGTACCCCTCGTGCGCCACCCGGAGCTGGTGCCGCCCCGCCGGGACGCGGGTGCTCCCGTCGGCCACCACCGAGCGCCCGTCGACGCTCACCGCGGGGAAGTCCACGTTGCTCTCCACCCGCACCCCCGCCGCGACCGACGGGGGCATCGCCGGGTCCCACGCGAGCGTCGCGTCGACCACGGCGCCCGCCACGCCCAGCGTCACCTCGCGCCGCACGCTCACGTAGCCGGGGCGCGTCACCTCGAGCTGGAAGGTCCCCTCCGGCAGCATCACCGGACCCTCCACGGGCGTGCGCGCCACCTCGCGGCCGTCGACGCGCACCGAGGCCTCGTCGGTGTCCGAGCGCAGCGTCAGCGGCGCGCGCCGCACGTCGAGGCCCTCGCTGATCACCAGCTCGCCGCCGCCCGCGACGTCCACCTCGAGCTCGCGGGTGGTGTGACCCGGCGCGTCGAGCCGCAGGCGCCGCCGTCCGGCGGACACCGGGACGCCCGCGCGCGCTCGCTCGGCCGCCACCTCCGCCCCGTCGACGGTGATCCGCAGCCCCGGCGTGGGGACGGTCACGCGGAGGGTGCCGATGCGCTCCCGGAGGCGGGCGAGGCGCGCGTCGAGCTCGGCCGCGCGGGGCCCCACCGACGACGGCGTGCCGCCCATGCGGTAGGCCACGAGGGCGTCGCGGGCCTCGACGAAGCGCCCAAGCGACTCGTACACCGCGCCGACGTTGTAGAGGAGGTTGGGGTTGCCGCTCAGGCGGTGGGCGCGCTGGAATTCCACCAGCGCCGCCTCGTAGTTGCCGTCGGCGTAGAGGGTCACCGCGCGGGCGAAGCTGGCCCGGGCGTCGCCTGCGCCGGGCGGCGTCTGGGCGCGCGCGGCGGGCGCGAGGCACGCGAGGGAGGCCGCGAGCAGGAGGGTGGTGTGTCGCATGGCCCCCGGTGAAGAGCCCCGACGATCGGCGCGCGGGCCGCGCGGTGTCAAGGCGGGCTCATGCCGGTGCGCTGGTGAGGGCTCCCTGGTAGCTTCACGGGGCGCGGTCCTGCGCGGGCGGAGGAGAGGGCATGCACGCAGGGGCGCGATGGAGAGCGGTGTACACGGGCGCCGCGCTGGCGCTGGCGTTGGCGGGCTGCGGTGGGAGCAACGGTCCGGTCGACGCAGCCACCCCCGCGGACCTTGCGCGAGCCGACGCGCCCGCGACGGACGCGCCCGCGGTCGTCGTGACCGGAACCGTCGGGCCCGAGGGGGCCGAGCTGCGCGGCGACGGGATCGTGCTGCGCATTCCGCAGGGCGCGCTCGACCGCGCGGTGATGCTACGCGCCGAGAACACGGGGACGGCGCCTCCGCCTCCGTACGTGGGCTACAGCAACGTGTGGCGATTCACCCCAGAAGGCCTGACCTTCGCGCGCCCGGTGACGGTCTCGATCCGCTTCCGGCCCGGCGCCGACCCGACCATCGCGTGGTCGCGGGCCGGCGCCGAAGGCTACGAGTGGCGCGAGAGCGAGGCCGCGGGCGACACCATCAGCGCACGCGTCGACCACTTCAGTACCGGCTTCGTCGCCGGCCGCGAGCGCACCGATGCCTCGACCGCCGATGCCTCGACCGCCGACGCGCCGACCCCCGACGCGCCGACCCCCGACGTCCCGGTCACCGACGCTTCGATCCCAGACGTCCCGGTCATCGACGTGGCTGATGTCGGCGCTGGCGACGTGCCGGGCGTGGACACCGCCCTCCCGGTGGATGTTGGTGTGTTCGACGGAGGCCTCGACGCTCCTTCCGACGTCAATCGGGCGGACGTCCCGGTCGACGCGCCCGCTCCGGTCGATGCTCCGATCTCTCCGGACGTCGTCGCACCCGACATCCTCGTGACCGGTCGCGACGTCTACGTGTGTCGCGCCCCCGGGCCGCCCGACGCTGCCGTCGGCACCAGCCCCGACACCTGCCCGGGCCTGGAGCTCGTGCCGAACGGTCCCATGCTCTCGGTGAACACCTCGCTCCTGCGCATGGGGAACGACGTGGGCACGTCGTGCTCGGGAGCGGGCACCGCGACGGCCTTCCAGGACGCGGTGCTGCACTTCCGCCTCGACGGCCCGCGCGACGTGACCGTCGTCGTCGACGGGCGCGGCGCGGGCTACACGTTCGCGCAGATCCAGTGCTCGTGCGCGCGCGACGCGACCCCGCTCACGTCGTGCCGGCAGGCGCCCACCCACGTCTTCTCGCGGCGCGCCCTCCCCGCGGGCGACTACTACGTGATCGTCGAGCTCGTGAATCCGACCGGCTCGTTCGGGGTCGAGCTCCGCACGTCCGCGCCCACGACGCTCCCCGCGGGCGAGCTCTGCGCCCTTCCACAGGAGGTCACCCCGGACGGGGCCGCCGCGGCGGTCACCGCCTCGCAGCTCGAGACCGACGTCGACGTCGGCATCTCCTGCGCCACGCCGGTCGATCACGGCGGCAACTCCGACGCGATCTGGCACTTCCGACTCGACACCACCCGCGACGTCACGATCGTCACGTCGGGAGGCCCCGACCGCATCTGGTGGCGCCTCCAGCGCTGGGGCTGCGCTTCCGACAGCACCGTCGCGGGCGACTGCGTGGCGACCGGCAGCTCGTCGCTCCGCACCTTCCCCGCGCAGACGCCGGGCGACTACTACCTCGTGGGCGAGTGGCCTCCGGGCTTCGCGGGCGTCCTCTCCGTGTCGGTCTCCACCGCGCCCACGGCGCCGCGGCAGCAGGGCGACCTGTGCAGCAACCCGGTGGCGGTGACGCCCGATGGGCCGACCGCGATGGTTCCGGTCACGAACGTCGCCGTCGGCATCGACACCGGCCTCCGCTGCGCCGGCGGCGACGTCAACGGCAGCAACCGTCGCGACGCTTCCTTCGTCTACACGCTGACCGAGACCCGCGACGTTGTCGTGAGCGTGAGCGACGCGGGCGATCGCGGGACCGTCTATTTCGAAGTGCAGCCGCGCTGCGGTGAGTGGGCCTCGGACGCGGGGCGGTGCCGATGGGATGATCCGTCCAGCATCCGCGAGCTGGTCCTCCCTCGGCAGGGCCCGGGGACGTGGTTCATCGGCGCTCTCGCCACGGTGGCAAGCTCCGCGGTCACTGCCCGCGTCAGGACGTATCCGGCGGGCACCTTCAACACCTACGCGATCTCCAATCCCCAGGAGGTCAACTGGGTGACCGCGTGCGGCGCTCCGGGGGCCTCCGTCATCCTTCCGTCGGGATCCAACGTGCAGGTAGCGTTGCCCTTCGCGTTCCGCTACTGGGGCACGGCGCTGCCGGTCGGCTTCTCGGCCAACGTGTCCCACAACGGCTTCATGAACCTCGACGGCGTCGCTGCCACGACCGCCACCGCGCTGCCCGGGCTCGCGACCCCCAACGGAATGGTCGCTCCAGCCCCGGACAACGACTGGGGACTGCGGGCCCCCGGGATCTGTTCGGTCGTCCTGGGAGTCGCCCCCAACCGCCGCTGGGTCGTTCAATGGAACAACCGCACGACCCCCATCGTGGGCAGCGGCACCCCGGCCGATTTCGAGGTCATCTTGAACGAAGGCAGCAACGCCATCGACTTCGTGTATGGCGCCGGCGCGACCAGGGGCGCTGTGGTGGGCCTGGAGAATCTCGCAGGCACCGACGCCATCACGTGGGACTTCCCCACCCCGTCAGGCACGCGCGTCCGCTTCACGCCGACGCGCTGAACCTCGTTCCCGCTACGCCGACACGCCCACGCCGATGGGGCAGGTCACGCCCGTCCCACCGATGCCGCAGTACCCGTCGGGGTTCTTCTCCAGGTACTGCTGGTGGTACTCCTCGGCGAAGTAGAAGGTCGGCGCCGCGAGCAGCTCGGTGGTGATCGCGTTGCGCCCCGCCTTCCGCAGCGCCTGCTCGTAGGCCACCTTCGAGCCCTCGGCGGTCGCGCGCTGCGCGTCGTTGAACCAGTACACCCCGGAGCGGTACTGCGTCCCCACGTCGTTGCCCTGGCGCATGCCCTGCGTAGGGTCGTGGCTCTCCCAGAAGGCCTTGAGCAGCTGCTCGTAGGAGACCTTCGCCGGGTCGTACACCACCCGCACCACCTCGTTGTGGCCGGTGCGCCCGCTGCACACCTCCTTGTACGTCGGGTTGGGGGTGTAGCCCGCGGCGTAGCCCACGGCGGTCGACACCACCCCGGGGATCTTCCAGAACTTCCGCTCGGCGCCCCAGAAGCACCCCATCCCGAACATCGCCATCGCCATCCCGGGGAAGGCCCCGTCGAGCGGGGCGTCGAGCACCGCGTGCCGCGCGGGGACAGGCATCGGCTCGCTGCGCCCGGGGAGCGCATCGGCAGGGGTGGGCATCGTCGTCTTGGCCGGATCGGTGAACGAGAACATGCCGCGAACTCTGTCACCGACCGCCCCGGTCGGCCAGCGCTCCGGCGGTCGGCCCCCCCGGGTCACCCCAGCGCCGCGACCAGCGCCCGCAGCACCGTCGCCGCGCCCACCAGCCCGAGCGTGGCGAACACCCCCGCGACCCCGAGGACCACCCGGTGGTGCCGGTCGACGGCGTGCATCGTCTCGGCGCCCATCCGCTTCATCATCGTGGCGCTGCACTGCACCGGCACCTTGCCGTCGCGGATGGCCAGCAGCTGGTCGATCATCGCGGTGACCGAGCGGTGGCGCCCGGCGGCGTCCTTGGCCACGCCGTGGGTGATGAAGTGCGCCAGCTCCGCGGGCACCCCCGACTGGTGCGGGCTCGCCACCATGTACGCGGGCGGCACCGGGTCGCGCAGCACCCCCGCGACGCACTCGCTCACGCCGGCCTTGCCCGCGAGGTAGTGCTCCAGCGTCAGCAGCTCGTGGAACATCACGCACAGCGAGTACACGTCGCTGCGCTCGTCGAGCGTGGCCACCTCGCCGCGCGCCTGCTCCGGGGACATGTACGCCGGCGTGCCGAGCAGCGAGCCCTCCATGGTGCGCAGCTTGTCCGCCGGGGCGCGCCGCCCCCGCGGCGCCGTCAGCGTGGTGAGCTTGTCGTCCACCGGGAAGCGCGCGCTCTCCTCGCGGCTGCGCGCGAGGCCCCAGTCCATCACCACCACCTCGCCGAAGCGCCCGATCATCACGTTGGCGGGCTTGAGGTCGCGGTGCAGCACGCCCTGGGCGTGGGCATACTGCACCCCGCGCAGCACCTGGAGGAAGACCTCCGTGCGCCGCTCGAAGGAATACCGCTGGTGGTATTCCGGGTCCCCCGCGGCGAGGCGCTCGATGACGTGCTCGAGGGTCTCGCCGTCGACGTACTTCATCACGTAGAAGTACCGCCCGTCGGGGTCGACGCCGACGTCGTGGATGGGGACGATGTTGGGGTGGTCGAGGCGCCCGAGCACCCTGATCTCCTCGACGAAGCGCGCCATGATCGCCGCCCCGCCCTCGAGCTCGGGGAGCAGGCGCTTCAGGGCCACCGGGCGCTCGATGTCGTTGTCGCGCGCGAGCACCACCTCGCCGACGCCGCCGCGGCCCAGCACCTTCGCCGCCTCGAAGCGGTCGCGCGCGTCGACCACCAGCCGCGGCACCTCGCCGACGAACTCCACCCTCGGCAGGATCGTCGACCGCCCCCCGGACGCCGCCCCGCCCCGCGCGGGCGCCTCCGCCTCGCCGCCGCGCAGCACCTGCGTGGTGCCGTCGTGCGAGGGCGCCTCGACCGGCGAGAGCAGCGTCTGCGCGAGCGACGCGGGGGCCTGTACCTGGGTCGTGTCTTCCTGCATGCGGCCTCCGCGATAGCCCATCGCGCGCCGCCGCGCACCCTCTCAGCCCGCGAGGGCGCGGGCGAGGGCGCGGTACTGCCCGGCGTGGTTGTACGCCTGCGCGCTCACCCGCAGCAGCGCCCGCGGCGGCGACCCCCAGGGCATCACCGGCACCTCGATGCGGTGCTGCTCCCAGAGCCGCTGCTGGAGCCGGTCTTCGAAGGCCGGGTCGCACCCGCGCGCCGGGGGGAAGCGATCGGCCGGGAGGGGCACCGTGGCCATCGAGCCGATCATCGCGTCGGGGGCCGGCGGAGACACCCCGAGGGCGTCGCAGAGCAGGTCGCGGGCCTCCAGGGCGAGGGCGCGGTTGGCGGCGCGCAGGGCGTCCCAGGCCCCGGGCAGCAGCGAGCCCATGAAGTCGATCGCCGCGGGGGCGCAGAGCACCGCCGTGGGGTCGAGGGTGCCCATCCAGTCGAACTCCACGGCGAGGCGAGCGCGGTCGGTGCGCCGCGAGCTCGCGCCGTGGCTGATCACCAGCGGCCGCACCCGGTGCTGCTGGCTCGGGTGCACGTGGAGGAAGGCCGCCCCCTTCGGCGCGCACACCCACTTGTGCAGGTTGCCCGTGTAGAAGGCCGCGCCGAGGGCGCGCAGCGAGAGCGGGATCATCCCGGGCGCGTGGGCCCCGTCGACGAGCACGTCGACCCCGGCGCGCTGGCAGACGTGCACGACGTCCTCGACGGGGAAGACCAGGGCCGTGGGCGAGGTGACGTGGTCGACGAGGACGAGGCGCGTGCGGGGGGAGAGCACCCGGGTGATGGCGTCGAGCACGGCGCCCGGCGAGCGCAGCGGGAAGGGGACCTCGGCGGTGACCACCCGGGCGCCCGCGCGCTCGGCGGCGAAGCGGGCGGCGTTGGTGCACGCGGCGTAGCCGTGGTCGGTGACGACGAGCTCGTCGCCGGGGGAGAGCGTGAGGGAGCGCAGCACGGCGTTGACGGCGTGGGTGGCGTTGGGCACGAACACCAGGTCGTCGGCGGGGGCGTCGACGAAGGCCCCCACCGCGGCGCGCGCCTCGTCGAGCAGGCCCTCCAGGTCGCGCACCAGGAACTGCACCGGCTGGGCCTCCATGCGGTCGCGCAGGCGCTGCTGGGCGGCGAGCACGGCGCGGGGCGCGGCCCCGAAGGAGCCGTGGTTGAGGAAGGTGACGCTCGGGTCGAGGGCGAAGTGATGGTCGAGGTGCATGGGGGGGTGATGGGGTGCGGAGAACCATCCACGACAGCGGTCACGCCTGACAAGCGGTGGGGCTTCCGGACGGTGACAGAACGGTGTCAGACTCGCGGCATGCGAGCTTCGTGGGTCGGCCTGGTCGGTGTGGCGGTGCTGGTTTCGTGCAGTGATTCGACGACGGAGGCGCCGCGCGACGGGGGCCCCGACGCCCCCGACGGCGGGGCGATGGACGCGACCGGCGACGTCGAGGTGGGCGCCCCGGAGGACGCCGGCCCGAGCGAGTGCCCGGTGGGCGCGGCCTTCCCGCGGGGCTCGGCGGAGGGCGCGACGGACGTGGCGTCGGCGCCCGCGGGAGCGGCGCGCGCGGGGCGGCTGACGGCGGCGCAGCTCCCGGCCGACCGCACCGGGCTCAACACCTGGCAGGCGGGCGACTACGTGGTGGCCAACAGCCGCGTGGCGCTGCTCATCGAGTCGGCGCGCCCGACCTCGGGCTACAACCCCTGGGGCGGCATGCCGGTGGGGGTGGCGACGGTGCGCGACGGGCGCCTCGTCGACGCCGGGGACTTCGGCGAGCTGGTCATCGGCCTCGGGCGCTTCGCGGTGGAGACCGAGTCGGTGACGGTGACCCACGACGGGCGCGACGGGATGCCCGCGGTGGTGCGCGCCACCGGGCCGCTGCGGCCGATCCCCTTCCTCAACGAGTTCGGGTACGCCATCGCGCCGGCGGACTACGGCGACATCAACGTGGCGGTCGACTACGAGCTGCGCGGCGACAGCGACGTGGCGGAGGTCTACATCACCTTCGACGTGCCGCGGCTGGGCACCACCATCGCGCGCACGGTGCTCAACGGCTTCTTCCAGGGCGGGCGCATGGGGCGCTTCGTGCCCGACCGGGGCTTCATGGAGGGCACCGGGGCGATGAGCGCCACACCCCTCGTGGGCTGGGTCGACGACCGCGCCACGAGCTGGGCGTGGATGCTCCCCGCGGCGCGCGGCCCCCTCACGCCGCTGCTGTCCGTGTCGGGCTTCGACATGTTCAGCGCGCCGGCCATCACCTTCCCCCCGTGCAGCCAGACGCGGGTGCACTACGGCCGCGTCGCCCTCGGCGGCCCCGGCCTCGACGGGCTCCAGCGCACCATCGCGGCGTCCAACGGCACCGCCCTGCGCCCGCTCACCGGCACGATCACCGACGCGGCGGGGCAGCCCGTGCCCGGGGCGCGGGTGCACGTCACCTCGATGGACGGCGCGCGCTACCTCGACCGCGGCACCGCCGACGCCATGGGCCGCTTCGACCTGCGCGTCCCTGCCGGGCCCGTGCGCCTCGTGGGCTGGCGCCGCGGCAGCGCGCCGACGCCCGCGGTGGCCGTGGCCGCCGACGCCTCCACGGCGACGCTCATCCTCCCGGCGGACGGGTCCATCGAGGTCGAGGCGACCGACGCGGTGAGCTCCGCGGCGCTGCCGGTGCGGGTGCAGGTGATCCCCGTGGGGGCCACGGCGCCGTCGCTGCCCGAGAGCCACGGCGAGCCCGTGCCGCAGTTCGGCCGGCTGCACGTGGCCTTCCCCCTCGACGGACGGGTGACCTTCCCCGCACCGCCCGGAACCTACCGGGTGGTCGTCTCGCGCGGCCCCTTCTACGACCTCTCGGAGACCACGGTGACGGTCACCGCGGGCATGACCGCGCGGGTGGCCGCCTCGCTGCGCCGGGTCATCACCACGCCGGGGGTGCTGTGCGGCGACTTCCACATCCACACGACGCGCTCGCCGGACTCGGACGACGACGCGCGGCTCAAGCTGGCCTCCGGCGCGGCCGACGGCCTCGAGGTGATGGCCCGCTCCGACCACGAGTGGGTGGCCGACTTCCAGCCGCTCATCGAGGAGATGGGCATCTCGCGCTACGTGCGCGGCGTGGCCTCCATCGAGCTCACGACCTTCACCTACGGGCACTTCGGGGTGCTGCCGCTCACGCCCGACCCGACGCGGATCAACAACGGCAACTTCGAGTGGGCCAACCGCCTGCCGCCCGCGGTCTTCGCCGACGTGCGCGCCCGCCCCGAGCGCCCGACGCTGATCATCAACCACCCGCGCGGCTCGCGGGCCGGCGCGTACTTCGACGCCGCGGGCTACAACAACGCCGACGGCACGGCCAACCCGACGATGTGGGACGACGGCTTCACGGCGGTGGAGTTCTTCAACGACAAGTCCTTCGAGGAGGTGCCCAACCTCGTGGCCGACTGGTTCTCCTTCCTGGCGCGGGGCCGTCGGGTCTTCGCGGTGGGCTCGTCGGACAGCCACCACCTCGACTCGTCGCCGGTGGGCTTCCCCCGCACGTGCATGTTCCTGGGCACCAACGACCCGGCCGCGGCGACGCCGCCGGCCATCGCGACGGCCGTGGGCACCGGGCGCTCCACCATCGCGGGCGGGATCTTCCTCGACGTGCGCGCGCTCCCGGCGACCGGCGACGCGGGCGCCGTGGGCCCCGGCCAGGAGCTCATGGGCGTGGGGCAGGAGGCGCGGCTGGAGATCACCGCGCGGGCCCCGACGTGGGTGCGCGCCGATCGGCTGCAGGTGTTCGTGGACGGCACGGCGCTGCCGACCATCGCGCTCGACGACGCGGCGCGCGACCCGAGCGACCCGGTGGTGCGCTACCGCGGTACGGTGCGCGTGCCGGTGGCCGCTGCGGGGAGCTGGGTGGTGGTCGCGGCGCACGGCCGCGAGCTGGAGCCGGTGTTCCCGCGGCGCATGGCCTTCGCGGTGAGCAACCCGATCTTCCTGCGGCGGTGACCTTCACCCCGCGCTGCCGCGCGGCCCCTCTCCATTCATCTCATCGTTGACCTGATCGTGCGCGAAGCGCTTGCAGGCTGCGGGTTCCGGGCTACCCGCACACCTTCGCGCGCCTTGGCTGCCGCGGGTTGAAACCCACGGCAG
>JAUSAZ010000158.1 GCA_030652255.1 Myxococcales bacterium | reverse complement strand
GTGCGCTCCACGAGGCCGGCGAGGGCTTGCGTGCGGGAGAGCGGGGCCTTGCGGCGCGGGGTTGCCATGGGGTGTGCGATCGCCTTGCGGTTCAGCGAGCCGTGAGGGTGGCGAAGTCCGCGACGGCCGCGCGCACCGCGTCGGAGGCGTCGTCGGAGACGAGGGTGGCGTCGAGGCGGGTGACCCCAAGCGCCTTCCAGCGCTCGGGCTTCACACCGGGCGCGACGCAGCGGGGTGGGTTGGTCGTGCCGAGGAAGACCGCCGCGAGGCCGAAGAGCTGCCGATCGCAGGCCTGGTCGGCGACGAGGATCACCTGGTCGGCGAGGTCGAGGGTGTCGCGCGCGGCGGCGAAGACGGCGACGAGGTGACGGAGGGCGGAGGTCCCGCCGACGAGCAGGCGGGTCGCAGGCACGACGCGCGGCGCCGTCCCCGGATCGAGTGCTCGCACGGGACGCTCCCAGGCGGCGAGGCATCGGTCGAAGGCCGCGACGGGGTCGATGGGGGCGTCCTCGCGAGAGCGCAGGAACTCCCCGGACAGCCCCCGCGGAGGCCCCGCCCAGTCGGGCCCGAAGGGGTCTTCGGTCGAGAGCCCGGTGAAGCCGAAGACGTCGCGCGGTGCGAACGCGAGCGGCGCCACGGTGGCCGCGTCGCGCAGCAGCAGGTCGAAGCGGTCGGCCTCGGTGAGCTGTCCCCGGAACTGCTTCCATCGGGCGTCGGCGTCGTCGCCGAAGCGCCGTCGCCCGCCGCGCGCGTCGAGCACCCGCAGGCCCAGATGCGCCGCGACGTGGAAGGAGCGAACGTCAGTGTCGGAGGGCGCCATAGGGCGCGGGACGATAGACGATCGGGCCGCTTCAGTCTTCCGCGCCGATGGCCCGCTTACCCTCCGTGCAGATCCCGCGGAACTCACAGCGTCCGCAGCGCTCCCGCTCGGGCCACGGCGGCAGCTCCCCCGAGCGCAGCATCGCCGCCGCGCGCCCGACCACCGCCCGCACCTCCGTCAGCGCCGCGTCGTCGATGGCGTGCCCGTGGCGCGTGTCGTGATCGAGCTCCCAGACCTCCACCGCGTCGGCGTCGTGACCGGTGAGCGCGCGGTAGCCGAGCGCGTACAGGTGGAGCTGCGCGTCGGTCTGCTCCTCCGACTGCGCCCGCGAGGTGCTCTTGTAGTCGACGATGCTCACGCGCCCGTCGTCGCCGCGCACCACGAGGTCGATGCGCCCGCTCACGGTGACGCCATCGCCCAGCGGAAGCTCGATGACCTTCTCGCTCATCGTCACCTGCGAGAGCGAGTCGGCGTGCTTCGTCAGGTAGGTCGTCAGCACCCGCGAGGCGACCTCGCGCAGCTCGTGAAACACGGCGGGCGTCGCGTAGGGGAGATGGAGGTGCGTGTCGATGAGATCGGGGACGTCGTCGGCGCCCGGCGGTCGACCCTCGATGGCGCGCAGGTTGATCTCCGCGAGGGCGTCGTGGAGCGCCTTGCCGAAGCCCTGCGCGGGCTCCGGGGGAGCGCCGAAGCCGTAGACCGTCCGCAGCTTGAAGCGATAGGGACACTCAAAGAGGGCCTTGATGGCCGTGAAGGTGAGGCGCAGGTCCTCGACGCCCGCGCGAGGCATCGGCGTGGTGCGGGGGCGGTGGTCGTGGCGCGGCGGTTGGGCCGAGACGCCGGGGCGAGCGCGTAGCCAGGCGAAGAAGGGCGACGGGCGCTTCCAGTTGCGCACGGTGGCGGAGGGGGCCCAGCTCGCGAGGAGCCACTTCTGGGCGCGCGTCACGGCCACGTAGAAGAGGCGGCGCTCGTCGAAGACGTCGCCGTGGTAGCGCGAGCCGTTCACGACGGCGTCGATGGGGAGGAGGTTCCACCAGTTGTTACGACCGCGGAAGGTGCTGGGAAAGCGGTTGTCCACGAGGCCGGGGATGGACACCACGGGCCACTGGAGCCCCTTGGCCTTGTGGATGGTCATGATCCGCACGGCGTCGGGTCGGGCGACCGGGTTGTCGAGCAGGCCTTCGCCGTACTGATCGGCCGCCGCGCGCTCCATGAACACCGCGAGCGCCGCGTACTGGGCCGCCGGACCCGAGTGGTGATGGATGGCCTCGAAGTCTTCGAGCACGCCCGAGAAGGCGCCCAGGTTGGCGAACACCGCCTCCGCGCGCCCGTGCTCTCCGGGGATGCTCTCCTCTCGCAGCCGCAGCCGGTCGATGAACTCCTGGAACACCGTCTGCGGCGCGAACTCGTTGGTGCGCCGCCGTGCGTCGAAGGGGATCTCCTCTCGCGTGGCCTCGGCGCGCTCGAGGGCGCGGTCGAGGTCCTCGTCGGCGAGCCCGAGGTCGGCGGCGATCCAGAGCCGGCGGACGTCGTCGCGCGAGGTCTCTCCGTGGGCGGCGACAAAGTAGAAGAGCGCCCTCGCGGCCTTGGCCTCGGCGGTCTCGAAGAGGTTGTTCATCCCGGTGACGAGGAACGGAATTCCCCGGGATTTCAGGGCCTCCACGATGGGCGCGGCGTGTCGCTTGAGGCCGCTTCGGAGGAGCACGGTCATGTCGCTCCACGAGAGCCCGCGGGTGGCGCCCCGCTCGGTGAAGGCGACGCCGTGGAGGCCGCGGAAGCTGTCGGCGATGAACGCCGCCTCGGCCTCGGCGGAGGCGAACACACAGGCCGCGAGGTCGCCGGGCTCGGAGGGCTGCGCCTC
>JAUSAZ010000153.1 GCA_030652255.1 Myxococcales bacterium | reverse complement strand
CGAAGCCCGCGCGGCACCCGCCCACCACGCAAGCGCGGCTGGCGCACGCGCTGACGCTGGCGTTGGCGAGCGCGCACGCAGCGCCGCAGGCGCCGCAGTGCAGCGGGTCGGACTCCAGGTTGACGCAGTTGCCCGAGCAGTTGCTCGCGCCCGCCCCGCAGGTCGCGCCGCACACGCCGCTCGCACACACCTGGCCGGCGGCGCAGGCCGCGGAGTTGCCCGCGACGCTGCACCGGCCGCAGTGGGCGCTGTCGGCGTTGAGGTTGACCTCGCAGCCGTTGGCGGGGCTGCCGTCGCAGTCGGCGAAGCCCGCGTTGCAGGCGCCGAGGGCGCAGATGCCGGTGGCGCAGGTGGCCGCCGCGTTGGGGAAGCGGCATACCACGCC
Organism: Myxococcales bacterium; assembly: GCA_030652255.1. Lineage (GTDB taxonomy): Bacteria > Myxococcota_A > Polyangia > Polyangiales > SCUS01. The sequence continues at coordinate 12,299 of JAUSAZ010000153.1, read as the reverse complement.
GCAGCCGCCGCAGTGGTTGACGTCGCTGCCGCGCACGTTCACCTCGCAGCCGTCGGCGGCCATCCCATTGCAGTCGCCGAAGCCCGCGGAGCACCCGCCCACCACGCAGGCGCGGCCCGCGCAGGCGTTGACGCTCACGTTGGCGAGCGCGCACGCGGTGCCGCATCCCCCGCAGTGCAGCCGGTCGGACTCGAGGTTGACGCAGCTGCCCGAGCAGTTGGTCGCGCCCGCCCCGCAGGTCGCGCCGCACGCCCCGCCGGCGCACACCTGCCCGGCGGCGCACGTCGCGGGGTTGCCCGCGACGCTGCATCGGCCGCAGTGGGCGTTGTCGGTGTTGAGGTTGACCTCGCAGCCGTTGGTGGGGCTGCCGTCGCAGTCGGCGAAGCCCGCGTTGCAGGCGCCCAGGGCGCAGACGCCGGTCGCGCAGGTGGCCGCCGCGTTGGGGAAGCGGCATACCACGCCGCAGCCGCCGCAGTGGTTGACCTCGCTGCCGCGCACGTTCACCTCGCAGCCGTCGGCGGCCATGCCGTTGCAGTCGCCGAAGCCCGCGGTGCACGCGCCCACCACGCAGTCGCCCCCGACGCAGCCGTTGATGGAGGCGTTGGCGAGGGCGCACGCCATGCCGCAGCCGTCGCAGTGGCGCGGGTCCGTCGCCGTCGACACGCAGCTCCCGCCGCAGTCGGTGAGGTCGGCGCCGCAGCCTGCCTGGCAGCTCCCGAGCGAGCAGACCTGACCCGCGGCGCAGGCGTTGCCGCACGCCCCGCAGTGCCGCAGGTCGGAGCGCAGGTCGCGGCAGGTGCCGTCGCACAGCGTCTGGCTCGACACGCAGGTCACGGCGCAGACGCCCGCCACGCAGGCGGTGCCCATGGGGCACGCGTTGCCGCAGGCGCCGCAGTTGCGCGGGTCGACCTGCGGGTCGGCGCAGTAGCGCGCGCCGCCCGCGTCGGCGCCGGCGTCGTCGCCCGACGCGCAGGTGGCGAGGGCCCCCCCGCACGTGACGTCGCACCGCCCGCCGGCGCAGACCTGGCCCGCGGGGCACGCGGTGCCGCAGGTGCCGCAGTTGGCGTTGTCGGTGCGCGCGTTGACGCACCGTCCCGTGCAGAGCAGCTGGTCTTCGAGGCACCGGGGCTGGCACGCGCCGTTCGCGCACACGAGCCCCGCGGGGCACGCGGTGCCGCAGGCGCTGCAGTGGGCGGGGTCGCTCCGGAGGTCGACGCAGCGGCCGCCGCACGCGACCTGCCCGGACGAACACTGGAGCGTCGCGTCGAAGCCGATGTCCGCGACGCCCGCGTCGCCGCCGACGATGGACTCCCCCAGACAGCCGACGAGCGCGACGAGGGCCGCGAGGCCGGCGAAGAGGTGATGCAAGCGCGCATGGGCGTCTCGTCGAGTCGTTCGCATGGGCTGAAGGTCCTTCCGGTTCCCCGATGGCCGGGGTGGAGCCCCGGCATCACCCACAGGCGTACATTGCAACGAGGATCCGCGGAAGATCCCTCGCGCCGCGGCGCGACGACACGTCGTCGACGAGGCGGGCCCGCCGGAGGAACGTGCGGGCAGCGCCGTCGCGCCGGTGAAGGGGTGGATCATCTCCGGCTCGACCCGGAGGACTTCGAGTTCAGCGTCGACCCGCGGGGCGGGCGCGACGGGCGGCGGGCCGCGCGGGTGGCCTCGCGCGTCGCCGTGCCGGGCGGCTTTGGCACGCTGATGCAGAGCATCCTCGCCGACGACTACCACGACCGGCGCGTGCGCTGGGCGGGGTGCCTGAAGACCGAGGCGGTGGCCCGGTGGTGCGGACTCTGGATGCGTGTCGATGGCGAGCGCGGCAGGATGCTGGCGCTCGACAACATGCAGTCGCGCCCGCTCCAGGGCACCACCGACTGGCGGCGCTGCGAGGTCGTGCTCGACGTGCCTGCGGAGAGCGTGGCTGTTGCGTTCGGGGTGCTGCTCGAAGGCGCGGGCGCCGTGTGGATGGCCGACGTCTCTCTGGATGTGGTCGGCCCCGACGTGCCGACGACCGCCGAGCCCACACCGCGCGAACCGCGCAACCTGGGCTTCGAGGAGTAGCACCGACCTCGCCCGCCCGAGGCCGCGGCAGGACGGTACCGGCCGCACCGTCCCGGCGCTCGGGGCGGGGACGCCGGCGGGGTAGTACTCCGCGACCACAGCTAGACTTCGAGGTGCGACCTCGATTTCGAGGTGCGACCTTGATTCCGTGGAGCTATACCGTTGGCCGCGATGAGTTTTCGGTCGGAAAGACTAGCCCCCGAGGCTCTCGAGGAGGCATTGCTGGGTCTGCTGAAGGACTCACACCGACCGGCGGCCCGGGGCGCGGGCGTCGACCTGCTTGGTAGGGATGGCAGGACGGCGATCGAGGTGAAGGCCACGCTCTCGGGGGTGCGTGACCTGCAAGCGGCGTTGGTGCAGCTCGCGTTGGCCGTGCGCGCGAACCCGTCCGCCGAGTTCGTCGTGCTCATCGCGACGATCAAGCGCCTCAGCCGGCCGAGGGCGTTGCAGGAGTTCGAACAGGTGCGCGAGATGCTCCGGCCGGAGGTGGGGCATCGCCTCGCGCTCATCGCCGCGACGGACGACGGGCCCATTGCGGCTCCCGACGTGGCGACTGTGCGCGAGCTCTTCGATCGGGTGAAACCGCTGTTGACGGGTGGGCCCATCCTGACCGCCCGCGGCGTGACCGCAGCCTGGACGAACAAGACCGTCGAGGTCTGGAAGGTGCTGTTCGACGGGTGGCTCCAGAACCGCGGTCCGATGACCTCCGATGCGATCGTCCGCGCATCGGAGTCGAGCTCTCCCACCGTCCTCAGCGTGCTGACTCTGCTGAACGGCTACGGCGAGATCGAGCGCGGGTCTGATCGGCGCGTGATGTTCAACGCCCTGCCGCAGCGCTCGCTCGGCGAGGTGCTCGTCGTCCTGCGCACGATGACGCGACGCACGTCCTACGTGGACGGTACCGGCCGCGCGCCCGACCCGCACCGCCTCCTACGCAAGGTGCAGGCAGGTGTTCGCGCGGGCGTGTCCCTCGGCGGCATTGTCGCCGCTCGTCACTATCAGCCGGACTTCGACCTCAACGGGTTGCCCCGGCTCGACGTGTGCGTCTGCGCCCGTCCGGCCGCCTATTGGGAACAATGGACCGCGCGCGTCGGCCCTGCACTGCGCGAATCGAGGCCGGGCGACCCGCTCGCGCTTCTCGTCGTCCATCACCTACCCCGCACCGAGCTTCGTCGCGACCTCGAACGCGACCCATCGTCCGAGCCGGCGCTGCCCTTCGCCGAGCCGTCGGAGGTGATTCTTCATCTCTACGACGCGGGACTGCACGCGCAGGCCGAGTCGTTGACGACCGCGCTGCGGTCGCGCGCAACCCCGAAGGGAGAGCGTTCATGAGCGTCCACCTCGACCCGGAAGAAGTAACCCGACTGCTCGCAAAGCAACTTCCGGAGTCCCTGCACCCGCACCTCCTGCTCGTGGGCAGTCTTGCGGCCGCCTATCACTTTCGGGAGTCGCTCGACCGGCGAGGCGTCAACACCAAAGATGCCGATGTGATCGTGCAGCCCGCAAGCGCACTCCGGGAATGTCAGGACGTCGCGAACACGCTGCTGAACAACGGATGGTTGCCGTACTTCGACGAGAAACACCCGCCGGGCGCGGACGACACCCCAGACACAGAGCTACCTATCGTTCGCTTGCTCCCGCCGGATCCCGGGGCGGCCGGCTACTTCGTCGAGTTGCTGGCGTTGCCAGAGCTCACGCAAGAGACCCCCAAGGCCTTGCACCGTTGCCAGCTACAAGATGGTACGTGGTGGGCGATCCCGAGCTTTCGCTTCATGGCCGTGCTTCAGCACGAGCAACGGCGCTGTGGCGACTCGCAGCTTCGATACGCGGCCCCTGCCATGATGGCTCTTGCGAACCTGCTCGCGCACCCGACACTCGGCACCGAAATCATGTCGAAGCCCATCGGGGGCGTGTTCATGAAGCGGTCTGCGAAGGATCTCGGTCGGGTCCTCGGGCTCGCACTGCTCACGGAAGGCGAGATCGATGCCTGGCCGGAGCAGTGGGATGGGGCGCTGCGAACGAGCCTCCCGCGCGACCTCGTGCGGCTCGCTGCGTCCGCCGGTGACGGCCTCCGAGAGCTCGTCTCTTCCCGATCCGATCTCGACAATGCGCGACACGCCCTGGCCTTCGGCATCCTCGCGAACAAGAACATCACCGTCGAGCAACTGCGCGCGATGGCTGACGAACTCTTCACGGACACCCTGCCAGGACTCGTTCGGCTCTCCCTCCGCTGAGCCAACGCCGATGAATACCATCAGCCTCGCTTCGATCCCCGCGACCATGGCAGTGGGGGTGCGTCCTCGACCGGGCCCTACGATCGCGCGCACCACCCGCTCAGCCCGACGCGAACTCCACACCCGCGTAGATCTCGTCGACCACTAGGTCATCGCCCAGGTCGGGCAGCGCGACCTTCGCCCCCGTCTCGGCGATGGCGAGCGTCCACGTCCCGTCGTCGTTGCGGCGGTAGTGCTCAAGGCGCGCCTCGTCCTGGTTTGCCAGGAGGTAATGCTGGAGCGACGGGAGCCGGCGGTACGCCCGGAACTTCTTCCCGTGCTCGTAGGACTCCGTCGGGTCCGAGAGTACCTCCACCAGCAGGGTCGGGTTGGTGACGGCGTTGGCGTTGACCGCGGCGAGCTCCCTCGGACCGCAGACCACCGAGGCATCGGGGTATATAGCTGTCGCCCAACGCGGGGACGTGGATCTTCAGGTCAGCGGTGAAGACCCGGCAATGCCCCGCTGCCCGATCGCAGCAGAATGCCCAGCGCGATTTCGCGTCGGCCACCGGGTGGGGCCGCACGGTCAGCCCGCCGGAAACTCGCGGTCGATGCCCTCGCGGATCGCCCGCAGCGCCGCCTCGCGCACGCGCAGCTTGGTGCCGGCGTGGGCGTCCATCTTGAGCGCGGCGAGGCGCGCGGCCTCGGCGCGGGTCGCGTCGGCGAGCTCCTCGGGGGTCACCACGCGGTCGAAGAAGCCCGCCGCGAGGGCCGCCTCGGGGGCGTAGAGGGCGCCCGTCACCGTCGCGTGCTGGAACCACGGGGCGCTCAACCGGTGGCGCGCGACCTCGATCCCGTAGAACGGGATCGTCAGCCCGATCACCACCTCGTTGAGGCCGATCTTGCGCTCGCCCGTGACGCCGATGCGCACGTCGGCGGCCAGCAGCAGGAAGGCCCCCTGCGCCACCGCGTGCCCCGGGCAGGCCATCAGCACCGGCTTCGGGAACCCGAGGATCCGGTGCACCAGGTCGCCGCCCAGGCGCAGCACCGCGCCGATCTCCTCGGGCCGGCTCGCGAACATCGACAGGTCGTAGCCCGCGGAGAACATCCCCTTGCGCCCCGTGAGCACCACCACCGAGGCCTCGCGCTCGGCCCGGTCGAAGGCCTCGTGCAGCGCCCGCAGCATCGCCGCGGACATCACGTTGGCCTTGCCGTCGTCCATGGTGACGGTCGCGATGGAGTCGGTCAGCTCGTAGGTCAGCAACTGCGGCGTGGTCATGGCGTGCGCTCTCTCCGGGGTGCTCGTGAGGGGGGCCATGATGCCAGCGCCCGCGCCGCGGTCGAGCCCCGCGGCGCTCCCAGACGAGCGAGAAGGCGCCGCGCGGGTGCTCCCCTCGGAGGGCGAGACCACGGGGCCGCAGGCGTGCGTGGACGACCCGCTCGAGCCTTCAAGTCCCCGGTGGTTCAGGGCTTCACGGAGCGGTCGCTGGTGCCACGGCCGTCGGCGCCGTCGACCCGGAGGATGCTCTCCATCTTCTTCCCCCTGGCGAGCTCGTCGACCAGCTTGTCGAGGTAGCGGATCTTCTGCATCAGCGGGTCGGCGACGTCCTCGACGCGCACGCCGCACACGACGCCCTTGATGAGCCCCACGTTCGGGTTCATCCGGGGCGCGTTGGCGAAGAACGCTTCGAAGTCGGTCTTGTCGTCGATGACGCGCTCAAGCTGCGCGCCGGCGTAGCCCGTGAGCCACGCGATGACCTCGTCGACCTCGGCCTTCGTCCGCCCCTTCTTCTCGGCCTTCTGCACGTAGAGGGGGTACACGCTCGCGAACGACATCGAGTAGATGCGGTGCTTCTTTTCCATAGCCCGTCGGAGCACCGATACCAGCGGTCGCACCTCGGCATCAAACCCGTAGGGGAGGCAACGCGAAGCGGTCGACGCGTAGGCTGCACGTCCGCGGAGGGGACCACGGCCGTGGTCTCCGGATTACCCCGCTGGTACCCTCGTCCGATGACCTTCGGGGGACCCCACTGGATCGCGCTCGCGCTCCTGTTCGCCGCGTGCAGCAGCACCTCCACCCTGAGCGGCGCCGACGCGGGCGGCGACGCGCGGGTCTTCGACGCAGCCAGCGTCTGCGGCAACGCGAACTACCAGCTCGCGACGCTGCTCCACCCGCCCGGCACCGGGCCGCGGTCGTGCGCCATCGTCGTGCGCGTGCTGCAACGCACCGGTCGACCGATCGCATTCCAGTCGATCTGCGGCCGCGACGCGCCGACGGCGATGACCGACGCGCAGGCCCTCGCGCTGGCCGAGGGTGCGATGGTCCCGCACGTCTCTTCGTGGCAGCCAGTGAGCCCCTCGATGCCCGACGACGGCTTCATCTTCTCCGGGTCGGGCGGCGACTTCGGCGGCGTGGTCGTGGTGCACCCGCGCCTCGGTCGCACGGTCTTCGTGGCCTCCACCGTCTGGGCCGGGCGCGGCGACATCCTCTCCCCGACCACCTGGAGTCCGCCGGGTCTCCTCGCCGACGACTGCGGCACCGGCGCGGTCATTCCGCGGGTGCGCGGCTACCAGCTCGGCGTCGCGAGCGACCGCAAGGCGGTCACGGTCGCGCAGGCCGCCGAGGCCGTCGCCCACACCGCCCTCCTCGACGCGATCGCCCGCGAAGGAACCGTCGAGAGCGGCGTCGTGCTCGGCTACACGCGCAGCACCGGCGGACTCGTCGACGAGGCCCCCGAGTGGATCGTCGTGGTCAACGCCGCCTGGGCCCGGTAGGCGCAGACCGCGGTCGTGCGCGTCAGCGGCGTCGCACGCGAGCGAGGGCGGCGATGCCAACGAGGGCCGCGAGCACGGCGAGGGGAGAGCTCGCCGCGCGATCGCCGGGCGCGCGCACCGCGCATCCACCGCCACCGCCACCGCCCGCGTCGACGGCAGCGCCCGCGTCGACGGCAGCGTCGGCTACCGTCGGGTCTGGACACCAGTATCTGTTCATCGAGGAGCAGGTATTCCCCCCGTCCGGGGGCGGTCGCGGGACGCAGCCGTGGCAGCCGCTGTCGTCGCACACGCCGGCGTCCCGCCCGCCGCAGCCGCAGGCCCCCTGCGCAGAGCAGTACTGCCCCTCGGGGCACTGCGCGTGATCGGTGCAGCCGATCCACTGCGCGCCGCCGTCGTTGCACGCCCTGTTGGGCGGTCCTCCGTCGGTGCAAGCGAGGGCCGCCGCGGGCGCGGCGAGCATGGCGAAGGCGAGCGAACAAACAATACGGCGCACGTTCATCGGAGATCTCCCGGGAATGGAATGACCTCTCCCCGCAAGGCGCGGGCCGCCTGGAATCACCGCTAGAAGCGCGCGGGGCTTGTGCCAGGTTGTGTCGGAAACAGCCCCCGTCATCGAAGACGCGACGATGGCGGAGTGATAGGAGTCGGTGCGATGTCCTATGTGCTCAGCGGGGTGGTCGCGGAGCGCGAGACGCTCGCCATGGCGGAGCGCCTCGTGGCGGTGCCGCTCTCGGAGGGCATGTCGCTGATCCCGCTGACGGCGGGTTTCTGGGAGACGCGCCACGTCCCGTCGCTGCCGCTGGTCGACGCGCTGGAGCGCGGCGCCGACGTCGGGGCGGGGTTCTGGCGGGCCACGGCGCCCTTTGCGCGCCTCTCGACGCGGAGCCCGGTGGCCTACGTCGAGGCGGAGTTCTGGGCGGGCGAAGGGTCGCAGCTGTCGGTGGTGTGGCGCGCGGGCGAGCTCGCGCAGGGGCCGCTGTACGCGCCGGATGCGATCTCCGTGGCGCTGCGGGCGCTCGGGGTGCGGGCGCTCGGGTCGGACGAGTTCGACACGCTCGGCCTGGGGCGGCACCGCGCGGTCGACGACTGGCTGCGCGGCTGAGCGCATCGCCGCGGGTGGAGCCTGTGCCCGCCGCGGGCTAAGCATTGATCTCCGATGCCGTACCGGACGCCCACCTACCAGCCGCCGAGCGCGCCCACGACGGGCGCCTACGCGCGCCACGACGTCATCGAGCGCGTCGTCATCCGCCCCCTCCACGAGGAGGTGCCCCGCGCGGTGCTCCTGGCGCTGCCCGTCGGCCTCCTGCTGGTGCCCGTCTGGGTGGGGCTGCTCGACCTCGTGCGGTGAGGGCCGCGCTGGCCGAGCGCGCGCCCGTCACGGCGGTGCGGGGCAGGTCGGTTCAGCCGGCGGGCGGCGGGCGCTTCCGCGGCCGGGGGATGAGCTTCAGCAGCGGCGTGCGCGCGGCCAGCGCGGCGGCGAGGGCGGGTGCGTCGGTCGGTCGGTGCCGGGCCAGCACGCGATCCACCAGCGACTCGACGGCCCGCTCCGAGGCCCGTGTCCTCATCGAACGCCTGCGCGCCTTCGAGCGAAATGGTGTCCACGTCGACGCCCTGCCGGAGATCCCACCCCCCACCCGCTGGTCGCTGACGGTTCGTGAACGACCCCGAAGGGCGGGCTCCCCATCACCTCGACCGATCCCCACCTACCACCGACCCCCTTCTCGACCGCTCTTGAACCGATCGGCGACCACCCTCCACCCCGGTCGCCGACCGGTTCGACTTCCCGCGATCAACCCTCGCCGGCGCCCTCGATCGGCTTCACCGGATCGCCCGCGACCTCCACGGGGCGTCGCGCGAGCGACCGGTCGTCGGCCGTGAGGCATGGCTTCGGGCATGGGCGACGCGGCCTGAGGTGATCGACTGGAACGGAACGGACTTCCCCGGAGGCTCTGGCGGGTGTTCCGCCGGGGCGCTACGGGCTGGAACCGGTCCAGGGCCCCGCGGATGAGCCCGGGGATGAGCCTGGCGCCGAGCCCGACGACTTCGAGCTCACGCCGGAGATCGAGCCGAAGATCGAGGCGGGGCCCGCGGACCTCCGCGCCGGGCGAACCGTGTCCATCGAAGAGGCCGACGCCCGGATGCGGGCGCGCATCGCCTCGGCGCGCACCTGGTGAGCGACGCCCTCGACCGGGTGGCGATCACCGCCGCGGCCGCGGTCGACCTCGAAGGCCCATAGGGAAAGCAACGCGGCACTCTCGCTGGCAGGGGTTAGCTCCAGGTGAGCCGTCCATCGCCGTTTCGGGCGCTGAGCGTCACCCGATCGATCGCGCGCGAGGGCCCGCGGTGACCCCTCGGCGCCGGGCGCGCCGACCCGACGCCCGCGCGATCCGCGGAGGGTTCAGCGCTTCTTGCGCCGGGACTTCGCGGGCGCGACGGGCTCCGGGCGATCGCGGTCGAGTTCGAGCGAGACGTCGAAGGTGTCGACCGCGGGCCAGGCGTCGGTGATGGGCTTCGTCCAGGGCTCGCGGTTGTTCCAGATGACGTCGGCGACGAGGTCCTTGCCGCCTTCGCGGGCCAGCGCGCGAATGCGATCGAGCATCGTCGGGTTGGTGAGCCAGGTGCCGTAGGAGTTCACGCCGTTGCGGTAACAGGTCACCAGGATCGGGGCGCCAGACATGGACGCCATTCCTCTCGCGCGGGGGGCGCCGGGGTCAAGCGCGTGGGGAGCCCGCGGGTCACCGATCGGTCGCGGACGGCCCCTTGCGGCGGCGTGCGAGAAGACGGAGCGCGCCGAAGGCCGCCGCGAACACGAGCGGCAGCACCACCGCGTAGCTGGCGCCGATCACCACGAGCGAGCCGTCGGGGAACTCGTAGCGCGCGAGATCGTCGACGTCGTCCAGGGTCCCATGGGGCGGCTGGCAGTAGAACTTCGAGGCCCGACCGCGACGTGACGAGCCGTTCACCTGGGTTCCGCCGCGCGACTCGTAGGGTCCGTGGCAGCCGGGGCAGATCGTGGGGCAGGTGTAGGCCGCGTGCGCGCCGAGCCACGGATCGCTGCCCGCCATCAAGCTGCCCATGGCGTAGAGCGGGCCCAGGAGACCGCCGACGAACACGGTGATCAGGAAGGCCTGGGCAGCGTTGCGGGCGGCGCTCATCGAGGCCGAAAGTACCATTGAGCGAACGGGCGCCACCCCAGCGCGTCGATGCCCCGCGGCGGTTGCGGGCGGCGGCGGGTCGCGGGCACCATCCGCGCATGCCCCACGTGCCCTATCACCTCCGCGCGCAGGCCCACGCGGCGCGCGCCCTCCTGAAGCTCCCGCGCCCGGTGCTGGTGCGCCTCTCCGGGGGGCGCAGCGTCGAGCGCGACGGGTGCGTCCTCGACGAGCAGCTGCAGTTCATGCTGTCGATGGCCGAGCGCCTCGGGCGCGGCACGCCCGACCCCACGCTCCCCCTCGCCGAGCGCCGCCGCGGCATGGACCTCGACGCCGTGGTCTTCGCCCCCGCGCCGCCGCCGCTCGCGGAGGTGCGCGACGAGCGCGTGAGCGAGCGGGTGAGGGTGCGCATCTACCGCCCGCACGGGGTCGCGCGGCCCGCCCCCGCGCTGGTGTACCTGCACGGCGGCGGCTTCGTGCTCGGCGGCCTCGAGTCGCACGACCCGGTGTGCCGCGCGCTCGCCCACGACGCCGGCTGCGTGGTGGTCTCGGTGGACTACCGCCTCGCGCCCGAGCACCCCTTCCCCGCGGCCGCCGACGACGCCACCGAGGCCTTCCGCTGGGTCATCGCCGAGGCCGCGCGGCTGGGCGTCGACCCGGCGCGCGTCGCAGTCGGCGGCGACAGCGCGGGCGGCAACCTCGCGGCGGTGGTGGCCCTCGACACGCGCGACGACGAGCACCCGCCGTGCCTCCAGGCGCTGATCTACCCCGCGGTCGATCAGACGATGTCGTTCCCTTCGCTGAAGATCATGGAGCGGGGCTTCCTGCTCGACCTCGCGACCATCCGCTGGTTTCGCGCGCAGTACGCGCCCGACCCGGCGGACTGGACGAAGCCCCGGGCGTCGCCGTGGTTCGCCGACGTGAAGTCCGTGGCCCCGGCGCTGGTGCAGACCGCGGGCTTCGACCCGCTGCGCGACGAGGCCGAAGGCTACGCCGCGAAGCTGCGCGACGGGGGCGTGGCGGTGACCGCGCGGCGCTACCGCAGCATGGTGCACGGGTACATCAGCATCACCGGGTCGATCGTCGGCGCGCGCGAGCCCTGGGACGACCTGGTGGCCGGGCTGCGGAGGGCGTTCCGATGAGCGGGGTGATCCCGCTGGCGCGGGGGACGAAGGTCGTGGTGATGACCGGCGCGGGCATCAGCGCCGAGAGCGGGATTCGCACCTTCCGCGACGGCAACGGGCTCTGGGAGGAGCACCGGGTGGAGGACGTCGCCTCGCCCGAGGGCTGGGAGCGCGACCCCGCGCTGGTGTGGCGCTTCTACTCCGAGCGGCGGGCGCAGGCGCTCACGGTGCAGCCCAACCCGGCGCACCGCGCGCTCGCGGCGCTCGAAGCCCACCTCGGCGACGACTTCTACCTCGCGACGCAGAACGTCGACCCGCTGCACGAGGCGGCCGGGTCGAAGCGGGTGGTCCACGTGCACGGCGAGCTGATGAAGAGCCGCTGCGAGGACGACGCGTGCGCGACCGGGCCCTTCGACGACACCAGGCTGTACTTCGGTGAGCTGCCGCGCTGCCGGTGCGGGGCGCGGGTGCGGCCGCACATCGTGTGGTTCGGCGAGGTGCCCTTCGAGATGCACGCGGTGAAGCGCCGGGTGCAGGCGTGCGACCTCTTCGTGACCGTCGGGAGCTCGGGGGTGGTGTACCCGGCCGCCGGGCTGGTGCGCGAGGTGACGTACCGGCAGTCGATGGGGGAGTCCGTGCGCTCGGTGTACGTGGGCATCGAGGCGCCCGCCAACGCCGACGCCTTCAACGAGGTGGTGATCGGCAAGGCGGGCGAGGTGCTGCCGGGCCTGTTCGCGCTGGTGTGAGGGGGGGAGGCGCCCACCGCCCGACGCTCAGGCTGGCAGCTCATCGTTGCCCTCATCGTGCGTAGAGCGCTTGCAGGCTGCGGGTGACGAGCCATCGCGCGGAACCCGCAGCCATCCGCACACCTTCGCGCGCCCGGCTGCCGCGGGTTGAAACCCACGGCAGCCTAAGGTGAAGGCCGCAAGCGGCCTGTCCGATGTCCAGGCACAGTGACCAGCCCGCCGCGG
>JAUSAZ010000177.1 GCA_030652255.1 Myxococcales bacterium | reverse complement strand
GCGACTTGCATGTGTTAGGCGCGCCGCTAACGTTCGCTCTGAGCCAGGATCAAACTCTCCAGTTGTTTCTTTGCTTGAGCTCATCCCGAGGGATGGGCCTTGGCGTCAGACTGGTGAGCTCTCTCCGACCTGATTGATCGTTGATTGCTCGATGCTGTAACTCGAGTCGATGCTTGCGCACCGCGCGAGTGTGTCGATTCTTCTACCGACGTCGCATCCCTCGTTGCCGAGAGTGCGCCGTCCGTGGATCTCCAGTCAGGTGATGACCGAAGATCTCCTTGCAACCTGATTTTCAAAGACCGGTTCGGGATGAAGCATCCCTTAGGGGTCGGTTTCCCTCCGGCGCTGGCGTCGCTCTCGCGACCTCCGCTCGCCGTCGGGGAGGGCGGTTTTACTCGCTCTCCGTTTGCCGTCAACCTTTTTCATTCGGTTGCCGACTTTTCCTTCGCGGCGTTCCGTGTGGATCGCTGCGAGGGAGGAGTCTTGTACCCGTGGGCCCGGAGGGTGTCAACGGTCTTGTTCACATTGTTTCGCCGTGGCCCCCCGGACGCTCTCCGTGTCCCTCCGGCCACGCAGCGAAGGAGCCTTGTTTCCGGGATCTTCGGGGCGTCGGTGCCGGGCGCGCGGGTTGCTCTACGATCTCGCATGGAGAACTCCCCGGAACGCCCCCACCCGTACCGCTCGTCGCCCTCCCCCGCGGCGACGGCGCGGCGCCGACGCTCGATCGCCCTCCTGGGCATCGCCGCGGCGCTCTCCACCTACCTGTTGCACCGGGCGTATCGCCCGCGCGTCGTCGCGACGCTCGCGGTCTCCCAGGCCGACGCGCACCCGGTGGTCTCGCTGCTCGATCCGGAGCTCCAGCCCGCGACACCCCTCGCCCCGCTGTTGGCCGCCGATGGCCCGGGCAGCCCCTCGCTCACGCTGCCCGAGGAGGGCACCACGCGCGTGCTCCGCGGGCACCGCCTCACCCTGCAGTTCAACCGCCCGATGGTCGCTTCGCATCGGGTCGGCGAGGTCGCCGAGGGGCCCGTCGCACGCTTCGATCCGCCCGTGGGCGGCACCTTTCGCTGGGCGTCGCGCAGCACGGCGAGCTTCGAACCCGACGCGTCGACCTGGGACCGCGGGACCGACGTCGTCGTTTCGATCGACCCGGCGCTGCGCTCGCTCGCAGGCGAGGTCATCGAGGTCGTGGGCATCCGCCGCGCCGTCTTCGATGGCTCGGGCCGGGTCGATCCATCGGCGACGGTGACGCGCATCCCCAGCGGAGCGCCCATCGCCATCGGCACGACGCGCGACATCGCACCCGTCGATCTGGCGCGCGACATGCTCGTCTACGAGATCGGAGGCGCCGGGCGCTCGCTCGCGTTCACGCTACAGCGAAGGTCTCTCGACCCCGGCGGACGCGCGCGCTTCGACCTCCGCCTCGCCAGATCGATGGACCCCGGCGCGAGGGTCGGCGTCGCCTTCGCTCCCTCGCGCTGGCCTTCGCTCTACCCTTCGTCGCAGCTGCCGGCGCTCGAGGTCGAGTTCGAGCCGCCGCCGCAGATCGAGGGGGTCTCGTGCCCCGAGCAGTCGTCGGAGAATGGCGACGAGTCCCCAGGCTGCGCCTTCGAGGCCGTGCCGGGGACCATCGTCGACGTCGCAGCGGCACTACGGATACGCGCGAGCGCCCCGCTCGGACCCGTCGATCGCTCGCAGGTGCAGGTCAACCCGCCGGTGCCCGGCCTCGGCGTGCGGGTGCTCGGGCGATCTCTCGAGATCACCGCCGACTGGGTGCCCGACCAGGTGTACGAGCTTCGCGTGTCAGGGCTGCGAGATGCTCAGGGGAGCTCGCTCCGAACGCTCGCACCGCTCGCCGTGCGGAGCCGAGGCCTTGCGCCCGAGGTCCGCCTGCACGACGGCCTGCTCACCCTCGAGCGCGACGCGGGAGGAGAGCTTCCGCTCACCGGCGTGCACGTGGCCGAAGGGCAGGTGTGGCTCCGGGACATCGCACCTGGAGAGGAGGAGCGCGCCGTGACGCAGCGGCTCGTGCGGGGCACGCGAGACGAGGCGACGCGCTGGCGTTCGAGCCCGCTGTCGGACTCGCTGCCTGGCGCCCGCGCCAACCGCTGGGCCGCTGGACGTCTGCGATGGAGCGAGGCACCGACCGGCGCGCAGATGCGGCTCGTCGAGGTCACGGCCGATCGGGTTGCGGGCGGAGCCTCGGCGCGCGCGCTCGTTCAGCGCACGGACCTGGGCCTGCACGCGCAGGCCTTGCGCGACGGCGTGCTGGTGTGGGCCACCTCGATCGCGCGCGCCGTGCCGATGGAGGGCGTCGAGGTGCGCGTCACCGGCGCCGACGAACGGTCGCAGCGGGCACGCACGGACGCGGCTGGCCTCGCATGGTTCGCGCGGCCCGGGGTGGTGAGCGTGGACGAGGGCGTGACGGTGCACGGCAGCCATGGTGGCGACCGATCAGTGCTGGTGCTCGATCCACGGAGGTCGATCCGCCCCGGAGGCCTCGGGCTGACGGAGGGCACGACGCCGGTCTCGGCCGCGACCGGCGGGGTGCTCGCGATGGTGTACACCGACCGCGGAGTGGTGCGCCCAGGCGAGCGCCTCCACGTGGTGGGCGTCCTGCGCCGGCGACGCGCGGGCGGCCTTCAAGCCGTAGGCGGACGGTGGACGGAGCTGGAACTGGTGGGTCCGGACGGCGCCGTGAGCGCGCTGCGACGGAGGACGTCGCGCTTCGGGTCGGTGAGCGCGGACTTCGAGGTCCCCCGAACGGCACGACCGGGCGCTTATACAGTGGTGGTCCATGCCACGACGGCGGACCGCGCGGCCCTCGCCTCGACGGCGCTCCAGGTCGCCGATCACCAGCCACCCCGGGTGCGGGCCGACCTCATCCTGCCGGGCGGCGCCCTCGGAGACGGCGACGTCCTCCGCGCCCGCCTGGAGGCGCGGCTGCTCATCGGCGCCCCGCTCCGCGGCGCTCCAGTGCAGTGGACCGTCACCCGCGAAGGCAAGGCCGCCGACCCGCCAGGTCGCGGTGGCTACGTCTTCGGCCTCGGTGACGCCTCGACCTATCCCCCCGTTGCGGCGTCGACCGCGACCACCACGGACGTCGCAGGGGCGTCGCCGGCGGAGATCACGTTGCGGTCGGCCTACCCGCAGCGGGAGCGCCTTCGCGTGGAGGCGAGGGTGCGAGACGCCACCGGGGGCGAGACGAGCACGGCGCGAAGCACCACGCTCCTGCCAGGTGAGCTCGAGGTCGGGCTCCGCGCGCTGCCCCCCTGGGTGCCGCTCAACACGGCGGTCGACCCGGCCGCGTTGGTGGTTCGCGCGGATGGCAGCGCGGCGCCCGGGATGGCGGTGCGGGTCACCATCCACCGGGAGGGCTGGCGCGCGTGGTGGGAGCGCGGCGATGCAGACGCCGCCCACGCCGAGGCGGGGAGCTTCGTGGCCAGGCGGGCGCAGCAGCGCACCGAGGAGCACTCCTGCGCGCTGCGCTCCGGCGCCGACGCGGTGCCCTGCGCGTGGCGACCGTCGCAGCCGGGCGCGTTCATCATCGCGGCGGAGGTCCGCGACGCGCGCGGCCGGGCGAGCGTCGCGACGCAGCGGGTGTACGTGGCGGGCCCGGGGCACCAGCCCGACCGGGATCCGCCGGGCGCGGGCGTCACGCTGACGCCGCAGCGGGCGCAGCTGCGCGCGGGGGAGACCGCGCGCATCGCCGTCGAGTGCCCGTGGCCCGAGGCCGAGGCGCTGGTCACGGTCTCGCGCGGCGGGCCGGTGTCGACGCAGCGGGCGCGGCTCGTCGCGGGCGGCAACGTGCTGGAGGTTCCGACGACGGCGGCGATGGCGCCCAACGCGTTCGTCACCGTCACGCTGCTGCGGCCGCGCACCGGCGCCCCGCGCCCCATCGGAGAGCTCGACCTCGATGCGCCGGACCTGCGCTGGGGCGCCACCGAGCTGAGCGTCCAGCCCGAGGTCGAGCAGCTCCGGGTGGAGTGGTCGCCGCCGACCACCCTCCAGGCGTCGGCGGCGAGCTCGAGCACCGTCCTGCGGGTGCGCGACGGTGCCGGCCACCCGGTGCGCGCCGAGGTCACCGTGTACGCCGTCGAGGAAGGGACGCTGCGCCTCTCGGCCTACGAGACGCCCTCCCCCATGCGCGCGCTCTTCCAGCGCGAAGGGCCGCAGTTCGCGCTGGAGGACGTCCGCCGGTCGCTGC
Source organism: Myxococcales bacterium (assembly GCA_030652255.1). Classification (GTDB taxonomy): domain Bacteria; phylum Myxococcota_A; class Polyangia; order Polyangiales; genus SCUS01. The sequence continues at coordinate 204,981 of JAUSAZ010000177.1, read as the reverse complement.
TGAGCCGCATCGCTCCGCTCGCGCTGCCCGGCGCCAGCGGCGACGGCGACGAGAGCGACGCGATGCTGCGGGACGACCGCGAGCGCTTCGACCCGACCCCGGTGTGGCTGCCGCGCCTCGCGACGAACGCGAACGGCGAGGCCCAGGTCAACATGGCGTTCCCCGATCGGGCGGCCGGGTATCGGCTCTTCGCCGTCGCCATCGACGGCGGAGGGCGCGCGGGTTCGATGACCCGCGAGGTCGCCGTGCGAAAGCCTGTCGTCCTCGAGGCGCTGATGCCCCGCGCGGTGTACGCCGGAGACCGCTTCGAGGCGACGGCGGTGCTGCACAACACGACCGCCGAGCCGGTGACGGTGGCGCTCGACGTCCGCCGCGATGGGCAGTCGCTGCTGGCCCGCGCGGTCGCGGTGGAGCCGGGCGCCGAGGTGAGGGTCGCGGTGCCGGTCGAGGGCTCCGGGCCACGGGCAGCGCTGGAGTTTCGCGCGGTGAGCGGCGGCGTGACCCTGACCTCCACCGCGACCACGACCGTGCTGCCCACCACCCGGCGGAGCCGCGCGCTGCGGGTCGGGCTCGTCGCCGCCAACGGCACCATCGAGCTGCGCGACCTGCCCGGAGGTTCGCCCGCGCCCAGGGTGACCCTCGCGCTCAGCACGAGCCCGCTGCTCGGCCTCGGCGCGGCGGTCACGTCGCTCTTCCACGGAGACGAGGACAGCGCCGGACTCGCCGCGCGGGTCATCGGGCTGGCCGCCGCGTCGCTGGTGCCAGGCGCCTGGGACGGCGACGAGCTCTCTCCGGCGTGGCTGCGCGCGGAGGGCGAGCGGGCCCTGACGGCGCTGCTCACGCATCAATCGCCGATCGGGGGGTTCGGGGAGTGGAACGCCGAGGCGGAGAGCGGGTCCACCACGCTGTTCGCGTTCGAGGCGCTGCTCGCGGCGAAGCGTGCGCGCTGGACCGTTTCCCCGGCGGCGCTCGCCGCGGCGACCACCCGGGTCGCGGCGATGACCCGTCGGGAAGACGGCGCGCGCGAGGTCGGGCTCTCGATCGACGAGCGCGCCTGGGCCGCGATGCTGCTCCGGGCCGCCGGAGCGCCGGTGCACGACCTCAACGAGCTGCACGACCGCCGCGACCTGATGAGCCCCTTCGGTCGAGGGGCCCTCGCGCTCGCGATGCCGACCTACGACCTCCGGGCCTCGTCGCTGGTCACCTCCGCGGTGCGCCAGCTCGACGCCAGCCGCCAGGGGCCCCGCCCGGGGTATCGCTGGTACGTCGGCGAGGCGCGGGTGCGCGCGACGCTCCTCACCGCCGCGACGGTGCACGCGGTCGACCAGGTCGGAGTCTTGTCGTCGTCGCTCTCCGCGCTGCGCGAGGCCCAGGGCGACGGCACCTGGCGGGACGCGTTGCAGACCGCGGCGGCCCTCGACGCGCTGGCGCGGGCCTCGCTCCGGTGCGCCGCGGACGCGCCGCTGCGGGTCGCGGTCACGACTGGTTCCCGCCCGATGCGCGCGCTGTCTGCGTCGCGATCGATCGCCCGCTTCCGCGTGGCCAGCGGAGCCGCGGCGGAGACGCTGGGGGTGCAGAGCGCGGTGCCGTTGTTCTTCGCCGTCGAGGCGGTTCGAGACGTCGCGCTGGGCCCCGCGGAGGACGTCGCGCGCGGCCGGGGCGTGAGCCTGCATCGGGTGCTGGAGACGGCCGAGGGCGGCGCGCTCGCGGACGGGGCGACGGTGCACGTGGGCGACCTCGTCCGCGTGCGGCTGTTCGTACACTCCGAGGCGGGCACGCCTTCGGTGATGAGCCTCCGCGACCCGGTGGGCGGTGGCTTCGAGCCCGTCGACGCGGCCTTCGAGACGACGCCGCGCGAGGAGGTGCTCTCCCTCGTCGGGGCCGGGCCCGCCGACGACGCGACGGACGCGAGGGTGTTCCACGCGCTGCGCTCGGTGGAGCAGGTCGTGCACCGCGCGCTGCGACCGCAGGGGGTGGTGTACCGGCTCGGCGAGGGCCAGGGGCTGCGTGAGTTCACCTTCGCCGTGCGGGCGACCACGCCGGGGACCTTCGTGCTCCCGCCGGCCACCATCGACGCGCGCTTCGACCCCGGCGTCATCGCGCGAAGCACCCTCACCCACCTCACGGTGGTGCGGTGAAGCGGCTCCTGGTCATCGCGGCGACCGCCCTCGTGGCGTGGTTGCTCGCGGGCGCAGCGATCGACCAGGGCGCGCACCTCGACCGCCAGCGCTTCGCCGTCCCCGACGCGCCGCGGGTGGTCACCGATCGGGAGGGCGAGGTGATCCAGGTCGTGCGCGGCGGCGGAGTGGACCAGCGCTGGGTGAGCCTCGGCGCGGTCTCCCCGCACCTCGTCACGGCGCTGCTCGCCGCGGAGGACCAGCGCTTCTACTCCCACCGCGGCGTCGACCTCCGGGCGAGCGCGCGGGCGGTGATGGACGCGGTGATCCCGTGGCGGCGGCGCACCGGGGCCTCCACCATCACGCAGCAGGTCATCAAGCTCACCCACGGGCGCCCGCGCGGGCTCTGGAGCAAGCCGCTCGAGGTGATCCGTGCGCTCGCCCTCGAGCGCGCCGTCAGCAAGGACGAGATCCTGCTCCAGTACGTCAACCGAGTGCCCTTCGGGCACAACGTGGTCGGCGTGGCGCGGGCGTGCGAGGTCTTCCTCGGGCGCGGTCCTGGCGCGGTCACGCTGGCCGAGGCCGCCCTGCTCGCGGCACTGCCGCAGTCGCCCTCCCGCCTCGACCCGGCCCTGCACCTGCGGCGCGCGGTGGCGCGGCGGGATCGGATCCTGCGTCGGATGCGGGACGCGGGCTTCATCGACGAGCGCGCCCTGGCGGACGCCCTCGCGGAGGCGCCGCGGTGGGCGACGGGGGTGCATCCGCGCGGGGCCGAGCGCTTCGTCGACGCGCTGCTGCGCGCCGAGCCAGACCGGGACAGCGGGCTGCCGCGCGGCTCCCTCGACGCGGGGCTTCAGCGCGGGGCCGCCGCGCTGATGGCCGGGACCGTCGCGCGGTGGCGGGCGCGCGGCGCGACCAACGGCGCGGCGGTCGTGCTCTCCAACCGGACGGGCGAGGTGCTGGCCTATGTCGGAGCGGCCGACCCCGCCGGGCCCGGCGGGGCGCTCGACCTCCTGCGCGCGCCGAGGCAGCCGGGCTCGACGCTCAAGCCCTTCGTCTACAACCTGCTCTTCGCGCGCGGCGCGACGCCCGCTACCGTGCTGGCGGACGTGCAGGTGCCGCTGCGGGGAGCGCGCGGGGAGACCGCGGAGGCCCGGGACTACGACGGCCGCGAGCGGGGACCCGTGCGCGCCCGCGAGGCCCTCGCCTCGTCGTTGAACCTCGCCGCGCTCGACGCCGCAGCGCAGGTCGGCGCTGCTGCCATCGTCGACGAGCTGCGCGCGCTCGGCATCACCGTCCCGGGGGACGCGCGACGCTATGGACCGGGCGTGGTCCTCGGGGGGCTGGACGTGAGCCCGCTCGCCCTCGCCCACGCCTACCTGACGCTCGCGCGGCAGGGCTCGCGCATACCGCTCTCCTGGGCCGTGCGCGCCGACGAACCCACAGCCCGATCGGTGATGGGCGCCGCGGGCGCGGCCATGACCTGGGACGTGCTGAGCGACGAGGCGGCTCGCGCGCGTGGCTTCGGGCGTTCGCTGCGCGAGCTCGCCCCGCAGGCGCCCTTCGCGCTCAAGACCGGGACCTCCAGTCGCTGGCGGGACGCGTGGTGCGCCGTCGCCGACCGCCGCTTTACCGTGCTGGTATGGCTGGGCGACCCGGCGGGCGCGCCGATGGCCGGGGTCTCGGGCTTCGAGGCCGCCGCGCCCACGGCGGTGCGCCTGCTCTCCCTCGCGCGCGAGTCGCTCCCCCGCTGGGTCGCGTGGGATCCGCCGCCCGCCGGGGCCGCGCGGAGCGACGTGGCGGTGGCCGCGACGCCCTCGCTCGACGCCCGCTACGCCGCGTGGATCGAGCGCGCCCGCCCTGCGCACCTCGCCGTCACGGAGACAGCCCCGTCTGTCGTGCGGGTCATCGATCCCCAGCCCGGGCGCACCCTGCTCCTGGCGGGGACCGGCGGCGCGATCCCGCTGCGGGCGACCCGCTGCGCCGCGTCCGAGGCGCTGCGCTTCGTGGTGGATGGATCCGCGCTCCGGGACGCGGCGTGGTCGGCGCCCGCGGGCTCGCACTCCATCGTGGCGTGCTGCGCCGCGCGGTGCAGCGCCCCGGTCGCAGTCACCGTCGAGCGTCGATAGCGCGCTCTTTGCGCGCCCGTCGTGCCTCGGACTACCGTCCGCGGCGATGCGCGCGCTGAGATCGCTTCTCTGTCTGGTGGTGGGCTGTGGCGCCCGGACGCCCCTCGTCGATTCGGATGCCGCCGCGGACGTCGCGGCCCCGATGCTCGATCGCCCCGCGCCCGTCGACCTCGGCGGACCGACCGTCGATCGCCCGACCGTCGACGTGCCCGTCGTCGTCGATCGCCCGCTGCCGCCGCCGACGGACCGCCCGGCGTTCTGCGGCGATGGGGTGATCGGCGCGGGCGAGGAGTGCGATCGCGGGGCGGACAACGGCCCGACGGACGCCTTCACCCTGTCGCAGCCCGGGAGGCCGGCGGTCGTGGTGCGCCCGCTCGTGCGGTCGCTCCCGGCGGCGGCGTTCTATCGATACGAGTCGGCGAGCGCGCACACGGGCTTCGAGGACGTGGGGCTCGCAAACCACATCCTCTACGTCGACGGCGCGACCGGCACCCTGAGCCTCGTGTTTGTCGCGGGGCGCGACGGCGACCTCGGGCTCATGCCGCCGCAGCCCGACGCAAACCTCCAGGTCAATTGGGCGGGCGTGCCCACCGGCGCCTCGGTCGCCGTCTCGGACGACGAGGGCGAGTTCCGCTCGGTGGGCGGCGGGCGCTTCGAGGGGCGGTGGACCTTCCAGGACAACACCGACGGCGGCGCGATCCAGGGCCTCGCGTGGGACCAGGCGTGGCGCATCACCGCGCAGACCCTCCGCACGGACGGCGTCACCCGGGTGCGCTTCATCGGCGCCGACGGCGCCCCGCGCGTGCTCACGCTGCGCGACGACGTGGTGATCACCCACCGGAGCGGCGACCTGTGCCGCGAAGACTGCCGCCGCCCCCGCTGCGGCGACGCCCAGCTCGACGCGGGCGAGCGCTGCGACGACGGCAACACCGTCAGCGGCGACGGCTGCTCGTCCGACTGCCAGCGCTTCAACTGATCGTCAGCGCGCGAGCACCGACAGCACGCCCTGCACAAGCGCCAGGTCGCGGCTGACCCCGACGCTCGGGTCGACCGCGAGCACCTCGCCGTAAAGCCGCAGCTGCCGCGCGCGCACGGCCTGCTCGGCGGGGCTGGCGCTGCGGGCGAGCGTCTCCCACTCGGCGGTGAGCTGCGCCGTGAGCCAGTCGAGCTGCGCCGGGTCGGCGGGCTGCGGGTCGTCGGCGACGCGCGGCGTGGTGAGCAGGCGGTAGAGCCGGAGCTTCTCCTGGGCGCGCGCGCGGTCGGCGGGAGTGGGCGCGGCGGCGCTGCCCGCGTACCGGTCGCGGAGCGCGGCGAGCTCGCGCTGCAGCCGGGCGACGACGGGGGTCGCCACGTCGCGGGCGACGAGCTTCGCGAAGACGAGCGACGCGCGAGGGGCCACCTGGTCGGCGACCCCCATGCCGAAGCGGGTGGAGGGCGGGGCGTCATCCCGGGCGAGCGCGCGCAGCCGCTCGACGTCGTCGCGAAGCGGGTCGAGGGTGGTGAGGGCGACCGGGGCGCGGCCGTTGACGCTCGCCGTGAAGGAGCGGTCGAAGCGCTGGAGGGCGTCGTGGTTCTCATTCCAGGCCCAGGTGCCGAGCGACGCGATCAGCACCGCGGCGGAGAAGAGCAGCGCGGCGACGGCGTTGCGTCGGCCCTTGCGGCGGTGCACCTCGGTGGCGCTCGGACCAGCAAGCTCGTGGTCGGGGAGCACGACGTGGGAGATCCAGTCGCGGAGGAAGTGCCCGCGGGCCCCGGTCGGCGCGAGGCCGACGCCAGTGCGGCCCATCGACTCCGCGGCGCTGGAGAAATAGATCCCGCGCGCGCTCACCCGGCCCTGGAAGGTGTTGGACGCGAAGAGCGTCGCCGCGAAGCGCACGAGGTTGGGTCGGAGCGCCGCGAACCACTGCGGGAACTGGTAGTTGGTGACCCGCGCGTCGGCCGGCTCGCGCCCGCCCATGCGCCGCAGCGAGCGCTGCACCAGGGTGTGGAGCAGCTCGTCGAAGCCGCGGGTGACGCGCTCGGAGATGGGCGCCGGGTCGTCGGACTTCCAGGTGCTGCCCCAGATCTGCCCCCGCTCGGCCTCCCGCAGGTCGGCGAAGAAGTCATGGAAGCCCGGCAGCAGATCGGCGCGGGTGACCATCAGGTAGACGGGCACGTCGATGCCCAGGTAGCCGAGGGCCTCGTCGAGGCGCTCGCGTACCCGCTTGGCGGCCGCGTCGACGTCCTCGGGGCGCGCGGTCGGGATGGAGTCCGCCGCCATCGTGATCACCACCGCGTGCAGGGGCTGCGCGGGGCGGAGCGTCGCGAGGTTGCGCAGGAGCGTGAGCCACTCGGGCAGCGCGGACTCGCCCAGGATGTAGCTGCCGCCGGTGTCGATCCAGGCGCACTGCTGGGTGATCCACCAGCGGCAGTTGCGGGCGCCGCGGGCGCCGCCGGAGGGCGTGGCGTAGGCGAAGGCCTGGCCCGAGGAGGCCAGCATGCTGCTCTTGCCCGACTGCGGGAGGCCGAGGACGAGCACCCAGGGCAGCGCGTCGAGGGCGTGGCGCGCGGACTGCCCCGCGGACGCGCCGGTGAGGCGCTGCACCGCGTCGCGGGTGTCTTCCTCCATGCTCGCGATGCCCGCGCGCTGCTCGTCGGTGGCGGCGAGCGCGCGTCGGGCGATGGTGCCCGCGAGGGTGCTGCGCTGCGAGACGGACCCGACAGCGGCGAGGTTGCGCTCGCCCAGCACGGCGTAGACGAGCACCGCGAGCGCGAGGGCGCCGAGCACGGCGAGGCCCGGCGCCCCGAGCGGGAGCACGGCGCCGAGGGCGACGAGCGTGAGGAGGAAGACGGCCGCGATGAACCGGTGGCCCTGCATGAGGGCCGCAGTCTACCGAAGGCGGGGCGGGGAATTGACGGGATTAGGTGCGAAGGGGGCTCAGCCCGCGAGGACGTGCCGGGCGATGATCATGCGCTGCACCTCGCTGGTGCCCTCGCCGATCTCGCAGAGCTTGGCGTCGCGGAGGTGGCGCTCGACCGGGAACTCCCGGGTGTACCCGTAGCCGCCGTGGATCTGGAGCGAGCGGTTGCACACCCGGCTGCCGACCTCGCTCGCGAAGAGCTTGGCCGTCGAGGCCTCGAGGGAGTAGCGCGCGTCGCGGTCGGCCATCACCGCGGCCCGGTAGACGAGCAGCCGCGCCGCGTCGAGCTCGGTGCGCGAGTCCGCGATCATCCACTGGATGGCCTGGAAGTCCGCGATGGGCTTGCCGAACTGCTGACGGTCCTTCGCGTACTTCACGCCGGCCTCGAGGGCCCCTTCGCCGAGGCCGAGGGCGAGCGCGCCGATGGAGACGCGGCCGCGGTCGAGGATGGCGAGCGTGTCGAGGAAGCCGTGGTTGAGCTCGCCGACCCGCTGCTCGTCGGAGACGTAGCAGTCCTCGAAGGTGAGCTCGACGGTGTCGCTCGAGCGCATGCCCATCTTCTCCAGGTGCTTGCTCGCGCGAAACCCGGGCGTGCCGTGCTCGACCACGAAGGCCGTGATGCCCTTCTGCTTGCGCGACGCCTCGGTCGACGCGAGCACCACGCAGAAGCCCCCGACGGAGCCCTGGGTGATGAACATCTTGGTGCCGTTGAGCACCCAGCCGTCCCCCTGGCGCACCGCGGTGGTGCGCATGCCCGCCGCGTCGGACCCGGAGCCCGGCTCGGTGAGCGCCCAGGCCGCGAGCCACTCGCCGGTGACGGCCTTCGGTAAGTACTTCTGCTTCTGGGCCTCGTTGCCGAAGCGCAGGATGTGCCCGGTGCCGAGCCCGTTGTGCGACGCGATGGTGAGGGCGAGGGAGCCGTCGAACTTCGCGATCTCCTCGACGATCACGGCGTAGGCCAGGGTGTCGAGCCCGCTGCCGCCGTAGGCCTCGGGGATGCGGATGCCGAGGAGCCCGAGCTCGGCGAGGTGGGGGATGAGCTCGGCGGGGAAGCGCTCCTCCTCGTCCCAGCGGCGGGCGTTCGGGGCGACGTGCCGGACGCAGAAGTCACGGACGCTGCGCTGGATCTCGCGGTGGCTCTCGGGAAGGTCGAAGTTCATGGGTGCTTCTCTCCGAACGACGAGGTTCGTGGGGGATGACGGTGTCCGTGATGGGATGCTCCGCGCGGGCGCGCGGACCGGTCGGGAGGCTCAGGCGGCGTTGCGGGGCTTCACCGAGTCGTGCACCCAGGCGACGATTTCGCCCAGCGTGGCGCCCGGCGTGAAGACCTTGGACACGCCGGCCTTCGCGAGGCGCTCGAAGTCCTCGTCGGGGATGATCCCGCCGCCGAAGACCTGGATGTCGTCGGCGCCGCGGCTTCGCAGGGCCGTGATGACCGCCGGGAAGAGCGTGTTGTGGGCGCCGGACATGATCGACAGCCCGACCGCGTCGACGTCTTCCTGCACGGCGGCCGCGGCGATCATCTCCGGCGTCTGGTGGAGGCCGGTGTAGATCACCTCGAAGCCCGCGTCGCGCAGCGCCCGCGCGACGACCTTCGCGCCCCGGTCGTGACCGTCGAGCCCTGGCTTCGCTACGAGAATCCGCGCCTTTCGGTCCGTCATGATGGAACGAGGGTCTACCGACACGAGGCGCACGGGGTCAAGCGCCGCGCGCGATCCCCATGCGCCGCGCGAGGAAGGGCGCCGTCGGGGTGTCCATCGCCGCGAGCGCCGCGGGGGTCGCCGCGGCCACCACCCGCCCGCCCGCGTCCCCGCCGCCGGGCCCGAGCTCGATCACGTGGTCGGCCCGCGCGATCACGTCGAGGTGGTGCTCCACGCAGACCACCGTGTTGCCGTCCGCGACGAGCCCTTCGAGCAGCGCGAGCAGCACGTCGACATCGCTCGCGTGGAGGCCGGCGGTGGGCTCGTCGAGCAGGTACACGGTGCGCAGCCGGCCGCGCCGGGACAGCTCCGTCGCCAGGCGCACCCGCTGCGCCTCGCCGCCCGAGAGGGTGGTCACGGGCTGGCCGAGGCGCAGGTACCCGAGGCCCACGTTTCGCAGCCCCAGCAGCGGGTCGCGCAGCTTGGGGATCGCCTCCAGCACCGGGATGGCCTCGTCGACGGTCATCCCGAGCACGTCCGCGATGGACCAGCCCCGGAACTTCACCTGGAGGGTCTCGGGCTCGTAGCGTGCGCCGTCGCAGAGGTCGCAGGGCAGCGACACGTCGGGGAGGAAGTCCATCCCCACGCGGATCACCCCGGCGCCCTGGCAGCGCTCGCAGCGCCCGCCCTTCAGGTTGAAGCTGAAGCGCGCAGCGTTGAACCCGCGGGCCTTGGCCTCGGGCATCGCCGCGAAGAGGGTGCGTAGCTCACCCAGGAGCCCCACCGCCGACGCGGGCACCGAGCGCGGGGTGCGACCGAGCGGTCGGGCATCGACGATGACCACACGCTCTACGGCCGCGGTCCCCTCGAGGGCTCGGAGGGGCACCGTGGGGGGCGGCGTCCCATCAACCTTCGATCGCAGCCATGGGGCCAGGGTGCCCAGGATCATTGAACTCTTCCCGCTCCCGGACACCCCGGTCACGACCGTGAGGCACCCGAGCGGGATCTCGACGGAGACGTCCTTCAGGGTGTGGAGCGAGGCCCCGCGGAGGGTCATCGCACCGGAGGGCGTGTGGGGCGGGCGAGGCCGCAGCGGGCGGGTGGCGGCGGTCATCCACGGGCCCGTCACGCTCCCGGGATTACCCGGCAGGGTATGCGGCGCCCCCTCGGCGACGACCCGTCCACCGCGCGCGCCTGCGCCTGGTCCGAGGTCGATGACGTGGTCCGAGGCGGCGATCACGTCGAGGTCGTGCTCGACGAGCACCACGGCGTTGCCGCGCGCGAGGAGGTCGCGGATGGCCGTCATCAGCCGATCAGCGTCGCGCGGGTGCAGCCCGAGGGTGGGCTCGTCGAGGATGTACGTCACCCCGCTCAGGCCGCCGCCGAGCTGCGCCGCCAGCCGCGCGCGCTGGAACTCCCCGTGGGAGAGCGTGCGCGCCGGGCGGTCGAGGGAGAGGTAGTCGAGGCCCGCGCGCTCGAGGTACCCGAGCCGACCGAGCGCCTCGACACGCAGCGCGTCGGCGACCGGCGCCAGCGCCCCGGTGAAGACCAGCCCGCGCAGGAACCCCTCCAGCGAACCCACCGGCAGCGCAGCGATCGCGGCGATGGAGCGGCCCTCGATGGAGAAGGCCAGGGCCTCGGGTCGCAGCCGCTGCCCGCCGCACCGCCGGCACGGCACGGTCTCCTCCCAGCGCAGGTCGGCCACGGCCTCGTCGGCGTCGTCCCGGGCCTTCGCGGCCGTCCTACCCGCGGACGCGTCGAGCAGGCCGGGCGAGTCGTCGTCGCCGAGCAGCACCCACTCCCGCGACTCGGGCGGGAGCTCTTCCCACGGGCGTTCGAGGTCGACGCCCGCCGCCACCGCGAGGGCGCTCCATGCCTCGGGGAGCTTCTTGCCGAGCAGCGCCGACAGCGCACCGCCCCGGATCGAGCGCGTGCGATCGACCGCGACCTCGCTCTCGCGCGAGAGCCGCAGGGTCCCGAGGCCGCGGCACTCGGGGCACGCGCCCTTCACGCTGTTGAAGGAGAAGAGCGCGGGCTCGGGCGACGGGAGCGCCGTCCCGCAGCCGACGCACACGAAGCGGTCGCTCCGCAGCCAGGGGGAGCCCTCCACGGGCACGAGGCGCACGACGCCGCCCGCGTGGCGCATCGCGAGCTCGACCGCCTCCTGGATGCGGCTGCGCGCCCCGTCCTTCACCACCACGCGGTCGATGACGAGGTCGATGTCGTGCGGCCGCGCGGGGTCGAGCGTCAGGTCGTCGCCGAGGTCGTGATCGACGCCATCGACCCGCGCGCGCACGAAGCCCTCCTTGCGCCACGCGAGCCACGAGGCGCGGTGATCTCCCGGCGCGCCGCGCACCACCGGGGCCTGGACGCTCAGGCGCCTCCCCTCCCCCAGGGCCATCACCTCGGCGACGATCTCCGCGGGGTGGGTCGCGCGCACCTCCGCGCCGCAGTTGGGGCAGCGCGCCCGCCCGACGCGCGCCATCAGGAGCCGGAGGTGGTCGTCGATCTCCGTGATGGTCCCGACGGTGGCGCGGGCGGTGGCGGGGGGCGGAGACTGCGCGACGGCGACGGTGGGCGTGAGCCCGTCGATGGCGTCGACCGGCGGCCGCGGGAGGCGCCCGACGGATCGGCGCGCGGCGACCCCGAGGGCCTCGATGTACCGGCGTTGCCCCTCGGCGTGGAGCGTGGAGAAGGCCAGGGAGCTCTTGCCCGAGCCCGACGGCCCGGTGATGACCACCAGCGCGTCGCGGGGGATCTCCACCGTGACGTTCTGGAGGTTGTGCGTGCGCGCCCCGCGGACGGTGATCGACGCCATTGGCCGCGCTCAGCCCCGCGTCGGGCGTCGGCGGGCGAGCGCGATCGCCAGCTCGATGGCCGCGGCCATGCCGCCCGGGTCGGCCACACCGCGGCCCGCGATGTCGGCGCCGGTGCCGTGGTCGACGCTGGTGCGGATGATCGGCAGGCCCAGCGTGACGTTCACCGCGTCGCCGAAATCCAGCAGCTTCGAGGCGATGGTGGCCTGGTCGTGGAACATCGCCACCACGGCGTCGAAGCGCCCGTCCTTCGCGTTGCGGTAGGCCGACTCGGCGCCGATGGGCCCGACCAGCTCGACGCCGTCGCCGAGCGCCGCGCGGGCGGCCTCGACCGCGGGGGCGATGACGTCGAGCTCCTCGCGCCCGATGAGCCCGTGCTCCCCGGCGTGGGGGTTGAGCCCGCACACCACGATGCGGGGCGACGGGATGCCGAAGGAGGACGTCAGCGCGTGGGCGGTGATGAGCACGGTCTCCCGGACGGCGTCGGGGGTGAGCTCGGCGGAGAGGCGCGCGATGGGACGGTGCGTGGTGACCAGCGACGTGCGGAGCCGCGGGCCGGCGAACATCATCACCACCCGCGCCACGCCGCAGCGCGCCGCGAGGTGCTCGGTGTGCCCGAGGAAGGGCGTCCCGGCGCGGGTGACCGCGGCCTTGTCGATGGGCCCGGTGACCAGCGCGTCAGCGGTGCCCGCGAGCACCAGGTCGAGCGCGGCGTCGAGGGCGACGAGCTGCGCTCGACCTGCGGCCAGGGAGGACGGGCCGGGCCGACGGTCGTCCGCCGAGAGCTGCGAGGTGGGGACGATTCGTACGCGGGGGAGCGCCTCCCAGCGCACGCCGCGGAGGGCGCCAGCGTCGGCCAGGGCGCCCTCGTCGCCGTGCACCACGAAGGCCACGTCGGGGTGCCGCTCGCAGGCCGCGCCGAGGGCCGCCGCGGTCACCTCGGGGCCGATGCCGCAGGGGCAGCCGACGGAGACGCTCAGGGTGATCGGGCTCATCGCCGGGGGTCCTTCTGCATGGCATCGAGGCGGTAGCCCACGCCGCGCACGGTGTCGATGTTGACGGCTTCGCCGAGCTTCTGGCGCAGCTTGCGGATGTGCACGTCGACGGTGCGGGTCTCGACCGAGCGGAGGCCCCAGACGTCGCGCAGCAGCACCTCGCGCGAGACCGCCCGACCACGGAAGCGCGTGAGGTACGCGAGCAGGGCGAACTCCTGCGGCGAGAGCGGCACCCGGTCGCCGCCGAGGTCGACCGCGCGCGCGCCGAGGTCGACGCTCATCGCGCCCACCTCGATGCGCAGGTCGTTGGGCGCGTCGCGCCGGCGCCACTCCAGCACGCGCAGCCGGAGGTACAGCTCCGGCGGGACGTACGGCTGGAGGGTGAGGTCGTCGAAGGGCCAGCCGGGGTCGACGCGCAGCACCTGCTCGCTGCGGACTGCGAGCAGCACCGAGGCCGCGCCCGCGCGGCGCAGGCGGAAGAGCAGCGCGCGCATCGGGTCGACGTCGGCGCCGCACTCGACCAGGACGGCGTCGCCGTCGTGCGCGATCTCGACCGGGTCATCGGTCGGAGCGTGCTCCACGGGACGACACCCGAGGTCGCGAAGAATCTCCAACGCCTCCGCGGGCTGTGCTTGACTGACCAGCGCGATCCGCACGCGCGCAGGGTACTGTGCTCTGCCTTGACGCGGCGAGCGGCGTTCTGTTACTCCCCGCAAACAGCTGTCCGGAAGGCCAATTCCACCATGCGATGGGTCGTCGAGCTCCCCGCGCCATCCGGCGGCACTGCCGCCACAGTGACCGTCGAATCAGACTCCTGGGCTGGCGCGCTGAGTAGCGCCCGAGGTGGTGTCTCGATCCGGAAGTTCCGTTGCGAGTTCGAGAACGAGGGCGTCGTCCGCGTCAACGACCTCGAGGCCAACGAGCGCTACACGGTGCGGCCCTACCGCGCCTCCCTCGTCCCTGGAGGCGACGCGCCCGCTGCCCCCGCTGCCGACGCAGCGTCGCCGGTGCTCCGCGGCGTGACCATTCCCCCGGCGGCGAGCGGTCGCCCCTCGCGGGCCCCCGCCCCCGCCAGCAGCTCCGGGTCTTTCTCCGTGGCCCCGCCGCCCGGCACCTCCGTGGCAATGCCCCCGCGGAGCAGCACCCCACCGACGCCCGCCATCGCCGCCGACCCGGTGCCCGACATCGACGTCCCGTCCGCGCTGTCGGGTACGGTGGTCACCTCGTCTGTTCCCGCGGTCGTCGCCGAGAAGCCTGCCGAGAAGGCCCCCGAGCCTGCGGCCCCGGCCATCGTGCCCGAGCGACCCGCGGAGCCCCCGCCCGCGCCCGTGGTCGCCGAGAAGCCTGCCGAGCCCACTCCCGTGGTCGCCGAGAAGCCTGCCGAGCCTGCGCCCGTGGTCGCCGAGAAGCCCGCGGAGGCGCCAGCGCCCGCGCCCGTTGCGGTCCCGCTCGACCTGGGTGCGACCGTCGTCGACCTCCCCATCTTCGTCGCCCCGAGCGCAACTCCGGCGCCGACGCCCGAGCCCGCTCCCCCGCCTGCGACGAACCATGAGGTCGTCGAACCGGCGGCCGCCAACGGTAGCCACGACGCCGCGCTGGTCTCCTCGTCGCTTCTGTTCGAGCGCGATCAGGACCCGAGTGCGACGAACCCGCTCACCTACCGCGAGCGGGTGCTCACGGTGGCGTCAGGCACCTCCGTGGCCCAGGCCGAGGCCCTCGCCCGGCACTCCCTCACCGCGCTGAAGCGCGCGCTCGCGACGCGGCCCCGTGGTCGCTACGTCACCGTCGCCGTGTTCGATCACGTGTTTTCGCATCGGCCTACGGAGTCGCCGCTCGTGGTGCTCCGCTGGAAGGACTGGCGCAGCGACGTCCCCGAGCTTCAGGTGCGGCCGGCGCTGCCGCCCATCGCCGCACCGACACCGGTCAGCACCACGGTGCCGAACGGGGCAGGCGCCGGGGTCGAGCCGCCGGTCGCCACCGTCGTCGACGCGCCGGTCGCCGCAGCGGAGCCTGCGACGACGACGACGACGCCCGAGCCCGTCGCTGCCGCCCCGATCGTGGCGACCGACAGTGTGCCCGCCGTGGTCGAGGCACCCGTGTCGCCTGCCGCTCCCGAGCCCGCCGCCGAAGAGCCCGTGGCGGCAGCGCCCTCCGTCGCCGCGCCGGTGACCGAGGCTGCGCCCACGCCGGTCGAGGCCCCCGCAGTCGAGGCACCCGCGGTCGAGGCCCCCGCGATCGAGGCACCTGTGGCGGCGGTTGCCGCGGCTGCTCCCGAGGCGGCGCCACCGGTCGTGGTCGCTGAAGCCGTGCCCGCGGTCGCGGCTGTCGAGTCGGCCCCGGCGGCGGTCGTCGCCGAGGCGGCGCCCACGGTCACGGACGCCGTCGCCGAGGCGACGCCTGCCCCCGCTGCGGACGTTCCGGCGGCCCAGCCCGAGGCGCCTGTCGTGCCCCCGGTGGCGGCCACCCCGGCGGTCGCAGCGATCGTCGCCGACGCACCGGCGGAGAGTGCCTCGACGGGTACGGAGAGTGCTGCTGCACCGGTCGCGGTGACCCCGACGGAGGATGCGGACGCGGGCTCCGGGGAGCACGAGGCTGCCTCCAGCGATGCCCCGGGCGCCACGAGCGCCGAGCAGGGCGGGCGACGCAAGAAGCGCCGCGGGCGCCGGGAGTCGCAGCCCTCGCTCCCGGTCGTCGAGCCGAGCGCCGGGGCCGTCGCCGTGCCCGCTGCCGAGGCGCCCGTCGTCGCGGCCGACCGCCAGCGGTTTCAGGGCGGTCGCCGGGGCCCCGACCTCCTCAGCGACCTCTTCGACTCGGTGATGGAGCTGTCGTTCCAGCACACCGCCGCGGAGGTCTGCGCCTGCGTCGCGGGGATAGTCACGCAGAACCTCCGCTGCGACGCCGTGCTGGTGTTCAGCTACGACATCAACCGCGACGAGTTCGTGGTGCAGGGCGAGGCGAACACCGGCCGGATGGAGCAGCGGGTGCGCGCCAAGGCCGGGGCGTACGGCCTCGCGACGCGCTCGAAGCGGGGCGTGAACGTCGCCGAGTCGAAGGGTGACGACCGGGCCGACCCGGGCTGCGAGGGAGGGCCGGCGATGTACGTGCCGGCGATGTTCCACGAGCGGCTCTTCGCGCTGGTGCAGATCGCGCGGCTGCCTGGATCGCCCGCCTTCGAGGCCGACGAGCTCGACGCCGTGACTTACATCTCGGGCCAGCTCGCCGAGGCGCTCGCGCACCACTCGGCGCGGCCGACCACGACCGAGCTCGCCGACAAGAAGGAAGCCCCCCAGAAGCCTGGCGCCCGTCGGCGCTGAGCCCACGGCCCGATCGGAGACCGACCCGATCGGGCGCTCGCGCGCTCAGTGCGCGGCGGCGTCCAGGTCTTCCTGGATCCAGTCGCGCAGCATCGGGCGCTCGATGGGAAGCTCGTAGCGGCGACCGTTGATGAAGATGGTCGGCGTGCCGCTGATCTCCAGCCGCTCGCCCTCGCGGCGGGTGGCCTGGATGGCGGCCTCCACCTCGGGCGAGGCGCTGTCGGTGCGGAAGCGCGCCATGTCGAGGCCGAGCTGCTGCGCGTAGCGGTTGAGGTCTGCGGTCTCGAGCGAGCGCTGATTGGTGAAGAGCAGCTCGTGCATCTCCCAGAACTTCCCCTGGCGCCCCGCCGCGAGCGCCGCGCGCGCCGCGGCCATCGCGTGGGTGTGCCCGCTCAACGGGAAGTTCATGTGCACCACGCGGATGCGCCCGGGGAAGTCGTGCTCGACCTGCCGGATGATCGGGATCGCGTGCGCGCAGTGGGGGCACTCGTAGTCGCTGAACTCGACGAGGGTGATGGGCGCGTCGTCGGGGCCGTGCGAGGGCGCGCCGGTGGTGTTGACCTGCGCCGCGTTGGCGGGGTTGTAGCGGAGCCGGAGCTGCTCGGAGGCGTCGTCGCGGCTGCGGCCGTCGCGCACCATGCGGGCGAGGAAGCGCAGCGCGGGCTGACACGTGCGGCAGGGCCGGCGATCGCGCGCGCACACCGCGAGGGAGTAGGGGTCGCCGCAGGTGGAGAGCTCCTCGTTGGCGAGCGTCCAGAAGCTCTCGCGCTCGTTGCTGCTGAGGTCGGCGAGGTCGATGCCGGGGATGGCCGTGACGTCGCCCTCGCGGGCCGCAGGAGCAGCGGGGCGCGATGCGTCGGCGCCGGGGGCGCGGGCGGCGCCGTCGGGGGTGGGGGCGACGCGGTTGTTGCGGCAACTCGCTCCGAGGCCGAGCCCCGAAAGGACCAGTACGACGCACCATGCGAGACGAGGACGAGCCATGACGGAGGGCTCTACGTTGCGCCTCGCGAGGGTGTCAAGGCGCTCAATTGTCTGGGGCGCCAGCGGTGACCCAGTCGACCACGAGGCGGGTCTGCGCGTCGCTGAGCGGCGCCCGCCCGAGGGGCATGCGCGCACCCCAGATGGGCCCCTCGCCGAGGAGCTTGTAGACCAGGTAGCTGTACTCCGGACGGCCCTGCCCCGAGGTGATCCCCGGGTCGATGCGGGGCAGCGCCGACCAGCGCGGGTCGAGCATCTCGAGCGCCGCGCGGTCGCCTCGCTGGCGGGCCATCACCCCGAGGCAGGAGACACGGATCGCCCGCGGCGACGACAGGTCGAGCCCCATCGCGGGATCGACCTCGCCGTGACAGCCGGCGCCAGCACAGGTCGCCAGGAGCAGCGGGGCGACGTCGCGGCGCAGCGAGGGCCGGGCGTCCGGCTCGACCGCCTCGCGCACGGTCGGGCGAAAGCGGACGACCACGGGGGCGGCGAGCGCGCTGCCGTCCCATCCGCGCAGGCCGACGTCGACGGTGAGCACGTACTCCAGGCCCGGGCGGAGGTCGTTGGGGTTGGGGTAGAGGCTGAGCTCGCGGCGCACCATGTCGTAGCGGAGACCCCCAAAGGCCTGGAGGCCGCCGGTGGTGACGCGGAGCTGGGCGCGGTCGATGGTGGATGGCGCGAGCAGGCGGTCGAAGCGAACCCGTAGCGGCGGGCCGATCGGGTGTGATCCGCGGCCGCCGTCGGGGGCGTCGGGCGTGGTCTCGACCACGCGGAGGGTGTCAGCCTGGGGGGTGTCGGAGGGCAGCGCGTCGCACGCGCCGAGGAGCGGGAGGAGCCCGGTCAGGAATCGGCGTATTCGTTGATCTGCTCGCGCACCACCTGATCGGTGATGCCGCGGGTGATCATCGGCTTGAGCACGTCGGCAAGGGTCAGCAGGAGGTCGTCGACCGACCCGTCCTGGTTGAGCTTCTGCAGGAGCTGACGCGACTCGTGGTTGTCGTCCTTCCGAAGAAAGTCGCGAACGGTGTCGATGTCGATGTCGCCCTGAAAGTCGAGCTGGATGTTCTCGAGCAGATAACGGACAAGTTCCTTCACAGACGCCCTCCTCGGGAGCGGTGCGCGATCGCACGCGGGACCGTCTCATAGCCCCACCCCCGACAGGGCGGCAAGGCCAAAGTACACCACCGGACAACCCCGTCGGACGACGGGGTTTTCGATCACTCCTCCCACCACGGCCGCTGCGCCGGCGTGCCAGGCGCGGGCGGCGTGCCGGGAGCCGTGGGCGTACCCGGAGCCGCGGGAGTACCCGGAGCCGTGGGCGTACCCGGAGCCGTGGGGGCGCCGGGTCGAACGGTGGTCGCAGGGGTGCCGGGCCGCGTCGCGCTCGGCGGCGGCGGGTTTTCGACCTCGAGCGTCGGCGCAGAGACCAGCCACCAGGGGAGCTCGCGCCCCTGGGCGTCGAGGCCGAGGCCGTTGATGGTCTCGCCCCCGCCCTGGGCCCGCGCCGCCCGGGTGTCGATCACCCGACGGAACTCCTGTCGCATCTCGCGGAACACCGGGAACTCCAGGGGCAGGACCACCCGGTCCATGCACGAGCGGAGCTCGGCGTCGCCGGGGGCGTAGGTCGCGAGGCGCACCCGGGCGCGCTGCGCCGTGAGGGCTGCCATCTGGGCGCCCGTCCAGGTGAGCGCCTCCTCGGAGGTGGTCGGGTGCGTCACACCGTCTGCCCCGGCCGTGCGCGCCGGGGGGTTGGCGTCCATCAGCCGGCGCGGGAGCTCGCTGCGCAGCGTGACCACCACGCGGATCTGGTTGAGCGCGGGGTTGCGGCTCACCGCCCCCTGGGCGCACTCGCGCACCTCGTCGAGGTGGGCGTTCCACGCCTCGTCGAAGGCCGCGTCGGTGAGGGTCGACGGCACCGCCGCCTGGAGTTCGTGCAGGCGGTTGACCTCGGCCTGGAGCGCCGCCTGGCGCTCGCTCTCCGACTGCTGGGTCTCGCGCTGCTGGATCTCCCTCGCGTCGCGCTGCTGAAGCTCTGCGACGTGCGCCCGCGGCACGGGGTTGACCCGGGTGTCGTCGGCGAGCTGCTGGAGCCACGCGCGCGCCGCGGCGTCGCCGTGGCGGAAGATGGCCTCGATGGCGGTGTTGAGCGCGACCGCGCGCTCGGCGCCGCGGAAGGTGCTGTCCGAGCGGTAGAGCTGCACCCAGCGCTGGAAGACGGGCACCGAGCTGCCCTCGCCGAGCGCCCCGATGGCGTTGATGACGTCCGGGAGCGCCTCGATCGGGGTCTCGTGGTCGAGGAGGTGGGCGGTGAGGCCGGGCACGGCCTCGCGCGCGTTCATCGCCACGAGCGTCGGAGCGATGACCTGCAACGGCGGGGCGGAGTGGTTCTCGAGGTAGTCGAAGTGCTCCTCGAGGGCGGCGACGAGGAAGCGCGCGCCGGTGCGGCGGGACTGCAGCGCCGTCGCGATGCTCTGCCGCAGCTGCACGGGGATGGAGCGCTGCGTGTAGAGGTCGAGCAGGTCGTGCGTGACCTCTTCGTCCTCGAGGCGCGCGAGGCGCGTCACGAGGAACGACCGGAACGGCACCAGGCGGTTGTCGGGGTCGCGGATGAGCGACACCAGCTGCTCGCGCGCGGTGCCCTCCGGGGCCACCCGCTCGGCCGGGAGGCTGAGCCCGCCCACGTCGAGCGCGATGGCGCCGACCTGGGCGTTGAGCTGCGACACCACGCCGACCGCGCCCGTCGCCGGGTCGATGCCGCGCACGCGTCCGCCGGCCGCGACCACGAAGAGACCCGTCGGGGTGAGCTCCATGGCCTCGACGTCCTCGTCGAGCCGGATGGCCCAGCGCACGGCCCCGGTGCTGGCGTCGACCGCGAGCACGTCGTGGTAGTAGGCCGCGAAGATGGTGTCGCCCTGCACTGCGAGGCGCCCGCCCTCGGCCGTCGCCCCGGGCATGAAGGTGAAGCGGATGCGGTCGCGCGCCGTGCGGGTGCCGGTGGTGGGCAGGAAGGCGTCGCGGTAGATCAGCGGGTCGCCGGGGATGCCCTCGAAGGGGTTGGCGAGAAACTGGCTGCCCGCGCGGGTGCCCGAGGCGCTGTCGGCGTTGAGGCGGTAGATACCGCGGCCGCCGTAGAAGACGCCCTGCGGCGAGGCGAACACCCACGACAGCACGTCGTCGGTGGAGCGCAGGCGGGCGCGCTCGACGCCGCTGCCCAGGTCGAGCACGGCGATGCTCTGACGGTCCCACGGCACGAAGGCGAGGCCGCCGCGGGCGGCCGGGCGGCCGAGGATGCCGCCGACCTCGTGGGTCCACCGCTGGCTGCCGCTGCGGGCGTCGACGGCCTCGACACGACCCGCGCGCCGGCCGCCGCCGGTGAGCCCCGCAGAGAAGGACATCACGATGGTGTCGCCGTCGCGGTCGGCGCCTGCGAACTCCAGGCCGTTGTGATCGACGTGGCCGCGCTCGGCGCCGGTCGCAAGGTCGAGGATCTTCGTGCTCGACCCGACCTCGACGACCAGGGCGTCGCCGAGGATCTCGGGCGTGCTGGAGGCCGCCATGGGGCGCGACCAGAGGGCCTGGCCCGACTGGGCGTCGTACACGGCGACCGCGCGCCCCTCCCCCTGGATGACCGTCGCGATCAGCGGCCGGCCGAGGGCGTTGCGCGGGCGATCGGCGACGGCGGCGACCCCGGCCGCGGCGGCGGCCTCGCCGAGGCGACCGCGGTTGTTGTCACCGAAGCGCGACGAGAACGCCGTGGTGGTGCGGATGGAGGGCATGCAGCCGACGAGGCCGGCGGAGACCAGGGCGGAGAGCGCGAGGGCGCGGCGGTTCATCGGGGGGCTCCGGGGGCGTCGTTGATCTGGCGGATCGCAAGCTCGGCGCGGGCGCGGGCGCGCGACCGGTCGGCGGGGGGGAGTTCGCGCACCCACTCCTGGAGGAAGGCCTTCACCTGGGTGGTGGGCGAGCGGGAGACGAGCTGCTCGACGATGCGGAGCTTCACGGGGTCGGTGAGGTCGCGCCGGTCGAGGAAGCGGCGGAACCCGGGGAGCAGCACCGAGAGGGGCGCGCGCCCGACGGACTCGAGCAGCCGGTCGGCGGCCGCGGCGTCGCCGAGCGCGCCGATGGACTCCGCGGCCTCGGGGATGTTGCGCTCGAAGGCCCGCTGTAGGAGCGCGAGCGAGGGGCGGGCGTTGATGCGGCCGAGCGCGCGGGCGGCCTCGGCGCGCACGCCGGCGTTGGAGTCACGAAGGCCCGACTCGATGAGGGGCCGGCTGCGGTCGTCGCGAATCTGGCTGAGGGCGGTCACCGCGCGGAGCCGCACGGCGGGCCGGCGGTGGTGCAGCAGCGAGCCGAGCTCTTCGATGGCCTCCGGGCGGCCAAGGATGCCCAGCTTGGTGACCACGAGGTCGAGCAGCTCGTCCGGGAGGCCGCTTCGGACGAGGGTGACCATCGGGGCCACGGCCTCGGCGGTGCCGATGCGGGTGAGCGCGTCGACCCCCTCGGTGATCTCGTCGGGGTCGGCGGACTGCAGCCGCTGGGTGGCCTCGCGGAGCGTGAGCGGGCGAGCGGAGGCGGCGTTGGCAGGCGCGGGCGGCCGGCGCTGCGCGGACGCGGGCGACAGGGTCGCGATCGCCGCGAGGCAGACGGACACGGCGCTGAGCCGGGGGAGATGGTGCATCGGTAGGGCTCCGGAGGGGATACAGCCAGACGGCGGAGGGGGTGGTTCTAGAACGAGGCAGCGCGCGCGATCAAGGGATGGCTCCGCCCCGCCGAAGGTCGGCTTTGCGTGGGAGCGTCGGTTGGCGGTAGAGACCCTGCGGGGGTCGTGCCCCCCCGACGCCCCTCACCTGCCCGATGCGCCTGCCCCACCACCCCAAGGCCTCCCTGCGACGTGCCCCGAGCTGGGCGCCGACCGCGCTCGCGTGGGCGCTCGGCGCCGGAGTCGGCGGGGTGCTGGTGCTCGCCTCGCCGGGGCCGGCCGACCTGCGGGCCGCGCTTACCCGACGAGGTATCCGCGAGGTGGGCGATCCCCTGTGGGTCTCCCGCACGCCGCTGGGCGAGAGCGTGGCGCTGGTGCTGGCGCGGGCCGGCGACGAGAACGTCGACGTGCTGGCAGTGTCCGCGCGCACCGACCACCGGCGGCGGGTGCTCTCGGTGCAGGGGGTGTCGAACCTCACCCGCTCGCCCGGCGCACGGGAGGGCGGCCTCACCGCGCGGGGCCGCTGGGCGGCGTACTGGACCCGCGTGGGCGACGAGGTGGTCGCCTTCACGGTCATCGACCTGCAGGGCGCCCCGGAGGCCCTCACGTCGAGCGGCGATCGCGGGGCGCGGCTGCGGGGGGCGGTGTCGCGGCGTCAGAGCACCGGGCGCTGGCAGGGCTACGGGCTCTACCGATTCGACCTCGCCCGGCCCGTGCGCTCGCTCGCGCTGCGCTGGGACGCCGAGCGCCTCGTGGCCGACGCGGGCGGGCGCTCGCTGGTGGTCGACGCGCCGACGCGGGCCGTCCTCGCGGGCGCCGAGAGCCTGCGCGAGCGCCCGCGGCTCGCGGGCACCACGGGTTGGGTGACCTGGATCGTGGACACGGTGCGCGCCGTGCCATGGATCGGCGGCGCCCCCATCGCGTGGGCCGAGCGCATCGCCTTCGGGCTCCAGCACGAGGTGGCCCGAGCGCGCGTGCGCATCGCGGAAGACACGTCGCAGGCCGACGCTGCGGAAGACCTGGCGGACGTGCTGCGCTCCGGACCGCCCCGGGACGTCGACGGCCCGGTCGAGGACTGGCCGCCTGCGCCGATGACCGCGCGACTGCGGCCCGCGCTTGCGCACGAGGGCGAGTGGTCGCTCATCCAGCGCGACGACCCCTTCGTCGGCGGAAACCCCGGGGCGCCGCCCGCGTTCGCGCAGTCGTTCATCCGCACGGACCCGGAGCGGCCCGACACCCGGGTGTACGTGACCCTCTGGGACGCCCGGCAGGTCGAGCTCCACGTGGTGCCCGGCTCGCAGGAGCCCATGGGCGCGACGGGCGAGACCGGCAGCGGGTCGGTGCCGCGCGACCCGCGCACCATGGGTCGCCTCGTGGCCGGCTTCAACGGCGGCTTCCAGGCCCTGCACGGCGAGTGGGGGGTGTTCGCGGAGGGCACGCTCTTCCTGCCGCCGAAGCCCTGGGGGGCGAGCATCGTCTCGCTGGAGGGCGGGCGCACGGGCTTCGGCTCATGGCCCCCGGACCTGGCGACCATCCCCTCGGAGGTGCTGGAGTTCCGGCAGAACCTCACGCCCCTGGTGGAGGACGGGGTGCTCAACCCGTACCGTCGCTCGTTCTGGGGCGGCACCGCGCCCGGTGGTCCGCCGGGCGAGACGCACACCGCGCGGACGGGACTCTGCTCGACCACCGAGGGGCACGTCGCGTTCTTCTGGGGCAACGGGCTCACGGAGGTGTCGCTCGGCGAGGCGATGCTCTCGGCGCGCTGCTCCTACGGCCTGCACCTCGACATGAACGGCGCCAACACGGGCTTCGAGTTCTACCGCGTCGGTCCGACCGGGACGCTGCCGCCGCTGCCGCGCAACCTCTCCCGCGAGTCCGCGGCGCAGGGCCCGGTGCCGGGCGCCCCGGGCTTCGAGTACCGCACGCGGCGCATGGTGCGCGGGATGCACCCGCTGGGCTTTCCCCGGTACATCAAGCGCGACCCGCGAGACTTCTTCTACCTGATGCTCCGGCCCGTGCTCCCGGGGGCGCCGATGCGCACGCCCGCCTCGCCGCCGGTCGCCGGCGAAGGGCGCTGGACCATCGACGGGCTCTCCCACGCGCCCTTCCCGTGGCCTCTGGCGCGGACCCGCATCCGACCCGACGCCGGTCACCCCGATCGGTGGGTGAACCTCCTGAGGGTCGACCCGCGGCGGGTGCAGCCGGGCGCCGTGGGGGCGGCGGGCCGCGTGGCGTCGGTGCTCGCGCCGGGCGCCTCGGAGGGCCCGCGCATCCGCTGGGACGCGCAGGCGGGCGGGCGCTGGATCGACGCGACCGAGGGCGACGGCTTCGAGGGCGCGCCGCTCGGCGCAGGGTCGAGCGCGACCCGCGGGGCCTGCGTCGATCGCGACGGATTCCTCGTGCTGGCGGTGGCCGACCGGCCGATGCCCGACCTCCTGGCGGCGGCGCTACAGCTGGCGGACTGCACCGGGACGCCCATCGCCCTCGCGCCCGGGGTGACCGTCAGCACCGAGACCTCCCGGGATGCCCTCGGGGCCACCATCGCGCCGGACGCCGTGGCCCGCTTCGACCTGGTGCTGCGCTCCGGGGGCGGCGCAGAGCGGGTGTTTCCGGAGGTGCGCCCGGTGCCCGTGCGGGTGTGGCACGACGCGCAGCACCGCCGGGTGCGCTACCGGCAGACCGGCGACGGCGGGGTGCAGATCAACCTCACCGGCGGCCAGCGGGTGTCGGTGCGCGGCTGGGGCAGCAGCACCCCCCCGCGGTCGGGCGCCGACGCGGGCGCGCCGCGGTAGAGGGCATCGGGGGGGTCATCGGGTCGTCGACCCAAGGACGCAGCCCCTCGCCGGGGTCTCAAGCGCCGGTGCCTCCCGAACGATCCGCGCGACTACCCGACCGCAGCGTGACGGCGCTGTCGTCAACGGCCGTTGGTGCGCTCGTGTCGTTGACGGGGTGCGAACGGAACGAGTAGAACCCCGTGGCATTTCCAACCAATGATCCCGACTCGCCGCTGCCAGTGCGTGGAGATCGGCCCGAGGAGAGTCGCGCGGTGAAGAGTCCCGTCAAGTTCGGGAAGTACTACCTCCTTGAACGCATCAGCGTCGGCGGCATGGCCGAGGTGTTCAAGGCGAAATCCTTCGGGGAGGCGGGCTTCGAGCGCCTCGTGGCGTTGAAGCGCATCCTGCCGTCCATCGCGGAGGACCAGGAGTTCATCGCGATGTTCGTCGACGAGGCGAAGCTCGCGGTGCAGCTCACGCACCCCAACATCGCGCAGATCTTCGAGCTCGGTAAGGTCGGCGACTCGTACTTCATCGCGCTCGAGTACGTCGCCGGCAAGGACATGCGGGCGATCTTCGAGCGCGTGAAGAAGCGCTCGGAGCCGATCATGGTTCCGATGGCCTGCTACATGGTCATGAAGCTGTGCGAGGGCCTCGACTACGCGCACAACAAGAAGGACGCGGCCGGTCGCTCCCTCGAGCTCGTGCACCGCGACGTCTCGCCGCAGAACATCCTGATCTCCTACGACGGGGACGTGAAGCTCATCGACTTCGGCATCGCCAAGGCGGCGAGCAAGAGCTCGAAGACGCAGGCGGGCATCCTCAAGGGCAAGTTCGGGTACATGTCCCCGGAGCAGGTGCGCGGGCTCCAGGTCGACCGCCGCAGCGACGTGTTCGCGGTGGGCATCTGCCTGTACGAGCTGCTCACCAACGAGCGGCTCTTCGTCGGCGAGTCGGATTTCTCCACGCTGGAGAAGGTCCGCAACGTCGAGATCATGCCGCCGACGACCTACAACAAGCGCATCCCCGACGAGCTCGAGGCCATCGTCCTCAAGGCGCTCGCGAAGCACCCCGAAGACCGCTACCGCAGCGCGATGGACCTGCACGACGACCTCCAGTCGTTCATGTACACGTCGGGCAATTTCTTCGCCCGCAAGGACCTCAGCGCCTACGTCCACAAGATCTTCGCCGAGGAGATCTCGCGCGAGCTCACCCGCGACGACGAGTTCCGCAAGTTCGACTCCCGCCGCGCCAACGACCTCGAGGAGCTCGAGGGCACCGCCGTGGTGTCCACCCCGACGCCGCCCCACGGGTCGCCCAAGGGCGCTCCCCCGGCGCCTCGCATGGGCACGCCCCCGCCACCGCCGCCGCCCCCCCGCGCCCCGCGCGGCACGGTCATGGGCATGGGCGGCGCCGCGCAGGCCGCCCAGGCCGCGGTCGCCGCGGGAGCACGCAGCTCTGCCGTCGCGCCGCCGCCGCCCACCCTCGGTCGACCGGTCGCCGCTTCGGGCTCGGTGCCTGCTGCGCCGGCGCTGCCGGTCTCGTCGCCGGCCCTCGCGGCGGTGGCACCCTCCGAAATCCAGGAGATGGACTGGGACGAGGAAGAGCTCGCGACCCAGATCTACGATCGCCCCGAGGGGATGAAGATCCCCAGCTCGCCGCCCATCGCTCCGCGCAGCTCCGGCGCGCGCGCCTCGGCCGCCGGGCGCACCACGGGCGTGCTCCCGGCCCTGCCCGCCCTCCCCGGCCGCAGCTCCGCCGTCCCGTCGCAGCCGGCCAGCGCTTCCGCGGTCGCCGCGCCTCCGCTGCCGTCCACCTCGCTCCAGGCCGTCGGGCAGCCCGTCGTCAGCGCCCCGTCGTCCAGCCCGATGATCTCCGCCCCCGCGGTGTCGGCCCCGGCCGCGGCCGCTCCGCCGACCCCGAGCGTCCCGCCGACCCCGAGCGTCCCCCCGCGCACCAACGGCGCGCCCCCGAAGGACGCCTGGCGCATCGGCGGTGACCCGAAGTTCTCGCGGCCGCCCGCCGAGCCGGTGACCCCGCGGGTCGAGCCGCGCCGCAACGAGGGCAGCTCCGTCGTGGTGCTCGCGCTCCTCGGCGTGGTCGCGGTCGCGGCGCTGGTCATCATCGCGCTCAAGCTCACCCGCGGCGAGCCCGCGGGCGGCCTGCTCATCACCACCAACGTCGGCGGCGTCGCGGTGCTCGTCGACAGCCAGCCGCTCGTCGGCAACGGCCAGCGCTTCGAGGTCCCGGAGCTCACCACCGGCCGGCTGCATCGGGTGGAGGTCCGCAAGCCGGGCTTCCGCCCCTTCATGCAGGACGTGCCGGTGCGCGAGGCGCAGATCACCCAGATGCAGGTCGAGCTCGAGCCCGAGCCGACCGCCGCCGCCCTGCCCGTCCCGCCGTTGCCCGAGGCGCCCCCGAGCGTCGCGCAGACCCCGACGGGGCCGAATCCCTCCCAGGTGGTCGCGGTCAACACCCCGCCGGCCGCGCCTCCGGCGGTCGTGCCCCCGGCGGCTCCCCCCACGCCGACCCCGGCGGTTGCCACGGCCCCGCGGCCGCGCCCGACGCGCCCCGCCAACCCGGTGCGTCCCACCGTGGCGGCGGTGCGTCCGGTCACGCCTCCCGCGGCGACCCCGTCGGCGGGCGGCGCCACGGGCGTCCTGCTGATCTCCACCCGGCCCGCGTCGAGCTGCACGGTCGCCGGCCAGGGGACCACCTTCAACACCCCGCGCCGCCTCACGCTCCCGCCCGGCAGCTACCGCGTGACGTGCAACAACGAGGAGCTCGCCGCGCACGGCACCTTCTCGGTCACCATCACCGCGGGCGGCACCGCGGACTTCCGCAACCGCCCCCTCGAGTAGGCCCCCGAGCGTCAGGGCCCGACGCGCGGGCCCACGAAGAGATACAGCGGCGTCGGGAGGTACGCGTACTCCCGGCGCCGCTGCTCTTCGAGCGCGCGCATCCCCGCCAGGCCCGGGTCGTCGCCCGGGTGGGCGCGGAGGAGGTCCACCAGGCGCTGCTGGATGCGCGTGCGAAACGCGGGGTTCTCGACGTGCACGAGGCCGTCGCGCAGCGTCTCGATCGCGGCGTCGGGGCGCCCGGCCTCGGTGAGCAGCGTCGCCGCCGTGAGGGCGATCCACTCGGGCCCATCGCCGAGGGCCGAGGCCTTGCGGAAATCCTCGGCCGCGGCTGCGCGCGCCTGCCGCCGCTCGTCGCTGTCGCGGGGCAGCCGGGGGCTGAGCTCGAAGGCCAGCGTCGCGCCGCGTTGCAGGTGCAGCTCGCCGTCGGAGGGGAAGAACCGCAGGCCCCCTTCGAGGTACTGCGCCGCGCGTCGGATGTCCTCGATGGGCACCTCGCCCGTGCGCAGGATCAGGGCCACCGCCGCCCAGAGGTAGGCCTGACGGAAGCGCGGGTCGAGGGCGATCATCACCGAGGCGTAGCGGTCGACGTAGCGGCCCGGGTTACGCGCCGAGAGCGACTCGCCGTAGTAGAGCAGGCCGTTGATCCAGAGGACGTCGGCGAGCCACTCGACGTGGCCGAGAGACGCAACCCGGGCGACGCCCACCGTGGGTATCTCCGCGGTGTCGAGCACCCGGCGGTGGCTGTCGTAGTGACGGTTGAGGCTGGTGCGCAGGGGCGCCGCCCCGGCCGCGCCCAGGAGCATCACCAGCACGACGGGGAGGGAGCTTCGTTGCATCCGCGGGAGCGCTCGGACCGGGGAGGGCCTACTCGGTCTCGTTGACGATGCGCAGGGTGTTGGAGTTGCCGGAGTAGAGACCGAAGGTCGAGATCACGCCGTCACCGTCGAGGTTGCCGTAGGCCTCGGTGACGTACCAGAGGTCCTGGTTGGGCGCGGCGGCGAAGCCTGTGTCGTAGGGGCTCGGCGGGGCGACCGGGGGGGTGCCCGCGATCACGATGTACCGATAGCGCACGTCGCCGGTGGGGCGGAACCCGAGCTGCAGCCACTCCTGCGGCATCGAGGTGGTGAGGAAGGGCACGCGCGCGCTCGTCGGGGCGGTGGTGGGCCACGCGTTGGAGAGGCCGAGGGAGTTGGGCGTGCCCATCGCGCCGGCCGCGCAGTACGTCGAGAACTCCGCGCGGTACGCGTCTTCCCGCGCCGCGATGGACGCGAGCATCGTGCGGGCCTCCTGCGAGCGGCTGCGGCGGAGGTATGCCGAGTACGAGAACGCGCCCACCCCGGCGAGGACGCCGATGATCACGACCACCATCATGAGCTCGATCAGGGTCATGCCGGCGCTGGCCCAGCGGAGCGCGAGGCGTCGAGAGGCAGTCGTGGTCTTCATCGGGTCCTCCGGGTGCGGCGCGCGGTGCGGCGACCTTGCAGGGATCGTAGCCCGGGACCGCGCCACCGCGAAGGGGGGGCATCGCAGCGCCGGCCCGGCGGTGGGTGTCTCAGCGTCGCGTGCGAGGCTCGTCGCCCTCGCCCTCCCCGTCGGCGTCCCCTGGTCCGGTGTCTCCCCCCGCCATCCCGAGCTTCTGCAGGCGATAGCGAAACGACCGGAACGTGAGCCCGAGGTGCGTGGCCGCGTGCGTCCGGACGCCCTTCGCGCGGTCGAGCGCCTGCCGGATGAGGCTGCGCTCGATGTCGTCGAGGGTCGCCTCGAGCTGGAGGCCCTCCGGGGGCAGCAGCAGGTCGCCCGGCCGCGGAATGCCCGCCGAGCCGAGCAGCTCCGGGGGCAGGTCGTCGCGGATCACCGTGGCGCCCTGGGAGAGCGTGACGGCGCGCTCGACGGCGTTCTCGAGCTCGCGGACGTTGCCCGGCCACGGGTGCGCGAGCATCAGCCGCAGCGCCTCCGGGGAGAAGCTCACGAAGGCCCGGCCGTTCTCCGCGGCGAAGCGGCTGCGGAAGTGCTCGATGAGGGCCGGCAGGTCTTCGCGGCGCTCGCGCAGCGGCGGCAGGTGCAGGCGCAGCACGTTGAGCCGGTAGTACAGGTCTTCGCGGAAGACCTTGTCCTTCACCATCTGCGCGAGGTCGCGGTTGGTGGCGGCGACGATGCGGGTGTCCACGGCGATCTCCGCGGTGCCGCCGACGGGGCGCACCTTGCGCTCCTGGAGCGCCCGCAGGAGCTTCACCTGGAGCGGCAGCGGCACCTCGCCGACCTCGTCGAGGAAGAGCGTGCCCCCGTCGGCCTGGCGGAAGAGCCCGAGCGTGCGGCTCGACGCGCCCGTGTACGAGCCCTTCTCGTGGCCGAAGAGCTCGCTCTCCACGAGGTCGGCCGGGATCGCGCCGCAGTTGACCACCACGAAGGGGCCCGCGCTCCGGTCGCTGGCCGTGTGGATCGCGCGGGCGAAGAGCTCCTTGCCCGTGCCGCTCTCGCCCGTGATGAGCACGCTCGCGCGGTTGGGCGCCGCGCGCCGGGCGAACTCCATCGCCGCCTGGAACGCCCCGCTGCGCCCGATGAGCGAGCCGCTGCCGCCCTCCGGCGTGAGCCCGCGCGTGATGATCCGCAGCGAGACGTTGTCCTTCATGAGCGAGCGCTTCTCGAGGGCCTTCTCCACCTGCGCGCGGGCCTCGCTCATGCTCAGCGGCTTCTCCAGGTAGCAGTAGGCGCCGCGGCGCATCGCGTCGACGGCGGTCTCCACCGAGCCATGCGCGGTCACCACCAGCACCTGCGTCTCCGTCGAGATGCCGCGCGCGAGGTCGATCACGTCGAGCCCCGTGCCGTCGGCCATCATCAGGTCGGTGACCACGAGGTCGAAGGGCGTGGTGGCGGCCTCGAGGTGCTCGCGCGCATCGCGCACCCCGGAGGCCTGCTCGACCTCGTGCCCCATGCGCCGGAGCAGGACGTCCATCATCTGGCGCAGCGAGGCTTCGTCGTCGACGACCAGAATTCGCGCGGGAGCACTCATCGCGCCCGAGTGTACGCGATGCCTCGCGGCGCCGAGAAGGGTTCGCTCGGGCCCCTCAGCCGTCGCGCCGCAGGACCGCCACGAGGAAGCCCCCGAGGCGCGCCAGCGGCGAGCGCAGCGCGAGGTGCTCGGCCCGCTGCAGCAGCGGCCCCACCACCGGCAGCGTGACCGCGCGGGCGGTGGGCGTGAACACCCGCACGCCGTGGAAGTCGACCAGGGTGGCGCCCGCGGGCACCATCGCGCGGATGCGGGCGGGCGCGTCGAAGCGGGTGTACACCGCGGCCTCGGTGCGGGTCTCGGAGACCTTCTGCGCGGGCCCCAGGGTCTTCGCCAGGTAGCGCAGGCTGTAGGGGTTGTAGAACTCCGCGAGGATGGTGCCGCCGGGCGCGCACACGCGGGCCATCTCGGCCAGCGCCGTCTCGATCTCGGGCACGTGCGCCAGCACCTTGAAGGAGTACACGACGTCGAAGCGCCCGTCCTCGAAGGGGAGCTTCGTCGCGGGCGCCTCCTGCACGGTCAGCCCGCGCTCGCGGGCCTTCTCGAGCATCCCCGGCGACAGGTCGATGCCCACCGCCTCGCTGGCCACCGCGGCGACCCGCTCCAGGATGAGCCCGGTGCCGCACCCGACCTCCAGGCAGCGCTTGCCGCGCGCGTAGGGCGCCGTCAGCTCGAACTCCAGGTCGTCGATGAGGGCATGGTAGCCGCGGCCGCGCTCGCGCTCGTACCACTTGCTGAAGTCGTCGTAATAGGCGCGGGTCGCGTCGTCGCGGCTCATGCGGCGCCTCTAACACACCTCCCGCCCGGAGGCCCAACTCCGAGGCGCTACCGCGACGCCAGCACCTCGTCGTAGAGGCGCTCGTGCTCGGCGGCCACCACCGCGGGGTGGCACGTGGCGGCCACCCAGCGCTCGCCGGCGGCGCCCATCGCCGCCCGGCGCGCGGGCGCGTCGAGGAGCGCGCGCACCTGCGCGTGGAGGGCCGCGGGGTCGCCCGGAGCGATGGCCTCGGCGCCCCCCGACGGGACGATCTCCGCGGCGGCGGTGGTCGCGGAGACCACCACCGGGACGCGCAGCGCGAGGGACTCCAGCAGCACCAGGGGGAGGTCCATCTTGGCGTGGAGGGTGTCGACGACGAGGGTGGTGACGGCGGCGCCCGCGACGACGGCGTGGATGTCCGCGATCTCCCCGAGGAAGCGCACCTTCGCCCGGCGCGCGGCGGCGAGCGCCGTGAGCGCGGCGAGGGCCTCGTGGGCGCGGGCGGTCTTCGGGCGGGCGGCGATCACCCAGGTGAGCCCGCCGTCGTCGAGCGCGGCGGCCTCGATGAAGGTGCGGGCCCCGTCGGAGTGCTCGAGGTCGCCCGGGTAGAGCGCGTAGGGGCCGACGAGCTCGTGCTGCCGGAGCGCGGCGGCCATCGCGTCGGACGACACCGTCACCGGCGCGAGCGCCGGGGGGATGACCCGCGCGCGCACGCCGGCCGCGGCGAGGCGGCGGGCGGAGTGTTCGCTGAGGGCGACGACGGCGTCGGCGAAGAGCAGCGGGGCGACGCGCTCGAGGTCGTCGGGCGCGCTCGCGATGGTGTGCACCGCGGGGACGCGGCGGAGCGCGCGGGCAGCGGCGCCGGCGCGGAGGGTGAGCGGGTTGGGGGCGAAGAAGAAGTGCCAGAGGTCGACCGACGGGCCCGCGAGGAGCCGGGCGAAGACCCGCGCGTTGGCGAGGCGGCTCGGGGCGTAGGCGCCCGCGGCGGTGTACACGGGCTCGCACACCACCCCGGGGAGCGAGGCGCCCGCGGGCACCATCACCCGCGGGCGGTAGCGCCGCAGGGCGCCCGCGAGGTCGCGCACGAGGTTCTTGTTGGAGTCCGTCCACGGGGGGGCGATGGGCTTGGAGACGAGGAGCACGTCGCGCATGGCGGGGCGTCGGTAGCACACATCGCGCGCCCGTTGACGCCCGGGACGGCGCGCTCGTAGGGTGCCGCGGGAGGGCCATGGACGAGAAGAAGACCGAGAGCGAAGCGTCGGAGCCGGAGCGGTCGGGGCTGCTCGAGCGCTTCGTCAAGAAGGGCATCGAGTCGGGCATCGACGCCATCAGCCGCAGCGAGGACACGGTGCGGTCCTTCGTCGAGAAGACCCGGCTGCCCAAGGAGGTCGCGCACGCCCTGCTCGACCAGGTCGACGAGACCAAGAAGGGGATCTACTCGGTCGTCGCCAAGGAGATCCGCGACTTCCTGACGAGCACCAGCTTCGCCTCGGACATGAAGAAGGTGCTCACGGGCCTCGCCTTCGAGGTGAAGATGGAGGTGCGCTTCAAGAGCGTGGAGGACGAGAACGGCGAAGGCACCGTGCGCCCCGACGTGCAGGCCCGCACCCGCATCAAGAGCACCCACACGAAGAAGCCCCCGGCCCCACCGGAGGGAGGCGCCGGCGGCAGCGGAGAGGGCAGCGCGTAGGGGGGGTTCAGGTCGGGAGGGCGTCGAGGTCGGCGAGGTTCACCCGCGCCGAGAGCAGCCCGAAGGACACCTTCGCGCCGCGCACGTCGCGCTCGACGATGGCGCCCACCTTGCCCGCGAAGGGGCCGGACTTCACCTGGACCCGCACGCCCGGCTGGAGCGCGGCCTCGGGGTTTACCACCACGGGTAAAGTGATCTTCGCGACCGGGGCCTCCGCGCGGGCGACCGGCGGTGCCGCCCGGGGGGCAGGCGGCGCGGCGGGCGCGGGGTGCGCCGCGGGACGGGCGTCGGACGCGGCGTTTGCGGCGCGGGTGAACGCGGGGCGCGGACGGTCCATCGCCGCGAGGCGCTCGCGGGTCTCCACGGCGGCGAGGTCGCGGCGCCGGGCGATCTCGGCGTCGTGTCGGGTCTGCCACTCGGAGTCGCGGGCGGCGGCTTCGAGGGCGTGGGCGGCACGCTCGGCCTGGGCCTCGGCGAGCGCGCGGTCGACCGCGATGAGGTCGTTGTCGCGCGACCACGCGACGAGGCGGTAGATGGGCACCAGCGCGCGGAAGGCCGCGAGGATGGGCTCTTCGAGCGCGCCCGCCTGGTCGAGCACCACCGCGCGGGAGAGCGGCCAGCCGACGGACCACCACTGCGAGGGGCGCGACCACGCGGCCAGGGCCTCGTCGAGGGTGGCGTCGGTGACGTCGCGCACGGACACCCGGGCGGCGTCGGTCACGCCCAGGACGAAGTCTTCGGGCAGCGCGCGCAGGGCGGCGACGAGGGCGGCGCGGCCCTCGGGCGAGGCGCAGCGGGCCCGGAGGTTGCGCGCGTCGACCCAGGCGTCGCCGTGGACGCGGAGCGAGACCTCGACCCCCTCGCCGTCGACGTGGAGCGCGAGGAAGGCGTGGCGGAAGAAGGGCGTCGGGTCGCTGAGGGTGGCCTGGAGCGAACGGCCGTCGTCGAGCAGGGCCTCGAGCGCGCGGCGCGCGTCGGCGTCGCGCCACAGGAAGACCCACTGCGCGGTGACGGAGCGCTTGTTCCAGAGCGAGGGGTGCTCGTCGCTGGCGCGCAGCTCGAGCGCGACGCCGAGCGCCGTGGCGTCGGCCTGCATCACGCGACCGAGCGCCATGGCCTTCTCCCTCGCTTCCAGGCGCGGTCGGTTGAAGGCGTTGGAGCTGGCCCTTGGGGGCGCGTAGGCGTCGAACTCCGACGCGCTGAAACCCTGGAAACTCACGCGGTATCTCCTCGGGCGCGAACATACGCGCCGTGCTGTGCAGGTCAACGCGTTCGTCGGTTGCCGCCCGCGCCGCCCCTCCCCTACGTTTCGGGCCATGGACTCGCCCAACGGCTCTCGCATCGTCCGCGCGCCCCGCGGCGCCTCGCTCTCCTGCCGGGGATGGCCCCAGGAAGCGGCGCTTCGCATGCTGATGAACAACCTCGACCCCGAGGTGGCCGAGCGCCCGGCGGACCTGGTCGTGTACGGAGGAACGGGAAAGGCTGCACGCAGTTGGCCCGCCTTCGACGTGATCGTGCGCGAGCTGCGCGACCTCGGGGGCGACGAGACCCTGCTTATCCAGTCGGGTAAGGCCGTCGGGCGCTTCCGCACGCACGAGGACGCGCCGAGGGTCCTGCTCGCCAACTCGCTGCTCGTGCCGAAGTGGGCGACCTGGGAGCACTTCCGCCGGCTCGAAGCCCAGGGGCTGATCATGTTCGGCCAGATGACCGCCGGGAGCTGGATCTACATCGGCACGCAGGGGATCCTCCAGGGCACCTACGAGACCTTCGCCGAGGCCGCGCGGCAGCACTTCGACGACTCGTGGCGCGGGCGCTGGATCCTCACCGCGGGCCTCGGGGGGATGGGCGGCGCGCAGCCCCTCGCGGCCACGATGAACCACGCCTGCTGCCTCGCCGTGGAGGTCGACCCGGCCCGGGTGCAGCGGCGTCTGGAGACCCGCTACGTCGACCGCGCGACGGACTCGCTCGACGAGGCGCTCGGGTGGATCCGCGACGCCTGCGCGTCGGGCGAGGTGATCTCCGTGGGCCTCGTGGGCAACGCCGCGGAGGTCTACCCCGAGCTGGTGCGCCGCAACGCGCTGCCCGACTTCGTCACCGAGCAGACCTCGGCGCACGACCCGCTCCACGGCTACGTCCCGCCCGGGCTCACGCTCGTCGACGCCGCGGCGCTGCGGGCGGCGGACCCCGACGGGTACGTCACCCGCGCGCGGGAGGGCATGGCGATGGAGATACGCGCGATGCGCGACATGCAGCGCGCCGGGGTGATCGCGTGCGACTACGGCAACAACATCCGGGCCGAGGCGCTGCTCGCCGGGGCGCACGACGCCTTCGAGATCCCGGGCTTCATCCCGCAGTACATCCGACCGCAGTTCTGCGTGGGGCGCGGCCCCTTCCGGTGGGTGGCGCTCTCCGGCGACCCGGAGGACATCGCCGTCACCGACCGCGCGGTGCTCGAAGCCGTGCCCGACGACCCGTCGCTGCGCCAGTGGATCAAGCTCGCCTCCGAGCGGGTGGCCTACCAGGGATTGCCCGCGCGCATCTGCTGGCTGGGCTACGGCGACCGCGCGAAGGTCGGCCTCGTCTTCAACGACCTGGTGCGCACCGGCAAGGTGAAGGCGCCCATCGTGATCGGGCGCGACCACCTGGACTGCGGCTCGGTGGCGTCGCCGCACCGCGAGACCGAGGCGATGCTCGACGGCTCGGACGCGATCGCCGACTGGCCGATCCTCAACGCGCTGGTCAACTGCGCGGCGGGGGCGTCGTGGGTGAGCGTGCACCACGGCGGCGGCGTGGGCATCGGCAACAGCATCCACGCGGGCATGGTGGTGGTGGCCGACGGCACCGACGGGGCCGCGCGGCGCCTGGAGCGGGTGCTCACCAGCGACCCCGGGATGGGGGTGATCCGCCACGCCGACGCGGGCTACGAGCGCGCGGTGGACTTCGCCGCCGAGCGCGGCGTGCGGGTCCCGCACCGGGTGGGCTGATGCCGTGAGGGTCGCGGCCAACCTGCTGCTGCGCCACGCACGCGAGCTGCTCACCTGCGCGGGGCGACTCCCCCCCAGCGCAGCGCGGGCGGACTTCGACCCGGCCCCGCTCGGGCTCATCGAGGACGGCGCGGTGGCCATCGCCGACGACCGCATCGTCGCGGTGGGCCGCACCGCGGAGGTCGAGCGGGCGGTGAGCCTGACAGCGGGCGCCACGGTGATCGACGTCGGCGACGCGATGCTCACGCCGGGCCTGGTCGACGCGCACACGCACGCGCTGTTCGTGGGGCACCGCGCGGGGGAGTTCTCGCTCCGGGTGCAGGGAGCGGGGTACGCGGAGATCGCCGCGAAGGGCGGAGGCATCGCGGCGAGCGTGAGGGCGCTGCGGGCGGCGTCGGACGAGGCGCTGCGAGCGACGCTGGCGAGGCGCCTCGACGCCATGGCGCGCTTCGGCACGACGACCGTCGAGGTGAAGTCGGGCTACGCGCTGGAGACGGGCCACGAGCTGCGATCGCTGAAGGTGGCGCGCTCGATGGGCGAGCGGGTGGTGCCGACCTTCCTCGGGCTGCACGCGGTTCCGCCGGAGCTCCGGGGGACGGACGACGGGCGGGCGCGCTACCTCGCGACGGTGGCGGGTCGGATGCTCGACGCGGTGGTGCGCGAAGGCGACGCGCGCTTCATCGACGCGTACGTGGATGGGCCGGGCTTCAGCGTGGCGGAGTGCGCGCCGACGCTGGAGCGCGCCCGGGCGCTGGGGCTGCGCGCGCGGCTGCACGTGGGCCAGTTCGAGGACGTGGGCGGGGCCGAGCTCGCGGCGGCGCTGGGCGCGGCGAGCGCGGACCACCTGGAGCACGTGGGCGACGCGGGGCTGCGCGCGATGGCGGCGGCGGGCGTGACGGCGGTGCTGCTGCCGGGCGCGGCGTTCTCGCTGGGTCAGGCGATGCCCGACGCGCGGCGGATGCGGGCGCTGGGGGTGGCGGTGGCCCTCGCGACGGACAACAACCCCGGGACGAGCCACTGCGACGCGCTGCCCTTGATGGCGGCCTTCGGGGTGCGGCAGATGGGGCTGTCGACCGTGGAGGCGTGGTTCGCCATCACGGCCGCCGCGGCCGAGTGCCTCGACCTGGGTGACCGTGGACGGCTGGTGCCCGGGGCGCGGGCGGACGTCGCGGTGCTCGACCTCCCGGGCTGGGAGGCGCTGCCGTACATGCTGGGGAGCCCGCGGGCCCTCGCGACGGTGTCGGGGGGCGTGCTCCGGGAGTGGGCCTGAGCGGAGTGGGCCCGAGCCGGGGCCGCGGCTGTCGCGGGGCGCGATTGAGCGTATATCTGCGCACCGATGGCAGCGGCCCAGTTTGAACCCGGCGCAACCTTCGCCCACGACTTCCGGGTCGTGCGCCCGCTCGACGAGGGGGGCATGGGCGCGGTGTACGTGGTCGAACAGCTCTCCACGGGCGAGCACCGCGCGCTCAAGGTGATGCAGCCGCACCTGGTGAGCGACCAGCGCACCCGCGAGCGGTTCCTCCAGGAGGCCCGGGTGCGGGCGCTCATCAAGAGCGAGCACGCCGTGAAGGTCATCTCCGCCGGGGTGGACGCCGAGACCGGCGCCCCGTGGTTGGTGATGGAACTCCTCGACGGCGAGACCCTCGACGCCATGGTGGAGCGCCGCGGGAAGCTCTCCCCGGACGAGGTGTGCACGGTCTTCGAGCACGTCGGGCACGCCCTCGCGGCCGCGCACGCCGCGGGCATCGTGCACCGCGACATCAAGCCCGAGAACATCTTCGTCGCCACGTCGCTCCGCGCGGACGTGCCCTTCACGGTGAAGCTCCTCGACTTCGGCATCGCCAAGGTGGTGCGCGGCTCGGTCGCGGGCGTCGACACGGGCTCGGTGCTCGGCTCGCCGCTCTGGATGCCGCCCGAGCAGTGCAACGGCGGGGTCATCCGCGCCTCGGCCGACGTGTGGGCGCTGGGGCTGCTCGCCTTCTGGGCGCTCACCGGCGAGTACTACTGGAAGAGCGCCCACCGCGAGAACACCACCATCGAGGCCCTCGTGGTCGAGATCCTGATCTCCGTGATCGAGCCCGCGTCGAAGCGCGCCGCCGAGCACGGCGTCACGGCGTCGCTCCCCGCGGCCTTCGACGCGTGGTTCGCGCGGTGCCTCACGCGCCCGCCGGAGGGGCGCTTCAGCGACGCGGCCGAGGCCGTCAGCGCGCTGCTGCCGATCCTCTCGGAGGGCAGGCGGCGGGTCACCTTCCCCTCCGCCAACCCGCGGCTCTCTGGCGCCGAGGCCTCGCTCAGCTCGCCCGACCGGATCGCTCCGACGCCGACGGTCGAGCACTCGCCCTCGGGCGCCGGGGCGGACATCGAGTACATGGCCACGCTCGCCGCCGGGTCGCGCACCTCGCCCGGCGCGCGCCGCAACAAGCTTGCGCTCGCCTATGTGCTGATCCCCGCGCTGCTCGTCACGGCGGCGGGCGTCGCGCTCTTCCAGCACCGCCGACAGGCTCCGCAGGGCGTTGCGTTGCACGTCGCGACGGTCGCGCCGGAGGTGACCATCGTGCCGCCCTCCCCCGCGCGGACGCTCCCCCCCGCCGACGTACCCCCGGCGCCTCCGACGACGCCCCCGCCCGCGGCGACGGTGCGTGCGGTGCCGGCGGCGTCGCCGACGAGGCCCGCCGCGGTCTTCCACAGCGTGCCGCGCGCGGTCGGGCACACCTTCCGCCGACGGCCCGACTGGGACTCCTCCTGCGCGGGTTCGCCCCGTCCGCGTCGCGCCTGGGCGGTGGCGCCGTACTTCCCCTCCCACAGCGAGTCGGAGGGCGCGGCGCGCTCGGCGGGCTGCGTCGACATCGTCGGAGGCATCGGCTGGTGTTGCCCCTGAGCACGCCCCACGGCCTCCGTCGCCGCGCCGTCGTCCCGGCGCTCCTCGCGGGCGCGCTCACCCTGCTCGGGCTCCGGGCCCCGTGCGCGGCCCAGCCTGCGCCAGCGGCCCCGCCCGACCGCGCGGCGCTCGAGCGCCTCTGCGCGCGCGGCAACGGGAGCGCATGTCGCGAGGCGGGCGTCGCCTTCGCCGAGGGGCGCGGGGGCGCGCGCGACGAGGCGCACGCCGTCGCGCTCTTCCGCCGGGCCTGCGCGCGCCGCGACCACGGGGGTTGTTACAACCTCGCGACGATGCTCGACGACGGCCGCGGGGTGGCCGCCGACCCGGCCCGCGCGGCGCCCCTCTACACCCTGGCCTGCTCCTTCGGCGACGCGGCGGCCTGCAACCGCCTCGGGCTGCTCTTCCAGGACGGCCGCGGGGTGGCGCGCGACGAGGCCGCCGCGGTGCTGCGCTTCGGCCAGGCGTGCTTCGGCGGCGGCGGCGCGGGTTGTTACAACCTCGCGGGCATGTACGAAGACGGCCGCGGGGTGGCGCGCGACGAGGCGCTCGCAGCGCGGCACTACCAGGACGCCTGCAACCGCGGCTGCACCGCCGGGTGCACGGGCCTCGGGCGGCTGCACGACGCCGGCCGCGGGGTGCCGCGCAACCCGGAGTTCGCGCTGGCGCTCTTCCGGCAGGCCTGCGACGGCCATGACCTGCTCGGGTGCGTCAACCTCGGCGCGCTCTACGAGGCCGGTCGCGGCGTCGCGGCCGACCCCGCCGCCGCGGCGACGCTCTACCAGCAGGCCTGCGACGCCCACGAGGTGCAGGGCTGCGGCGCGCTGGGCCGCCTCTACGACACCGGGCGGGGCGTGTCCGCCGACCCGGCGAGGGCCGCGGCGCTCTACCGGCAGGCCTGCGACGCCGGGCGTCACGCGATGTGCCTCAACCTCGGTCAGCTCTACGAGTCCGGCAGAGGGGTGGCGACGGACCTCGCGGCCGCGACCGCCCTCTTCCGCCGGGCCTGCGCGCACGACGTCGGGGCCGGCTGCGCGGCCCTCGCGGCCGCTCACGAGACCGGACGCGGCGTGCCCGCCGACGCCGCGCGGGCGCTGCAGCTCTACGAGCAGGTGTGCCAGGCGGGCGACGCCGACGGGTGCCTGCGCGGCGCCGCGATGCTGACGGCAGGACGGGCGGTGCCCGCTGATCCGCCGCGGCTCGCGAGGCTCTACCAGGGGGCCTGCAACCACGGGAGCCTCGCGGGGTGCAGCAACCTCGGGCGGATGTACGACGAGGGCGCCGGGGTCGCGGCCAACCCGGCGCTGGCGACGGCGCTCTATCAGCGGGCCTGCAACGGCGGCTTTCTCTGGGCGTGCTGCAACCTCGGCGCGATGCTCTCGGCCGGGCGCGGCGGGCCGCGCAACCCGCCGATGGCGGTGGCCCTGTTTCAGCAGGCGTGCTCGCAGGGCGAGATGCTCGGCTGCAGCCACCTCGGGGTGATGACCGAGCGGGGCACCGGGGTCACAGCCGACCCGGCGGCAGCGGCGGCGCTCTTCCGACAGGCCTGCGCCGGGGGCGTGAGCGCGGCGTGCGAGCACCTCGCGAGGCTGTGCCGCGACGGCGTGACCGGCGCCTGCGCCCCGCGCTGACGACGCCGACGCGAAGCTACGCGGCGGCGAGCGATCGGGCGCGGAGCCAGCGGTAGACGGGGATGAGCGCGACGGTGATGAGCACCGAGATGAGCTGCGAGGTGCTGAGCCCGAGCAGACCGCCGCGGTCGTCGTTGCGGAGGATCTCCACGGCGAAGCGCAGGAGGGAGTAGCTCGCGAGGAAGAAGACGAAGACCTGCCCGTCGAAGCGCTTGCGGGGCGCGATGCCGTAGTAGCCGATGGCGGCGATGGCGAGGGAGCCGGCGGCCTCGTAGAGCTGCGTGGGGTGCACCGGGAGCGCGGCCATCGCCTCGCTGGCCAGGCGGTGCGCGCGAAACTGCGCCTCGCTGGCGGGCGAGTAGCGGGGGAACCACGCGGCCCACGGGTGCTCGCAGGTGACGCCGAAGCAGCAGCCCGCGAGGAAGCAGCCCATGCGGCCCCAGGCGAGGCCGAGGGCGACGGCGAAGCCCGCCATGTCGGCGGCCTTCCAGAAGGGGAAGCGCTCGCGGCGGAGGAAGTACACCGCGTAGCCGGTCGCCCCGATGAGGCCGCCGTAGTAGGTGAGCCCGCCCGCCCAGAAGGCCGCCCACGCGAAGCAGTTGGCCTCCTTCGGGTGGCAGACGCCGCGCGCGGTGTCCCAGATGCCGTTGACCGAGCTGTGGAGGCAGTGCTCGCGGGTGATGCGCCAGGAGACCTTCGCGGGGTCGGTGCAGAGGTGCACGTAGTCCCAGAAGTACCCGTCGGCGATGACGTGGAGGAGGCGAGAGCCGATGACCCCGGCGACCACCATCGCGAGGCCGAGGTCGATGATGACCTCGCGGTCGTGGCCGAGGCGCCCGACCCAGCGGGCGCCGATGAGGGTGGCCAGCGCGAAGCCCGTCGCCAGCATCGCGAAGTATGCGGGGAGCTCGACCCCGAACAGCGCGACGATGATGGGCCTCACGGCGTGGTCGCCACCGGGGTGGGCTCGGCCGCGGGGGGAGCGACCTTCTTCGGGCCGATGATGTACTCGAGCACCATCAGCCCGATGCCGACGGTGATGGCGATGTCGGCGACGTTGAAGGTCGGCCAGTGGAAGCGCAGCTTCAGGTGCGCGTGGATGAAGTCCACCACGTAGCCGAGGCGCACCCGGTCGACGAGGTTGCCGATGGCGCCGCCGAGCACGAGCGGCAGGGCCCACTTCATCAGGCGCTGGCCGGGCTCCATGGTGCGGTAGAGGTGCACGATGAAGGCGATGGCGCCGATGGTGACCAGCAGGAAGAAGGGCCG
The DNA here is from genome assembly GCA_030652255.1 of Myxococcales bacterium. Classification (GTDB taxonomy): domain Bacteria; phylum Myxococcota_A; class Polyangia; order Polyangiales; genus SCUS01. The sequence goes on along the minus strand of JAUSAZ010000177.1, from coordinate 163,545 downwards.
GCGGACGGCCTCGCTGGCGCCGTGGAGCAGGCCCCAGGCGCCGCCGCAGTTCTCGGCGTACTGGAGGTCGAGGTAGTCCTTGATGAGGACGATCTCGCGGTTGGCCACGCGCTGCGGCAGGTAGTGCTGGAGGCCCGGCGGCGGCGAGCAGAGCGGCGGGGGGTTGGCCACCGAGCGCGACAGGCGCCCGAGCGCCCAGGCCTTGCTCCACAGGTCGAGCCCGGCGCTGCCGAGGGCGACCACCGCCAGGAAGACCCAGTCGCGCGCCGTGACGGGCTCGATGGCGGGCTTCTCCTTCGCGGGCTTGACGGGCTTCTCGCTGGGCTCGGCCGACTCGGTGACGGGGTTCTCTTCGCTCATGGATCCTCTACGCGGTAGCGCCAGCGGCGCGGTCAAAGACATCGACTGCGTGGCGGCACCGTGGACATAGCCCGTCCGCGCCTACGTCGCCACGGCGGCGCCAGCAACGATCACACGCCGGGCCGGGGGCGACGCGCACCCGGTCGCCCGCCACGGGCGCCGTGGCAAGCTCGATGGCCCCGAGCCCGAGGAGCTCGGCGGCCTGCGGGGCGAGCGGGCCGAGCTCGTCGCGCTCGGCGGCGGAGAGCTCGAGGGTCACCGCGGCGTCGCGGGCGTGGTCGATGCGCGCCCCGGGGGCGAAGGTGGCGTCCCCTGCCCCGGGCTCGCGGCCGGCCTTCTTCGCGGCCTGCTTCTCGACGCCCCAGGCCTGCACCACGGGCTCGAGCACGGCGAAGACCCCGTCGCGCAGGGCGCGCAGCCGCTGGACGGCCTTGCCGAGCGCGGCGCCGTCCTCGATGGACGGAACCGTCGGCCAGAACTCCAGGTGCACGCTGTCTCCCTTGCCCGCGAAGGCCGGGAGGTGGTCCCACACGTCCTCGGCGGAGAAGGGGAGGATGGGGGCAATGACGGCCGCGAGGGAGCGCACGAGGTGCTGCATCGTGGCGAGCGCCGAGCGGCGCCGGACGCTGTCCGAGGCGTCGTTGTAGAGGCGGTCTTTCGAGGCGTCGAGGTAGAGGGCCGAGAGGTCCTGGCAGAACTCCACCACCGTCGCGAAGACCTCGCGGAAGGCGTACTGCCGGTAGGCCTTCTCGCACTTCGCCAGGACTTCACCGAGGCGCACCAGGGCCCACTGGTCGATGGGCTCGAGCGCGACCTCGGTGACCAGCGGGGCGGGCTCCTCGCGCAGTGCGCCCAGCATGAAGCGCAGCGTGTTGCGCACGCGGCGGTAGGCGTCGATGGCCTGGTTGAGCACGGCGCGCGAGTAGGGCATGTCGTTCTCGTAGTCGACGAAGACGGCCCACGCGCGGAACAGCTCCGCGCCCTGCTCGGCGATGATCTTCTCCGGGGGGATGAACTCGATGTCGTCCTGGGCGATGGCGAGTGCAACGTCGTCGAGGGAGGTCTTCTTCCCGAGGCGCTTCTTCGCGTCGGCGAGCTTCTCGGGCGTCGCCCAGGTGCTCTTCATCGCCGTGAGCACGGCGTCGAGGGCCTCGCCCTTGTTCACTCGCGCGGTGATCTCGTCGCGCCGCGCCTCCTGCCGACGACGGATGTCGCTCTTCGAGTACGGCCGACCCTGGTCGTCGCAGACGAAGCCGTGGGTGAGCACCGCGCGGTAGGGCGCCTCGCCCAGCACGGCGCAGCCCACCAGCAGCGACGAGTGGAACCACCCGCGGTGCTGGTCGCTGCCTTCGAGGTACAGGTCGACCTTGGCGCCGAGGTCGGCCTCGGGCTCGCACACCGCGTAGAACGAGCTGCCCGATTCGAACCACACATCGATGATGCTCGGGTCGCGGGAGAACTCCTCGCGCGGGCGCAGCGTGCCGTCGGCGCAGCGGATCTCCGCCGGCAGCACCGACGGGTCATCGCTGTACCAGGCGTCGGCGCCGCGCTCGGCGAAGACCTTCGCGACGTGCTCGAGCAGCTCGGTGGTGAGCACCACCTCGCCGGTCGCCTTGTGCTGCACCGCGGGGATGGGCACGCCCCAGATGCGCTGGCGCGAGATGCACCAGTCGGGGCGGCCCTCGATCATGCCGCGGATGCGCTCGCGGCCCCACGACGGGACCCAGCCCCGCGCGACGCCCTCCCCCTCGGCGCGGGCGCCGTCGGCGGCGAGGCGGTCGATCTCTGCGAGCGCCCGCTGGCGGAGCGTGGGCGTGCCCGGGAGCGCGCGCATGGGCTCGTCCATCGCGATGAACCACTGGGTCGTCGCGCGGGTGATCAGCGGGTTCTTGCAGCGCCAGCAGATCGGGTACTTGTGGGTGACCTTCTGGCCGGGTGGCTGGAGCAGCGCGCCCAGCGAGTGCAGGTGCTGCTCGACCGCCGGGTTGGCGTCGAAGATGAACTGCCCTTCGAGCCCCATGGCCTTTGCGCCGTCGCCCAGCTCACCCGTGTACCGTCCGTCGTCGCCGACGGGCGCGTAGGCCTCCAGGCCGTGGGCGACGCCCAGCTTGTAGTCGTCGCGTCCGTGGCCCGGCGCGGTGTGCACCAACCCGGTGCCCGCGCTGCTCTCGACGTGGTCGGCGCCAAAGAGGGTCGACCAGCGCGCCTCGAAGGGGTGGCGCCCCTGGAGGCCCACGAGAAGCTCGCCCTTGAAGCTCGGGCCCACCACGACGGCGTCGAGCTTCGCGGACTTCGCGACGGCCTCGGCGAGCGCCGCGGCCACGAGGAGGCCTTCACCGTCGGCGCCCTTGAGCACCACGTAGTCGAGCGCCGGGTGCACCGCGATGGCGAGGTTGGCCGGGATGGTCCACGGGGTGGTGGTCCAGATGACGGCGGAGACGCGGGTGACGCCGTCGGGGAGCTTCGCGCGCAGGGCCTCGACGCCCGCCGCGTCGAGCGCGAACTTCACGTAGATGCTCGGCGAGACGTGGGCGTCGGCGTACTCCACCTCGGCCTCGGCGAGCGCCGTGCGGCAGTGCCAGCACCACTGCACGGGCTTCTTGCCGCGGTACACGATGTCGTTGGCGACGAAGGCCTTGAGGGCGCGGATGACCTGCGCCTCGAAGCCCTGGTTCATCGTGAGGTAGGGGGTCTCCCAGGTGCCGAGCACCCCGAGGCGCTTGCGCTCGGTGCGCTGCACGTCGACCCACTTCGCGGCCTCGTCGCGGCACCGCACGCGCATCTCCGTCGGGGAGACGTGCTCCTTCTTGCGCTTCACCTCGCGGTCGACGTTGAGCTCGATGGGGAGGCCGTGGCAGTCCCAGCCGGGGATGAAGCGCGTGCGCTCGCCCAGCAGGTTGCGCGAGCGGGTCACGAAGTCCTTCAACGCGTTGTTGAGGATGTGGCCGTAGTGCATGTGCCCGTTGGCGTAGGGCGGGCCGTCGTGGAAGACGAAGCGCCCGTCGACGGGCCTCGCCAGGATGCGCGCGTAGAGCCCGCTGGACTCCCAGCGGGCGAGCCACTGGGGCTCGCGCTTGAAGAGGTCGCCCTTCATAGGGAAGGCCGTCTTCGGGAGCAGACACGTTTCCTTGTAATCCCTGGGCACGGGCGATCGCGTATCACACCCGGACGGGTGGTTCCAGGAGACGCGCGGGCGCCCGCCGTCGCGTTCGTGAGAGTTCTCTCATCTGGACCACAGGAACCCCGCCGGGCCGCAGCGCTAGAGCGGCGCCATGCATCGCGTACTGCGCCTCCTGGTGCTGCTCGGACTCGCGACCGCGACGACCCCGGCGGTCGCCCAGGAGGCTCGCCTCACCTTCGCCGACGCGGTCGCGGCGGCGGGAGACAACCCTCGGGTCGCCCTCGGGCGACGGGCGGCGGCGACGCTGCACCAGGCGCGCGCGGCCTCACCCTGGCTCGACGCCAACCCGGTGGTGACCCTCTCCGCGGGCGGCCGCCTCACGCCCTCCCAGGAGCGGGGCTTCGAGGGAGGGGTCGCCGTGACGCAGTCCGTCAGCGTGGAGGGCAGCGCCGGGCTCCGCCGCGACGCGCTCGGTGCCGAAGCCCGTTGGCTCGACGCGGAGGCCGACGCGGAGGTGCTGGTCCGGCGGCTCGCGGCGGCCAGCGCGTGGCTCGCCCTTCGGGAGGCCGAGCAGCAGCGGGCGGTGACCGGGCGCGAGATCGAGAGCGAGGCGGACTTCGTGCGCCTCGTCACCCGCCTCACCACCGCAGGGGAGCGCACGACGGGCGACGTCGCCGTCGCGACCGCGCGGCTCGAAGAGGCCCGGCTGCGCGGACGGATGGCGGAGGGCGCCGTGGCGGAGGCGCGCGGCCTGCTCGCGGCGGAGGTGAGCGTGCCGGGGCGGGGAGCGCTCGTCACCGAGGGCGCAGTGCCAGAGGTCGCCGTGCCCTCGGCCGCCGAGCTGCAGCGCCTGCTGGAGCACATCGCGTCGCTCCCCTCGGTGCGGGCCCGCGCGCTGCTCGCCCGGGCCGAGGCGGCGCGCGCGCAGGAGGAGCGGGCCCAGCGCGGCTCGCGGATCACCCTGGGCCTCGAGGCCCGCCGGGACGCGCTGAGCGCGGGCATCGTCCAGGGGAGCGTCGCGCTCCCGCTGCCGGTCTTCGCGGTGGGCGATCGGGAGTTCGCGGCGCGCCACGCCGCCGCCCTTCGCATGGAGGGCGAGGCGGCGGATGAGCGCGTCCGCGCCAGGGCGCGGGTGCTCGTCGCGGCGCACGAGGTCGAGCACACCGGCGCGGTCTTCGAGGCGCTCCAGGCAGGGCTGATGCCCGCGTGCGAGCGCGCGGTCGCGCTGCGCGAGCGACAGTTCGCGGCGGGCGAGGCCACGCTGCTCGACGTGCTCGACGCCCGGCGCGGCCTCTTCGACGCCTCCGCGCGCGTCGTCCGCGCGACGCGCGATCGGGCCTGGGCGCGCATCGCGCTGGTGTACCTGCGGCGCGCCGCGCGAGGCGCAGAGTGAGGCGGGCGCTGCGACGGACCGCCCTGGCGGGCGCGCTCTCCCTCGGGGTCGCCTGCGGAAGCAACGCGCCGGAGGTCGCGCCGACGCCCGTCCGCGGAGACCTGCCGAGCTCGCCCTTCGCCTGGGTGGCGCCGCGCGCTGCATCCGAGGGTTCGCCCGAGGAGTACCCCGCGCGGCTCCTGGCGACGGGCCTCTCCGAAGCGGTCGTCGTGCCGCCGCTGCCGGCCCGCATCGTGGGCCTCGCGGTGCGCCCCGGCGACACCGTGGACCAGGGCGACCCCGTCGCGCGGGTCGTGATGCCCGAGGTCGACGCCGCGCTCGCGGCGGCCGCCGGAGCGGAGAGCTCGCTCGTGATCCTGCGCCGCCGCCGCGCGCAGCTGGGCCCGCTGGCGGGCGACGGGCTCGTGCGGGCCGCCGACGTCGCGGCCCTCGACCTGGAGATCGCACGCCACACAGCCGATCGGATGCGCGCCCGCGCCGTGTTCGCCGGTGCGGGCTTCACCCGCGGGGGGACGATCGTGCTGCGCAGCCCGATCGCGGGTGTGGTCACGGCGGTGCCTGCGACGCTGGGCGAGCTGCGACGCCCGGAGGACGGCCCCCTCGCCCGGGTGCGCGCCCGCAGCGGGCAGCGCATCGAGGCGACCTTCCCGGCGCGCCCGACGGAGGGGTCGACCTACGGGTATCGCTCCGCGGCGGGGCTGATCGCGGTGGCGCTCGTCAACCACGTGCCTGCGCCGTCGGGCCTCGGGTACCTGGCGTGGTTCGAGGCGGCCGCCGGCGCCGCGATGCCCGCTGCCGCGGAGGGCCGCCTGCTCGTGCGCACCCCCGCGAGCCCGGGGCTCTGGCTGCTGCCCGCGACGGCGGTGGGCGACCGCGGCGCGGGGCGCTTCGTCGTCGTCCGCCCGCGCGCTGCCGCGGGCGCGGCGATCGTGCCCGTCGAGCTGGTGCGCATCACCAACACCGACGCCATCGTGCGCGCCGCCCTGCCCGACGGGGCCCTGGTCGCGTTGGACCCGGCGCGGGGCGGGGCGGTCGTCGACGCGGGGGCGCGGCCGTGATCGAATCCATCGTCGCGTACTCCGTCGCGAAGCGGGCTTGGGTGCTCGTGCTCTGGGCGCTGCTCGCCGCCGGCCTCCTGGCCATCGCGGTGCACCTCAAGCTCGACGCCCTGCCCGACATCACCAGCAACCAGGTGCAGGTGCTCACCCGCGCGCCGGGGCTCACGCCCGAGGAGGTCGAGCAGCGGGTCACCCGCCCGCTGGAGGCGAGCTTCGGGGGACTGCCCGGGCTCGAGAACACCCGCAGCCTGTCGCGCTACGGCCTCTCGGCGATCACCCTCGTCTTCGAGGAGGGCGTCGACCTGCTGCGCGCGCGCCAGCTCGTGGGCGAGCGCATGGCCAACTCCGCCGGGGCCCGGGCCAGCGGCGTGGAGCCGCCGGAGATGGGCCCCATCACGGGGGGCCTGGGAGAGGTGTTCCACTTCACGGTCTCCGCGCCGACGCGGACGCCCGCGGAGCTGCTCGAGCTGGTCGAGCTCCGGGTCGCGCCGATCCTGAAGACCGTCTCGGACATCGTGGAGGTGAACACCTGGGGCGGCGCCCGCCGCACGCTGGAGGTGCGGGCCGACGCGAGGCAGCTGGTCGCGCGGGGGGTCACCTTCGATGAGCTCCGGGTCGCCCTGACCCGCACCGTGGGCAGCCAGCCCGGCGCCTCGCTCGAGACCGGCGACCGCCACATCCTCCTCCGCGGGACCTTCCTCCCCCGCGCCCCGCGCGACCTCAGCGACGCCGTCGTGCGCTTCCACCAGGGCGCCGCCGTGCGGGTCGGCGACGTCGCGACGGTCGTCGAGGGCACCGCGCCCCGCCTCGGCGCCGCCTCGCGCGACGGCCGCGGCGAGACGGTCTACGTGATGGCCCAGATGCTCATCGGCGCGAACGCGCGCGACGTCACCCGCGCCGTGCGGCTCAAGATGGCCGAGGTCCGCCAGGCCCTGCCGCCGGACGTGCAGATCGACGTGGTCTACGACCGCAGCGCGCTGGTCGACGCGACGCTGCGCACGGTCGCCCGGAGCCTCGCCGAGGGCGGTCTCCTCGTGTGCCTCGTGCTCTTCCTCACCCTCGGCAGCGCGCGGGCCGGCGTGGTGGTGGCGCTCACCATCCCGGTCGCGATGCTCGGGGCCACCGCGGCGATGACCCTCCTCGGCGTCTCGGGAAACCTCATGAGCCTCGGGGCGGTGGACTTCGGACTCCTGGTCGACGGTGCGGTGGTCCTCGTCGAGCACGTGTTCCATCGGGCGGGCGACGGCGAGGAGGAGGTCCCCTGGGCGGATCGGGTCGCGCAGGCCTGCGCGGCGGTCGCCCGGCCGTCGTTCTTCGGGGTCTTCGTGATCCTGCTGGTCTACGTGCCGGTGCTCTCGCTCACCGGCGTCGACGGAAAGCTGTTTCGCCCGATGGCGATCACGGTGGTGCTGGCGCTGCTCGTCACCCTGCTCTTCACCCTCACCTTCATCCCCGCCGCGGCGGCGCAGTTCATCCGCGCGCGGGACATCCCCGCCGTCGCCCCGCCGCTCGTCCGCTGGATCGAGCGCCTGCGCGGCGCCGCCATGCAGCGCGCGCTCGCCCGCCCGGCGCTCGTCCTGGCGCTCTCCCTCGGCGCGCTCGGGCTCTCCGTCCGGACCCTCGCGGGCCTCGGCGGCGAGCTCGCGCCGACCCTCGACGAGGGCGCCCTGGTCATCCAGACGACCCGCGCGGCCGACCTCGGCATCACCGGAGCGATCGAGCAGGCGCGGAGGATGGAGCTGGCCGTGCTCACCGACACCCCGGAGGTCGAGGAGGTGGTGTCCCGCATCGGCAGCCCGGCGATCGCCACGGACACCATGGGCCTGGAGCAGGCGGACGTGTTCGTCCGGCTGAGCCCCCTGGAGCGCTGGCGGCCGGGCATGACCCGCGAGCGGCTCCTGGCGCTGCTGCTGCGACGCATCGATGCGGCCACGCCGCAGTCCGAGCCTGCCTTCACGCAGCCCATCCAGATGCGCTTCAACGAGCTGCTGGGCGGCGCGCCCTACGACGTGGTGGTCAGCGTGCTGGGGCAGGACCTCGCCGCGCTTCGCACCAGCCTCCAGCGGGTGCGCGATGCCGTCGCGAGGATCCCCGGCGTGGCCGATCCGCGCATCCTGGCCGAGGACGAACTCCCGCTGCTGGAGGTGCGCCCGTACTCGCTCGCGGCGGGTCAGCGCGGGCTGACGGCGGTCGACGTCCTCGACGCAGTCGGCGCGATGCGCCTGGGCCTCGAGGTGGGCGTCACCTACGACGGGCCGCGGGAGATTCCCGTCACGTTGCGCCTCGGCGTCGAGCCGCCGCCCCCGCTGGGGCTCGCGGCCACCTGGCTCCCGGCGCCCGGGGCACAGCTGGTCCCCCTGTCGGAGGTCGCGGCGGTGCAGCTGCTCTCCGCGCCGGCCGCCCTGTACCGCTGGAACGGCGAGCGGCGGATGCTCCTCGGCTTCAACGTGCGCGGCCGCGAGCTCGGCGACGTGGTGCAGCAGGCGTCCGCGACCGTGGCCCGCGACGTGGCCCTGGTCGAAGGGACGCGGCTCTCCTGGGGCGGGCAGTTCGAGACGCTGCAGGCCGCGCGGCGCCGGCTCGGTTTCGTCATCCCCGCGGTGCTGCTACTGATCGGGTTCGTGTTGTTCATCCACTTCGGACGGCCCGCCCCGGTGCTCTGGGTGCTCGCGCATGTTCCCTTCGCGGCGGTGGGCGGGGTGTTCGCGCTGGCGGCGCGGGGGATGGCGCTCTCCATCTCCGCGGGCATCGGCTTCATCGCCCTCTGGGGCATCGCGGTGATGAACGGCACCGTGCTCGTGACCGAGATCGAGGCGCTCGAGCGCTCGGGCGCGGACGACGCCGAGGCGACCCTGGAGGCCGCGACCTCGCGCACCCGCCCCGTCGCGATGACCGCGCTGGTGGCGGCGCTCGGCTTCCTGCCGATGGCCCTCGCCCGCGGGGCGGGCTCGGAGGTGCAGCGTCCGCTGGCCACGGTGGTCATCGGGGGCCTGGTCACCTCGACGGCGCTCACCCTGCTGGTGCTGCCGACGCTGCGGGTCGCCATCGAGCGGCGGCGCCAGCGACGGAGGCTGACGGCGTGAGGGTGCTGGTGATCGAGGACGAGCCGCGGATGAGCCAGCTCCTGCGGCGGGGCCTCAGCGAGGAGGGGCACACGGTCGACACCTGCGACTCCGCCGCCCGCGCCGCGGAGAGCGTGCGCTACGCCGACTACGACGTGATCGTGCTCGACTGGGGGCTGCCCGACGCGGACGGGATCTCGCTGCTGCGCACCTGGCGGGCGGACGGACTGGCGACCCCGGTGCTGATGCTGACCGCCCGCGGATCGTCCGGCGAGAAGGTGCTCGCGCTGCGCACCGGCGCCGACGACTTCCTGGTGAAGCCCTTCGACTTCGAGGAGTTCCTCGCCCGGCTGGAGGCCCTGCACCGCCGCGCCTCCGCGGGAGCGACCGGCACCTCCGCGCTGGGAGACCTGCAGTTCCAGCGCGCGCGCCGGCAGCTCATCGGGCCGTCGGGCAGGGTCGACCTCACGAGCCGTGAGTTCCAGCTGATGTGCGCCTTCGCCGAGCGACCGGGCGACATCCGCACCCGGAGCGAGCTGCTCTCCGAGGTGTGGGGCGCCCACTTCGACGGCGAGGCCAACGTCGTCGACGTGTACGTGGGCTACCTGCGATTGAAGCTCGAGTCCGCCGGTGCCCGCCGGGTCTCGATCGCGACCGTCCGCGGGAGCGGCTACCGCCTCGTGGTGTCCGCAGAGCCCGGGCGATGAAGCTGGTCCCCCGCATCCTCGCGCTGGGCGTGGTGCTCCCGCTCGCGGGCCTCTTGTGCTCGGTGACCATCGCGGGCGGACTCTTCCGGCGCTCGCTCGTGCAGGACGTCGACCGCCGCCTGCTCGCCCAGGCGGCGGTGGAGTCCGTGAGCCTCTTCGACGGGCCCGATGGCCGTCCCCACGTGCACATGCCGCGGTCGATGCTCGCCGCGGAGGTGGCGGCCTTCGCGCCCGGCACCTCGCTCATCGACCCGCAGGGGCGGGTGATCATGAGCGTCCCGGCGGGCCGCGCGGTCTCCGCGGCGCCGCGCGCGAGCAGCGCCGGCCACCCCCGCATCGGCTCGCCAGACCCTCGGCACCGCGACCTGACCCTCGGCGTGATGCGCCCGGGCGACGGCCTCTACACCCTGCACCTCGTCGCGTCGCTCGCGCCGGTCGAGGCGACGATGCGCTCGTTCTACCGGGCGATCGGCGGCACGGTCGCAGGCATCACGCTGCTGCTCGCGTCGATCCTGTACGCGCAGGCCCGGAGGCTCGTGCGCCGCGTGAACGACCTCATCGCCTTCGTACCCCTGATCGGCGGATCCGAGGCGCCGCCCGAGCGACGCCCCGAGGGCACCGACGAGCTCGCGGCGCTGGGCGGCGCGCTCACCGACGCCGCGCGGTACCACCATGAGCAGCGGCTCGCGCAGGAGCGCTTCCTGGCGAACGCGGCCCACCAGCTCCGGACGCCGCTGGCGGTGCTGCGGACGGAGATCGACCTCGCGCTGCGGCGCCCCCGCGACCCGAGCGAGCTGCGCGAGGCGCTGGAGAAGGCCCGCGAGGAGACCGCGCGTCTGACCCTGCTCGCCCGCAAGCTGCTCGACTTCGAGGGCCTGCGCTCGCAGCCGCTCGACCTGCAGGACGTCGACCTGCGCTCGGTGGTGCGCGAAGTCCTGGAGCGACAGGCGCCCCAGATCGCCGCCGCGGGGCTCACCCTCGCCGAGCAAGGCGACCGCGCGGTGCCCTGCCGCTGCGACCCGCTCCTGGTCTCGCAGGCGCTCGAGAACCTGGTCGACAACTCCGTGCGCTTCGCGCCCGCCGGGGGCCGCCTCGAGGTCACCGCGCGCAACGACGACGGGGTGTGCCGGCTGGTGGTCCACGACGACGGACCGGGCATCCCGGTCGAGGAGCGCGCGAAGGTCTTCGAGCCCTTCTACCGTGGCTCCACGCCGGGCTCCCAGACGGGCCTGGGCCTCGCCTTCGTGGCGGACGTCGCGCGCCGACACGGGGGCCAGGCAAAGCTCATCCCCTCCGCCGTGGGGACGACGATCGGCATGGAGTTTCCCGCCCGGCGAAGCGCGGACTAGGACCCGCCGGGCGGAACCAACGCCGCCGACTACTGGGTGCGCTTGATGACGTGGAACCCGAAGGGGGTCTCCACGATGTCGCTGATCTGCCCGACGGCCAGCGCGAAGGCCGCGCGCTCGAAGGGCGGAACCATCGCGCCGCGCCCGAAGGTGCCCAGGCTGCCGGCGCTGGAGGCCGCGCCGGGCTCGTCGCTGAACTCCCGCGCCAGGGCCGAGAAGTCCTGCCCCGCGCGCGCCCGGCGGAGCACCTCTTCGGCGCGCGTGCGGGCCTCCTCGGGCGTGCGGGTGACCGTCGGCGGAACCCGCTCGGAGCGACGGTGCATCACCAGGACGTGGGACGCCCCGATGGTGGCGGGCCCGGCGTTGGCCGACGGCGCAGGCGCCGCGGGCGCAGCGGGCGCCGGGAGCGCGGTGGTCGCGGTGGTCGCGGGGGGCTCGTCGGGCGCGCGGTTGCAGCCCGCAAAGAGGCCTGGCAGGAGAGCAGCGGCGAAGAGAGCGGCGCGGGGTTTCATGGCCTCCGAGCGAGTAGTGCCTCCGCCGGGGGCACGCAAGTCACCCCTCGCGCTTGATGCCGAGGCCGCGGATCTTCTTGTGCAGGTTGGTGCGCTCCAGCCCGAGGAGCGTGGCGGCGCGGGAGATGTTCCAGTCGACCTCCTTGAGGGTGTCGAGGATGTAGGCGCGCTCGGCGTCGTCGCGGTGCTGGCGCAGCGTGGCGCGCTCGCCGGGCACCCGCAGCTCGTGGGCGCCGTCGTCGTCGTCCTCGTCGTCGTCGCGCGCCGCGGGGGCCACCTCCGGCACCGGGTGGCCGTGCCGCTCGCGGACCTCGCGCGAGCGCAGCGACTCCGGCGGCAGGTCGTCGACGGTGATCTCGTCGCCCGACAGGATCACCAGCCGCTCGACGAGGTTCTTGAGCTCGCGCACGTTGCCAGGGAAACCCCTGCCGCGGAGGTCGGCCATCACCGCCGGGTGCACGGGCTTGGGCTTCATCTGGTTCTGTCGGCAGAACTCCCGCAGGAAGGCCCCCACCAGCATCGGGATGTCCTCCGGGTGCTCGCGCAGCGCGGGCGAGCGGATGGGCACCACGTTGAGCCTGAAGTACAGGTCCTCGCGAAACCTCCCCTCGCGGGCCTCGCGCTCGAGGTCGCGGTGCGTCGCGGCCAGCACCCGCACGTCCACGTTGAAGGTCTGGTCGCTCCCGACCCGGCTCACCTCGCCGGTCTCCAGCGCGCGCAGCACCTTGGCCTGCGCCGCGAGCGGCATGTCCCCGATCTCGTCGAGGAAGAGCGTCCCGTGGTCGGCGGTCTCGAAGTGCCCGCGCTTGCGCGCCACCGCGCCGGTGAAGGCGCCCTTCTCGTGCCCGAAGAGCTCGCTCTCCACCAGCTCCGCGGGAATGGCCGCGCAGTTGACCTTCACGAAGGGCCCCTCGTGCCGCGGCGACATCCGGTGGATCGCCCTCGCGATGAGCTCCTTGCCCGTGCCGCTCTCGCCCGTGATGAGCACCCTCCCCCGGGTCGGCGCCACCTTCTCGACCTCCGCGTAGAGCCGGCGCATCACCGCGCTCTCGCCCACCATCTCCTCGCGCGCGCCCGCCGCCGTCCGCAGCGCGCTCGCCTCGTCCGCCAGCTGCGACGCCCGCAGCGCGTTGCGCACGCTCACCAGCACCCGGTCGCGGTCGAGGGGCTTCTCGAAGAAGTCCGTCGCGCCCAGCTTGATCGCGTCGACCGCCACCCCGACGCTCGCGTGCCCGGAGATCACCAGCACCGGGATGCGCGTCCAGCTCGCCATCGCCCGGATGCGCTGCAACAGATCGATGCCCGACATCCCGGGCAGCCGGATGTCCGTCACCACCGCGTCGATGCGCTCCTCCAGCAGCACCTGCAGCGCGTCCTCGGCGCGCTCGACGTCTCGCACCTCGAGCCCGTCGCCCTCCAGCACCATGCGCAGCGTGCGCCGGATGTTCTTCTCGTCGTCGACCACCAGCACGGTGCCGGCCATCAGCGCGCCCCCCCGGTGCTCGCCTCGAAGCGGCCGTTGAGGTGCAGCGTCATCCGCCCCTGCACCAGCGTGGCCTCGTACTCACCCTGCGCGCGCGCGCCGTCCCAGCCCGTCAGCGTGACCCAGCCGGCGCCGGGGCGGGGTTCGAGGGTCTGCCCCGACGCAAACACGAAGCGCAGCGAGGCCCCGTCGCCCGTCGCCGTGCGCTGCCCCACCGGCGTCGCAGGGACCGTCAGCACCACCTCGCGCACGCTCCCGCGGCTGCCGCGCGCGTGCAGGGTGATGGTCCCCAGCTGGTCGCGCACGTCGCCGGGCCGCACCGGGAGCCGCGAGTCCCCGGAGGCCCCCAGCGCCGACGCCCCGGCGCCCATCGCCGTCACCGAGATCTCCAGGAACCCGACGCCCTGCGCGTGCGCCGACGACGCGACCACGAAGCCCGCCAGCGCCGCCGCTCTCCAGCATGTCCGCATGGGGCGGCAGCCTACCACCGCTCACCCCTCGCAGAACCTCCCGTGCAGGGCGCGCGTCAGTGGGTCGGCGGACGCGCGCGGCACCGCGAGGGTGATGCGAAACGGCGTGCTCGACACCGAGCGCGGCGCGCAGCCCTCCGCGCGCGCGACCGACAGCACATCGCGCAGCACGCCGCCGTCCTCGGTGAGCCCGTCGCCCACCACGGAGACGCACGCGACGGCGTCGCTCGATCGCGGGTCGAGCACCGTGAGCCCGGCGGAGGCGAGCGCGGCGGCGGCGCGGTCCCAGTCGGGCACGCGAGGGAGCGAGACCCACGCCGAGGCGCCCGCGCTCGTCCACTCCGCGGCGCGCAGGGGCACCCCCGTCTCTGCCGCGAGCGCGAGCAGTCCGTCGAAGCCGGCGGGGTGGTCTGCCGCGCCGCGCACCCACGCCACGTCGGCGTCGCCCACCACCGCGCGCACCCGCCGCGGCGACGGCGCGACCTCCGCCCGCACCACCGTCTCCCGCGCCCCCGCGGCGCCGTGCGCGTCGTCGGTGCGCCGCGCGTGGATCTGGATGCGCTCGCGCTTCGCGAACGCCACGGCCTCGGCGTTGAGCACCTTCGCCCCGGACTCGGCCATCTCCTGAAGCTCCACGTAGCCCAGCGCCGGGAGGTGCCGCGCCCCGGGCACCACCCGCGGGTCGGCGGTGTAGACCCCGTCGACGTCGGAGTAGATCTCGCAGCGGTCGGCGCGCAGGGCCGCCGCGAGGGCCACCGCGGTGGTGTCGCTGCCGCCGCGCCCGAGGGTGGTGATCTCGCGCCGGTACGACATGCCCTGGTAGCCCGCCACGATGACCACCCGGCCGCGCGCGAGCTCGTCCTCGATGCGGTACGGGCGCACCTCGATGATGCGCGCGTCGAAGTGCCGGTCGTTGGTGAGGATGCCGCTCTGCGAGCCGGTGAAGGAGATGGCGTCCGCGCCGCGCTGCTGGAGCGCGATGGCGAGCAGCGCCATGGTGATGCGCTCGCCCACCGAGAGGAGCATGTCGAGCTCCCGGCGCGGCGGCGCGTCGCTCACCTCGCGGGCCATCGCGAGGAGCTGGTCGGTGGTCTTGCCCATCGCGCTCACCACCACCACCACCTCGTGGCCGTCCTGCCGGGCAGCGACCACCCGGTCGGCCACGCGCCCGATGCGGGTGAGGTCGCCCACCGAGGAGCCCCCGTACTTCTGCACGATCACGCTCATGGTGGGTGTTCGTTACCGCGGGGCGGCGCCGCGCGTAAACTTGTCGGGTGCCCGGCCTCATGGCGACGATCCTCGCGCAGGTGCTGTCGGTCGCCCCCGAGGCGGCCGAAGCCCCCCCGCGCGACCTCCCCGCGGCCCGCCAGGCGCTCGCCGAGGCGCGCGTCGCCTACGCCGACACCCTCGACCGCAGCGACTTCCGCGAGGACGCGCCCGCGATGCGCGCCCTCGCCGAGTCCGTGGCGCCGCTGCTCATCGACACCTGGCGCCGCCACGACGGGCTTCGAGACGAGGCGCGCGAGCTCATGCAGGCGACCGCGGGCGCCGCCCTGCGCCCGCTCCTGGAGGAGTCCCCCGAGCTCGCGCTGGCCCTCTCCGGCCCGTGGGCGCGCTGGCACGAGCGCGTCGATCTCCGCGCCGACGCGCCCGAGCCCGTCCGCGACCGTGCGCAGCGCGCGCTCGCCCTCTACTGGCCGGGGCGCGGCTCGGCGTCGCTGCTCGCCTCGCTGCTGCGCGACGCCCCGACCCTGCACCGCGACGGCCTCTGCCGCACGGCGCTGCTGCTGCCGCCCACCGAGCGTCGCGCCCTGCTCGCGCGGGCCGTCGTGACGCTCACCGCCCAGGGCCCGCGGGACAACGAGCCCGCGTGCATCCGGCTCGCGGTCGAGCACCCCGCGGGACGGCGCTGGCTCCAGTCGGCCCTGCTCGACCCGCGCGGCGACGCCCCCGCGACCATCGACGATCGCTGGGCGCCCATCGCCGCGGTGCTGCTCGCGGCCTCGGGCCCCGTCGCGCCGAGGGTCGCGGCGCAGCTCGCCCGCTGGACCGAGCAGCTCCGCCGCCGCGCCGACGTGCCCACCCGGCGGGCGCTGGTCACCGCGATGGAGCGCCAGTCCCCCTCGTGGCCCGCCACCGCCCCCGGCCGGCGGGCCACGGTGCTGGCCTTCGTCCGGGCGATGGGCACCGACGCGGTCCGTTTGTGGCCCCTGCGCCACGCGCTCGGCGACCCGTCGCTCCCGCGCGACGCCCGCGACGCCCTCGCCTCCCCGTCGGCGAACCCCTTCACCCTGGCCGTCGCGGTGCGGGCCGTGGGGCTCACCACGCCCGACGACCCCCGCGCCCGCGCCGAGGCCATCGAGGCCCTCGACCTGCTGCGCTCCCGGCTGCGACCGTGGGGCATCGACGCGGTGTCCCCCCGGGAGATCGATCGATGGCGCGCGGCCCTGGACGACGCGCGCCCCTGTGACGAGACCTGCGCGGAGACCCTCGCGACCGCCACCGACCCGACCGCCGCGCGCACCGTGATGCTCGGCGCCCCGCTGGAGCGCGCCGCGGTGGCGCGGGTGGTGGTGCGACGCGTGGTCAGCGCGGGCGAGAGCTTCGTCAATTTCGATGGCGCCGTGACCTCCCCCTCGGCCCTCGCCGCGGTCGTCCTCGCGCTGCCGCGCGCCTGTGCCCCCGCGCTGCGCGGCCTGGCGACGGTGCGGCCGGCGCAGGGCGACCGCCCCCGCAGCTCGTGGCTCGACCCTTGGCGCGATCACTACGTCGCGCGCTGCACCCGCGAGGCCCGGCGCCCATGAGACCCGCGGCACTCGCCATCGCGCTGCTCGCGGGCTGCTCGGGCGCCGGACGCCCCACGGGCCCCGTGACGGCCGCTCGCCCCCGCGCGGCGACGGCGGCGCCGGTCGAGGTCCCCGCCGGGTGGACGCGCATCGCCCCGCGGCACAGGCCCGCGCGCATCGACGACGTCGCGGCGCTCGGCGAGGGCCGCAGCGTGATCCTCGCGGGCAGCGAGGTCCTGCTGGTGAGCGCGGAGGGCGCCGTGGCCCCGTCCTGCGCGCTCGACCCCGACCTCGCGCCCCACGGCGTGTACGGCTTCGGGGCCCGCTGGTGGGCGCTCGCCGGGGAGGTCTTCGAGCCCGTGGTGTACCTCGGCGACGCGGGCGCGGCGGGGTGCGAGCGCGTGGCGCTGCCGCCGCTGGTGACGCGGGACGCGCCGCCGGGGCACCTGCTCTCCGCGCAGGTGGGCGGCGAGGCCATGGTGTGGTCGAGCGCGGGGGCGATGGTCCGCTCGCGGGACGGCGGCCATACCTGGCAACGTATTCCGCCGCTGCCCGAGGTGCTCGCCGTGACGGTCAGCGGCGCCACCCTCTACGCCGCCGCGCTGCTGGGCGGCCCTGCGTCCCGCTCGCCCTACGACCGCCACGCCTACGAGGTGTTCGCCCTGCCCGCTACGGAGAGCCGCTGGGCGCCGCTGCGGACGCCCGGCGACCGCGCGAGCCCCGTGGCCCTGCTGCCGCGCGAGGGCGGTGGCGTCGTCGGGGTCGACGTGCTCGGCGGCTTCGAGGTCACCGCGCAGGGGGTCGCGACGGTGGGGCCATCGAGCGGCCCGCACTTCGCGCGCGACCGGCCCTCCATGCTGGTGCCGGTCTCGCCCGACGCGGCGGTGGGGATCGCCCACGGGGCGCTCTTCGAGCACCGGCTCTCGGGCTGGCGTCCGCTTCGCGAGCTTCCCGGCGAGCGCGCGGCCACGGCCTTCGACGTGGCGCCGGACAGCACGCTGCTGGTCTCCGACGGCCACGAGCTCTGGCGCGTCGACGCGGGCGCACAGACCACCGTGGTGCTGCGCTCGCCGCTGGGCGGGGGTCGCCCGTCGCGACTCGCCGCGGCGGGTCCGGTCATCGCGGCGATCTCTTCGCGCGAGCCCCACGCGGCGCGGGACCGCCTCGCGGAGCGCGACCTGCTCTCGGTCACCCGCGACGGCGGCGCTACCTGGGAGACGACCGAGCTCCCGGCCGAGGCGGGGCGCGCACGAAGCCTCGCGGTGCTGCCCGGCGGGGTCGTGGCGGTGATCACCGCGGGCGCCCGCGACGCAGCCGCGCCCGACGGAGCCCTCTGGGTGGGTGCCCCCGCGCTGCACCGCGTCGAGCTGCCGCGGGGGGCGAGGGTCTTCGAGGGCGGCGCGACGCTTCACGCGATCGGGGACCGCTGGGTGCTCGCGGCGGGCGACGTGTTCGTCTCCGACGACCAGGGCGCGCGCTGGCGACGCACGCTCGGTCCCCCGCCAGGGCGCACGGAGTCCTGGGGCGTCGTGGGCCTCGCCGCAGCGACCGGGCGCACGGTGTACGCGCTCGACAGCGCCGGGGCGCTCTGGCGCTCCGACGACGCGGGCGATGAGTTCGCCGCCATCACCCCGGGGCGGGTACGGGAGCCGGCGGCGCCGCGGACCAGCTCGGACTGGCTGCGCTGGGACGGCGACGACGCGCTCCTCGCCAGCATCGGGCAGCAGGTGTTCCGCTTCGACCGGGAGGGGCGCGGCGGCCCGCTGGGCGCGCTGCGCGGCGCGGTCTTCGGCGCGGCGGTGGAGGACGGCGCCGTGGTCGCCACCGGCAGCCTCGCGTGGGTGCCCGAGTGCGGCCGCCTCCGCGACCCGCTGTTGATGGTCGCCTCCGGCCGCGGAACCCTCGTCCCCATCGTCGACGTCTGCGCGCGCCAGGCGGTGGCCTTCGCGCTCGACGGCGACGCCCTCTACACCGCCGACGCCGACGGGACCATCGAGCGCGCGAGCCTCCGCGGGCTCTGGCGCGAGGCCCTCGAGCGCGACCTCCGCTGAGCGGAGGTGGGCCGAGCTACCAGCCCGCGCGCTGCATCACCCAGCCCACGGCCGAGCGCACCGGGTCGCCCGCCCAGAGCAGCGCCCGCATCGCGTCCGTGGTCGTCGCCATGAGCTCCGTGGTCTCCGCGGCGCGCCAGCCACCCTCCGCCAGCGCCGCGCGCGACTCGTCGGAGAGCGCCAGGAGGAAGCGCACCCCGAGGGAGCCCGCGTCGCGCTCCAGCCCGACGAGCTCCAGCAGCGCCGCCGGCTCGGCCGCCGTCCCCGTCGCGAGGTCGAGCAGCACCGCCTCGGCGTCGCCGCGCAGCAGCCCCGCCGCCGCCCGCGACGCGACCTCCCTCGCCCCGTCGGTGTCCAGGGCCCCGACGCCCGAGACCAGCCACCGCCGCGGCGCCACCTCCAGCACGCAGGCGGACGCCGCCACGGTGCGAAGCACGGCGGCGCGCGCGCGGTCTTCGCGCCCCCGGGCGTACCCATCGAGCAGCAGCGCCCAGAGCCCGTCGAGCGCCGTCGCGGCCGCGTCGCCTGCCACGTCGCGCCAGGCGAGCATCGCCCCGGAGACGACGCCCGGCGCGTAGCCCTGGTCGCCCAGCCGGTAGGCGAAGAGGAGCGCCAGGGAGCGGGCCTCGCTCCAGCGCAGGTCGTTCGGGGGGAGCTCGGCGCACGCGAGGGCGGCCTCGACGAAGGGCTGGAGCTCGTCGCCGAGCGTCGCGACCCGCGCGGCGCTCTCGCCCCCGAGGTGGGGCGAGGCGGCGAGCGTTGCTCGCACCTGCGCGAGGGTCGCGTCGAGCGGCGGGGCCATCGGGGTCAGGGCCTCGGCGGGGGTGTACCGAGCGTCGCCTCGACCAGCACGAACTTGTTGTCCTCGGCTTCGGTGCTGATGGTCTCCGCGCGGCCGCCGTTCTGCCGGAGCTGCTGGAGGAGGCCCTGCACCCGCGAGTGCTCGGTGATGAAGAACGCCCGCTGGCCCGGGTGTTCGCGCACCCACTCCGCGGTGGTGCCGGTGCAGTACTTCAGCCCGCACTCCATCGCGACGACGTGGTTGCCGGTGTAGAAGTTCTCGCCCTTCCAGTTCATCTGGTGGGCGACGATGGGGTCGAAGGCGAAGCGCGGGTCGGCGTTGGGCGAGGGCCGCGGCCGCCGGCGCGCGTAGTAGCGCTCGAAGAGCCCGCGCTGCGACCAGTGCGGCGTCAGCGCGATCATGTACACGTCGAGCGACCATCCCGCGAAGAGCACCGCGAGGCACAGCAGCGCGCCCATCATCGCGCCGCGCAGCCGGGCGACCGCGAGCAGGGCGAGCAGCGCCACCGCGACCAGGCCGAAGCCGAGGAGCACCGGCGAGAAGTCGAGGAAGCGCACCGGCCAGAGCCGGTCGTAGTTGTAGACGAAGAGGTGGATGAGCCGCTCGCTGCCCGGCGGCGCGCTGCGGCGGGTCGCGAGGTCGCGGCCGATCAGCCCCGTGATGCAGGCCGCGACGAGGCCGAGGGCGCCCAGCGAGGCGTCCCAGCGGGGGGGCGGCGCGGAGGGGCGCTCGTCGCGCATCCACGAGAGGCCCAGCGCCGCGACCCCGAAGACGATCAGCGTCACGCCGAGGGTGGGGTTGCCGGGGAAGGGCACCCCGCGGGCGTCGAGGCGGCCGCTCCAGGTGCCGAAGATGCGGGCGACGCCCAGCACCAGGAGCAGCACGCCCAGCGCGCGGGAGAGCCAGAGGTCCCAGCGGGGCGCGGCGTCGGCTTCGGGCTTCGGCAGGAGGCGGTCGACGAGGAGACCGACCATCACCGCGGCGCCCGGCAGCGCCGGGAAGATGTAGTGATGGAACTTGGTGATCATCGCGCTGAAGAGCACGAAGGACACCGCGAACCAGAGCAGCCCGATGCGCGCGACGTCGCGCTGCGCCTGCGTGGCGTCGGCCGGGATGACCACCCGCCCCGCCATCAGCGCCACGGGCACCAGGCCCGACCACGGGAACATCGCGTAGCCCAGCTGCCAGAGGAAGTAGCGCACCGAGCCGGTGTCGCCGTGCACCCCGAGCACCGTGCGGTTGATGATGTCGTGCACGATGAAGCGCTGGATGTACTCGTTGCCCAGGCGCGCGGTGATCGCCACGTACCAGGGCATCCCCACCAGCAGGAAGAGCATCAGCCCGAGGCCCAGGCGGATCTCCTTGAGCTCGCGCCACCGGGTGGAGGCGACGTAGTGGAGCAGCGCCACGGCGCCGGGGATCGCGAGCCCCGCGGGGCCCTTGCCCATCGTCGCGACCGCGCACCACACGTAGAAGAGCGCGAAGTAGAGCCCTCGCTCGGTGCGCTCGAAGCGCATCGCCCGGAGCGCCCACACCAGCAGCGCCGACCAGACGACCCCCTGGAGCACCGACGGGAGGAAGGGCACCGCGCTCGCGATGCGCTCCCACACGGGAGAGCCCGGGACGTTGGGCCCGCCGTCGACCCCGGAGTTGCCCGCGGAGCCCGAGAAGAAGGTCTCGAAGGGGAGCTGGATGGGGCCGATGCGGTTGGCCCGCATCATCCGCGCGCACTGCTCGGCGTTGGCGTCCGCCGCGCAGCCCAGCGAGACCGAGCGGGTGAGCAGGTAGACCACCTGCGGGATCACCATGAGCAGCACCAGGCCGACGGTGAGGTGCCAGAGCGAGTAGCGCAGGGCCACCGGGCCGAGGCGCAGCACGCGGGGCTTCGCGAGGGCCGCCGGGTCGCTGACCACCGCGAGGGTGAACATCGCGATCGCGAGGGTGAGCGACGCCACGAAGGGCATGTCGGTCATCGCCTGGTGGGCGAGGAAGAACCACTGCGGCATCGTGGCGAGCACCACCGCCACGCAGAGCCCCGCGCGGGGGCCCCAGGCGCGGGCGACCGCGCGGTACATCGCGTAGAGCGCGCACATGGCGAGCGCGCAGATGGGCAGGCGGATGAACCACTCCTGGAGGTTGGGCCCCGCGTCGGCCCCGTAGCGCACGCCGAAGGGGACGCCGAAGGACATCCCCAGGGCGCTCATCCAGAAGATGAGCACCGGCTTGGACATGAACCAGCCCTCCTGCGCCCACCAGGTGGTGATCCAGTCGTCGCGGGCGAGGATCTCCCGCGCCACCTCGGAGTAGTGGGTCTCCCACGGGTCCCAGAGCCCGAAGGCGCCCGCGAGCGGGAGGTAGAGACCGCCGGAGACCAACAGCACGAGCCAGCCCTCGCGGCGCCACCAGGGGCGAGCGTCGGCGACCTCGCCCTGCGACTCGTCGCCGCGCAGGTCGAGCGGCGAGTCGCCCAGCAGCCCGAGGATGCCCACCGCGGCGGCGAGGACCAGCGCGAGGCCGATCCACGCCCCGGCGGGGAAGTGCCCTGGCCAGCGCATCAGCCCGGCCAGGAGCACCAGCGGGACGATGGTCAGCGGGAGGTCACGGCCGCGCCGGGGGGGCGGGACGTGCGTGGAGTCGAGGTCCGCTTCGCGATACGCCATCGTCGGGGCTCACTGCGCCGCGGCCGGGGCGGCCGGGCGGCCGGGGCCCGCGGTCGCCTCGATCAGCACGAACTTGTTCTGGTCCCACTCGTCGGTGAGCTCGCGCGCGGTGCCGCCGCCGCTGGTCACCTGCGACACGACGTTGGAGCCGTGCGAGCGCTCGGTGACGAAGTACACGCGCTGCCCGCGGTGGCGCTCCAACCACGGCCGGATGTGGTTGGAGCAGAAGGGCAGGTCGCCGCAGTCGAGCATCGCGCAGCGCCCGCCCGTGTAGAAGTTCTCGCCCTTCCAGTTCATCTGGTAGGCGCCGATGGGGTCGTGGTCGTAGCGGGCGTCCTCGCCCTCGCGCCCCTCGGTGGTGCGCGGCTGGCGCCGAGCGTAGTAGCGCTCGAAGAGCGAGCGCTGCGACCAGTGGCGCGACACGTCGACCATGTAGAAGTCCAGGCCCCAGGCCGCGAAGACGAAGGCCACCGCGACCATCGCCCGCGCCGCCATCGGCCGCAGCCGGTGCACCACGAGGCCCGCGCAGGCGAGCACCGCGACCACGCCGAAGCCCACGAGGATCGCGTGGTAGTTGAACGAGCGCGACGGCCACATGCGCTCGTACTGGTACGTGAAGAGCTGCAGGAGGCGCTGGTACCCCGGCGGGCGCGTGGTGCCGTCGTAGGCCAGGTCGCGCGCCACGAAGGCGAGCACCGCGACGCCCGCGACGGCCATCGCGCCGAGGCTGATCGCCCGGTACGCGTCGGCGTCGACGCCCAGCGCCCGCGCCCGCTCGGTGCGCTCGGGGGTGTCGTCGGAGCGCAGCGCCGCGAGCACGCCCTCCCCCTCCGGGGCCTCGTCGGACTCGCCGCGCGCGAACCACCACGACGCGAAGAGGGCCGCCGCGCCGATGACGCAGAGCGTGGCGCCCAGCGCGGGCGATCCCGGGAGGGGAGTCCCCTCGGCGGCGCGAGGCACGATGCCCCGGGCCGAGCCCACGAAGGACGCCACGCCGACGACCAGCGCGGTGATGCCGACGCCGAGCGCCGCGAGCGATCCGACGGGGTTCTTCGCGCGGGTGAGCGAGGAGGCGCCGAGCAGCCGGTCGACGAGGAGCCCGACCATCACCGCGGCGCCCGGCACCGCGGGGAAGATGTAGTGATGGAACTTCGTGATCATCGCGCTGAAGAGCACGAACGAGAGCACGAACCAGAGCAGCCCGATGCGGGCGACGGCGCGCTGCCCCGGGGTGGAGTTGGCCGGGACGATCTGTCGCCAGCCGACGAGCGCCACGGGCACGAGCCCCGACCACGGGAACATCGCGTAGCCCAGCTGCCAGATGAAGTAGCGCACCGAGCCGGTGTCGCCGTGCACGCCGACGATGGTGCGGTTGATGATGTCGTGCACCACGAAGCGGTCGAAGAACTCGTTGCCGAGGCGACCGAGGATCGCGACGTACCAGGGCATCGCGACCACGAGGAACACCAGCAGCCCGGTGAAGGGTCGGGCCCTACGCAGCAGCGGCCAGTCGCGCGAGGTGACCAGGTAGGCGCCCGCGATGCCGGCGGGGATGACCAGGCCGGCGGGGCCCTTGCCCATCGTGCTGACCGCGCACCAGATGTAGAAGAGGATGAAGTAGAGGTCCTTCGCGCGGCGCTCGCGGCGCAGGACGGTGAGCGCGAGGGCCCCGAGGACGATCCAGACGAGGCCCTGCAGCACCGACGGGAAGAAGGGGATCACGTTGAGCAGGCGCTCCCACTTGGGCGAGCCCGGGACGCTGTGCTCGAGGGTGTCGGCGCTGTTGCCCGCGGAGCCGTAGAAGTAGGTCTCCACCGGGAACTGCCGCCCGCCGATGCGGTTGAGCCGCAGCATCTCCTCGCACTGCACCATGCGCGCGTCCTCCGGGCAGGACATCACCATCGTGCGGGTGAGCAGGTACATCACCTGCGGCACCGCGAGCAGCAGGAAGAGCCCGATCGCGGAGTGCCAGAGAGACCAGCGGAAGCTGTACCCGAAGACGTTCACCCGGAAGGGCTCGGCGAGCCTGTCGCCCGACGTGATGGCCAGCATCAGCATCGAGACCGCGAGCACCAGGGGCCCGACGAAGGGCATGTCGGTCATCGCCTGGTGGGCGATGAAGAACCAGTGCGGCATGGTCGCCAGCACGAAGGCCACCAGCATGCCGGCGCGCCGCCCGAAGGCGCTCGCGACCGCGCGGTAGAGGCCCCAGAGCGCCAGCATCGCGAGCAGCGAGATGGGCACCCGGATGCACCACTCCTGGAACTGCGGCCCGCCGTCGGGGGCGGTGCGCAGCCCGAAGAGCGAGCCCACGCCCATGCCGAGGGCGCTCATCCAGAAGATGAGCACGGGCTTGGACATGAACCAGCCCTCCTGGCCCCACCACGTGGTGATCCAGTCGTCGCGCGAGAGGATCTCCCGCGCCACCTCGGAGTAGTGGGTCTCCCATGGGTCCCAGAGCCCGTAGGCGCCCGCCATCGGGAGGTAGAGCGCGCCGCCGAAGAGCAGCACCCACACGCCCTCGCGCTTCCACCAGG
Organism: Myxococcales bacterium; assembly: GCA_030652255.1. Lineage (GTDB taxonomy): Bacteria > Myxococcota_A > Polyangia > Polyangiales > SCUS01. The sequence goes on along the minus strand of JAUSAZ010000177.1, from coordinate 139,194 downwards.
GGCCGCGCGGGGTCTCGTCGGCGCTCGCGCGCTCGTCGCCGCGGAGCTGCAGCGGCGAGTCGCCGAGCAGGCCCAGCAGGCCCACCACCGCCACCACCGCGAGGAGCATCCCGAGGGGCACGCCCACGCGCAGGTGCCCCTGACGGGTCATCAGGAGCGCGAGCCCCGCGAGGCCGAACGCGGTGAGCGCCCAGTCGACGGGACGCGGTCGCCGGGGCGTCGTGGGCGGGGCCACCGCGGGCGCGACCTCCGCCGGGGCCGCGACGCTCTCAGCCAACGGAACCTCCTGCTCCGCTGCTGTCTCGGGTGGAACCATCTGCCCTTCTTCTTCCGTCTCCGCCGACATGGGGCGCCCGTATTACCAGAATCCCGCCAGCGCGGGGACGCCACGGTGCACGCGTCTGCGACAGCGCACGGCGGGACCGTGGTACGGTGCCGACCTCAGCTCGCCGCGAGGATGGCGGAACTGGCAGACGCGCCGGACTTAGGATCCGGTGTCTTACGACGTGCGGGTTCAAGTCCCGCTCCTCGCACCCAGCGATGACCGTGCGCCCGTAGAGGAAAGGCAGAACCCCCTCCCGTGCCCCTGAGCCTCCACTCGGAATACCTGCTCGGCTACCTCGCCGGCGCCCGGTCGATGGACCCGCGCGCCGCCGCCTCGCTCACCCAGGCCAACTGCGACGACGCCACGCAGTCCAAGGCGCTGCTGCGGGCGCTCGCGCTGGGCATGTCCGACGGACGCCGCGGCCGCGCGCTCCGCGAGGGCCACGAGGTGCGCCTCCACGTGCTCGCGCTGCTCACCCGCGAGAGCAGCCCCGGACCCATGGGCCGCTCCCGGCGCTCGATGGCCCCGACGGGCGACAGCGACGCGCCGAGCGACCCGGCGATCGCCATCGAGGACTTCATCCGCCAGGCCGCCGAGCTGAAGTAGCCGGCGGGCTCGCGAGGTCGCAGTCCCAGAGGTCGGCGTCGGGGTGCGATCGCCGCGGCGCCTCCACCGACTGCGCGTGCGGCACCCACGGGGCGAAGCGCCACCCGTCGCCGGTGAGCACGAGACCCTCGAGCCAGGCCGCCCAGCGGTGCTCGTCGCGCCCGCCGACCACCAGCACCCGCTCGACCACCAGCGTGGGATGCAGGAACCCTTCGGGCCCGTCGGCCTCGTGGCTGCGCACGCCCCGGGCGCACCACCCCAGGAGCGCGCTGCCCCGCCATCGGCGCCACGCGAACCACCGACGGTCGCCCGGCCCGGGGATCATCCCGACGAAGGTGGTGCGACCGCGCGCGACGGCCGCGGGGCTCAGCCAGCCCTCGAGCTGCGCCTCGCCGAGCCGCAGGCCGCGGTACGCGTCGCGGCCCCGCTCGGAGAGCGCGCGCATCAGCGCCGGCAGGCCCCGCTCGAGCTGCGCCCTCGCGAAGGTCGGCCCGCGCTCCGCGGAGGGCAACGCCACCGGTCGCAGCCCCGGGGACGGCGGCGACGCGCACCCGAGGGACAGCGCGAGCGCCGCGGCCAGCGCGTGCTCAGCGCGAGGCGCCGGACGCACCGCCGTCCGTATCCCACCGGAGCCAGAAGGCCTCCGGCGCAGCCCCGCCCGGCGACGCCCGGCGGGCCTCCACCACCAGGCGCTCGGCGCCCGGGCCGCAGCGGCGCACCGTGGCCGAGCCGACGCCCTCGTCGACCGCGAGCGCCGCGCCGTCGGCGTCGCGCAGCGTGAGCGCGATCGCCTCTCCCGCGCCCACCGCCACGCCGACCCGCGCGCACCGCCCGGCGGCGCGCTCGACGGCGAGGGTGGCGAGCCCCCCGGAGGCCCACGACACCGCGCTCGGCGCCTCGGCGAGCCGGAGCCCGGCGTCCGCCAGGCCGATCAGCGTGAGGGCCGCCGCGGTCGCCTCCAGCGCCTCCGGGCGCGACCAGGCGGGCGCCGCGAAGCCGAGCGTTCGCAGCGTCACCGAACCGGAGCCGCGCTCGGCCATCACCCGCAGCGAGGCGCTCATCGGTCGCGCGGCGCAGCGGGCCACCGCCGTGACGGTGCCGCGCTGTATCCCGGCCGTCACCCTGGCGGGGAGCTCCTCCACCGCTTCGAGGCGCACCCGCGCGACCTGCGGCGCCCCGCCAGCGACGGCGACGGCGCAGGCCCCCGCGGGCACCGCGAGGGCATGGGCGCGCACCTCCCCGGGGAGCAGGGCCATCGGCGCGGCCACCTCGCCCGGCTGCGGCGCGACGACCTGCGCGGCGGCGAGGCGAGCACCCACCGCGGTGAGGGCCGCGGCCACCGACTGCTGATCGCCGACCCCGCGGCGCACCCCGAGCCAGAGCGCCCCTTCGCCGCCCACGCTCGCGGCGTCGGCGCTGAAGGCGTGCAGCACCACGGCGCCCCGCCCGGCGCGGCGCTCGACGCGCACCGAGAGCGGCCCTTCGGTGCCCGGGCAGAACTGCGCGGCGGCGTCCCTCCCCCCGGCCAGGTCACCCGCGACCTCGTCGAGGTCGCCGTCGAGCACGCGCAGCGACAGCGCGGACGACTCGTCGTCGCCGAAGGCCGCGACCGTGTAGCAACGATCGGGGCTCACCTGCAGCGGCAGCGCGACCGCCGAGGCGCCGCCGAGGTCGACCGGCCGCGGGTCGCCGTAGCCCTGGAATCCCCGCCGGGCGATGCCGTCGCGGAAGGTGGTCACCCGCCGCTCGAGGGCCGCGTCGCCGCCCGCAGCGCCGGTGGCCGAGCCCGGGTGGCCGCCCATCGCGCGCGCCACGGCGTCGAGCCCCGCGCGGTCGCTCTTGAAGAGCAGCACCGCGTACGCCCCCTGCCCCTCGAAGGCCTCGAGCGCGTGGTACACCCGCCGCGGCGCCGTCGTGCAGAGCTGCACCGTCGGGTGCGCGTCGACCTCGACGTCCTCCACCACGAGGTCGCCGCTGGGGTCGAAGAGGTGGGCGTCGAGGTCGCGTATCGCCGGCGACCCGATGGCCACGACGGACACACACTCCCCCGCGCCGAGCTCGACCACGCTCGTGGCCTGTCCCCGCGGCGTGAGGAACCCCCGGGACAGCACCCCCTCGAAGCGCACCCCGCCGGTGGCGACCCGCGCGCGGAGCTCCTCGACGCGCGCCCCCAGCACCTCCTCGGGGCCCGGCGCTGCGGCGACGGCGGGCGTCGTCGGTGTCGCCGGCCGGCGGCACCCGGCCGCGGCGAGCATCGTGAGCGCGAGCGCCGCGCGCGCCGTCATCGCGGCGCCTCCTGTCGATATCCCCACAGCGCGAATTCTCCTCGTCCCGTCGGCGTGCGGGCGTGCAGGTACGCCCGCGTCGTGCGCGCCGGGCAGGCCCAGATCTCCGCGGGAGAGCGCGCGCCGGTGTAGGCCGACAGCAGCGCGCCGTCGGGCCGCGTGAGCCAGAGGTCGACCACGCCGGGCGGCGACGACGCCACGGCGGCGTAGCGGTAGCACTCGCCCCCGCGGAGCTCGACCGGCACCCGGTGCTCCGCGCCGATCCACGCCGTGCCGAGCATCGGGGGCAGCGCGACGGCCCAGCCATCGGCGCGCGCCGACGCGTCGATGGCGACCGCCGCGGCCCGCAGCCGGTCGGGCAGCGCGCCGGGGCCGAGCATCGGGTCGGGCGTCGGCGCCTCGGCGACGGCGAGCGACCAGTCGCCCGAGCCCGAGAACAGCCGGAGCTCGACGGCGTGGAGGCCGCCGCCGGCCGCGCAGAAGGTCACCTCGGGGCGCGCGTCGAGCCCGACGTCCTGCCCGAGCACCTCGCCGGACGGCGCGCGCACGACGAGGTCGATGTCCTCGACGCGCTCGCCGCCGAACGCGATGGCCGTGTAGCAGCGGCCCGCGACGAGGTCCCACGGGTGCTGCTCGCTCCGACCCCGGGGCATGTTGCCGTTGACCACCGCGCCTTCGCGCCGGTAGCCGCGGGCGCCGAGGGACGCGAGCGCGGTCTCGATGGCCTGCGCCGGGGGGCGCACCGCCGGGTCACGACCGAGGGCGCCGCGGGGCGTGCGCACGCCGTTGGAGACCCCGCGCGGGCGGTCGCGCAGCACGTCGCCGAGGGGAGGCGGCAGCGCCGGGGGGTTGGCCATCGCCAGCACGGCGACCTCGCCCGCGCCCAGCACCGCGGTGGCCATCACGAAGAGCGTGGCGGGCGCCGTCACGCACGCGCGGGCGAAGGGGTGCGCGTCGTCCCGCAGGTCGTGGCCGAGCTCGATCCCCTCGGCGTTGAGCACCCGGAGGTCGAGGTTGCCCATCTCGGGCATACCGACCGCGGTAAAACCGAGGCACTGCGGGCGCTCGACGCGGAGGGTCACCCCGCGCGCCCCGCCCTGCCGCAGGAACATCACCGTCGACTCCTCGAAGGGCTGCGCCCCGCGCGCGCGAAAGGCCCCCCGAACCCGCGCCACCCGGTCGGCCAGCTCGGGCACCGGGGCGGGCGCGGCGACCCGGGCGGGCGCCGGGGCGGCGACGGTCACCGGGGCCGGGGGCCGCGACGCCGCGCAGGCCGCCACGAGCGGGAGCGCGAGCAGGGCGGCGCGGAGGGGTTCACGCATCGAGGGCCGTCAGCTCGGGGTAGCGGGTGAGCATCGCGTCGAGGGACATGCGATCGGTCTCCAGCGACGGCGACCAGATGACCTCCAGCGCCACGACGACGGCGTCGAGCGCGGACAGCGCCGTGAGCGTCGCGCCGAGGGACGCCCGATCGCCCGCCGCGCAGGACCGTAGCGCCCCCACCGCGCCGAGCACCACGCTCACCACCAGGTGACCCGGCACCGTCGCGTCGAGCGCGACCGTCGCGGGGGTGGTCACCTCGTTGCGCCGGGTCTCGACGGGGTACCGGCTGCGAAGCTCCTCGGCCATCGCGTCGAAGAAGGGCGGCGCGTCGTCGAGCGAGCGCAGCGCGTCGACCGCGAGCGCGTGCGTGGCCCCGGGCGCGTCGGCCGCCAGCCGCGCCGCCACCGCGCGCAGCGCCGCGAGGCGACCCTCGTCGGTGGTGAGGTCGGCGGTCGCGGCCATCGCGTCGAGGTCGCGCTGCAACGCCGGACGCGCCGCGGGCCCGAAGCCCACCGACAGCCTGCGCACCGTGAACTGCTCCATGGGGGTTGAGTCTGACTCCTCTACGCCGGTCGTTCGAGCCGCTGGAGCTCCACATCGAGCCCGCCAAGATCGATGCGCTGCCACCGCGTGAGGCGCAACCCCGCCCGCACGCCCGCCTGTCGGACCCGCGGCTCGATGGGCGAGAGCCACACCATCCGGCCGCCGGGGACGAGCGAGCGGGCGGCGTGCGTCACGAAGCGCTCGAGCATCCCCCCGACGTCCTGGCCGAAGCCCACCCGGTGGCCCATCGGGGGGTTGGTGAGGATGAGCGACACGCCCTCCGGGGCGGCGTCGAGGGCGTCGCCCTGCACCAGGCTCACCCGGGTGAAGCCCGTGAGGTTCTGCCGCGCGGCCTCCAGCGCGGAGGCGTCGAGGTCGCGGCCCTCCATCCGCGCGTAGGGGCCGAGCCGACCGCGCTCGACGAGCTCGAGCCCGGAGCCCACGAAGGGGTCCCACACCACGTCGTCGGCGGAGACGCCCGCCACCCGCGCGAGCGCCGCGGCGATCGTCGGGTGCGAGGCCGCCGCCACCTCCGCCCGGCGGTATCCGAAGCGCGGATCGGTCAGCTTGCGCGGGCGCAGCAGCACCTGCACCCGGTCGGGCATCTCGCGCACCAGCACCTCCCAGGTGCTGTCCTTGGGGTCGTTGACCAGCGCCGGGCAGAGCGCCGCGATGCGCGACACCACCCGCCAGGTGAGCGCGCGCCGGTGTCCCCCCTCGGCCCACTCCACGCGATACCGGATGGTGCGCTGGGTGAAGCTCTCCAGGATGCGCAGCGAGCCCGGGGACAGCACCGCCTGCACCACCGCCTCGGCCACGTCGCCGCTCGGCGGCTTCATCACCGGCGCGATGACGAAGGCCATCGACTGGAAGAGCCGCGATCGGAAGATGGTCTCCAGCGAGCCCGAGAGCATCACCCGCACGCGCCCGGGGCCCATGATGGTGGGACCCCACGACGCGTCGAACTCCGCCGCCAGCAGCGACTCCAGGCCGCGCTTGCAGGTGAGCTCGACGTTGGCCGCCGCCCGGGGCACGCCCCGCGGCTCGACCGCCGACCCGGTGCCCCGGTGCATCGTGCGCTCGACCATCAGCGACGCCTGCTCGATGGCCTTCTGCAGCCGCGGGTCGCCGCTCGCCACGCGCTGCATCAGCGAGCGGGTCCTGGCGCCGCCCACCCGACCCAGGGACTGCGCCACCGACACCCGGTGGTCGACCCGCTCCTCGCGCTCCCACGACGCCAGCAGGGCGTCCTCGGTCACCGGCAGTGGCGAGCGGCCCATCAGCAGGATGGCGTTGCGGCGGGTCTTCGCGTCGTCGTCTTCCAGGCGCCCGAGCACCCACTGCCAGGTGGCCTCGGCGCGCGGCGCCAGCGCCGGCACCGCGAGCAGCCGGCCGACCAGCTTCACGAGGCGCCCCCGCATCGGCGGACGGGCGCCCGCGAAGCGCTCCAGCGCCCGGTCGAGCGCCTCCTCGGGGTGCGCCAGCGCGGCGCGGATGAGGTCGTCGACCGCGTCGTCGTCGTCGGTGCCCAGCAGCGCCACCAGCGCCTCGACGTCTCTACGCCGCGGGGTGAAGCCCTTGTCCTTGACCGCCGCGAGCAGCGCCCGCCCCTGTCGTTCCGGGCTGTCCATGGCTCAGGCGAGCCTCTTGAACTTCACCCGCGTCGGCCGCGCGGCCTCGGCGCCCAGGCGCTTCACCCGGTCGGCCTCGTAGTCCTGGTAGTTGCCCTCGAAGAACACCACCCGGCTGTCGCCCTCGAAGGCCAGCATGTGCGTCGCGATGCGGTCGAGGAACCACCGGTCGTGCGAGATCACCAGCACGCACCCGGCGAAGTCCGTGAGGGCGTCCTCCAGCGCGCGCAGGGTGTCCACGTCGAGGTCGTTGGTGGGCTCATCGAGCAGCAGCACGTTGCCGCCCTTCTTCAGCAGCTTCGCGAGGTGCACCCGGTTGCGCTCTCCGCCCGACAGGTCGCCCACCCGCTTCTGCTGGTCGCTCCCCTTGAAGCCGAAGCCCGACACGTACGCCCGCGACGGAATCGCGCGCTTGCCGATGTCGATGGTGTCCTTCCCCTCGGAGATCTCCTGCCAGACGTTGTTGTCCGCGCCGAGCGCGTCGCGCGACTGGTCGACGTAGGAGATGAGCGTGCTCTCGCCGAAGCGCACCGTGCCCGCGTCGGGCTTCTCCACGCCCGCGAGCATCTTGAAGAGCGTGGTCTTGCCCGTGCCGTTGGGGCCGATGATGCCGACGATGCCGTTGCGCGGCAGGTCGAAGGACAGCCCCTCGACGAGCACCCGATCGCCGAAGCCCTTGCGCAGGTCGCGCACCTCGATGACCAGGTCGCCCAGCCGCGGCCCCGGCGGAATCTGCAGCTCGGCCTGCGCGGACTTCTCATTGCCCGAGTCCGCCGCCATGGCCTCGTAGGCCGCGAGCCTCGCCTTGCTCTTGGCCTGCCGCGCGCGCGGCGAGAGGCGCACCCACTCGAGCTCCCGCGCCAGCGTGCGGCGGCGTGCGCTCTCCTGCTTCTCCTCGAGGGCGAGCCGCGCCTGCTTCTGCTCCAGCCAGCTGGTGTAGTTGCCCCGGAAGGGGTGGCCCTCGCCGCGGTCGAGCTCGAGGATCCAGCCGGCCACGTTGTCGAGGAAGTACCGGTCGTGGGTGACCGCGATGACCGTGCCCGGGAAGGCGTGCAGGTGCTGCTCCAGCCAGTCGACGCTCTCGGCGTCGAGGTGGTTGGTGGGCTCGTCGAGCAGCAGCACGTCGGGCTTCTCCAGCAGCAGCCGGCAGAGGGCCACGCGCCGGCGCTCGCCGCCGGACAGCTTCGTCACGTCGGCGTCGCCGGGGGGCAGCCGCAGCGCCTCCATCGCGACCTCGACCTGCCGATCGAGGTTCCACGCGTCGGTGGCGTCGATGGCCTCCTGGGCGCGCGTGAACTCGTCCATCAGCTTCTCGTAGGCCTTCTCGGGCATCGTCTCGCCGAGCTTCATCGAGAGCTCTTCGTAGCGCGCGAGCAGGGCCCGCGTGGGCGCCACCCCGAGGTCGACGTTGCCGCGCACGTCGAGCGCCGGGTCGAGGGAGGGCTCCTGCGTGAGGAAGCCGAAGCGCATCCCCTTGGCGCGCAGCACCTCGCCGGTGTGCTCCTTGTCGACGCCCGCCATGATGCGCAGCAGCGAGCTCTTGCCCGAACCGTTGGACCCGAGCACCCCGATCTTCGCCCCCGGCAGGAACGCCAGGGTCATGCCCTTGAGCACCTCCTTCTTGGGCGGGTGCACCTTCCGGACATCCAACATCTGAAGCACGTACTCTTGGGCCATCGCTCGCCTTCGCTGGTCCGGTGAGGCGGGCGGACGTCGTCCGAGGCGTCCGCGACCCCGCCGGTTGGGCCCGGATTTCTAGCACGACTCCCATTCCCGCCGTCCAACGACGACACGACGGCGCCCGGTGCCCCCCGACGCGGGAATCTCCCCGCTCTACACGGGCCGTGGAAATGGGTCATCCTCTCGCGCGGAGCCCTGGAAATTACTGTGCGTCACACGCTGGTCATCTCGGATGTGCATCTCTGCGAGGGCGTCCCCGGCGACGACCTGTGGATGCGCTGGCGGCAGAACCCCTATTTCCCCGACACGGAGTTCGGCGCCGTCGTCGATCACCTGCTCACCGACGCCCTCGGCCCGGACGACCGGCTCGACCTGGTCTTCAACGGCGACCTCTTCGACTTCGACGCCGGGCGCGTCATCGCGGGCAAGGCGCAGTTCGAGGACCTCCCTCGCACCGAGCCCATCGCCATCGACCTCATCGACCGCATCCTGTCCGACCACCAGGGCTACGTCGCCGCCCTCGCCCGCCTCCTGCGCGCGGGCCACCGGGTGGTCTTCGTGTCGGGCAACCACGACCCGCAGCTGGGCTTCCCCGGCGTGCGCATCCGCCTCCGCGAGCGCCTCGCCGAGGCCGCGGGCCACGTCCGCTTCGGCAACCAGGTGCTGTTCCGCGCGTGGTTCTGGCAGGGCCCCGACGGCGTCCACGTCGAGCACGGCAACCAGTACGACACGTACTGCTCGTTCCGTTACCCGATGGCGCCCTTCCTGCCGCCGGAGCGCGGGCGCGACCGGGAGATCCACGCCACCGTCGGCTCGATGGCCTTCCGGCTGCTGGGCGCGCGCCTGGGCTTCCTCAACCCCCACGTCGACACGTCCTTCCTGATGGACCTCGACGAGTACCTCCGGCACTGGTTCAAGCACTACATGTTCACCGAGCACTCGCTGGCGGTGACGTGGTTCAAGGGCGCCTTCACCATCGCGACCCGGGTCGCCCTCGGGCGCGACCGGGGCTCGCCCGACCGCGCCGACCAGGACGCCCAGGCCGCCGCGCACGAGACCGGCGCCGACGTCGACGACATCGCCCAGCACCGCGCGCTCTTCGCCGCCCCCGCGGAGGAGTCCTTCCACCGCGTGCTCCGGGAGTTCTGGGTCGACCGCATGACCCTCGGCGCGCTGTCCACCGTCGCGATCGTCACCCCGCTGCTCTTCCGCAACCGCACCGCGGTGGGCATCGCCGTCGGGCTCCCGCTGCTCTTCGCGGCCTACGAGCTCGCCACGCCGAAGATCACCCTCGACGACAACTACCGGCACATCGCCACGCGGGCCGAGACCATCCAGAAGATCTACCGCCTCAAGGCCGTGGTCTTCGGGCACACGCATGTCCCCTACGGCCGGTGGAACGACGGGGTCTTCTACGGGAACTCAGGCACCTGGTCGGCGGCGTACCGCGACCTGGAGTGCAGCGAGCCGGTCGACCCGCGGGGCAAGCCGGTGATCTGGCTGCGCGCCGAGAACGGCCGCCTCTCCGGGGGACTGCATCGTTGGAACGGCGACGCCCTGGTGCCCGATTTCGAGAAGGTTGCGCCGGTCGACCACGCGCACTTCGTGGAGTCGATGCCGCCGCCGCCCATGGGCGAGCCCGCGCCAGCGTAGGAGACCTCACCCCGCGCTGCCGCGCGACCCCTCACCATGAATGGAGAGGGGTCTGCACAGGCCTGGCAGGTGAGGGTTTGCCGTCAGTCCTGCTTCATCAGGTTGCGGAGCACCGTCTGCAGGATGCCGCCGTTCTTGTAGTAGAGGACGTCGACGGGGGTATCGAGCCGCGCGATGGCCGTGAAGCAGCGCTCGGTGCCGTCTTCGCGGAGCGCGCGGACGGTGAGCGCCTGGCGCGGGCCGATGGTGTCGTCGATGCCGTCGATGGTGTAGGTCTCGCGCCCGGTGAGGCCGAGGAGCTCGGCGTTCTCGCCGTCGCGGAACACCAGAGGCAGCACGCCCATGCCCACCAGGTTGGCCCGGTGGATGCGCTCGAAGCTCTCCGCGATGACCGCGCGCACGCCCAGGAGCAGCGTGCCCTTCGCGGCCCAGTCGCGGGACGAGCCGGTGCCGTACTCCTTGCCCGCGATCACGATGAGGGGGACGCCCTCGGCCTTGTACTTCTCGGCCGCGTCGAAGATCGCCAGGCGCTCGCCCGAGGGCAGGTGCACCGTGACGCCGCCCTCGACCCCGGGCACGAGGAGGTTCTTCATGCGGATGTTGGCGAAGGTGCCGCGCACCATCACGCGGTCGTTGCCGCGGCGCGAGCCGTACGAGTTGAAGCCCGCCTTGGTGACGCCGAGCGACTGCAGGTAGCGCCCCGCGGGGCTGTCGACCGCGATGTCGCCCGCCGGGGAGATGTGGTCGGTGGTGACCGAGTCGCCGAGCAGCGCCAGCACCCGCGCGCCCGCGACGGGCTTGAGGGCCTCCGGGGTCTGCGTGAGGTCGGCGAAGAAGGGCGGGTGCTGGATGTACGTCGAGGCGTCGTCCCAGGCGTAGAGCTCGCCCGTGGTCGTCGGGATGGACTGCCACTCCGTGGTGCCGTCGTACACGGTCTTGTAGGTCTCCTCGTACATCGCCGGGGTGATGCACTTCTCGACCGCCTGCGCGACGTCGGCGTCGCTCGGCCACACGTCCTTCAGGAAGACGGGCTTGCCGTCGCTGCCGGTGCCCAGGGGCTCGGTGGTGAGGTCGCGGTCGACGGTGCCCGCGATGGCGTACGCCACGACGAGCGGCGGCGAGGCGAGGTAGTTGGCCTTCACCTGCGGGTGCACGCGGCCCTCGAAGTTGCGGTTGCCGGAGATCACCGCGGAGGCCACGAGGCTCGTGCCCGCGAGCGGGGTCGCGACGCCTTCGGGCAGCGGGCCGCTGTTGCCGATGCAGGTGGTGCAGCCGTAGCCCACGACGCTGAACCCGAGCTGCTCGAGCGCCGGGAGCGTGCCCGACTCGCGGAGGTAGTCGGTCACCACGCGCGAGCCCGGCGCGAGGGAGGTCTTCACCGCGGGGGCGACGCTGAGCCCACGGGCGACGGCGTTGCGCGCGAGCAGGCCCGCCGCGAGCATCACCGAGGGGTTGGAGGTGTTGGTGCAGCTGGTGATGGCCGCGATGACCACCGCGCCGTGGCCGATGTCCACGGTCTGCCCGCGCGCCGTGACCGAGACGCTGGCCTTCGTGTCGGTCTCCGAGAGGCCGAAGCCGCGCTCCTTCACCGGGGCCGTGAGGGCCTTCTTGAAGGAGGTCTTCATGGCCGAGAGGGCGACGCGGTCTTGCGGGCGCTTGGGGCCCGCGAGGGTGGGGACGACGGTGCCGATGTCGAGCTCGACGGTGTCGGTGAACACCGGGTCGCGCGACGCGTCGGTGCGGAAGATGTCCTGCTCCTTGGCGTAGTGCTCGACGGTGCGCACCACGCTCGTCGGGCGGCCCGTGCGCCGCAGGAACTCCAGGGTGAGCGCGTCGACGGGGAAGAAGCCCATGGTGGCGCCGTACTCGGGCGCCATGTTGGCGATGGTGGTGCGGTCGGCGACGGCGATGTTGGAGAGCGCCGGGCCGTAGAACTCCACGATCTTGTCGACGACGCCCTTCTTGCGGAGGAGCTCGGTGATCGTGAGCGTGAGGTCGGTGGCGGTGACGCCCGGCTGCAGCTGCCCGGTGAGCTTCACGCCGATGACCTGCGGGGTGAGCATGAAGAGCGGCTGGCCCAGCATGACGGCCTCGGCCTCGATGCCGCCGACGCCCCAGCCGACGACCCCGAGGCCGTTGATCATGGTGGTGTGCGAGTCGGTGCCGACGAGGGTGTCGGGGAAGGCCACGGCCCCGGCGGCGTCCTTGCCCGTGCGCACCACGGTGGCGAGTCGCTCGACGTTGACCTGGTGCACGATGCCCATGCCGGGCGGCACGGCGGTGAAGTCCTGGAAGGCCCCCTGGCCCCACTTCAAGAACTGGTAGCGCTCGCGGTTGCGCTGAAACTCCACCTGGAGGTTGAGCGAGACGGAGTCGTTCGCGCCGAAGTGGTCGACCTGCACGGAGTGGTCGATGACGAGGTCGACCGGCACCAGGGGGTTGATCTTCTTCGGGTCGCCGCCGAGGCGGGCGACGGCGGAGCGCATCGCGGCGAGGTCGACCACGACGGGCACGCCGGTGAAGTCCTGGAGGATCACCCGCGCGGGCTTGAAGGGGAGCTCGACGGCCTGCGGGGCCGGGGCGTTCCACTTCGCGAGGCGGCGGACGTCCTCTTCGCTGACCTCGAAGCCGTCGCAGTTGCGCAGCACGGCCTCGAGCAGCACCCGGATGGACACCGGGAGCTGGTCGATGGACGAGGCCACACCGGACTTCTCCAGGTGTTCGAGCCGATGGATCCCGATGGGGCCCTCGCCGGCGTCAAAGGTTGCGCGCGCACCAAATGGATTGAAGCTCCGTTGTGTCATGGCGCCCGGTGTCTAGCGTCCGCCCCCTGGGGACGTCAACGGACCGAACGCTCGCGCGACCGCCGCTCGATCAGCAATGTCGCTGGTACCCCCGGCTGATGTGAGCGAAGCATTGCGGCGAAATGCACCCCCGCATCCCCGCCGCTGCTGCCCTCGCCTCACTGCTGTTCGGGTCCACCGCCCGGGGTCAGACGGCGCCCGAGGCCCCGCCCGCCACCGTCACCGCGGGCTTCGGGCAGGGCGTGCTCATCCGCTCGGCCGACCGGCGCTTCTCGCTCAACATCCGCGGGCGCATCCAGGGGCGCTTCACCCTCGCCGAGCGCACCGCCGACCTCCAGACGGAGTTCCAGGTGCGCCGGATGCGCGTGGTGCTCCAGGGCAACGCCCTCGGCGAGACGCTCACCTACAACATCCAGCTGGCGTTCTCGAACCTCGACACCGAGCCCGACCTCCGGCTGCCGCTGCGTGACGCCTATTTCACCTGGAGCCCGCTGCGCGACCTCAACGTGCGCGCCGGCCAGATGAAGGTCCCCTTCGGTCGCCAGCGGGTGATCTCGTCGTCGGCCCAGCAGTTCGTCGACCGCTCCAGCGCCGTGGCGGAGTTCAACCTCGACCGTGATGTGGGCGTCACGCTGCGCTCCGCCGACCTCTTCGGCCTCGGGGGCAGGCTCTCGTACGCGCTCGGCGTCTTCGGCGGCGACGGGCGCAACCGCCTGTCGGAGACCAGCGGGCTGCTCTGGGTGGCGCGCATCCAGGTCGCGCCCCTCGGCGACTACGACGACCTCGTCGAGGCCGACGTCCAGCGGCGGTCCACACCCCGCCTCGCGATCGGCGCCGCGGTCGCCTACAACCAGAACACCCGCCGCGCGCGCAGCACCTTCGGCGACAGCTTCCGCCAGGGCTTCGACACCCTGCACGCCGCCGTCGACCTCCAGTTCAAGTGGCGGGGCGTGTCGCTCCAGGCCGAGGGGCTCTACCGCCGCGCCGACGTGGACTTCCACGAGCTCGGCACCGCGGGCGCGCCCCTCCGGGAGTACTCCCGCTCGGGCTTCGGCTACTACGTCCAGGCGGGTTGGCTCTTCACGCAGCACATGGAGCTGTCCGCGCGCTGGGGCGAGATCTACCCCAGCGCGGGCACCGACCCGGCGCTCCAGCGGCTGCGAGAGCTCGGCGCCGGCGCGAGCTGGTACTTCCAGCGCCACGACCTGAAGCTCCAGGCCGACTGGTTCTACACGGCCGGCGAGTCGCTCGGCGACGGGCGCAACCAGCTGCGCGTGCAGGCGCAGCTGTACTTCTGAGCGGCTTCTCTACGCCTCGGCGGGCAGGAACTTCGCGAGGCCCTGGTGCCGCGGCGTGAGCTTCCCGGCGGCGACCACCACGGCGTTCTGGAGCGCCGGGGAGAGCCCGCCCACCCCGCCCTCGTAGCGCGCCTCGAAGAAGGCCCGGATGAAGGGCACCAGCGCGCGGCTGAAGTCGAAGCTCGCGTCGCGGGGCAGCGCGCACGGCAGGTTGTCCACCGACATGATCGCGACGCCTTCGCCCGCGACCCCGACCGTCGCCTTGCGGGTCGCCGGGTCGTACACGAACGCGGGCTCGTCGTTCTGCGTCGCCATGACGGTCCACTCGATGCCGCCGTCGATGTCGCAGGCCACGTCGCCTAGCGCCGGGGGAAGCGTGCCGTTGGCGTACATGCGCCGCAGCGTGGAGTCGTCCAGCAGGCGCGGGAAGCGCGCGTCCCAGTAGCTACCGTTCACCAGCGCGCGGCAGTAGGGGAGGTACATCGCGCCGACGTTGAGGAAGCGCTCGGGGTGCTCGAGGTACTTCGCGAAGTCGAAGCGCTTCGTGCCCGCGGTCACGAAGAGCTCCGCGTCCTTCACGTGCAACACCCGCAGCGTGCGGTCGTCGGGCGAGTCGGTGGGCAGCGCGATGGCCTCGCCCACGGTGCACGGGATGGCGCCCACGAGGTCGAGGTACTCCAGCGCCCCGCCCGACACGCGCCCCTCGCCCGTCACCGCCACCACGAAGGGCGTCAGCGCGGCAGGGCCCTCCTTACGCAGCTCGGTAAGCAGCTCCCGGGTGTGCCCGACCATCTCCGCGAGGTCGTGGTAGTCCACGGCGTGCTTGAGCCCCGTGAGCGCCGACGGGTGGCCGAGCGCGGCGAGCCGGTGCCCGAGCGTCCAGAGGGTCTCGTGCGCCCCGGCGAGGCCGGCGTAGCGACCGAAGGCGACCTGCCGCACGCCCGCGTCGTCGACGATGACCTCGTAGTCGATGAGCGTGGCGCCCTGCTTCATGAAGTGCGCGAGCAGCGGCATGTTGTGCGACTGCCCCTTGATGGTGTGCGAGAAGCACATCACGGTCTGCCCCGGCTTCACCTGCGAGGTCTTGACCTCCTTCACGCCGACGATGAAGCGGCAGTCCGTCGCGTCGTCGACCAGGGTGGCGCCCGCGGCGGCGAAATCCGCGTCGGCCAGGGCGCGCGTGGGCGAGCGCTCGACGCGCACCGCGATGCCCGCCGCGACGAGCCCCCTCACCTCGTCAGGAACCAGCGGAACCCGCCGCTCCCACTTGTTCTTCGTCTCTCGCAGGATCCCGATCGCGTCGCGCAGTTCGCTCATGGCGGCGGCACTCTCGTCGCCGCCCGCGCCTCCGGTCAAGAGCCCTGCTTCGTCGCCTCGCGCGCCGCGGCCGGCGGGTGCTCGTGCTCGTGCTCGTGCTCGTCGCCAGGCGCCTGCGCCGCGGGCTTCGCCCCCTGCGGCTTGAGCTTCACCTCCGTGCCCTCGGGCAGCGACCCGAGGGGCATCCCCAGGAGCTCCTCGGCCATCTCCTTCAGGTCATGGCGGTGCTCGTGCGGCATCTCGTCTTCGGGCACCTCGACGTCGATGACGAGGGACACCCTGCCGGTCACCGCGTCCTGCCGGTAGCGCAGGGTCACCCGCCGCTGGTTCTGCCTCCCCTCCTTCATGCCTTCACCACCACCGTGACCTCGTAGCCGCCCCGCACGTCGCCGCGCTCGTCGATGCTCTCCACCTCGCCGAGCTCCCGGGCCCTCTGCTCCAGGGCCTTTCGGTACACCCGGTTGAGGGCCTCCTGGAGCGCCGCGCGCACCGTCGCCTCCTCCCTCGTGAGCGCCGCGACGTTCTCCGCCTCCAGGCGCGCGGTGACCTTCGCGCGCTGGCCTGCCAGCACCCGCTCGGCGAGCGCCTCGGCCGCGCGGGCCGCGCGCGCTTCGTCCACGGCGTCGCCCTCGACGACCCTCGCGCTGCCCGTCGCGGTGACCGTGGCGTCCGCCGAGCGGACCAGGGTCACCGTCGCCGCGCCCGCGTCGAGGGTCGCCGTCACCCCGCCGAACACCCGGGTCATCGAGCCGTCGGGCTGCGCCTCCCAGCCCTGCGCCGCGAGCACCTCGCGCAGCGTCGCGCCCATCGCGTCGCCCTGGAGCACGGGCAGCATCCGCACCGGGATGGCGATGCGGTCTTCGACGTGCACCGCCGCCTCGAGGTCGCGCGTGCGCACCGACCGGCCGAGGGCCTCCCACTCCAGATCGAGCAACATCC
This sequence comes from Myxococcales bacterium, assembly GCA_030652255.1. Taxonomy (GTDB): domain Bacteria; phylum Myxococcota_A; class Polyangia; order Polyangiales; genus SCUS01. The sequence goes on along the minus strand of JAUSAZ010000177.1, from coordinate 122,790 downwards.
CACACGTCATGGCGCTACCCGTGGCGCTACCACGCGTCGCCTCGCCCCGCACCCCCGATGGTGCTCGGGGCATCTCTCACGGTACAGAAACCCCCACGACCATGGCCGACGACCCGACCCGCCCTGTCGCTCCGCGCTTCCGGTACTTCGACCTCATCGTCGGGGTGTTCGTCACCGCGCTGATCACCAGCAACCTCGTGTCCGCGAAGGTCGCCCAGATCGGGCCCTTCAAGCTCGGCTGCGGCATCTTCGTGTTCCCGATCTCGTACATCTTCGGCGACGTGCTCACCGAGGTGTACGGCTACGCCCGCAGCCGACGGGTGATCTGGATCGGCTTCGCCTGCGGCGTGCTCACCTCCATCGTGTTCGTGGTGGCCGACCTGATGCCCCCGGCGCCGGACTGGCCCCACCAGGCCGCGTTTCACACCATCCTGGGCCAGCTCCCGAGGGTGGTGGCGGCGAGCCTCGTGGCCTACGTCGTGGGCGAGTTCTTCAACAGCTTCGTGCTCGCCAAGATGAAGCTGCTCACCCGCGGTCGGCACCTGTGGATGCGCACCATCGGCTCCACCGTCGTCGGTCAGGGCGTCGACAGCGCGGTGTTCTACCCGCTCGCCTTCTACGGCATCTGGAGCACCGCCAACGTCGTCGACGTGGCGTGGCACAACTACCTCATCAAGGTCGCGGTCGAGACCCTCTTCACCCCGCTGACCTACGTGGTGGTCAACTACCTGAAGCGCGTCGAGCACGAGGACGTGTTCGACACCGACACGGACTTCAACCCGCTGAAGGTCTCGTCCGGCTGAGGGCGTCGCCGCGGTGGTGTGATGGGAGGGAGGGAGGAGCTCGCGGTCGGCCCGCTGGGGCGCCGACCGCGGGAGGATCAGGTCAGTGGGGCGCGCCGCCGGCGCCCTGCTGCTGGAGCTGGCGACGGAGCTGCTCCATCACCTCCGGGGGAATCTGCGGCGAGCCGCCGCCCGGCCCGCCGGGCATCCCGGGCGGCATACCACCCGGTGCAGCCGCGGGTGCGGCCGGAGCCGCCGTAGCGTCCGCCGCGGCGCCACCGTCGGGCACCACCGGGGTCTGGAAGGCCGTCACCGCGGGGTTGATCGACTCGGCCATCGCGCGGGTCACGACGTACACCGTGTCGGTGCCCTCGCGCTGCGCGAAGGACTCGTTGTCCCCGCTGTTGTTGCCCAGGCGCACGGTGACGGTCTGCGTCGCCGCGTCGCCGCCGCCCGTGGTGAGGGTCACCCGCGGGCTGTCCGGCGCCACGCCGCTCGCTCCGCCTTCGGGGGCGAAGTCCGTCGCGCGGAGGTTGGCCACCGAGTCGACCAGCGAGCCGATGCGCGCCGTGTCGAGCCGCTCGACCGTGGTGCCCGCGGCGGGCGTCCACGAGTCGCCGGCGCGGTTGAAGCGGAAGGTGCCGTTGCGGTTGACCCACTCCACCGACTGCACGGCGTCGCGGCTCGCGTGGGTGATCTCGCGGTTGCGCCAGTCGCGCGCGTCGCGCTGCACCATCGAGGTGATCGACTGATCGACCTCGAAGGTCTCCGGCCGACCCGGGACGCGCACCGCCGTGCCCGACCCGACGGAGGCGCCCACGAAGACGTCGACCGTCGTGCTCGCGCCGCTCTTCAGCGTGACGCGCGTGGCGTGGGCGTCGTCGACCTCGAAGGCCGCGTGGCTGCTCGCGCTGCGGGCGCGAACCACGGTGACCTTCATGTTGGCGAAGCGGTCGACGAGGTCTTCCGCCGCCCGCGCCTCGGTGGGGCCGCGCCCGGGCGCGGTCATCACCCAGGCGCCGTTGCGCTTCTCCAGCTCGATGGTGCGCTGCCCCTCCGGGCCCGACGAGCGGACGATCGTCACGTGGTCGACCCGCGCCCCGTCGACGCGGCCCCACGGGTTGCTCACCGCCGCCGTGCTGGCCGTATCCGCCGTCTGCGGGCGATAGACGTACGCCGTCGCCCCGCCCAGCACCACCACCACCGCGAGACCGATCCCGATGCCCTTGGAGTTCATTCGCTCTTTCGCTTCTGCCGTAGTGATTTCTAGAGGGTGATCTCGGCGCGCTTTCGCGCGCGGAGGTTCATCAGCACCACGCCGAGCACGCCCACGAGCAGCGGCAGGCCGATGATGCTGCCCCACTTGAAGAGCTGCTTCCTGGTGTCGGTGACCGCCTGGAGGCTGGGCTCCGAGACGTCCTTCGCGCGCACCGCGAGGAGGTCCGGGTCCTGGCTCAGCCAGTCGAAGACGTTGAGCAGCATCTGCACGTTGGTCGGCATGCCGTTCTGCAGCGGCGCGATCGCGCGCAGCTGGTCGATGTGGAACACCTTCCCCGAGCCCACCACGAGCAGGCGGGCCGGGTGCTCGCGGGTCGCGTGCGCCGGGGGGTGGTCCGTGTCGTTGGCCGCGAAGGCGCTGCGGAGCTGGCCCTCGAGCGCGACGCCGACCACGTACGAGGCCCGCGCGTTGCCGAAGATCTGCTGACGGCGCTGGAGCAGCTCGATCGCGTCGAGTTCGAAGCGCTCGCGCTGGAGCACCGAGCGATCGCTGGTGCGGCCGATCGCGGTGAACACGGTGCCGTTCTCCCGCGCGCGGCCGTTGTTGATCGTCAGCGACGACACGAAGGGCAGGATGACGCCCGGGAGGCGGAACACCGCCGGGTGCGCCGTGTCGATGCCGGGGCCGCCGACGTCACGCCGCGCCGCGAGGGCGGGGTAGGTGAACATCGGGATGCGCGCCCGGCCCTGCTCGATCTCCTGCACCGAGTCGCTCGCCTGGAAGTCGAGCACGATGTCGGGGTTGATCGTGACGCCGTAGCCCTCGAGCAGCCCGTTGAGGTTGTGCTCGGCGCGCGCCGCCGTGGGGCGGGTGTCCGACCCGGTGATGGTGGTGCCGCCGGCGAACACGGCGACCGAGCCGCCGCGCATCAGGTACGAGTTGATGCGCCGGAGCTCGCGTTCCTCGATGCGGCGCGACGGGCCCATGATGACCAGGCCCTTGATGTCCGCGGGGATCTCCTCCTCGCCGCCGTGCAGGTCGATGGTGCGGGTGGTGTACCCGAGGTGCGCCTCCTGGAGGATGCGCGAGAGGTACGGCAGCGCCTGCTCGGGCGAGCCCTCGTCGTGGCCCGTGAGGAAGCCGATCGCCCGCTCGGGGTCGATCATCTTCTTCACGATGGAGGTGATCTGGTACTCCATGCCCTCGACGCCGGGGTTCACGAAGGCGATCTGCTCGGTCGAGCGCAGGTACGAGAAGGTGATGCAGCGGAAGACCTCGGCGAGGTTGGCCTGGTCGGACGCCGTGTTCACCGTCTGGAGCACGCGCTTGGTGCAGCTCGCGCCCTCGGCCTGGCGCTTGCGCTCGTCGTTGTCGGTGCGCACCCAGCGCACCTCGAGGCGGCCGCGGCTGGCGGCGACGTACTCGTCGAGCTGCTCGCGCAGCAGGCGCTCGTCGTCGTTGGCGGGCGCGGGCTGATCCGGGGTCCAGTAGATGGTGATCGTGAGGTTGTCGGTGAGGCGACCGAGCGTGCGCTTGGTGCCCTCCGACAGGGAGTACAGGCCGCGCTTGGTCAGGTCGATGCGGGCGTGCAGCACCTTCACCGCGAGGATGTTGAGCAGTACGACCGCCACGATGGCGATGGCGACGAAGGCGCCGGTCTGGGCGCGGGCTTGGCTACGACGTTCCATGGTCAGCTCCACCGCCGGCTCTCGAGGGAGCGCGCGGTCGCCAGCAGGCAGATGAAGATCACGCTGGCGAAGTAGATGATGTTGCGGGCGTCGATGACCCCGCGGGCGATGCTCGCGAAGTGGTAGTCGGGGCAGAGGTACTCGATCACCGAGGCCGCGCCGCCGAAGAAGATCAGCGCCTTGTTCATGAGGAAGAACACCGCGCCGACGATGAAGCTCACGAAGAACGCGGTGATCTGGTCCTTGGTGAAGGACGAGACCATCACGCCGAAGGAGATGTACGCCGCGCCGCCGAGCAGGAGCCCGAGGTAGCCGCCGGCGACGGGGCCCCAGTCGAGCTCGCCCATGCGCGAGATGATCACCGGGTAGCTGAAGGTGCCGATGATGCACACCGCGAGCAGCCCGAGCGCGCCGAAGAACTTCCCGAGGATGACCTCCCAGTCGCGCACCGGCTGCGTGATGAGCATCTCCAGGGTGCCCGTGCGGGACTCCTCGGCGAAGGTGCGCATCGCGATGGCCGGGCAGATGAGCGGCAGCAGCCAGGAGATGCTGTTGAACATCGGCTGGAGCGTGGCCTTCCCCAGCGTCAGGAACGCGAAGGGGATGAAGAACAGGAAGCCCACCAGCAGCAGGAACATCCCGATCACGATGTAGCCGAGGGGCGACGAGAAGTACGAGACGAACTCCCGCCGCGCGATCGCCAGGGTGTTGTTGATCGGCGTCCCGATGGACCCGCGGCGCAGCGCGCCCGCGGCCGTCGTCGCCGTCGTTTCCGTATCAGACATCGCTGGATGACTCCTTCGTCGCCGCCACCGTTTCAGAAGCCTTGGAGCCCGCGTTGCGCCGCGGAGCCCCCTCACCCACCGTCAGCTGACGGAAGACCTCCTCGAGCTGCACCGCCTCGCGGCGAAGCTCCAGCAGGTCCCACTTGTTCTCCACCGCCATGCGGAAGAACTCCCGGCGGTGGTCGCCGGAGCCCTTCACGCTCACCTCGAGCAGCGTCGCGCGGTCGTCGCTCGGCAGCTCCTTCACCACGGCGTCCGAGACCACGCGCTTCACGGCCTCGATCACCGGGCCCGACTTGCGCACCGTCTCGTCCTTGCCGCCGTCGACCGCGAGCACGTACTTCACGCTCCCGCTCTTGGCCGCGAGGTCGTCCGGCGCGCCGTCGGCCACGATCTTCCCGCGGTTGACGATGAGCACCCGCGCGCAGGCCTCCTTGACCTCCACGAGGTCGTGCGTCGACAGCATGATCGTGCGCGTCTTGCCGATCTCCTTGATGTACGAGATGACCTCCGCGCTCTCGTTGGGGTCGAGGTCGGCGGTGGGCTCGTCGAGGATGAGGATGGGCGGGTCGTGGATGAGCGCCTGCGCCAGGCCCACGCGCTGCCGGTAGCCGTACGAGAGCTCGTTGATGGTCTTGGCGAGCACGTCCTTGAGCCCGCAGATCTCGACCACCTCCTTGATCTTCCCGCGGCGCTTGTCCTTCGGGATGGCCCGCAGGTCGGCCGCGAACTCCAGGTACTCGACCACGCCCATCTCGGGGTAGAGCGACGCGCGCTGCGGGAGGTACCCGAGCACCGAGCGCACCGACAGCGGGTCGTCGAACACGTCGAAGCCGCCCACCTTCGCCGTCCCCTCGGAGGGCGAGATGAAGCAGGTCAGGATCTTCATCGTCGTGGACTTGCCCGCCCCGTTGGGCCCGAGGAACCCCACCACCTCGCCCCGGCGGATCTCGAAGCTGATCTTGTCGACCGCGCGCTGGGCGCCGTAGACCTTCGACAGCTCCCGGGTCTCGATCATCACGTCACTGGTCGCCATTCGATCTATGCCTTCGGTGAAGCCAACATTTCGCCGTCGCCCCGGCGGGCGCGCATCCTAGTCAGCGAGTCTCGCAAGTCAACGTGGGACCGAAGTCCCGGCGCGCGCGTCGAACCGCCTTGGATTCCCGGATATTCCCGCGCCATCGACCGCGGCGGGCGTTAGCCTCGCGGGCATGTTCCGCCACGAACGCCCGGTGCGCTTCGCCGAGGTCGACGCCGCACGCATCGTCTACTTCGCCCGCTACCTCGACTTCTGCCACGACGCCCTCGAGGCCCTCTTCGCCTCGCTGCCCGGCGGATATCCCCACCTCACGATGGTGCGCGGCATCGGCATCCCCTCGGTGCGCGTCGAGGCCGACTACCTCGCGCCGCTTCGCTACGGCGACACCGCCCTCATCGACGTCAGCGTCGAGCGCCTCGGCGGCCGATCGATCACCTTCCGCCACGAGCTCACCCGCGCCGCCGACGGCGTCCGCTGCGCCGCGGTGCGCCAGGTCGTGGTGGTCTCCCGCCTCGACGCGCTCGCCTCGGTGGAGATGCCCGACGACGTGCGCGCCCTGCTCTCGGCGCACCTCTCCGCGCCGACCTAGGTAGCGGGCGCCTCGAGGCGCCGCCACATCCTCGCCGCGCCCCCGCCGCCCGGCTACACTCGCGCGAGAGCTACGACCACGCCATGAACGTCTCCCGCCGCAAGATGCTCGCCCTCGGACTCGGAGCGATCTCGCTCCGCTCCGCCCGCGGCCTCGCGCAGACGCCCCCGGTGCTGGTCTCCGGCGGCGCCATCCCGCCCAACCCCTTCGACGAGCTCACCCCTCCAACCGCGGCCGCGCCCGCCGTCGCGCCACCGCCCGCCCCACCACCCGCTCCACCGCCACCACCCGCACCCCCGCCCGCGCCCGCCGTCGCGGAGGCCTCGCCGTTGCCACCCAACCCCTACGAGGCCGGTGTGCGGCGCTATGGCGCGCTCATCGAGGACGACATCGTCCGCGCGCTGAGCGAGGCGCCCATCCAGTCGGCGCGCAACGTGGGCAACACCTCGGTGAACCTCCGCTGCGACCTCGACGGAGACATCGACGGCGCCTACAAGCCCGCGGAGACCCGCCACGTGGACCACTGGCGCGCGGAGATCGGCGCCTTCCGGGTGGCCCAGCTCCTCGGCATCGACCGGGTCCCCCCGGCGGTGTTCCGCCGTGTGGCGCGGGCCGAGCTGGTCGGTGCGGATGCCAGCCGACTGCTCTTCCGCGACGGCTGGGCCCGCGGCGCGATGATCTACTGGGTGCCAGTGCTCCGCCGCGCGGGCATCTTCTCCGGCGAGGCCCTCACGCAGTGGACCAACCACCTCGTGGTGGGCGTCGAGATCCCCGCCGACGCCCGCGGGCGCGCCGAGGAGATCTCCACCCTCATCTCCTTCGACTTCATCATCGGTAACTGGGACCGCTGGCACGGCACCAACACCCTCGTCGACGCCCGGGGGCAGCTCTGCTACCGCGACAACAACGGCGGCTTCCTCGAGCCCCTGCCCCGCTGGAAGATGGAGATCATCTTCTCGTTCCTGCAGCGGGTGCAGCGCTTCTCGCGACGCTTCGTCGACGGCGTGCGCGCGATGACCCTCGCGGGCCTGCGCCGCGCCATCGTCGCCGACGCCGACGGCCACGAGGCCCTGCTCAACGAGGCCCAGCTCCGCGCGATGATGCGCCGGCGCGCGACCTTCCTCGAGTACGTCGACGCCCTCGTGGGCATCCACGGCGCCGCCGAGGTGTACTGCTTCGAGTGACCCCTCAGGCGACGAGCTGGCGCAGCTCGCCGCGGTGCTTGTCGGCGTACACCGAGAGCACGTCGAGGGCGTCGCGCATCTCGCTCGCGTCCATGTGCTCGACGGGAAACTCCACCGAGAGCACCACGTCGCCGTCCTCATCGAGGGAGAAGCGCGCCAGGAGCATCTCGCCGTTGAGCCGCAGCAGCCGGGCGTACAGGAGCTCGGCCTTGTCGGCGTCGGCGGGCAGCCGGACGATGGGCAGCACCATCAGCCTGCAGAACGCTCCTTCGGCCTGGATGACGAGCGGAAACGACCCGCGACGGGCGCGGAAGCTCGATCGCCAGGTGCGCTCGGAGAGCGCGATGACGGGCCAGCCCAGGGTCTTGAGGTGGGCCTCGATCTTCGCGGCGGCCACGGCGTCGGTCATCGGGTCACCCTTCGCATGTGCGACCCGGAGCCTATCGCCGCCGCGGCCATGCGCACAAGGAACATCCCTGGCGCCGCCGCCGTGACGCCGGGGGCGCGGGGATCCATCATCCCACCGCCCCCGGGGGGAGTCCTCGGGCCCGCGCAGGACCCCCCCAATGCCCAGCCAAGCCCCACCGCCCAGAGCCCGCGTCCTGGTCGTCGACGACGACCGCTCCATCCGACGGTCGCTGGAGAAGTACCTCGGCGACCTCGGGTACGCCGTCACCACCGCGGCCGACGGGCAGGAGGGCCTCGACGCCCTCGACGCGGTCTCCCCCGACGTCGTGCTGCTCGACCTCGGGCTGCCCATCATCGACGGGCTGGAGTTCCTGGAGCGGGTGCGCGGCCGCGAAGGGATGCCGCCGGTGCTGGTGGTCACCGCGCGCGACGACATGCGCAGCACCATCACCGCGATGCAGCGGGGCGCCTGGGACTACATGGTCAAGCCCATCGACATCGAGCGGCTCAAGATCGCCATCCTGCGCGCGATCGAGTCGCGCGACCTCTCCCGCCGCCTCGACGGCCTGGTCGAGACCCTCGCCGCGGACTTCCAGATCGACAACATCGTCGGCCGCTCGGCGGGCATGCGCGAGGTCTTCAAGACCATCGGCCGGGTGTCCACCTCCCGGGCCACGGTGCTCATCACCGGCGAGAGCGGCACCGGCAAGGAGCTCGTCGCCCGCGCGATCCACTTCTCGGGGGAGAGCCGCGACCAGCCCTTCGTCGCCGTGAACTGCACGGCCTTCGCCCGTGAGCTCCTGGAGAGCGAGCTCTTCGGGCACGTGCGCGGCGCCTTCACCGGCGCCACCAGCGACAAGCTCGGGCGCTTCCAGATCGCGGGCGGAGGCACCCTCTTCCTCGACGAGATCGGGGAGCTCCCGCTCGACCTCCAGGTGAAGCTCCTGCGGGTGGTGCAGGAGCGCACCTTCGAGCGCGTCGGCGACGCCCGCCCGATGCCCCTGCGCGCCCGCATCATCACCGCCACCCACCGCGACCTCGCCCAGATGGTCCGCGAGGGCGGCTTCCGGGAGGACTTCTACTACCGGCTGCGGGTCGTCGAGGTGCACCTCCCGCCGCTGCGGGAGCGCAAGGAGGACATCCCCGCGCTGATCGACCACCTGCTCGCCAAGGTCAACCGCGAGCTGCACAAGAAGATCCGGTACGTGTCCCGCGAGGCCCTCGACCTGCTGGTGCGCTACCCCTGGCCGGGCAACGTCCGCGAGCTCGAGAACGCCCTCACCCGGGCGGTGGTCGTGACCGAGGGCGAGGTGCTCGACGCGCCGGCGCTGCCCATCCACGTCGACGACCCGGCGGACGAGGCCGCGGACGAAGAGAGCGGCGCCGGGACCATCGACGCACCCGAAGGCCCCGACGGGCACTCCAACGGGGCGGTGGACCTCGCGAGCTTCATGACACTGCGGGAGATCGAGCACCGGCACATCGCCGCCGTGCTCGCCGCGACCGGCTGGAACAAGCGCCGGAGCTGCGGCGTGCTCGGCATCACCCGCCCCACCCTCGACCGCAAGATCCGGGAGTACGGCCTCGAGCGCCCCAACCTCGGCCCGACGCGCCTCGGCGTGACGGGCGGGTGAGCGCGGTGGTCCGCTGGCTCACACCCGCCGCGGTCTTCTCTGTCGCCATCATCGCGATCCTGCTCCGTCGCATCCGGCGCGACGCCGGCGGCCGGGTCGACACCGGGTACTTCCAGCAGGTGGGGTGGACCTTCGCGGCCGGCGTGCTCTGCCTCACCCTCGCCCACCTCGGCGGCGTGCCCGTGGGTCACCCCTTCGTGGTCGTGCCCAGCGCGCTCGCGACCTACGGCTCGGCCTACTTCCTCACCCTCTTCGCGTACAGCTTCCCGCGCGACCGCCCCGCACCCGCGCGGCTGCGCGTCCCGCTGCTGATCACCACCGGGCTCTTCATCGCGTCCACCGTGCGGATGAGCCTCGACAGCGGCCGCGAGCCCGCCTGGACCCTCCTCTACATGCTCCCGTACTTCACCCTCTCGGTGATCTACGTGACCCGCAACTGGCGGCTCGCGACCAACCCCGGCGAGCGCGCCCCGAGCGCCCCCGTCTCCGTGGTGCAGGTCGCCATCCTCGCGCCCTGGGTGCTCAACCTCCTCGCCTACGGCACCCTCCACCTCGTCGGCAACGCCCGGCTCCCCCCGTGGATCGACCTGACCCAGTGCATGGTCATGGCCATCATCGTGGTCGGCGGCGTCGGCGTGGCCATCCTGCGCTACCACCTCTTCGAGGTGCGGGTGCTGCTCGCCGAGGCCCTCGTCGCCACCGGCGCCGCGGCCCTCTTCGCGGCCTACCTGGGCTTCATCGCCCCGGCGCTGCACCACGGCATCGCGGCGGCGTCGACCCCCGCGCTCGCCGTCGTCGTGGTGGCCGGCCTGCCGACGCTGCTGTCGCAGGGCACCCTCGACGCCCTCGAGCGCTTCATGGGGCGCACGGGCTCCATGATCGCGTCGGGCCCCTCGTCCCGGGGCGTGCTCGAGCGCGTGCTCTCGGTGACGTCCACCATGATCGACCCCGACGCCGTGCTCGGCATGGCCCTCGGCGCCATGCACGAGGTGACCGGCGGCGAGGTGAGCTTCCTCAGCCACGGGCGCGCCCTCCCGGGCGAGCGACCCGCGATGAGCGAGGCGCTCGCGGAGATGGTCGAGGAGCACCCGCGGCGCTTCCACTCCATCGACCAGGCCCCGGAGCTGCCGCCGCAGATGCTCGGGTGGATGCGGCGCGAGGGCGTGCACCTCGTGGTACCGGTGCGACGCGACCGCGCGGTGCACGGCGTGCTGCTGGTGCGCGCCGACGGGATCACCCGCGACGCGACGCTGCTCTGCGCGGCGCTCGCCGAGCACCTCGCGCTCAAGTTCGAGAACTTCGCGCTCTACGCCCGCGCCGCCCTCGCGACGAGCGAGCTCGCGGACTACCGGGTCTTCCTGGAGAACGTCGTGGAGAGCCTCCCGGTGGGCGTCGCCGTGGTCGACCCCGACCTGCGCGTCAAGGCCTGGAACCGTGTGCTGGAGCGCAGCACCGGCATCGCGGCGAAGGACGCCGTCGGGCTGCACTACTTCGACGATCTGCACCCCGAGTACAAGACGCCGGAGGCGACCGCGACCATCGAGGCGCTGCGGGTCGACCCCTCCCGGGTGGTGCACCACGCCGCGATGCCCGTCGCGACCCCGGGCGGCGAGCGCTTCCAGGACGTCACCGTCGCCCCCTTCTGCGACCGCCTGGGACAGCCCACCGGGGTCGTGGTGATCACCCAGGACGTCACCGACCAGGTGCGCCTCGGCCGCGAGCTCGAGGCCTCCCGCCGGCTCGCCGCGCTCGGCTCCTTCGCCGCGGCGATCGCCCACGACATCCGCACGCCGCTCACCTCCATCGCCATGAACGTCCAGATCCTCCGCGCCCGGGCGAACCTCTCCGAGGGCGACCGGGAGTACCTCGACATCGCCAGCGAGGAGATCGCCCGGCTCAACAGCTCGGTGGCCGAGATCCTCGACTTCGCGCGGCCGCTCCAGCTCCGGCGCCAGCCCGTCGCGCCCCGGGAGCTCCTCGACGACGTGGTGCGCACCCTCGCCCCGGTGCTGGCCGACCGCGGCGTCACCCTCGACGTGCAGCTCGACGAGTCCGACGGCGCGCCGCCGCTCGCCGACGAGCGCGCCCTGCGGCAGCTGCTCATCAACCTCATCGACAACGCCGCCAACGCCTCGGCGCGGGGCGGCACGGTGACCGTCCACGCCGAGCTCGACCCCGCGCGCCTCCTGCTGCGGGTCGCCGACCGTGGCCGCGGGATCGTCCCGGAGAACCTCGAGCGCATCTTCGAGCCCTTCTTCACCACCCGCCCCGACGGCACCGGCCTCGGCCTCGCGATCGCGCAGAAGATCGTCCGCGGCCACGCCGGAGAGATCACGGTGCAGAGCGAGCCCGGCCTCGGGACCACCTTCGAGGTGACGCTCCCGCGCCCCCACGCCGAGGCGGTCGTGGCGACCGCGTGATAGCCTCCCTGCCCCCGTGGCAGATGACCCCTCCCCCCGCGAGAGCGCCCGTCGGGACGGCGACGCCCCGCAGCTCCCCGCACTGACGGGCTTCCGAGCCCTCGCCGCCGCGATGGTGCTCGTCGGCCACGTCGAGACCGGCCGGGACGTCGGGTCGGCGTGGATCGTGCGCTACGGCTGGACCGGGGTGAACCTCTTCTTCGCCCTCTCCGGGTTCCTGTTCACCCGGCTCTACTTCGACCGCTTCACGGCGGGCACGGTCTCCCTCCGGTCGTACTTCCTCAAGCGGGCGTTCCGGGTGCTTCCGCTCGCCTGGGCGCTGGTGCTGCTCGCGGTGGTCACCTCGCGCGACTACCGCCTCGCCGACGTGCTCACCCACCTCACGCTCACGCACGCCTACTTCGAGTCGTACCGCTTCTCCATCAACCCACCCATGTGGACCCTCTGCCTGGAGGAGTCGTTCTACCTCGCCGTGCCGCCCCTCTTCGTGGCGCTGGGCGCGATCGAGCGCGCCCGGCCCACGGCCTCCGTCGTCGCGCGCGTCGCCGCCGTCGGCGTCTGCCTCGCGCTGCTCACCGAGGCGGGCATCGCCATCACCGCCGACCTCCTCAACCTCAAGCGCTCGCTCACGGGCTCCTGGGACAACGGCCTCTGGGTGATGACCCTCACGGGCCGCTTCTCGGACTTCGCCTGCGGCATCCTCGCGGGCGTCTTCGCGCTGCGGGCCCCCACCAGCCGGTGGCTGCGTCACCCGGCCGGCGCGACCGCCCTCTTCGCCCTCGGCGCGGCCGTCTGGTGGGGCGCCGCGCGGTGGATCGAGACCCGCGGCGGGCCGACGACGGCGGGCTCCTTCGCGGGCTACCAGCTCGTCACGCGGCTCTTCTCGGCGGGCGGCGCGCTCATGATCCTCGGGCTGGTCGGTCGCTCGTGGGTGACGCCCGCGTTCGCGTCGCGGCCGGTCGTGTACGCGGGCCGCATCTCCTTCGCGCTCTACCTCGTGCAGGACACCTGGATCGATCGTGTCGCCCTGTCGCACACGCTCTCGCAGCGCGTCCGCGGGCACATCCGCCACGAGGTGGCCGTGGTGCTCGCCCTCTACCTGCTCACCAGCGTCGTGGCCGCGCTGCTGCACCACGGGCTCGAAGACCCGGCGCAGCGCTACCTGCGCCGCCGCTTCGTCCGCGGCTGACCTCCGGCCCCCCCGGCGGGGAAGGAGGCTTACTCCCGAGAGAAGATCGTCGCGATCCCCTGGCCCACGCCGATGCAGAGCGAGGCCGCGCCGTAGCGGAGGCCCTCCCGGCGCATCCGGTGCAGCAGCGTCGTGGCGATGCGCGCCCCCGACGACCCGATGGGGTGCCCGAGCGCGATGGCCCCGCCGTCGGGGTTCACCCGCGCGGGGTCGAGGCCGAGGGAGTCGATGCACGCCAGGGCCTGCGCCGCGAAGGCCTCGTTGAGCTCGACGGTGTCGAGCGCGCCCACGGCGATGCCGGCCCGCGCGAGCGCCCGCTGCATCGCGGGGATGGGCCCGAGTCCCATCAGGCCCGGCTCGACGCCCGCGACGGCGTTGGCCACCACGCGCCCGAGCGGGGTGAGCCCGTGCCGCTGGACGAATTCCTCGGAGGCCACCAGCACCGCGGAGGCGCCGTCGTTGATGGGCGAGGAGTTCCCCGCCGTGACGGTGCCCTCCTTGCGAAACACCGGCGCCAGCTTGCCGAGCTGCTCGAGCGAGGCGTCGGCGCGCACCGACTCGTCGGCCGCGACCACCACGGCCGGGCCCTTTCGCTGGGCGATCTCGACCGGGACGATCTCGTCGGCGAAGGCCCCCGCGGCGACGGCGCGCGCGGCCCGCTGGTGGCTCGCGAGCGCGAAGCGGTCCTGGGCTTCGCGGGAGACCGCGCGGAGGGCGGCGACGTTCTCCGCCGTGTCGCCCATCGACTCCAACGGGAAGCGCGCGGCCATCTTCGGGTTGGTGAAGCGCCACCCGAGCGAGGTGTCGAACATCGCGGGCACCGCGCGGTCGAAGGCCTCGGCGGCCTTGGCCATGACGAAGGGCGCGCGGGTCATGCTCTCCACGCCCCCCGCGATCATCACGGATCGCTCGCCCGTCGCGATCGCCCGGTAGGCGTACTGGATCGCCTCGAGCCCCGACCCGCAGAGGCGGTTGACCGTCACCCCGGTGACCTCGTACGGCAGGCCCGCCAGCAGCAGCGCCATGCGCGCGACGTTGCGGTTGTCCTCCCCGGCCTGGTTGGTGGCGCCGAAGACCACCTCGTCGATGGCCTCCCGCGCGGCGGGCACGCGGTCGAGCAGGGCCGTGATGGTGCGCGCTGCGAGGTCGTCGGAGCGGACGGTGGCGAGGCCGCCGCGGTAGCGCCCGATGGGCGTTCGGACGGCGTCGACGATGAAGACCCTCGGACCCGGCGATGCACTCATGAGGCGCCGGACGCTAGCACCGCCCGCTTCAGACGAGGAAGTGCCGCATCACGACCAGCAGCGCCCCCGTGAGCACGAGGTTGAGCGCGAGCACCACCGCGATGAGCCACGGGGTGACCTTGAGTTCCCGGGAGTGCCAGGGCTGGGCGGAGGCGACGTCGTCACGGGGCCTCGCCTCCGCCGGGGCGAAGGGCGAGATGGGCGGCCGGTCGTACTGCTGCGGCCGCTCGACGCGCATCGGCGCCGGGGACTGTCGCTGCAGTCCCACCGGGAAGCCCGCCGGCTGCGTGAGCGAGCGCACCGGGGCCGGGAAGCGCGACCGGGGAGCGGGGGTGACCTGGGGCGGCGGAGGACGGCTCGACGGGCGCGGCTGCGGCGGCTGCGGCGGCGCAGGCGGCGGCGCATCGGTGAAGTCGCCCTCGAACTGCGCCGGGCGCGGCTCGGCGAAGACACGCGGCAGCAGCGAGGCGATGGCCGGGCTGGTGAAGTCCTCGGAGAGCAGCTCGAGCACCTCGGGATCGTCGATGTCGACGAAGCCGGTGGTGATCTCGGCGTCGCCCGCGTCGAGCGGTCCGGGCGGGGGCGTAGGCATCTCCGCCGCGGAGGGCGGCACGAGCTCGGGCACCAGCGCCGACGGGCGCGCCGCACGATCGGTCGCGTCGAGGTTGAGCCAGGAGTTGGCGTCTTCATCGCCGCGTCGGTACGCGCTCGAGAGCTCGGCGCCGCCGCTGGCAGACCTCGGCGGGAGGCCGGAGTGCCCGGGCGCGGTGCCGATGCGCGGCGGCGCGTGACTGTTCGAGCCGATTAGGGGGGAGATCGGCCGGGCGCCCTGCCCCCTCGCGGCCATGGCGGGCGGGCGCGTCGAGACCCGCGCGCCCGTAGGAATCGGCGTGGGGTAGCGCGTCGTACCCGGACGACCCATCGCGCCTGCGATCGGGGGAATGGTCCCCACCCGCGGCGCCCCCTCGCGCAGCGTGCGCCGCGACGTGAGCAGGGTGCTGGACACGGACTCGAGGGCCTCGCCGAGCTCGGCGGCAAAGGCGCCAGCGCTCGCGGGACGGCGCGCCGGGTCGAGCGACCAGCCCCGTTGGAGGAGCTCGTCGAGGGACTCGAGGCCCTCCTGGGGACCGAGCGCGATGTACGGGAGCTGCCGCCGCTGCACGGCGTTGAGCACCGCGCCCGGGTTGTTGCCCGGGAAGGCCGGGCGCCCGGTGAGCGCCTCGAAGGCGAGCGTCGCGAGCGAAAAGACGTCCGCCGCCGGGGTGAGCTCGGAGTGACCTTCGAGCTCCTCCGGGGAGAGGTAGTTGGCCTTGGAGGCAGGGTGCTGTGGCCGGTCTGCGTGGCCCACCGCCAGGAGCTTCACCGGGAGCGGCGTCGGGGGGATGAGCACCGTCTCGGGCATCAGCACCCGGTGGAGCACCGGGGGGCTTCGGCCGTGGAGGTAGTCGAGCGCGGCCGCCACCTCGCCGATGATGCGCCGTATCTCCGGCACCACGATGACCTCGCCGCCCGCGAGGCGGCTGCGCAGGGTGCGCCCCTCGGTCCACTCGGTGATCATCACCGGGAGCTGGTTGGCGGTGTACCCGAGGGCGTGAACCTCGACGAGGTTGGTGTGCTTCAAGCCCCGACCGAGCACCGCCGTGCGCTCGAACCAGTCTCGCAGCTCGTCGACGTGCAGCGGATGCAGCACCAGCGCCCGGGCCTTCTGCCCTCGCCCCTCGGAGGGAAACGCCTCGTAGACCAGCCCGATGCGATCGGCGTGGCTCAGCGCCCCGAGGATGAACCCTCCTGGGAGCTGCGACCCTGGTGATGCCATCCGGCTCATGCGCGGGGCGACGCTACTCCATGCTTCCGCGGGAAGCACGATCGCGACAACTCAGACGCTCCCGCGCTACTCGCCGGCGGAGGCGCAGCAGCGGAAGCCGATCGAGTAGTCGTGGTAGGCCGTGTTGTGACCGGGGGTGCGGTACCAGCAACCGTCGCCGTTGATGGTGGTGTCCATGTAGTAGCCGCCGCGGAAGGTGCCCTCGGAGTCCGCCGTCCACTCGTGGAGGTTGCCCACCATGTCGAAGACGTTGTGCTCGTTGGTGCAGCCCGCGTGGGCCCCGGTGAGGGACACGGTGCCGGGGAGCTGGTTGATCTGCGGGTCGTTCATCAGCGCCATGCCCCAGAGGTACGGGGTGGTGGCGTGGAAGAGGCGGACCACCGGGTGCCAGCGGTGGTTTTCGTTGCAGCGGCCGTCTTCGCGCTGGTTGCTGTACCCGTGGGTGCGGTTGTTGGGACCGCGGCACGATCGGAACCACTCGCGCTCGGAGCACAGCCGCTTGCCCGACCGCGCACAGGCCCGCGCGGCCTGCACCTGCGAGATGTACCCCTGCGGCACGACCCCGCGCCGGGTGACCGCCCGGACGTCGGTGCGACCAGGGTTCATGTAGGGCGAGTGGGGGACCTCCCGGCCGTCGGGCCGGATCTCCATCAACGAGGCTTCGTAGCGATCGACGCAGAAGCCGCTGCCCGCCACGAAGGCCATGCCGTCGGGGCAAGGGGCGTTGGAGCTCGCCGCGGAGGCCCCGAACACCAGCGCACCGAGGAGCGCGAAGCCGGAAATGGTCAAGACGCTCTTGGGCACACCAGACGATCGCTGCATCAGTTCCTCCGCGGGGGGTGACGGCTCGACGCAGCGCGCCAATGCCGTGATTCGCGTATGAGATCCGTGTGCGAGACCGTCGTCTGGCCTCACGAACCGGCCGCATTCCAGGGGGAACACGAACGGCCAAGTTCAAGAGCGAAGAGATGTGTATCCGCGCTGCGGCCTCCGGGCAACCCCCCCGGGTCAACTTTGCGGCGGCGATGTCGGGCATTGAGTGTCAGGGGAGGCGCTGCGGGACACCCGACGCTTGACCCCTGCGCGCGCGGTGAGAGTCTCCGCGGCCGCCGCGCACGGAGACACCACCGATGACTGAAGCCCGCTCCCTCGACGCCCGACTCCATCACCCCCTTCCCCCGCTCCACGACCCCGCGGTCACGCTCTCGGAGGTCGCGTCGCTCCGCGCCGCGGGCGTCGCCGCGGGCATCAAGGCCAGCGGCCGCCCGGACGTCGCGCTGCTCGTCGCCGACGCGCCCGTCGCCTGCGCCGGGGTGTTCACCCAGAACCTCTTCCCCGCGGCGCCCGTCGTCGTCAGCCGGGAGCACCTCGCGGCCAGCGGGGGGATGATCCGCGCCGTGGTGGTCAACAGCGGCAACGCCAACGCGTGCACCGGGGAGCGCGGCCTCGCCGACGCCCGGGAGATGTGCGACCGGGTCGCCGCCGCGGTGGGCTGCCTCCCCCACCAGGTGCTGGTGTGCAGCACCGGGGTCATCGGCCACGCGCTCCCCATGGAGAAGGTGCGCGCGGGCATCGACGGTGCCCTCGCCGCGCTGTCGTCCGAGCGCGACGCGGGGCGGCGATTCCTCCACGCCATCATGACCACCGACGCGTATCCGAAGGAGCACGGGGTCGTGCTCCCCGGCGCCCGGGTCGCGGGGGTGTGCAAGGGCGCCGGGATGATCCATCCCGACATGGCCACGATGCTGGCCTTCGTGGCGACCGACGCCCGCTCCACCCCCGCGGCGCTTCGGGAGGCCATCGGCCCGGTGGCGGCGCGCAGCTTCAACGCGGTGCACGTCGACACGCACCCGAGCACCAACGACACCTTCCTGCTGCTCGCGACCGGGCGCGCCGGGGCCGACTTCGCGGACGTCCGCCGCGAGGTCACGGACGTGGCGGGTCACCTCGCGTGGCTCATCGCGCGCGACGGCGAGGGGGCCACCAAGGTCACCACCATCCAGGTGACCGGCGCCCGCGACGAGGCCTCGGCGCGGGACATCGCCGACACCGTCGCGCGCAGCGCGCTGGTGCGCACGGCCCTCTTCGGCAACGACCCCAACTGGGGGCGCTTCGTGTCGCAGGTGGGCAACGCGAAGTCCGTGCGCAGCGTCGCCGGGCTGCGCTGTACGTTGCAGGGCGTCACGGTCTTCGAGCACGACGCGCCGACGGCCTTCGACCGCGCGGCCCTCTCCGCCGCGATGCGCGCCGAGAACCTCGTGCTCGACATCGCCCTCACCGAGGGCGACGGCGCCGCGATGCTGATGACCAGCGACCTCGGGTACCGCTACGTCGAGGTCAACGCCGAGTACACGACCTGACCCGCCGTCACCACTTGTAGAAGCCCTCGCCGGACTTCTTGCCGAGCTTGCCCGCCCGCACCATCTGCCGGAGCAGCGGGGGCGCGCGAAACTGCTCCCCCACCTCGCGGTGCAGGTGGTCGAGGATGGCCAGGCGGACGTCGAGCCCGACGAGGTCGGTGAGCCGCAGCGGACCCATCGGGTGGCGGTAGCCGAGCTCCATCGCGCGGTCGATGTCCTCGGCGCTCGCCACGCCCTGCTCCAGCATCCGGATGGCCTCGGCGCCCAGCGCCACGCCGAGTCGGCTCGTGGCGAAGCCGGGCATGTCGCGCACCACGATGGGCGTCTTCGGGAGCCGGGCCGCGAAGGCCAGCGCCCGGTCGATGGTCGCCTCGGAGGTGCGCACGCCGCGCACGACCTCGAGCAGCTCCATCACGGGCACCGGGTTGAAGAAATGCAGGCCCACGAGCCGCGACGCGTCGCGCAGGGTCGAGCCGAGCTCGGTGATCGAGAGCGACGAGGTGTTGGAGCCGAGCAGCGCCGAGTCGGGCGCGAGCGCGTCCACCCGCTGGAGCAGATCGCGCTTCAGCTCGATGCGCTCGGGCACCGCCTCGATGACCACCCCCGCGTCCTCGACGGCCGCGCCGAGGTCGCCGCCCCACGCGATGCGGCCGAGCACCTCGTCGCGCTGCGCCGCGGTCATCTTCGCCTTCCCGACCATGCGGTCGAGCGACGCCCGCACCCCTTCGAGCCCGCGGGCGCGGGCCGCCTCCGAGGGGTCACTTACGTGCACCGTAAACCCCGCCGCCGCGCACACCTGCGCGATGCCGTGGCCCATGGTTCCCGCGCCGAGCACCGCTACCTTCGTCGATTCGCTCATCGCCGGGGTTGATATCACGACGAGCGGGAGGCCCGCCGCACCCGCCGCGCCGCCTCCTGCGCCGCCGCCCCGCCGAAGGCCGCCGCCCGCCGCGCGGCCTCCGCCGAGCCCGCCCGGTCGCCGTCGCGCAGCCGCGACGCCGCCAGCGCCAGGAGCGCGTTGGCCTCCACCACGTCGAGCTCGCCGGTCGCGCGCCGCGGGTCGTCCGCGCCCACCGCCGCGAGCTCGTCGAGCAGGGCGCCCAGCTCGACGCCAGCCCGCTCGCCGCCCCACCGGGCGGGCAGCGCGAGCCAGGTCACCGCCAGCGTCCACCGCAGGCGAAGCCGCTCGATGAGGTCAGGCGCCACGGCCGGGTCGATCGACCGCAGCGCCCCGAGCCGAGGCACCATGGCGAGCACGCCGTCGCTCGCGCGCGCTGCGCTCACCGCGTCGTTGCACCAACCGAGGGCCGCCGCGAGGGTCGAGCCGGTCGACCCGGGGGTCACGAGCGCCAGGGCCTCCCGCGCATGGTCCCATCGGCGCGCGCGCATCGACGCCATGGCCCGCGCGACCGGGCTCCAGCCGCCGCGCTCGGGAAGTCGGGTCCGCGGCGCGGGCGCGTCGGAGGGCAGCATCACCCCGAGGCGGGCGCGCTCCTCGTCGCGCTCCGGGTCGGCGCCCACCCCATCACGGTCGAGCACTGCTGCCCGGAGCACCGCCCCTTCCACGCGCGCCGACGCCACGGGCAGCCACCCCGCGAGCCGCGCCGTGGCCGCCGCCGCCACCGCCTCGCGCGCGACCGTCACCCGGGCGAGCTCCTCGCGTTCGGCCCAGCGCGCGGCGAGCTCGGCCAGCCAGGGCGCCGGGTCGAGCGGGCGCCCCGCGACCAGCACCTCGGGGTCGACCCGCGCGAGGCCCGCGTCGATCATCGCGAGCACCCCGTCGACCGGCACGCCGACCCCCTCGCCCGCGCGCCCGCCCAGCACCCACCGGGTCAGCGTGGCGCAGTCCTCCGGCCCCGCCTGCGCGAGCGGGCCCGTCAGCCAGCGCTGGGCCTGCGCGAGCGAGCCCGACGCGTCGCGGATGGCCCTCACCCTCGCCACCGCGGCGAGGTGCTCCGGGCCGTACCACGCCAGCGTCGCGGTGCTCTTCTCCGGCGGCGGGACGAGCCCGAGCTCGATGTAGTGGTGCACCTGGTCGCGGGTGACGCCGAGCGCGCGCTCGAGCTCGCCGATCTTCAGGTGCCGACGGCCGGGCCGACCCGCCGCCATCGCTCAGGGCGCCTGGAGCACGCGAACGGCGCCGGGCAGCGCGGTGAAGGTCGCGGGCAGGGTGCCCGGGGGCTCGCCGTCGATGTCCAGGGGTACGTCCCCGTGGGTGCTCTCGATCTCGACCACGGCGCCGCGGGCGGAGACCACCTTCGCTTCGCCGAGGTGGGTGCCCTGGTAGATCTTCGGGAAGTTCTGGAGCACGTCGCCGAGGCCCATGTCCCCGAGGCCGATGACGTCGAAGCACCCGTCCGAGGGGTCGGCGTCCGGCGCGATGATCATCCCGCCGCCGAACGATCGGCCGTTGCAGACGGCGAAGGTCATCGCCTTGCCCTCGTAGATGACCTCGCCGTCGACGCGCACCCGCATCGGGCGGTGGCGCCAGCCTGCGATGGCCCGGCCCGTCGCCACGAGGTAGCTGGCCTTGCCCGTGAGCCAGCGCGGGCCGGCGCTCACGAGCTCGTCGACCCGGCCCGAGATGCCGCAGCTCGCGATGTTGGTGAACAGCATCTCCGCGCGCGCCCCGCGGCGGTCGAGGTACTCCAGGTGGCCGAGGTCGAAGGGCCGCGGCGTCGCGACCGTGAGCCAGCGCGCGAGCGCCGTGGGTACGCCCGGGATGCCGAGGCCCCGCGAGGCGAGGTCGCTCCCGGTGCCGGCGGGGATCACCGCGAAGGCCGTCTCGCCCGTGGGCATCACCGTGCCGTCGGCGCGGAGCAGGGCGTTCATCGCGTCGTGGAAGGTGCCGTCGCCGCCCATCACCCCGATTCGCGCGCAGCCCCGCTCGACCAGCGAGCGCACCGTGTCGGCGAGCTGCGCCCGGCCGCCGGTGCGGTGCACCGTCACGTCGAAGCCTTCGGCGCCGAGCGCCCGGGAGAACTCCCCCAGCACCCTGCCCGCGCGCCCGCCGCCCGCCGAGGGGTTCACCACCAGTTCCAACGCTCTTGCAGTCGCCACGGCGCGCGCCTCCTCTCAGCCCGGGTCGCCCGTCACGCCCAGCGACCGCGCGACCCACTCGGCGAGATCGTCGGCGCGAACCCCCGCCCGGCGCAACCTCGATCGACTCGACGTGCAGGTGGTCACCACGCCGACGTCGTCCCCGGCCTCGCGCACCTCGCCGGCGAGCTCCGCCGCGATGGCCCGCGACGTCGCGGGACGCGTGATCGGCAGAAGCCCGCCGCCGCCACTGCAGCTCGCCTGCTCGCGGGAGTTCGGGAGCTCGACCGGCGCCCGCCCGAGGATGCGCTCCATCACCTGCCGCGGCGCGTCGTAGACCCCGAGGCCCCGACCCAGGCGGCAGCTGTCATGCACGGCGACCGTGCCGTCGACGTCGAGGGGGCGCAGGCGGTCGAGGTGCCGGGCCGCGGTCTCGGCGAGGTGCTCGACGCGCGCCCAGCGCTCGGGGGCGAGGTCGAAGCGGGGATAGAGCGTGCGCAGCGTCCAGGCGCAGCCCGAGTCCGCGACGACGAGGTCCGTCGCGCGGTCGCCGACGGCCGCCACGAAGCGCGCGGCCTGCTGGAAGAACCCCTCGCGGTCGCCCGCGTCCCAGAGGGGAGCGCCGCAGCACTCGCCGCCCACGGCATGCGCGCCGCATCCGCCGAGCTCGCTCACGGCGCGCACGGTCCGGCGGGCGCCCGCGGGGTCTTCCCGCACCGCCCGACACCCGGGCACCACCGCGACCGCGGCGCCCTCTCCGACCAGGCCTGCGCCCCGGGCGTCTGCCTCGAGCCGGGCGCGGCGCTCGTCCCAGCCCGCGACGAGCGCGCTCACCGGCGCGGGGGCGATCTCGTTGGCGAGCGCGTCGGCGCGGCCGTCATAGAGCGTGTCCACCACGGGGTTGTCGAGCAGGCAGAGGGTGCGGCAGCGCCCGCATCCGGTGCACGCCCAGGCCATCGCGGCGCGCGAGGCCTCCTCCGCGGGTTCGACGTCCCGGAGGAGTTCGTCCATCGCCCGCATCTTTCCCCAGGGGGTGACGGTCTCTCGACCCTCCACCGTGGAGACGGGGCAGGCCGGGCGACAGAGCTTCGGGCAGTAGGTGCACCGGGTGGTGGCCTCGGCGCGACCCTCCAGCAGCGGGAGCCGTCGGTTCATGCCCCGGGTGGGTACCACGTCCGCGCGACCCGTTGGGCGCCGTCGCTCCGGGTCGGCGGATCATCGGTGCTCACGACGTGACCTTCCGTCGAGGTGTGGGTTAAGCTGGCCGCCAATCTCACCTTTTGGGGTATTCGCAGGGTGTCGGCCGCGACAGCAGAACAATCACGCATCGGCGCGACGGTAGCGGGGCGCTACAAGCTCGTTCGCGTGCTCGGTCGGGGCGGCATGGGCATGGTCTACGAGGCCGAGCTCGTCGGGTCGCACCGCCACGTGGCCATCAAGGTCATGCACCCCGAGAACCAGACCGACGGGGACAACGTCCGGCGCTTCGTCAACGAGGCGCTCGCCGCGGCCCGGGTGCGGCACCCCAACGTGGTGGAGGTGCTCGACGCGGGCGAAGACCCGGACGACGGCTCGCTCTTCATCGTGCTCGAGCTGCTCACGGGCATCGACCTCGCGACCTACCTGCTCCGCTACGACAAGCTGCTGCCGAGCGAGACGCTCACGGTCGTGTGCCAGGTGCTCCAGGCGCTCATCGTCGCGCACCGAGAGAACATCGTGCACCGGGACATCAAGCCCGAGAACGTGTTCCTGGCGCGGCGGCCGAGCGGCGAGACCCACGTGAAGATCGTGGACTTCGGCATCTCGAAGATCCTCGACCCGGAGAAGGAGATCTCGCTCTCGATCACGCGCGCCAACACCACCGTCGGCACGCCCCACTACATGTCCCCCGAGCAGGCGCGCGGCGAGCTCATCGACCCGCGCGCGGACATCTGGGCGCTCGGGGTGGTGATGTACGAGTGCCTCACCGGCGAGATCCCCTTCGACGGAGAGAACTACAACCAGCAGATCCTCGCGGTGGTCACCGAGGAGCACAAGCGCGCCACCACCCTCGGCGTCGAGCCCGAGCTCTCCGCCCTCGTCGACCGCTGCCTCGAGAAGGACCGCTCCGCCCGCTTCGCCAGCGCCGCCGACATGCTCCAGGAGATCGGCGCCTACCTCGCGAAGCACCCCGAGATCGCCGTGCGCTCGTCGCTGCTGCGCATCCCCGGGCCGGAGGAGTTTCCCACCGCGCGGCCCGACGACCCGACCACCCAGCACGACATCGCCCCGGGCATCGCGCGCGACCGCGACACCGTCGAAGACCTCACCGACGACGCGCAGCCCGCCTCGGCCGAGGAGTTCGCCGGGCCGCTCTCCATCCGCCCGGTGTTTCCCGGCATGGTGCGCATCGACGACGACGGCGCCGCCGACAGCGCGCCCACCAAGGTGCACTCCGTCAAGGTGAGCGCCATCGTCGTGGGCGGCGCCGCGCCGGTTCCGCTGTCGCAGCGCCCCGGCTACCAGCGCGCAGAGTCCGCGCGCCCGGGCATCTTCCGCGCGCCGTCGCTCCCGCCGCTCCCGCCGCCGCCGCGGCTCCCGGCCATAGAGATGACCCCCGGGGGTACCCTGCTGCCGCCGGTCACCGCCGCCGCCAACGCCTCGCCGCCCATCGAGGTCACCCCGCGCGGCGCCGTGCTCCCCGTCGACGACACCCTCGCCCGCCCGTCGCTGGTCCCCTACGCCCGCTCCCGCCGCTGGCTCTTTCTGTCCGCGGCCTTCCTGTCGGGCCTCCTCGTGGCGCTCGGCGTGGTCACCCTCACCCGCATGCGCGAGCGGCCCCACCCGGTGGCCCCGCGCAACGTGCGCCTTCGGCTGCTCGGCATGCGCGACGACGCCCGGCCCGTCATCGGCGGCATCCGGTACTTCTCCAACGAGGCCTACGTCCCGCTCGCCTCGCGGCCGCTGCGCATCCGCGTCGAGGCCGACGGCTTCGAGTCCATCGAGGTCACCGTCGTCCCCGACCGCGACCGGGACCTGGTCCTGCCCACCATGCAGCGGGCCGTCGCGACGCCGACGCCGTCCCTACCGCCGACGCCCGCCGTCACCGCCCCGGCGCCGAGACCCACCACGCCCTCCACCGAGGCGCCGCCGCGCCCCCGCACCGCCCCCGGCGCGAGCGCGCCGAGCCTCCCGACGGCCATCACCCCAGGCGTCGCGCGCGCGGCCCGCACCGCCCTCCCCGAGCTCGCCGTCGGGTCGGCCCCGCGCTGCCGCGTGCTCGTCGACGGCCGCCCCGTCGGGCAGACCCCGCTCTTTCACCTCCGGCTCCCCGCGGGGACGCACAACATCACCTGCGAGCGCGCCACCGGCTCGGTCACCCGCACGGTCGACATCGCCCCCGGCGCGCCCAACGCCCGGGTGTTCTTCGACGAGCACTGACCGTCGCCGCGGGCGCACCGCGCGGCTGGTAATCAGCCCCGAGCTCGGGCACCCTCCCGCCGCCGCGTCGAGCCCAAGCAGCCGCGCGCAGGAGGAGTCCCGATGTCCCATCACCACCCGTGCTCCGAATCCGCCTACGAGTCCGTCGCGTTCACCGTCGAGGCCCTCGCCGCCCGCGCTGACGACGCCGAGCTCACGCGCCTCGCCGACCGCGTGCGGGGCGTCCTCGCCGACTGGGAGAACCTCGACGCCTCCCGCCGCACGCTGCGCCGCGCGGCCCTCCAGGCCAGCGCCCACGTGCACGTCGCCGACGCCACGCTCGACGCCGCCATCGCGGCCTTCGCGCGCGACCTCGTCGCGGTCGCGGGCAAGGACGGCGCGCTCTACCAGCGCTTCTTCCCGGAGTCCCACGAGGAGATCATCGCCATGGGCCTGGAGTCCGAGCTGCCGGTCGTGACCCTCGTGCTCGCGCAGCTCGACGCCACCACCGACCTCCCGGCGCAGCTCGCCGGGCACACCGACACGCTCCGGGCGGGGCTGCGCCTCGGCAACGGCGCGCTCGCCAACCGCGCCGACGCGATGGCAGAGCTCGGGCGCCACGGGGCGCGCCAGGAGTCCTGGGGCGAGACCTCCCTGGCCAGCCTGGTGAGCGTGCGTCGCTCGCTCGAGAAGCTGGCCGTGGCCCGCGCGCTGCCGCCGTCCTGGGTCTCGGCGTTCTTCCGCTGAAGGGCGCCGGGGAGGGACGGGCGATGGCGCTGCGAGTGATCACCCTGCGCCGCGCGCGGATGCTCTCGCCGAAGGTGCGCGAGCTCACCTTCGACCCCGGCGAGGGCTTCGCGTTCCGGGCCGGTCAATGGGTCTCGCTGAAGTTCCCGCAGGCGGGCTCCGACGATCCCCTCGCGCGCTCGTACTCCATCGCCTCCGCGCCGCGGGCGGACGGCACCATCGACGTCGCGGTGACCCGGGTCGAGGGCGGCCCGGCGAGCACCATCCTGCACGCCATGGCCGTGGGCGACACCGTTGAGTCCGCCGAGGCGATGGGATTCTTCACCCTCCCCCCGCGCCTCGATCGCCCGCTGCTGCTCGTGGGCACCGGCACCGGCGTCGCGCCGCTGCGGGCGATGATCCAGTCGCTCGACGGCGCGCCCGACGCCCCGCCGGTCACCCTCCTCTTCGGCGTCCGACACCTCGAAGACCTGCTCTACGCCGACGAGTTCGCCGCGCTCGCCGCGCGCAACCCGCGCTTCCGCTTCGAGCCCACGCTCTCCCGCCCGCACCCCGACTGGCCCGGTCGATCGGGCTACGTCCAGCACCACCTCCCCGCGTTGCTCGCCGACGCCCCGGAGGCCGACGTGTACGTCTGCGGGCTCAACGCGATGGTGCGCGACGCCCGCAAGGTGCTGCGCGACACCCTCGCCCTGCCCCGCGAGCGCGTGCACTCCGAGCGCTTCGACTGACGCCGTGCGCCCGCTCGCGTCGACCGCGCTGCTGCTCGCGCTCCTCCCCGCGTGTCCCCGGCGCAGCGATCCGCCGCGACCGCCGCCCGATGTCGGCCCCTCGTCGCGACCGGTCTCCATCGACGATCCCCGCGACGCCGCCGTCGATGTGCCCGTCGCCGCCGCGGACGTCCCGGCCGACCGGCCCGCGGTGGTCATCCGCGGGCCCTGGCAGCGGCTCCCCCTCGCGCGCTGGACCGATCCCGCGCGGCTCGGCCGCTGGGACGACGCCCCGGACGTCGACGGCGACGAGCGCCCCGACGAGGTGTTCGCGATGGACGCGCGCCTCGTCACCTGCGAGGCCGCGCACCGCGACATCCCCTGCCCCGCCGCGGACGACGACGACGGCGGCGGCGACGCCGACGACGGGCCCGCCCGGGTCGCCCTCATCGCCCGCTTCAGCGCCGACGTGGCCCCCAGCCCGACCACCGGGCGCCTCTTCGGCCTGCAGCGCGTGTGGCGCTCCCGCAGCATGCCCACGTCGCGCATCGACGCCGTCCGCTTCGGCGATTTCGGCCGCGGCGTGAGCGTGCGCACCACCCTCCTCGTCGACCATGGCGCGGGCCGCCGCGACACCGTCGACCGTGTCGACCTCTACCTCGGCGCCGGGCTCGACCGCCCCGCGGGCACCGTGGTTCACCACTGCCTTCGCAGCCTCGACGGTCCCCTCGAGCGCGACGGGGCCATCGCCGTGACGCTGCCCGCGGAGACCCCGACGCTCTGGCGCTTCGCCTCGGCGCACCCCTTCTCCGCGTGCGAGACCGACGCCGTCGCCCTCGACGCCGCGCTCGGCCGCACCCTCGCGCGGGGCGTGCGGGTGCTCGAGCTCCGCTCCTCCGCCATCGAGACGCACCGGGCGCTGCGCCTCGCCGTCGTCGAGGGTCGCGCGCGGGTGATCGAGTCCGGGCCGCGGGGCAGCGACGCGGGCTTCGAGGGCGATCCCCTCGCGCTGGGCGCGGTGCGGGTGCTCGCCGTCGCCCGGCGCTGCGACTACGACCTGGTGCGCTACCAGCACGAGAGCAAGTCATGCCTCGTGCGGGTCGCGCGCCCGCGCGGCGAAGCCCGGTGCGACCCGACGCTGCGCCCGGTCGCGAGCTTCGACGACGCCCATCCCGTCGCGCTCGTGCCCGGCGCCGACCCTACGATGCCCGCGCTCGTCCTGCACCGCGCGGGCGCCCTCGTCTCGGTGCAGCTCCCCGCGCGCTGCGGGGTCGGCCACCACACCGTCGACGCGCTGCCCTTCCGGGGGGCGATTCCCCCGGGGACCCCCGTCTCCACCGATGGCTCGCTCGTGCTCTTCGACGAGGGGCGCGACCTCTGGCTCGCCCGCGTGGGCGACCCCCGCCCCGCCCTGGTCAACGTCCCCGGGGAGGCGCTGCCGCGCGGGACGCTGCGCGCGGTCGCGTTCATCGATGCGCGCCAGGTGGCGGTGGTCATCGCGCGCTCGCTCTTCGAGTTCACCCTCGACGTCCCCGCGCCGATGGACAGCGTCCCGGAGACGCTTCGGGTGGGCGCCGCCGAGCTGCACCGCGCCCTGCGAACCACGCGCTGACCAACGCCGCGGGTCCGCTCGCTACCGCGTCGTGCACGCCCCGCGCTGGACCGCGTCGGCCAGCGCCGCCTGCCACGCCGCGAGGTCGTCCGGTAGCGGCGCCTCGATCTCGAGCGCCGCCCCCGTGTCGGCCACCAGCGCGATGTGCGCCGCGTGCAGCGAGAGCCGCCCGAGCGCCACCGCATCGCCGGTCTTACCGAGCTCGGTATCCATCACCCGCTCGGCGCGCCCGTACGTGGGGTCGACCATCAGCGGCGCGTCCACCGAGCGCAGGTGCACCCTGATCTGGTGCTGGCGCCCGGTCTCGGGCGAGGCCTCGATCTCGCTCACCGTGCCGCAGGCCAGGCCCTCCCAGCGGCGCAGCACCCGGTAGCGGGTGCGTGACGGCAGCGCCCCCTCCTCGCCCGGCGCCGCGGGGCGCATCTTGCCCTTGCGCGCAGGGTGCAGCGCCGCGTCGATGACCCCCTCGTCGGAGGGCATCGCGCCGCGGGTCCACGCCAGGTAGCGCTTCTGCACCCGGCGCCCCTCGAAGAGCCCGTTGAGCCGGCGGTGCTCGGCCGCGGTGCGCGCGAAGAGCAGCACCCCGCTGGTGTCGCGGTCGAGGCGGTGCACCACCCAGAGCTTCTCGCCGCGGAGGGCCTCGAGCGCCGCCTGGAGGCACGGCGCCTCCTCGCCCCCGCGCGCGGGGATCACCACCACGCCCGCGGGCTTCGACACGGCGATCATCGAGGCGTCTTCGTAGAGCAATGGGGCGTTCACGCGCGGCACCCTACACCCGCCCCCGCCTTGCGCCGGGCACTGAACATTTGTACGGTCAATCCATCATGGACCCTCGATCCAACGCCCCGATGGAAGCGTCCGGGCTGGCGGTGCGCGACGCCCAGCCGATGGAGTTCACCGAGGTGCAGCGACGCCTCATCCGCGACGCCTACGCCAACGGGGCGAGCGACGAGGAGTTCGCCGTGCTGATGGAGATCGCCCGCGCGCGGCGGCTCAACCCCCTCTTGCGACAGATCCATTTCGTGAGCCGGTGGGACAGCGAGAAGCACCGCCCCGTGTGGGCCGCGCAGGTGTCCATCGACGGGCTGCGCGCCATCGCCGAGCGCACCGGGCTCTACGCGGGCCAGGACGAGCCCGAGTTCGTCGAGAACCCCGACGGCACCATCAAGCTCTGCCGCGTGCGCGTGTGGCGCCGCGACTGGCCCCGCCCCGCGGTGGGCCTCGCCTACTGGGCGGAGTACTGCCAGATGGCCCGCGACCGCACGACGGGCAAGTCACGGCCCACGGCCATGTGGGCGCGCATGCCCCATGTGATGTTGGCCAAGTGCTCAGAATCACTGGCACTTCGCAAGGCCTTCCCGGAAGACATGTCCGGGCTCTACACCAGCGAGGAGATGGGCAACGCGCCGGGCCAGCAGACGCCCCCACCACCGCCGCAGGTGGTCCCCGCGCCGCCGCAACCCACGGTGGTCCAGCGTGTGGAGACCCGCGTCGAGGAGCGCGTCTCGGTGCCCGGCAACAGCGCCTCGCTCGGGCCGCTGCGGGTGGTGGCCAGGGTGCCTGCCAACGCTTGGCTCGACTACCTCGGCTGATCAGTCGATCGGCAGCACCCGCAAGCCCTCGCCCACCCGCACGCTCTCCACGATCGCCCGCGTGAGCCGCTCCTTCGACCAGCGCACCGCGGTCTCCAGAGCGTCATCACCGATCGGCCCGTCATGGAGCGCGAGGCGCCCCGTGATGAGCGCCGAGAGCGTGCACCCGCCGCCATGAAAGTCCCCCGCCAGGGCCACCCGCGGCGCCTCGATCAAGCGCACGCCCGAGCGGGTTGCGAGCGCATCGACGGCGGTCGGCCCCGCGAGGTGCCCGCCCTTCACCAGCGCCGCTCGCGCGCCAATCGCCACGAGCGCCGCCGCGGCCTCGCGTGCTTCCTCGACGGTCGTCACCCGCGCGCCGAGCAGGGCCTCGGCCTCGTCGACGTTGGGCGTCACCAGCGCCGCGCGCGCGACGAGCCGCCGCATCGCCGCGAGCGCGTGGTCGTCGAGCAGCCGCGCGCCCGCGTCGGTGCGGGTCGCCACGATCACCGGGTCGACCACCAGGGGAAGGTCCGGGTGCTGCTCGGCGAGCGCGACGGCGAGCGCGACGTTGTCGGTCGAGCCCAGGGCGCCCGTCTTCCAGGCGCGAACATGTTGATGGAGGAAGATGCGCTCGGCCTGCGCGCGCACGAGCGATGGGTCGACGGGGTGCACCGACGCGAGGCCCGCGGTGGATTGCACCGTGAGCACCGCGGCGACGGCGCAGCCCCAGGCGCCCGCGGCGTGGAAGGCCTTGAGGTCCGCCAGGAAGCCAGCGCCTCCGGAGGGGTCGAGGCCCGCCACGCTGAGCGCGCAGGGTCGCGCCGCGTCGGTCACGGCTCTCAGGCCTCGGCGAACTGATCGGGCTCGCGCTCGGCCTCCTCGGCCGTGTCGGGCTCGTCGGCGACGTCCGGCGCCTGGCCCGCGCTCTCGTCGAACTCGATGCGCCAGTTGCCCGTCGGCGACAGGCCCACGTTGAGCTTGCGGGGCAGCGGGCCCTGCGACATGCGCTCGAGCAGCACGCGCGACACCGCGGGGATGAGCGAGCCGCGCAGGATGTGCTCGACGTTGCGGGCGCCGGTCTCGGCCTCGGTGCAGCGGCGGGTGATCTCCTCGAGGAGCTCGGGGTCGAACTTCGTCTCGATGCGGTGGCTGGTGAAGAGGCGCTTGGCGAGGCCGCTCAGGCGCATCTCCGTGATCTCCCGGAGGATGGAGCGGGAGATCGGGGCGTAGGGGATCACCGACATGCGGGCGAGCAGCGCGGGCTTGAAGTGCTTGCTGAGAATCGGCCGGATCTCGTTGACGACCTCCTCGACGGAGGGCGGCTCCTCGCGCTCGTAGATCTTCATGATCGCGTCGGTGGCGAGGTTGCTCGTCAGGATGATGATGGTGTTGCGGAAGTTGATGTGGCGCCCCTCGCTGTCCGAGAGCGAGCCCTTGTCGAACACCTGGTAGAAGAGGTTCATCACCTCGAGGTCGGCCTTCTCGCACTCGTCGAGGAGCACCACGGAGTACGGCCGCTGCCGCACGGCCTCGGTGAGCACGCCGCCCTCGCCGTAGCCCACGTAGCCGGGGGGCGAGCCGATGAGCCGGGAGACCGAGTGCTTCTCCTGGAACTCGCTCATGTTGATGACGGTCATGAAGCGCTCGCCGCCGTACATGGCCTCCGCGAGCGCGATGGCCGTCTCGGTCTTGCCGACGCCCGACGGGCCCACGAAGAGCAGCACGCCCACCGGCTGGTTGGGGTTGTTGATGCCCGCCTGCGAGATGCGGATGGTCTCGGCCACCACGCTCATCGCGTGGTCCTGGCCGCGCACGCGGCCGCGGAGCTTGTCTTCCAGCGAGAGCAGCGTGGCGATGTCGTCCTTCTGCATCTTGCCGACGGGGATGCCCGTCCAGTTGCCGACGATCTTCGCCACGATGTCGACGTCGACGTCCGAGTGCACCAGCGGCGGCTTGCTCTTCACCTTCTCGTGCTCGGCCACCGCGGCGTCGAGCTTCGCCCGCGCCTCGGTGGTGTCCTCGCCCGGCTTCGCCGCCAGCACCGCCTGCCGCGCCTCGCGCACCACGCGCACCGCGTCGCGCTCCTTCTCCCAGCGCGCGTGCGTGTCGACCCGCTTCGCCTCGTTGCTCGCGATGCGCTTCACGAGCGCGTCGTAGGTCTCCTCGTCGATGGTGAAGCCCGAGGCGCGGTCGCGCTCCAGGGCCTCGCGCTCGCGGTTCTGCGAGGCGAGCGCCACCTCGATGTCGACCAGCTCCTCGGGCTTGGCGTCGAGGTTGATCTTCACGCGCGCGGTCGCCGTGTCGAGCAGGTCGACGGCCTTGTCGGGCAGCTGCCGACCGGAGATGTACCGGTGCGAGAGCTTCACCGCCGCGACGATGGCCTCGTCGCGGATGGCGATGTTGTGCGCCTTCTCGAAGACCGGCCGCAGCCCGCGGATCATCTGCACCGCGTTCTCCTCGGAGGGCTCGTCCACCGCCACGGGCTGGAAGCGACGGGCCAGCGCGGCGTCTTTTTCGAAGTACTTCTTGTACTCCGACCAGGTGGTGGCCGCGATGGTGCGGAGCTCGCCGCGCGCGAGCGCCGGCTTCAAGAGGTTGGCCGCGTCGCTGCCGCCCTGGGCGCCGCCCGCGCCGATGATGGTGTGCGCCTCGTCGATGAACAGGATGATCGGCTTGGCCGAGGCCTTCACCTCGTTGATGACGTTCTTCAGGCGGTTTTCGAACTCGCCCTTCACGCCGGCGCCAGCCTGGAGCGCGCCGATGTCGAGGGAGAGCAGCTCGACGTTCTTCATGCCGTCGGGCACGAGCCCCTGGATGATCTCGATCGCGAGGCCCTCGACGAGCGCCGTCTTGCCGGTGCCCGCCTCGCCCACGATGATCGGGTTGTTCTTCCGGCGGCGGGAGAGGATGTCCACCAGCTGGCGGATCTCCGTGTGCCGGCCGAACACCGGGTCGATCTTCCCGTCGCGGGCCTTCTGCGTGAGGTTCTCGCAGAAGCGCGCGAGGTTCTCCGAGGTGCCCGGAGACGCCGCGCCCGCCATCGCCGGTGACGCGCCGCCTCCGCTCGCCGTCGCGCCCGCAGGGCCCGCCACGCCGACCTCGGCGGACTCCTTGGACCCTACGATGATCTCCGCGAGCTCCTTGCGGAGCTGGTCGCGGGGGATGCTCTCGAGCTCGGGCAGCGTCTCGGCGCTGTAGCGGCCCGGGTTGGCGATGAACTGGAGCAGCAGCGCGCCGGTTCGCAGCCGTGTGGAGTCGGTCTCGAGCGACGACACCGTCCAGGCGTCCTCCATCCACTGGAAGAGCGACGCCGAGAAGGTGGGCTTGCCGCCGTTGCCGACGCGCAGGCCGCTCACGGCCTTCTCGAGGCGGCCGACGAGGCGCACGCGGTCCTGGTCGTACTGATGGAGGATGCCCGCGGCGTCGCCGTCGGCGGGAGAGACGAGCTCGAGGAGCATGTGCTCGACGGTGATCTCGTAGGCGCGCGCGCTGGCGGCGCGGGACACGCTCGCTTCGAGGGCCCGGGTCGCGGTGGGGGTCAGTCGACGGACGAGGGTCTTGGGCTCAACGAGCAGTGCCATGGACAGGGCCCTCCAGGGCCTTCGATGCGGAGTCATCGTTCGCCGGGGTCGCACCATGCTCCCCGGAGACTTCATTGCCGACAGGGACGGGGACGATCACGCGGGTCTCGCGGTCGGCGCCGACGGTCACCCACGAGTCGAGCCCCAGCCGCGAGCCCTCCCCGAGGGTGGCGGACAGGCGCAGCGACGGTGTCTCGCCGGGCGCGAGGATGAGCTCGAGGTCGAACTCCAGCGGGTCGCGCACGTAGAAGGTGACGAGCTCGCGGATCTGCGCGAGCCCGTCGCCGCCCGGCAGGAAGCGCTGGAAGGCCTTGCGCTTCAGGGGCCCGAGCACGAGCCGGAACTTCCCCCCGCGGTCGAACACCCGCCGCCCGACGGTGGCGTCGACGCCCAGCGTGGTGTTGGCGATGCCCAGCCGCAGGAGCTGCCGCTCCTCGATGGTGACCCACCGGCCGACGAACTGCTCGACCGACACCGGGGCGCCGATGAGCACCTCCTCCATCACGTCGGACACCGCCGCGACGAGGCCCTGCGCGGTGCGGGCGCGGGTGGCGAGCAGCGGCGCGAGGCGCAGCAGCCGGGCCAGCGTGAGGTTCACCGGCGGCGGGTTGTCGTCGAAGGTGTCGATGCCCGCGAGGGCGAGCGAGCGGCGCGACCAGGGGTCGTTGGAGCCGCTCAGGTAGTCGGCGGAGAAGGAGTAGCGGGCGTGCGCGCGGTAGAAGAGCGAGATGATGCGGTGGTGGAAGACGTCGAGGAACTCCCGCTGCGCCGGGCGGTCGTGGTCCTCGTGGAGCACCTCCTCGGCGATGTACGTCGGCAGCGGCGAGACCGTGCCCGTGAGCCCGAGGAAGGTGGTGGTGATCTCGTAGACGGGCTCGTCGGGGCCGTCGCCGGTCTCCCCCGCGCGCCGCGGCCGGGCCTTGATGCTGGAGACGTCGCTGGTGGCGAAGGTGAGCGAAGGGTCGTGCCGAAACCGGATCGA
Organism: Myxococcales bacterium; assembly: GCA_030652255.1. Lineage (GTDB taxonomy): Bacteria > Myxococcota_A > Polyangia > Polyangiales > SCUS01. The sequence goes on along the minus strand of JAUSAZ010000177.1, from coordinate 88,780 downwards.
CTCCTCGTTGACGGGCCCATAGTCCCCGATGCGCGGCCCCTTGGTGGCGCGCTCGAGGAGCTCGATGGCGCGGTAGAACCCCACCCGGCGCGGCTGGCCGAGCAGGAGTCCGACCAGCGCCGTCATAGGATCGGCTGCTGGCCGCTCTTTGCCTTCCACGAATACTCCGCCTGCGAGGGGTGCGTCTTCACGCTCAGCTCGCTGAAGGTGTTGATGCCCGCGTGCGCCGCGAGCACCTCATCGATCACCGACGCGAACAGGTACAGGTCGCCGTCGCCCGAGAAGCTCCCCTCGTCGAGCTCCAGGGTGGTGCCCACCCCGCGCACGGGCACGCCCTTCACGAGGCGCTCGACGGGGCGGGTGCGCACCTCGCGGATCCCTTCGATGCGCAGCCGGTTGGCGCGCGCCGCCTGCCGGTCGACCGCCGCGAGGAAGTTGTAGAGGTCGAGGATGGCCCGCAGCGACTGCCGGTCGGCCAGCGCGCGGTAGTTGAGCGCGAGGTGCGAGATGAGCCGCCAGTGCAGCGACTGCCCGAAGGGCGGGCGCACGGGGATGGTGACCGGGGTGACGTTCTTGAAGCGGGCGAAGGGCGGCGAGCCCGGCGCGGCCATGCAGATGTCGCCCACCTTGAGCTGCGACGGCAGGCCGCGGTTGGTGCACATCAGCTCGATGGAGAGCGTCTCCTCGATGGCCCCGGCGGGCACGTCGCGCGGGGTCTGCACCGAGAGCCAGGAGTCGATGCCGTCGTCGAGGGGCGAGTTGCTGCGCCGCACCCGGTAGTACGAGGGGATGTCGTCGGGCGTCGAGGCGTGGATGAAGTCGAAGAAGGGCTTGTACTCGCGGCGGTCGCTGCGGCCCGCCTGGAGGCCGGTGACCTTGTCGATGGAGTAGATCTCCATGTGCCGCGGGTCGACCTCGCTCGCGCGCAGCAGGTACTCGTGCTGCGTCGGGTCGAGCTTCAGCGGGTCGGCGTCGACCGCGAAGAGGTTGATCACCGGCGCGCAGTGCAGCTTCATCAGGTCGCGCGAGATGCGCGTGGGCAGCGCCGGCGGGCGCTCGAACTGGAACACGATCTCGAAGCGGTCTTCGGCGCGAGAGACGGCCGCGTCGAGGCCGCGCACGTCGATGAAATTGAACTTCGCCGGGAGCGTGAAGTACTCCTGAAGGAGGCGGAATCCGCCGGGCGCGAACTTCGGCCACGGGAGCATCGCGCAGCGCTCGTCGAAGCCCGCGGCGCGCACCGAGGCCTTGCCGATCTCGATGCCCTTGGCGCCCGAGGAGAGCCCGCGCACGGACACGGACTTCAGGTGCTGCATCATCCACAGCATCACCATGGTGCAGACCGCGGCCTCGCCGTGCAGGTAGAGCCGCACCCCGTCGGGGTGGAACACCGCCGCGCGCCCCGCCTCGTGGGTCTGGAACTGCACCCGGATGGTGGGCAGCGAGGGCTGCGCCGTGTCGTGGATCACGTCGGTGATCTGGAGCGGCAGCAGGTCGACGTCCGCGGTGGTGCGGAAGCGGCACATCGTGCCCTCGACGGGGTTGGCCGCGAGCTCGGTGTTGCGCGCGACCCGCTGCCGGGTGCGCAGCGCGCCCGCCACCGGGGTGAACTCCACGATGGAGCACGCCGGGAGGGTGCGCAGGTAGTGCGGCAGCAGCAGGTCGGTGAGGGTGTGGATGACCTCCGGGACGTCGTCGTCGAGGCGCTCCCGGATGCGCGCCGTGAGGAACGCGAAGCCCTCCATCAGGCGCTCGACGTCGGGGTCGCCGCCCCGCTCGGACAGCATCCCCGCCACGGCGGGGTAGGCCTTGCCGAACTCCTTGCCGAGCTCGCGGAGGTAGGTCAGCTCGCTCTGGTAGTACTTGCTGAACAAGCTTCGTTAGCTCCCGTTGGCGCGGACTCTAACAGCCCTCCAAGCGCGACGTCATCCCTTCGTCAGACGCCACCGCCGGGCCTCGGCGGAGCTCCCCAGGGAGCGCCGGTGTGCTAACCCGACCGGTCCGTGAAGCACGCAACCCGATCCATCACCCCCCTCGCGCTGCTCCTCGCCGGGTGCAGCTCGCCCTCCGCCGCGCAGGACCGTCCGCCCGCGGTCGCAGCGCCCGCCCCGCCGCCGCCGGCCCCTCGGCCCGCCGTGCCGACCCCGCCGGTGCCCCCCAGCGCGCCCGCGGGCATCCCTCGCGACCTCAACGTCGTGATGATCTCCATCGACAGCCTCCGGGCCGACATGCCGTGGGCGGGCTACCCCCGGCCCATCGCCCCCTTCCTCACGCGCCTGGAGTCCGAGGCGGTCTCGTACACCCGCGCCTACGCCACGAGCTCGTACACCTCGCAGAGCGTCGGGGGCTTCCTCGGCGGCCGCCTCGCGAGCGAGCTGCGCCGCGACGGGTACTTCTTCGGCACCTACCCCAGCCGGGTGGTGTTCTTTCCCGAGCGTCTCCAGGCGGCGGGCATCCGCACCATCGCCGCGCAGGCCCACGGGTACTTCCGCCCCGGCCACGCGGGCTTCGAGCAGGGCTTCGACGTGTGGCGCATGGTCCCCGGCCTGCACTGGAACGCCACCACCGACGTGGACATCACCGGCGAGCGCCACGCCGACCTCGCGATGCGCCTGCTCGGCGAGCCCGCCAACACCTCGGGGCGCTTCTTCGCGTGGTTCCATTTCATGGACCCGCACGACCAGTACCAGGCTCACCCCGGCATCAGCTACGGCCGCCGGATGCGCGACCGCTACGACGGCGAGGTCACCTTCACCGACCGCCAGGTCGAGCGCCTCGTGACCTTCATCCGCGCCCAGCCCTGGGGCGCACGCACGGCGATCATCATCACCGCCGACCACGGCGAGAGCTTCGGCGAGCACGGCCACTACCGCCACGCCTTCCAGGTGTGGCAGCAGCTCGTGCGCGTCCCGTGGTTCTTCGTCGTCCCCGGCGCGGCCCCGCGGCGCATCGAGGCCAGCCGCAGCCACGTCGACCTCGCGCCCACCCTGCTCGAGCTCTTCGGCCTCCCCCCGGAGCCCGAGTTCACGGGCCACTCCCTCGTGCCCGAGCTCCGCGGCGCCGCCCCCGAGGCGCGCGACGTCTGGGTCGACCTCGCCCGCACCGGCAACAACGACCGCCGCCGCGGGCTCATCCACGGCCAGTACAAGCTCACCGCCTACGGCGACGACAGCCGCTTCGAGCTCTACGACATCGAGGCCGACCCCGGCGAGCTCACCAACCTCGCCCGCACACAGCCCGAGGTGTACCGCGACATGGTGCGCCGCTACCGCGAGGCGCAGCCCGGCATCCGCAACGAGCACGTCTACGGCTGCCGCACCCTCACCGGCGCCCCGCCGGGCCGCGGCTGGTAGCGCCCTCCCCCTCCCTTTACTAACGCTGGTATTCCCCCGGCCGGTAGCGCCCGAGGTTGTCCCGCATCCACGCCGCCATCCGCGCGACGCCCTCCTCCAGCGAAACCTCCGCCCGCCAGCCCAGCACCGCCGCGGCCCTCGCCGGGTCGCCCAGCAGCCGCTCGACCTCGCTCGCCGCAGGCCGCAGCCGCTCCTCCGCGCTCACGATCGGCACCGTGACCCCGACCACGCGCATGCACAGCGCCGCGAGGTCGCCCACGGAGATTTCCCTCCCCGTCGCGAGCTGCACCGTCTGCCCGAGCGCCTCGTCGCGCTCCGCCGCCAGCATGAAGCCGCGGACGGTGTCGTCGACGTTCACGAGGTCGCGGGTGGGAGAGAGCTTGCCGAGGTGCAGGCCCTGGCCCGCGAGCACCTGCGTGAGGATGGTGGGCAGCACGGCGCGGGTCGACTGGCGCGGGCCGTAGGTGTTGAAGGGGCGCACCGTCGCCGCGCGCAGCCCGAAGGAGCGCACGAAGCTCTCGACGCACTGGTCCGCGGCGATCTTGCTGGCGGCGTAGGGCGACTGTCCCACGAGGGGGTGGGCCTCTGTGATGGGGACGAACTGCGCCGTGCCGTACACCTCGCTCGTGGAGGTGTGCACCATGCGCGCCCCGCCCGCGTCGAGGCACGCCTGCGCGACGTGCAGCGTGGAGAGCAGGTTGTTGGTGAACACCTGCGAGGCGCACTGGTACGAGTAGGGGATCGCGATGAGCGACGCGAGGTGGAAGGCCACGTCGCAGCCGCGCACGAGCCCGCGGGTGAAGAAGGGGTCGGTGAGGTCGCCGGCGACGACCTCCACCTGGGCGAGCACCTCGGCCGGGAGCTGCTCGAGCGCGCCCCGGTCGGCGCGGGCGTTGTAGCGGACCAGGGCGCGCACGGCGTCGCCGCGGCGCACGAGGGCCTCGACGAGGTGGCTGCCGATGAAGCCCCCGGCCCCGGTCACGAGCGAGCGTCGTTGCATGGCGCGAACGGATATCACCGGTGCCCGCCGGGCGGCCATGGCCCTCGTTGCCAATGACGCGACCGCGCTGCTAGTTTGGTCGGCGATGCGCGGCACGATGAGACGGGTGGCCGGGGCGGTGCTGGGGGTCGTCGCGACCGGCTGCCAGGGCACGCTCGGCGAGGGAGGCGTCGACGCGGTCGAGGAGGTCGACGCCGGCTTCGAGGAGCCCAAGCCCGTCGACGCGGGCTTCGACCCCGACACGGGCGAGGCCATCGACCTGGGCCCGCAAGACGTTCCGCTGCGCCCCATCGACCGGGGGACCACCACCACCGACCGCGGGACCACCACCACCGACCGCGGCGTCCCGGCCGTCGACGTGCCGCCGATGGGCGATCCCTGCATGCCGTTTCGCGGCGCCGACGCGGGGCCGCCGTTGACCCTCACCGCACCCGCGCCGCGCACCCTGCGGGCCTTCCCCGGGGCCGAGGGCTTCGGCGCGGCGGCGACCGGCGGTCGCGGCGGGCGCGTGATCTTCGTGACCAACCTCAACGCCTCGGGCCCCGGCTCGCTGCTCGCGGCGGTGCAGGCCACCGGGGCCCGCTACGTGCTCTTCAAGGTGAGCGGCGTCATCCAGGGCGAGATCCATGTGCGCGCGGGCGACCTCACCATCGCGGGGCAGACCTCCCCGGGGGGCGTGACGGTGCGGGGCTTCCACACCACCGAGCAGCCGTACTGCGAGCACCGCTGCCCCGCCAGCACCCGCAACGTCGACAACCTCATCGTGCGCTTCATCCGTTCGCGCCCGGCGGGCATGGGCGACGACGGGATGCGCCTGCGCTACGTGCGCAACGCCATCATCGACCACGTCTCCATCGGCAACGCCAACGACGAGGCGATGGAGATCTCCTACTCCAACACCCTCACCGTGCAGAACACCCTGCTCGCGGAGACCCTCGGCGAGCACTACGTCTACGGCGGGATGCTGCTCAACTACTCCAACCCCGCGGCGGGCTACGCGCTCGACCGGCTGACCATCCACCACAACATCTGGAACCGCATCGGCGGCCGGATGCCGGAGTTCTCGCGGGAGAGCAGCGCCGCGGCCAACAGCACCATGCAGGCCGAGCTCGCCAACAACTTCTGGTGGGACCCCCGCACCTACGTCGACTTCAACAACACCATCACGTCCGGCGTCGAGAGCGGCCCGCCGATCCACTACGCGATGAACATCGTGGGCAACTACGCCTGGGCGCGCGCGGGCTACGGCTTCGGGCTCTTCTCGCTACGCGACCGCCAGGGGGAGTCGCCGATCTACTTCAGCGACAACGTGATGAACCTCTACTCCAACCGTCGCGACTGGCAGCTCAACTACTGCTGCAACGACCTGCCGAGCACCCCGCCGCCCAACTCCGCCCCGGCGTGGGTTCGCAGCAGCCGCTTCGACTACCCCCCGGTGACCTACACCCCGTCGGCCGACCTGCGCGCGTACATGGACGCCAACGCGGGCTGCTTCCCGCGCGACCCGATGGACACCCGGCTGATGAACGCCGTGCGCGCGGGCCAGCCGCTCAGCACGTCGATGGACCGCAACCCCGCCAACGACGCCCTCCGGGTGGTCGCCAACCCGCCGCCGGTGCCGGCCGACCGCGACTCCGACGGGATGTCCGACGAGTTCGAGTGCCGCAACGGGCTCGACCCCGTGCGGCAGGACCACAACGGCACCGACCTCTCGATGCGGCTCGTCGGCGTCGCGGGCTACACCAACCTGGAGGTCTACCTCCACGAGCTCGCGCTCGTCCGGGTGCGAGACGCCAGCCGCTGAGGTTGCCCCGAGGGGCCCCGCGTCAGCCCGGGGTGATGGTCGGGCAGCCGAACACGATGCGCACCTGCGCGCCGTCGTCGGCGAGCACGCGGTCGCAGGCCGGGCCGTGGAGCACCACCGAGCGCATGCCGGGCGAGTAGTCCCAGCCGTTGTTGTGGTCGACGTCGCGCGGCACCACCGTCGCGGCGCCGCCGCCCGCGGTGACGTTCACGTTGACCCGCGTCGGGTCGACGCGCGAGGGGTCGGCGTCCACCGCGAACTCGCAGCTCACCGCGCGGCCGCGGATGTCGTCGAGGGCGCGCGTGAGGTCGGCCTCGAAGGAGCCCGTCTCCAGGCGGTAGTGGCAGCTGGTCGTGCGCTGGCAGTCGGGCGTACGCGGGGTGTTGCCCGTGAAGGCCAGGTCGGAGAGGAAGGTGTCCGACGCGTCGGGGGTGCCGGCGATGAAGTAGCGGATGGGGGGCGTGCCGCGCGCGCCGCGGGCGACGGAGACGCGCACCTCGTTGGAGGCGACGTTGCTCTGCGCGAGCAGGCACGCGAAGTCCGGCGGGAGCAGCTGGCACATCGGCGCCGTGGTGCACTCCGAGGTGGGCGCGCCGTCGGTGATGAGGATGACGTTGCGCGAGCCGTCCATCGTGAAGGCGTCGTAGTAGCTGCGCGACCCTTCGGTGGCGCAGTACATCGGGGTGTTGCCGTTGGGCGACGCGTTGTTGAGCGTCGAGAGGAGCCGGCTGCGGTTGGCGCTGAGCGCCTCGATGGGCACCACCGGCGACGCGTAGGTCGCCGCGCGGTCGGCCGCGCCCACGCCCGAGGGCGCCGGGAACATCGTGAGCCCCACGCGGATGCTGCCGTCGAGGCGCCCGAGAAGGGTGCGCAGGCCGTTTTGCGCCGCCACCCACTTGCCGTTCGACGACATCGACCCCGAGCGGTCGAGGACGATGAGCAGGTTGACCGGGAGCCGCCGGGCGTCGGCCGTCGTGGTCGAGCACGACGCGTCTTCGCTGATCACCATGGGCCCGCGGTCGGGCACCGGGATGGCGTCGCGCACCGCCGTCTCGAAGGTCGGCACCGCGTCCGCCGGGAGCGCCGTCGCGGCGTCCATCCGGGTGTTGTTGCCGTTGCTGAAGGTCGGCGCCTCCGACGGTGAGCACGCCGACAGCACCAACGCGCCCACCACCACGACTCGTCCAGGGATCATCACAGCCGCCGACTCTATCAACGTCTTGAGCAACCTGTCAGGCCGCGGCACCGCCGCCACCCTGACCGCCGCCACCCCCCTTGCGCAGCATCCGCCGGGCGACGAGGGCGAGCACCAGCACCGCGGCGCCGCCCAGGAGCAGCACCGGGCCGAAGAGCTCTTCCTGGGCGCTCGGCGGCGGCGTCTCCTCGGCGGTCGCATCCTCGACCCGGCTCCGTGTCCTACCCCCAGAGCGGGCGCCGCCCCCGGCGTGCGACGCGGCGGGACCATCGACGCTCTCCCCGAGCGCGCCCACCTCCTGCCGCGCCTCCAGGGTGCGCGACGCCGTCTGCGACCCGAGGCCCCGCCAGGCCGCGATGCCTACCAGGCCGACCACCAGCAGCACGATCACGTACTCGACCGTCGAGAGTCCCCGCTCATCCGTCCGCAGCGATCGCCGCCTCACCGCTCGCATCGGCGCCGAAGCTACCACTTCTCAGTCCCGGCCCCGGTCGGTCACGGGGCCGGCGTCGCGAAAGGGGCTCACCGTGGGCACGCAGCGGTTGGCCGCCGTGCACGTCTCGCCCAGCCGGCACGAGGGGAAGCACACCAGCCGCGCCGCGTCCGGGTACCCGGCGTCGTAGTCCTCCGGCCCCGGCGACGCGCAGCCCCCCACCGCCACCGCCGCCGCCAGGGCCCACCCGCGAAGTCCATACATGCTCAGGTAATCTCCGTCCCGCGCCCTCGGCGCCGCCGCGCGCCGTTGACGAGCGCACGCCACAGCGTGCATCCACGGAGCCGTGCCGTCACCCCGCGCCTCGCTCCTCGCCGTCGCCCTCTGCGCCGTCGCGTGTCGCCGCCCAGGCGGGCCCGCGCTCGCGCCCCGCTACCTGCTCGGGCTCTCGCCCGGGCCGTCCTTCGCGGTGCTCGGCGCCACCCTCTACGCCGACCGCGACCTGCTCTACCGCGACGCGCAGTGCCTCGGCGTCGCCCTCGCCGGCGGCCGCGAGCCCCCGATGCTCGACGGCGGCCAGGTCCAGCTCTGGGTGGTCGGCGGCGACCAGATCGGTCACGTCGACCGCTCGGCCGACGGGCGCTACCACGCCGCGGTTCGCACCGCGCTCGAGCCCGGCACCCGCGTCGCGGGCAACCTCGTGGGCAGCAGCGCCATCCCCGGGCACCGCTTCCACAGCCCGGCGCGCATCCCGCGGGCGATCCAGCGCGTCAAGCCCGACGCGGGCTTCGCGCTGCGGGCGGGCGAAGGACTCCCGGTCACCTGGCGGGGCGGCAACAGCTCCCACGTGGCGCTGGTGGTCACCGTCTCGCGCGGTCCCGCCGACGCCGCGCAGACGGGCTGGCTGCTCACCTGCGTGGTGCCGCGCGGGCGCGGGCGCTTCGTCATCCCTGCGAGCGCCTTTCCGCGCGCGCGAGTGCCGGGCGACGCCGACACGGTGACGGTCACCGTGGCGGCGGACGATCGGGTGGAGGAAGGGGAGTACGCGCTCGACGTGACGCCCGTGGGCTCGGCCGAAGACCAGGCCGTGGGCACCTTCGCGCGCTGAAGGGGGGGGGAGGTCAGTTCGCGGAGACGGAGCCGGAGACCTGCACCGAGACGCTCACGGACACGTTGACGCTCGCGACCGCGCTCACGAGCCCGGTGGCCGCGACGCCCGCGCAGGCCGTCACCTGCGCCCCGACGGCGCCGATGGCGTTGGGGAGCTCGCGGGCCGAGCTCACCACCGCGGCGCCCGAGGAGGCCGCGCGCTCGAGGCGCGAGCGGAGCAGCAGCACCTGCGAGAACCCGCCGCGCAGGGCGGTCTGCACCCGGGTGACCTTCTCCTGGAGGTTGGTGCCGACGTTGCCGGTGATGGTGAGCTCGGCGCGGCCGGGGGAGCAGCTCGCCTGGGCGCTCACCCGGGCGTCGCAGGCGGCGCGGCAGTCGGCGCTGACCCGCGGCGGCGTCACGCGGCCGGTGCAGCTCGGCGCCGTGAAGGCCACCGAGCAGTCGCCGCGGCACTCGCCGCCGCAGGTGCCCGAGGCGCGCGCCACGCAGCGGCCCTGGCAGGTTCCGTTGCACGCGCCGCCCGAGGTGGAGGTGCCCGCGCAGGTGCCCTCGCAGACGCCGTCGCACGCGCCGCTCACGTCGACCGCGCACCGGCCGGTGCACTGCGCCGAGCAGCCGCCGCGCAGCTCGCCGCCCTCGCAGGTGACCTGCGCCGAGCCGGGGGTGTACGACGCGTCGCACTCGCCCGCGCAGCGCCCGTAGGCGTCGACGCTCACCTCGCAGCGCGGGGGCACCGCGATGACCTCGACCCGCACCCCGGCCGCCCCGCGGATCTCCGCGAGGTCGGCGCGCAGCTGGTTGGAGACGCGGGTGCACGCGGCGCGCAGGGCGTCGGGGCTGTCGCCCGCGCCGAGCTCGCTGTCGGGGATCGCGAGCTCGTGGCCGATCTGCCGACACGCGTTGAGCAGCCCCGCCTGGAGCTCGGTCGAGGCGACCGCGAAGCTGCTGGCCGCGCCGATGAAGGCCTCGACCTTCTGGGCGCCCGCGGTGCCGCCGAGGTCGCCGCTGCACGCCGCGCCCATGCTCCCGAGGCCGCCGCGGTTGAGTACGGTGCAGCTCGTGGCTAGCACCAGCAGGCCAAGACCCATCTTATGAAAACGCATCGTCACAGTCTCCTCGCGCGGCGCTCGCCCTCCGGGCAACCGCGCATCTCGCGGCATCGAACACCAGCGCAGCGCAACGGCGCAAGCTGATCCGCAGCGGCGGAGGAGGAAGTTCCGCGGGCGCCGCGGCGAGGGGCGATGGTAGGGTGACGGCCCGAAGCGCGCAGGTGAACACCCCAGTGCCGCGCGCTCCCCTGCATGACCGACGGAGGACCTTTCGAATGAGCGATGAGAAGCGTGCGATGGAGCGGCGAACCTTCCTGTGCGTGGTCGGTGCTGCGGGCGTCGCGGCGGGCGCGACCGCGGGCTGCGGCGGCGACGAGGCGTCGGTGGCGCCCTTCAGCGCCGGGCGCGTGGCCGATCACCCCATGGGCGTGTGGAAGCTCTACGGCAGCCAGCGTGTCATCGTCGGGCGCGACGCGATGGGCTACTTCGCCTACAGCGCCACGTGCACCCACGAGAGCACCGCGCTTGCCTTCCGTGAGTCCGCCGCGTGCACGGCGCCCACCGGCTGCACGGCGGTCAGCATGACCGGCGCGACCGAGTGCTCGCTCCACTTCTCCCGCTTCGACGGCGACGGCGGCGTCGTGCGCGGGCCCGCGGCCAGCCCCCTCCCCCACTTCCAGGTCACGGTCGCCAGCGGCGAGATCACCGTCAACCCGGGCGTCACCGTCGCCGCCAACGTGCGCTCGATGGGCACCTGAGCGCCCGCGGGGCCTACGGGCAGCGCGGCAACGTCGCCGTGCGCCCGTCCCACAGCGCCCCGCTGCTCACGAACGCGTCCCTCCCGGCGCCCGCCACGTAGGGCTGCAGCGCCTCCTCCCCTCGCGCATACCGCTCCAGGAAGGCCACCGACAGGAAGCGCAGCGCCCGCGTGCGCGAGTCGAGCGGCGCCGCGCCGCGCGTGCACACGTTGCACTGGAACCCGCATGCCGTGTCGACGAAGTCGTTGTGGCCGAAGTTGCTGAGGGGGTAGAGCCCGACGCGCGCCCCGGCCGGCGCGGCGGCTGCGAAGCGGAGGTAGTTGCTCCCCTCCGGGGCGCACGACTGGCCGAGCACCTGGCAGCGCGACTGGGTGGCGCCGAAGAGCGCGAGGGGACGGGTGAGCCGCCCCATGCGCTCGGGCGCGATGGAGGGCGTCGCCTCGGTGACGCCGCCGATGGGCGACGGGTTGTCGTCCACCGGGTCGAGCGCCATCGCGGCGATGAAGGCGGGCTCGTCGATCACCGCCATGATCGCGCCCTTGCCGCCGAGGGAGTGCCCCATGACGATGGTGCGGTTGGCGTCGATGATGCTGCTCGCGGGGAAGCCCGCCACGCCCTGCGCGAGCGAGGTGCGCGCCGCGATCATCGCGCGGGGCACGTTGCGGTGGTCGACCGACAGCAGCGAGCCCGGGTAGTCGATGGAGACCACCACGTAGCCCCACGAGGCGATGTGGGAGAGCAGCCCGTCGTAGTTGCCCACGCCCAGCTGGAAGCCGTGCGCGAAGATCACCAGGGGCAGCCGCGTGTCGCTCGCGGTGGGGTAGAGCGCGCGCGCCATCGTCGCCGTGCCCGCGATCGGGCCCATCCAGGTGCCGACCACGTAGGGGCCGCGCTCGGAGAGGTCGCGGCCGCCCGCGTCGAAGGGCGGGGCCGCGACGTCCGCGGAGGGAACGTCCGCAGGCGCCTCGCCCGCGTCGATCGCCTCGCCCGCGTCGACGGCCGGGACCACGCCCGCGTCGACCTCGCCCGGGACCACGTCGACGGGCGCCTCGACGTCCTCTTCGACGACCGCGGCCCGGTCGACGGGCGCGCCTGCGTCGGGCTGCGCCAGAGCGGCGTCCGCTGCGGGGCGATACGAGACCACCTCGCCACAGCCAGCCAGCGCCGCCACGAGCCCCATCGACACCACCACGCTGCTACGCATGGCGCCGCTTATTAGCGTGAATCGCGCGTTTTCACGAGCTCCGAAGACCGTCGAGGTGGCTCGTGTCATTGAGCGCGGCCACCCGCAGCACCCCGAACTCCCGCCACTCCAGCCGGTGCACGCCGCAGTTCTCCGTCGCGAGGATGAGCCCCGGGGTGCTCGCCCCGAGCAGGTGCCGCAGCGCGTGGTGCATCACCACCCCGTGGCTGAACACCACCACCGTACCGGTCGCGTGGCGCGCCAGGATCTCGTCGAGCGCGGCGCTCATCCGCGCGGCGCACTGCAGGTGCGACTCGCCCTCCGGGGGGGTGAACTCCGGGTCGCGCGTGAGCAGCGCCCGCCACGCCTCGGGCTGCTCGGCTTCGAGCACCTTGAAGGGCACGCCGACGAAGGTGCCCATGTCGCGCTCGCGCAGCCGGTGATCGGCGTGCACCACCACGCCGGCGCGGGCCGCGAGCGGCGCCGCGGTCGCCAGCGCGCGCGGCAGGTCGCTGCTGTAGATGGCCGTCGGCGCGAGGCCCACGAGGGCGCCCGCCACCGCCTCGGCCTGCCGGGCGCCGAGGGCGGTCAGCGGCGACGCGCCGTGCCCCGTGAACATCCGCGCCGCGTTTCCCTCGGACTCCCCATGCCGCACCATCAACAGCGTTCGCGTCAGCACCGACGACCTCCCTCCATCACGTTCATCGCGCCCGACCCAGCGCCGCGGGGGGCTGCGCGGTGCGCCCGTCCTCGGGCCACGAGTGCCGCGGGTACTTCCGACAAAGCTCCCGCCGGATGGCCGGGTAGTGCTTCGTCCAGAAGCCCTCCAGGTCGGTGGTCACCTGCACCGCCCGGTGGTTGGGCGCGAGCAGGTGCAGCACCAGCGGAACCTTCCCCCCCGCCACCGAAGGGCCCCGCGCGCAGCCGAAGAAGTCCTGCAGCCGCGACTCCATCCACGGCGCCTTTCCGGGCTCGTAGCTCACCCGCACCATCTTTCCCCCGCCCAGCGCCACCCGCTCGGGCGCCATCTCGTCGAGCGCCCGCCGCTGCGCGCCGTCGAGCCCGCCGCGCAGCGCGTCCAGCAGGCCCGCGCGTCGCACCTCGGCCATGGTCCGCGCGCCCACGCAGCTCTGGCGCAGGCCCATCTCCAGCAGCGCGTCGGCGTCCGTGGGCAGCCCCAGCGCGGGCGATCGCTCGGCGACGAAGGCCACCCGCGCGAGCCATCGGTCGACCGCGTCGGCGTCGTCGACGAAGGACCGCAGCCCCTTGCGCCGCGCCTCTTCCAGCAGCCGCTCGGTGACGAGCCGATCGACCTCCGGCGAGGGCCCCGCGCGGCTCTCGTCGAGCACCAGGCCGCGGTATCTCAACACACGCACCGGGTCGACCCGCTCGTCCGCCGCGACCCAGCGCGCCTCCACCGCGTCGATGACCGCGTCGGGGAACAGCTCCAGCAGCCACTCGGGCTCGATGACGCACGCCGTACGCACCTGCACCCCGCGCCCGCGGTGGTCGGTGCGCTCCTCGGCGTCGATGGCCAGCACGAAGGCCCCGCCGCGCGCCTCGCTCGTCGCCGCCAGCGTCGCGGACCCGCCCGAGGCGAGCGCCACCTCGTCGCCCCGCAGCCGCCGCGCCACCCGGTCGGGGTAGCCCGCGAGCAGGGCCATGCCGAGGGTGTCTTCCCAATCGTTGCCTGGCGCCACGAGGCGCTCGCCGCTCAACGAGCGGTCGCGCCGCACCGCCGCGAGGAGCTGCTTGCGCGCCCGATCGGCCGCCGAGGCCGCCATCGGGTCGACCCCCATCGCGCGCAGCACCCCCGGGTTGAAGCGCTCCGCCGCCGCGCGGTCGAGCGCCTCGAGCGCCGCCAGCACGTCCGAGCGGCCGTTGCTCGGGCGCCAGTCGGTGTCCCGGCCTCCGCCCATCGCCCCGGCCCGCCGCGACACCAGCAGCTCGCGCTCGCCCAGCACCGCCGCGGCGCCCGCGGCCATCTCCAGCAGGCCCCGGCGCGCGCCCTCGACGACCACCCGCGCGAGCCTCGGGTGCGTCGGCAGCGCAAGCATCGACCGACCCGTCGGGGTGAGCGCCCCGTCGTCGGTGAGCGCCCCGAGGTCGCGCAGCAGTCGCTCGGCGGCCTCGATGGACTGCCCCCCCGGCGCCTCGAACCACGGGAACGCGCGCAGGTCGTGCTCGCCCGCGGCGTGCAGCGCGAGGGCCGTGTCGGCGAGGTCCATGCGCTGCACCTCCGGGGCGTCGTGCTCGGGGCGCGCGTCGTGGTCGTGCTTCGTGTACAGCCGAACGCATCGACCCGGCCGCGTTCGCCCCGCCCGCCCCGCCCGCTGCGTCGCCGATGCGCGGGACACCTTCGCGACCTTCAGCGTGGGCACCCCCGACCACGGCGCGTGCGAGGCCACCCGCGCGAGCCCGGAGTCGATCACCGCCACGACGCCGTCGATGGTCACGCTGGTCTCTGCGACGTTGGTCGACAGGATCACCTTGCGGCGCGGGGCGGGCGCCACCGCGCGGTCCTGCTCGGCGCTCGGGAGGTCGCCGTGCAGCGGGAGCACCAGCAGGTCGGCCTCCGTCGCGATCGACGCGCACGCCGTCATCGCGCGCCGTATCTCCGCCGCCCCCGGCAGGAACACCAGCACGTCGCCGTCGAGGCCCTCGCGCACCAGCGAGCGCACCGCGCCCGCCACCTGCTGCTCGAGCGGGCGATCGTCGGCGCGCGGCAGGTGCTCGATCGCGACGTCGAAGCGCCGCCCCTCGCTGGTCACACGCGCCGCGGGCGTCGCCCCGTCGCCCAGGAAGGCCGCCACCCGCGCGCCGTCGAGGGTCGCGGACATCACCACCAGCTTGAGGTCGGGCCGCGCCCCGCGCTGGAGCCGGCGCACCATCGCGAGCGCGAGGTCGCCCTGGAGGTGCCGCTCGTGGAATTCATCCAGCACCACCACGCCGACCGACGCCAACGTCGGGTCGCTCAACAGCCGCCGGGTGAGCACCCCCTCGGTGACGAAGCGCACCCGCGTCTTCGCGCTGGCCACCTCCTCGAAGCGCACCTGGAACCCGATGGTCTGCCCGAGGGCCTCGCCCCGCTCCTCGGCGACGCGCTTCGCCGCCATGCGGGTCGCGAGGCGCCGCGGCTCGAGCACCACCACCTCCCGCTCGCCCGCCAGCCCCGCGTCGAGCAGCGCCGGCGGCACCCGCGTGGTCTTGCCCGCGCCGGGCGGCGCCTCCAGCACGACCGAGCCCTTCGCGCGCAGCGCGTCGAGGAGGGCCGGGAGCACGTCGTCGATGGGGAGCGCGATCACCGCCGCGACCTATACCTCCCGGGCGCCTTTGCGTCAGCGCGCGGCGCGGGTTCGTGCCGAAATCGTGACGGCGCTGCCCCGGCGAGTAGGTTGCGCCCACAGGAGGTCGCATTGGACATCAAGAAGATCATCGCAAAGCTGCCGGTTGGCTACGCCGAGGACGCGGCGGGCATGAACGGGGACCAGCTTCGCGCGGAGATCATCCGCGCCGAGACGTCGCTGCGCTGGGTGCAGCAGGAGATGAAGGCCGACGAGAAGCTCACCGGCGCCCGGGAGCTCATGAAGGACCTGTCATCCGCCTACAACGAGGCCAAGAAGGCGCAGCGCGCCAAGATCGACTACTCGCTCCACGTGCTCGAGGAGCGCGGTGAGCTCGGCGTCGGCAACCACGCCATGGACTCCGACGAGGACGCCGTCACCGGCCCCCGTCCGGCGCGCGTCGACGCGTCCAAGGCGAAGAAGCCGTCCCGCGCGGCCTGATCCGCTCCCGCCCCCCCCCTTCGGCTCAGGCCGGCTCCGCCCCGCTCCCCGACGACAACAGCGCACGGATTCGCGCGAGCGCCCCAGGCAGCGCGCGAACCCGGTACTCCGCGCCGTCTTCGCCCCAGGTCTCCTCGAGCACCCGGCACTCGCGGTGTACCTCGCCGACCACGGCTCCCTTCGCGAAGGGCACCCGCAGGGTGTCCTCCACCATCCCCAGCTCCAGCGTCTCCAGGATCCGCTCGCGCAGCGCCAGCACCGAGCCCCGGTCGAGCGCCGACACCATCGCGCCATCGGGAAACTCCGCGGCCAGGGCCGCCTGCGCGGCGGCGTCGAGCCGGTCGCGCTTGTTGAGCACCAGCAGCGCGGGCACGGCGCCCGCTTCGATCTCCCCGAGCACCTCGCGGGTCACCTCGTACTGCGTGCGCCACGCGGCGTCGCTCGCGTCGACGACGTGCAGGAGCAGCGTCGCCTCGCGCGCCTCGTCGAGCGTCGAGCGAAAGCTCGCCACGAGGTCATGCGGCAGCTTCTTGATGAACCCGACGGTGTCCGACACCAGCACCTTCGGGCGGCTCTCCGGCGAGAGCGAGCGCACCGTCGTGTCGAGCGTCGCGAAGAGCTTGTCGGCGACGTACACCTCGCTCCCGGTGAGCGCGCGCATCAGCGAGCTCTTGCCCGCGTTGGTGTAGCCCACCAGCGCCACGCGCAGCTGCTCCTGCCGCCGGGCGCGCCGCACGTCGCCCTCCCGCGCGAGGCCCTTCAGCTCGCCGCGCAGCTCGGCGATGCGGTCGCGGATCTTCCGCCGGTCGAGCTCCACCGCGCTCTCGCCCGACCCCTTGCCGCCGATGCCACCCCGCTGCCGGTCGCCGCCCGCGCCGGTCTCCCGCAGCCGCGGCGCCAGGTAGTTGAGCCGCGCGATCTCCACCTGGAGCTTCGCCTCGCGACTCTTCGCGTGCCGGTGGAAGATCTCGACGATCACCGCCGTGCGGTCGAGCACCTGCGCCCCGGTGGCCCGCTCGAGGTTGCGCAGCTGCGACGGGCCCAGCTCGTGGTCGACCACCACGAGGCCGGCCTTCTCCGCCGGGATCACCACGTCGGCTTCGTCATCCTCCTCCGCGACGGCCTCGACCTCGGCGCCTGCCTCGTCCTCCCCGGCCGCCTCGTCTCCCTCTGCCTCTGCCTCGGCCTCCGCGTCGGCGAGCGCCTCGGCGTCGGCGCGCTCGTCGATCTTGCGCACCTTCTTCGTCGCCCCGGAGGGGACCACCCCGGTGCCGTCGGTGTAGCGCGCGAGCAGCCGGAGTTTGCCCTCGCCCAGCACCCCGGCGGCGGCCAGGTGCGAGCGCCGCTGGGAGACCGTGCCCACCACCCGGTGGCCCAGGGTCTCGACGAGGCGACCCAACTCCTCGACCGAAGAGCGGTGCTCGGCGTCGTCGACCCCGGGCAGCTGGATGGCGACGAGGACGGCGGCGGAGGGCTCGCGCTGGATGACTTGTTCCATGAGGGGCGCGCACCCTAGCACCTTGCAGGGGATACCGCGGTCCGGTAGAGGCCGACGATCCCCATGAAACCCCCGACCACCGACCCGACCGACGAGAGCCTCAGCGTGGCCCGCGTCCGCGACCTCATCACCCCGATGAACATCCGCACGCGGGTGGTGGTCCTCCAGCACCCGCAGGAGCGCGACCGCAACCTGGGCACCGTGCCGCTGCTCCAGGCCATGCTCCCCAACCAGGTCGAGGTGATCGTCGGGCTCTCCTGGCCCTCGCTCGCCCGGCTGCTCGACGACGGCGACGCCGACGCCCTCCGCTGGGCGGTGCTCTACCCGGGCTCGCTCCCCCGGGAGCTCCAGCGCAACGAGCAGACGGCGCCGGTGCTGCGCCTCGACCGCAACGGCAACGCGCTCGGCCCGACGCCCCACCTCCAGGGGCTCCTGGTGCTCGACGGCTCGTGGTCGCAGGCCAAGACCCTCTGGTGGCGCAACCCGTGGCTGCTCAAGGTGCAGCGCCTGGTGCTCCACCCCAAGGAGCCGTCGATCTACGGCAAGCTCCGGAAGGAGCCGCGGCGGGAGGCCGTGTCGACGCTGGAGTCCGTGGCCGACGCGCTGGTGTTCAATGGAGAGCCCGCGGCGGTGCGAGAGTCGCTCCGACGGGTGTTCCGCACGATGGTGCAGCGCGCCCGTGACGAGATGAAGAAGTCGCCCCTGGTGCCCGCCCCGGAGGACCCCGACTCGGGTGACGACGACCCATCGGAAACCTGAGAGGCGTGAACACCCGCGGGGCCAAAGCGTATATGGTCCCGCCCGCTTTTGGTGGGCCGTAGACGTCGTGGGGAGTGTGTCCCCGGGCGCGGCCCGATGCTCAGGAGGATCTCTCGCATGAAGTCGGTCATTCACAGGACGTTCGTTGGGATGTGCGCGCTCTCGGCCCTCACGATCGGCAGCGGCTGCGCCCGCACCGCCACCTTCGCCGTCACAAGGCCCGCCATGCTCAACGCCGCGGCGGTCGGCAACACCATGTCCGTCGGCGGCGTCGCGGCCCCCACGGGCATGCCGCAAGACCTCCAGGCGGCCGGCGAGATCGTCGCCGACCTCACCGGGCGCATCAGCCAGTCGCTCAACCCCTCCATCCGGCTCCTCGCCTCGGGCGGTGGCGTGGTGATCACGGGCGCCGTGCTGGGCAACCAGTACGCGGAGAACATCGAGCAGAACGCCGGCACCTGCACCCGCCAGGTGCCCTACTACGCCAACGGGCGCCAGCAGTACCGCGCGGAGAGCTACGCCTGCACCAACCTGCGCCGGGTGGGCACGGCGTCGGCGCGGCTGCAGTTCCAGGTGACCCACGGCACCAGCAACGAGACCCTCTTCGACCGGACCTACGAAGACACCGTCACCACCGCCACGACGGGCGTGTACTCGCCCTACGAGCGCCGCGACCCGCCGGGCATCGACGGCGGGGGCATGCTGCACAACCTCCGCGCCAACCTCGTCGACCACTTCGCCCGGGTGATCCTCCCGTGGCGGGAGTCGGTCACGGTGGAGTTCGAGGACTGCAACGGCGACGCGCGCTGCCGCCAGGGCTACGACCTCGTGCAGGCGGGCAACCTCGCGGGCGCCGAGCCGCTGTTCACCCAGGTCATCGGCGCCTACCAGAACGCCGCGATGCCCGTGCCGCCCAACGAGGCCGAGAAGATCGGCGAGGCCTTCTACAACCGCGGGCTCACCCGCTCGTACCTGGGCCAGTACGCCCGCGCCGTGGCCGACCTCACCCGCGCCATCTCGCTCCGCCCCGACGAGTCCGACTGGCAGCAGGAGCTGCAGTCCGCCCAGCGCATGTCGCAGGACCAGGAGGCCCTCCGGCAGCAGGGCGCGGTCGCCAACGAGACGCAGAACGTCCAGAACGCGGGGACGCCGTGACAGGTCGCCGCGTCGCGCGCTGGTCCCTCGGGGCCGCCCTGTGCGTGGCGGGCGCGAGCGCGCTGTGGTCGTGCCAGTCGATGGGCGGCACGCAGCGCGTCGACCCCAACGCCCTCGCGGCGCAGAACAGCGCGTTCTTCCAGGAGCAGCTCCGGCTGGCCCGCGAGGCCCTCGCGCGCCAGGAGTGGATGGCCGCCCAGCAGAACCTCGAAGGCGTCGTCGAGTCGCTCCCCGCCACCGACCCGAGCGGCGCCGAGGCCCGCGCCGGGCTCGCGCAGATCGCCTTCGAGCTCGGCGACTACGCCCGCGCGGCGCAGGTCGCGGCGGAGGTGCCCAACGACTCCCCCTTCGCCGCATCAGCGCTCGAGAGCCGCGGGCTCGCGCAGCTCTTCTCGTGTGACTTCGACGCCGCCACGCAGACCTTCTACCAGCTCGCCCAGGTCGACGCGCCGCGGGGCCACATGTGGCTCGGCGTGGCCTTCGCGTGGACCGGCGCGGACGCCAACGCCGAGCGCGAGCTCACCACCGTGGTCTCCACCGCGGGCGGCACCGAGCACGCGCCCAACGCGCGCTTCTACCTCGCGCAGCTCGCCCTCTGGGGCCGCCGCGCCGGCCCGGCGCAGCGTCACCTCGGCGAGCTCCAGTCGGCCTCGCCGCAGTACCTCTCCACCCTCGACCAGCGCGCGCAGAACTGGCTCGGCCGCCGCGCGCACCTGATGCGGGCGTTCTTCTCCTTCGACACCCTCGGGCGGCTGCACCGGATGTCGTCGGACAACCAGGCCGTCGCCGACGACCAGCACGCCACGCAGGCCCTCGCGCTGCTCCAGCAGAACCCGGGCGCGTGCGGCGAGCAGGTCACCCGCCTCGCCCAGGCCCGCAGCGCCAACGCCGCCGACCGCGACGCCTTCGCGGCGGCCAACCGCGACAACGACGGCGACGGGGTGCTCGACGCCCGCGACCGCTGCCCCAACGAGGCCGAGACCATCAACGGCATCGCGGACGAGGACGGCTGCCCCGAGTCGACCGCGGCCATCGAGGTGGTCGGCAACCAGATCCGCATCCGCAACGGCTTCGCGATCAACTTCGACGTCGGGCGCGACAGCGTGGTCGACTCGTCGCGGCCGGTCATCGACGCCATCGTGGCCCTGCTGCGCAACCCGGCCTACAACTGGATCCGGCGCATCCGCCTCGACGGGCACACCGACGACGTCGGCGAGACCAGCGCCAACCTCGACCTCTCGCAGCGCCGCGTGCGCCGCGTGGGCGCGCTGCTCGTGGCCAACGGCGTCCCGGCCGACCGGCTGACCTTCGGGTTCTACGGCGAGTCGCGGCCCGTCGACATGGGCACCACCGAAGAGGCCCGCGCCCGCAACCGGCGCGTCGAGATGTTCATCATCGACCCGGCCACCTTCGGCGGCGTTCGCGCGGCGAACTGACCCGCGGTCTCCCTCTCCCCCCCCCCGTATCTTCCTTCCCACCCGTAGCCGCCTCGATGTCGGGCCACGACCCGCGCGGGGTCTGTGGCATCATCGCGCCCCAAACGCAGGAGGCGGAGCGATGATCGGTTCTCGGGTGATGGGTCTCTGGTCGAACGGCAGCTGGTATCCCGGGGTCGTGACCCAGCAGCGCGATCGTCGCGGCGAGGCGCAGTACTTCGTGCAGTTCGACGACGGCGACACGGCGTGGCTCACGCTCGACCAGGTCCAGCCGCAGTCGGCGCCTGCGGCGGCCGTCTCGCACGGCGCGGCCCCCTTCGCGGGCGCGCGCGTCCTGGGCGACTGGACCGAGGACAGCTGGTACCCGGGCTACGTCGCCGAGGCCAACGCCAACGGCACCCTGTTCTTCGTGCAGTTCGACGACGGCGACACGAAGTGGCTGTCGCCCGCGAAGATCCGCCCCCACGGCGACCGGCCCCACGCCGCGCCGACGCCGCAGCTCACCCCCGGCACCGTGGTGTCGGGCGAGTGGTCGAGCGGGTCGTGGTACCCGGGCGTGGTCGCCCGCGCGAACAACAACTCCAGCATGTTCTTCATCCAGTTCGACGACGGCGACCAGAAGTGGCTCCCGGCGCAGCAGCTCCGATACACCGCGGCCGCCTACGCGCCCCCCGCGGTCCCCTTCGTGGCACCCGTGCACCCGCAGGCGCCCGTCGCCG
Source organism: Myxococcales bacterium (assembly GCA_030652255.1). Taxonomy (GTDB): domain Bacteria; phylum Myxococcota_A; class Polyangia; order Polyangiales; genus SCUS01. Next base: position 67,543 of record JAUSAZ010000177.1, on the reverse strand, counting down.
CGGCGGGCTTCAACGCACCGCACCCCGCGGCCGTCGCCGCCCCGGCCCCGCGCGCGGCCCCGGAGATCCGCTGCGCCTATTGCAACACCCGCATCACCCGGAGCGACGTGAGCCGCTGCCCGGAGTGCGGCGCGAAGCTCTAACGACGCCCGCGCTTCGGCCCGCCCATGATCTGGGAGAGGGCCGCGAGGCCCGCGGTCAACGACGACAAGGTCTCCTCGAGGCCGGCGCTCGCGGGCTTCGACGACGACGCCCGCGCGGGCTTCTTCGCCGCCGGCGCCGAGCGCTTCGGCGCGCTCCGGGTGACAGGGGCCGGCGTGGGCGCCGGGGGCGTCGGGGTCACCATCCGCGTCCGCGGCGGGGGCGCCACCCGGAGGGGCGCCTTCGGACGCACCGTCGGGCTCGCCGGAGAGGGCTTCGTCGGCGCAGCCTTCGCCGGGGCCCCTTCGGGGTAGACCCGCACGCCCGCGGGCGGAGCGCCCGTCGGGTCGGACCACCACGAGGCCTCGGGCACGGCGATCGGCTCGGGGTCTTCGGGCATGAGCGAGAGGTCATCGGGGCTGATGCCCCAGGCGAGCGCGGAGTAGCGCTCCTCGGCGGTGAGCTCGCCGTGCCCGTCGACGCGCAGCGCCCGATGCGAGAAGCGCCGATGGCGCAGCACGCCCCGGGAGCGCCACGGCGGGTCGTGGTGCACGTACCCATGGCCCAGCAGCCAGTGCCCCAGCAGCGCCCGCATCCAGTCGGAGGGCAGCACGAAGCGACGGAGCGACGGCGCGCCGCCGACGCCCGGGGAGTGCGCGACCACCAGCAGGTCGAGCAGCTCGAAGGTGAGCTCCTCGTAGCGCTCCACCAGCGCCAGGAGGGCGCTCGCGGCGGCGTCGCGGTGGGGGCACGGCTGCTGCGAGGGCGCCGGGCTCCAGACCGTGAGGGGCCCTTGCGGGGGGTTGGCCGCGAGGCACACGCTGCAGAGCTGCGCGCCGGCGCCCGGCGCCTGCCCCGGGGCCCCGTAGCGGCTGCGCCACGTCGCGCGCAGGTCATCGACCACGGTCATCGACTCGGCATCGAGCTCCGTCGGTCGCTCCCGGCTGATCCAGTCGGGGTGCTCGAAGAGGCCATGGACGGCAATCAGCCCGCGGAGCGCTTCGGAGTATTCACGGTCCTCGATCTGCGTGGCCCATTGTCGGTAATGCCAGCGACGGAGGTCGAACTCCGACGGCTCGACCCCGTCGGGGGGCGTGTACGTGAGAGCGGTGAGCACCATGCCGTGACGGCGCACCTCCACCCGCCCGCCGTCGGGCAGGTCGAGGCCGTACAGGTCTCGCACCGGCGTGAGGTAGACCGGCGGCCGGGGGCTCCGGGACGGGTCGGGGATCAAGTCTCTGCTCCCTCTTCGCCCGACTCATCAAGCTTCAGGAAGTCCCGGAGGTCGCGGTCGCTCATCTCGGTCACCCACGTCTCGCCAGCGTCGGACAGCACCTCCGCGGCGAGCGATCGCTTCTCTTCCAACATCCGTTGAATGCGCTCCTCGAGGGTGCCCGTCGTCACGAACTTGTATACGTTGACGGGCCGCGTCTGACCGATGCGGTGCGCCCGGTCCGTGGCCTGGTCTTCCACTGCGGGGTTCCACCAGCGATCGTAGTGGATGACCGCCGTCGCGCGTACCAGGTTGAGCCCCGTGCCGCCGGCCTTCAATGAAAGGATCAACACCGGCTCGCCGTCCTCCGAGCGGAAGGCGTCGAGCATGTTCTCCCGCTCTCGCGGCGACAGCCCACCATGGAAGAAGGGCACCTCGCGCTTGAAGCGTTGTTCGATGGCGGCCTGGAGCAGCTCGCCCATCTCCCGATACTGGGTGAACACCAGCGTCGGCTGACCCTGGTCGATGAGCTCTTCCAACAACTCCATGCAGCGGTCGAGCTTGCTCGATCGGCCCAGCAGCCGCTCGGCGTCCTCTTCGACGTAGTTCTCCGGGTGGTTGCAGATCTGCTTCAACCCGGTGAGCGCCGCGAGGATCGACGCCCGGCGCCCCATCCCGTTGCCGCCCTTCACCTTCTCGAAGGTCACCTCGGTGAGCGCGCGATAGAGCGCCGCCTGCTCCCGCGTAAGGCCGCACTCGACGATCTGCTCGGTGCGCGGCGGCAGGTCACCGGCCACCTCCGGGTCGCGCTTGCTACGCCGAAGCATGAAGGGCCCCACGCGCCGCCGCAGCCGGGCCATCGCCGTCTCCTCGCCGCGCCGCAGGGGCTCGAGGAAGGCGCGGGAGAAGCGGGTGGGGCCGCCCAGGAGCCCCGGCATCACGAGGTCATAGATCGACCAGAGGTCGCGCAGGTGGTTCTCCACCGGCGTGCCGGTGAGCGCGAGGCGGCGCGAGGCGCGCAGCCCCTTGAGCACCTGGGTCTGCTGGGCCAGCGGGTTCTTCACGTGCTGGGCCTCATCGACGATGAGGATGTTCCAGCGGTGCTCTTCGAACAGCGTCCGGTCACGGCGCAGCAGCGCGTAGCTGGTCACCATCACGTCCGACGTACGCACCACCTCGCCGAAGCGCCGCGGATCGGTCTCCCGCGAGCTCTCCTGGTGCATGTACACGTTGAGCTTCGGTGCAAAGCGCCGCGCCTCCTTTACCCAGTTGTGCACCACCGAGGTCGGACACACGACCAGGTCGGGCGCCTTCGGGCGCTTCGGCGCCCCGGGCCTGCGGTGGTGCCAGAGCAGCGCCAGCACCTGCACGGTCTTGCCGAGCCCCATGTCGTCGGCGAGGCACGCGCCGAGGCCGAAGGAGGTGATCTGGTCCATCCAGCTCAATCCCCTCAACTGATAGGGACGGAGCGTTCCCTGGAACCCCGGCGGCGTCTCCGTGAGCCGAGACGCGCTGCCCGCCGCCAGCTTCTCCAGGAAGATCTCCCACTGCGCGGCGAACACCGACTCCAGCCGCGCGGCGTCCCGGGAGGCCGTCCACTCGTCCTCGAGCTGGTTGACGTCCTGCCAGCCGAGCGATCCGCCCTTCATCAATCGTTCGAGCACCTTGCGGCGGGCCACCGCGAGCTCGAGCACCGCCTCCAGGTCGCTCCGCGGCACGGCCCGTCGGCCGATGCGCAGGATGGCCCCCTCGGACGACGCCAGCAGCAGCTTCGCCTGCTCGGGGGAGAGCTCGTCCTCGCCGAGCACGACGGTCAGCTCGGGCACGAAGCGCAGCATCGCGAGGCCGCCCTCGCCCAGCTGCTGCTCGAGCTCGCCGTCGTTGACCGGACTCCACTTCACCCGCAGCCGCGCGCTCTGCGTATTGCCAATCGATACACTGAAGAGAACCGGCTCGCGCCCGCGGCTGGGCGCCTCCAGGTTGAGCGCGCGGTACACCTTCTCCGAAGGGCGACCGTGCATGGGAGGGAGGCCCGCCACGACGGACATCTCCGCTTCGGACAGGGGACTGCGCCCGTCGCGCAGCAGCTCCGGGCGGGCGCCCAGGAAGGGCCGCTGCTCGAGCAGGCCCTCCCAGTCGCGGTAGGCCACGCTGGCCGGGAATCGTCGCACGGTGTCGTCCGAGGCCTCCACCACGGGGTCGCGGAGGCGCTCGGACTTCAAGAGACCGAAGAGCGGCACCGCGGGCCCCTCGCCGATCAGCGCCATCTCCATCTGCCATGGGTGCTCGGAGGCGCCCGGATCGGATGGCGCGATGACGCCGTGGAGGTGCGACTGCGAGGGCAGCACCGCGGGCTTCCAGACATCATGGTTGGGATGCAGGCAGCTGCCGAAGGAGGCGTGCAGCGAGGCCAGCACCTCTGGCTTCAAGGGAGTCGGTTTGGCGGCCGTCGGGTTGTCCGATGAGTCGACGGAGACGCTCGAGAGGGCCTCGACGGCGAAGCGCGCGAAGGGGGCCGACTCGTTCTGCGCGACGAGGGGCTGCGTGCGAAACTCGTGGGCCCGGACGCACCACGCGTGGACGGCGCCGAGCGAGGGGCATCCCACCAGCGTGCGCCGGAAGGCCATGAGGGTGTTGAGAGACAACGGAGGGACCCATCGCAGCGGCGCGTGGTCGGGCAGCCCGGGGAGGCGCGTGGGCAGGAGGTTTCCGTGGGTGAAGGCGTCGTGCAGGAGGTCGAGGGCGTCGAGGGCGACGAAGCACCCGGGGCTCGACAGCGCCGCGCCGTAGCGCCGCGTCCAAGCGCGGAGAAAGGGCCGGAGGTGGGTGAGGGCCTGGCTCGCGGGGACGGCCCAGGCGACGACGTGGTAGGGGCCGTCGCCCACGGTGCGCTTGGGAAACTCTGCGCGGGCGGTGTCGAGTTCGCGGAGGTGGCCGGGCAGCGGCACCGGGTGGTGGTTGTTGAGGCGCGGGAAGAGCACCGCGAGGAACATCTCCCGGAAGCTGCCGGGCACGAACGCCGGGCGTCGCCGGACGCAGCCCGGGTGCGAGGGCACCACGAAGTTGTCCGATGGCTGCCAGCGCGACAGCGACGCGGTGTCCTCGTAGCGCTCGAAGGAGATGGAGAACGCCAGCGACTGACCCTGGGGGATCAGGTGGACGTGGAGGGCGAGTGGGGTGTCCAAATCAGGTCGTGTAGTTGGATGAGACAGAGGAGGAGGAGGGATTCGAACCCCCGGCAGGTTTCCCTACGGCGGTTTTCAAAACCGCTGCCATAGACCACTCGGCCACTCCTCCAGATGGAGCGAAGAGCGGCGACGTGGCCGCTCGGGCGAGAGCGCTCCCTTCTGGACGATCGACGCGGGGCTGTCAACCGTCGACCACGGCGCTGTTGACCCCTCGGCGCGCACGAATCAGCCGGTGTTGGACAACGTCCGAGCCATCAACAATGGTCGCCGGGCGTCGAAGACCCCCCGAGGGAACCCTTCATGGCCGTACCGCTCTCCTGCCGCAGCCTGCTGCTCGCGTTTCTTGCCGCATCGACCGCCGCCGCGGCCCAGACCGTGCCCGATGAAGACCAGCGCCGTAGCCTCATCGCCGACGCCGAGGCCGCCCGCGACGCCGGCCTCCACGAGCAGGCCGTCGCGCACGCCCTGCGCGCCGGTCAGCTCCGCTGGACCCCTTCGCTCCATATGCTCGTCGCGGAGGAGTTCATCGCCCTTCAGCGCGGCGCCGAGGCGCTCGAGCACGCGACCCGGTGCTTCGTCACCGCCGAGGCCGACCCGGGCGTGCGCAACCGCGCGCGCATCATCGCCGCCTGCCGCGCCATCATCGACCTCGTCGAGCCGCAGGTGGGCCGCCTCCGGCTGCTGCTCCCGGACTCGCCCCCCGCGGGGCTGCGCCTCCGGGTGAACGGCCTCGAGCTGCCGCGCGCGCGCTGGCGCGACGCCGTGCCCGTAATGTCCGGCGCGGCGGTCATCGAGGCCGACGGCGAAGGGGTGGCGGTGTTTCGTACGACGGTGCAGGTCTTTGCCGGTGCCGAGAGCGAGCTGCGCATGCGCTTCACGGAGCCGCCCCCGCCGCCGCCGATCGCCGTCGACGCGGGCGTCAGGCCCCCGGCGCCGACGTCTTCGTCGCCTCGCTGAGCCGGCCGAGCTGCTCGATGGTGAGCGTCTCGGGACGCGCGCCCGGGTCGATGCCCACGGACTCACACACCGCCGCCGCGTGGTCGCGCCCGACCACCGACGAGAGGCCGTTGCGCAGGGTCTTGCGGCGCGCGGCGAAGAGGGCCTTCACCACCTGCTGGAAGCGCCGGTCTTCGACCGCCAGCGGGGTCGCCCGCGGCGTGAGCCGGACCACCGTCGACTGCACCCGCGGGGCCGGGTGGAAGCACCCCGGCGCGGCCCCGCAGACCTTCTCCACCGCGCACGCCGCCTGGGTGAACACCGACAGCGCACCCCAGTCGTCGTCGCCCGGCGAGGCCGCGAGGCGCTTGCCCACCTCCTGCTGCACCATCACCACCGCGACGCGCCAGCCCGGCGTCTCGACGAGCGCGCGGATCAGCCGCCCGGTGATCTGGTACGGCAGGTTGCCCACCACCGCCGTGGGGCCCTCGGCATACACCGCTGCGTAATCGAAGGTCGCCGCGTCGGCCTCGACGACGGTGACGTTGGGCGGCAGCGGGTCTGCGGCGAGCGCGGCCACGAGGTCGCGGTCGCGCTCGATGGCGAGCACCCGGCGGGCGGCCGGGGCGAGGCAGCGCGCGAGGGTGCCGGTGCCGGTGCCGATCTCGACGATGGTCTCGTCGGCGCGGGCGTCGACGGCCTCGACGATGGCCCGCACCACGTGTGGCGAGATGAGGAAGCACTGCCCGAAGCTGTCCTTCGGGCGGAGCTTGTGGCGCGAGAGGAAGGTGCGGGGGTCGAGCCAGCCCGCGGGCGTTGCCGGGTCCATTGGGTCGGGAGGCCGACGGTCAGGTGTTGGCGCGGAAGAACTCGACGCGCTGGAGGGTCGCGGCGGCGAGGTCGTTGGGGCGGTCGTTGCGGCCGCGCGGGAGGTTGGCGATGCGGTTGACCACCTCGATGCCCTTCACGACGGCGCCGAAGACCGAGTGCTTGTTGTTGAGGTGCGGCGTCGGGCCTTCGGTGATGAAGAATTGCGACCCGTTGCTGGCGGGGCCGGAGTTGGCCATCGACAGGATGCCCGCGCGGTCGTGCTTGAGCGAGGGGTGAAACTCGTCGGCGAAGCGGTACCCCGGGTTGCCCGTGCCGGTGCCCTGCGGGCAGCCGCCCTGGATCATGAACCCGGGGATGAGCCTGTGGAAGAAGAGCCCGTCGTAGAAGGGCTGGTTGGAGGCGCGGCCGGTCTTGGGGTCGTCCCAGGTCTGGGCGCCGGTGGCGAGGCCCACGAAGTTGCGCACCGTGTTGGGCGTCAGCTTCTCCTCGAGCTTGATGACGATCTCGCCCTGCGCCGTGGTGAAGCGCGCGAAGAGGTCGCCCTCGCCCGGGACGTTGATCGCAGGAAACGTTGCCGACTGTGCCATTGGGTGTGCTCCTCGTCCCGCGAGAGACTTCGCGGTGGGCGCCGTCTCTAGCACGGCCCCCGGCGCGCCGTCACCGCGGCTTCTTGCGGCGCTTCGGCACCCGCGGGGCGGGCGGAATCTCGGGCATCGCCGGGGCCGCGGGCTCGTCGCTGGGCATCGCCCGGAAGGGCGTCGGGGGCACCGACCACACCGCCGCGCGGGCGCGCTCCTTCGCGCGCTCCATGAACACCGCCTGCGTGCGGTTGGCGCGCTCGCCGGGCTTCGGCGCGCGGCGCCGGTACACCCCGTCGGAGTCCATGTCCCGGGCCTTCACGTTGTCGAGCAGCTGCGACCCGAGGAGGTCGTCGCGGATCCACTTCCGGATCTTGGCGTCCTCGACGGGGAACATCACCTCGACGCGGCGGATGAAGTTGCGGGGCATCCAGTCGGCGGACGAGAGGTACACCTCGGCTTCGCCGCCGTTCTCCAGGGCGAAGACGCGCGCGTGCTCGAGGAAGCGATCGACGATGGAGATCACCCGGATGCGCTCGCTCACGCCCGGGAGCCCCGGCCGCAGGCAGCACACGCCGCGGATGATGAGGTCGACCTCCACGCCGGCCTGCGAGGCCGCGTACAGGGCGGTGATGACCTTCTCGTCGACGAGCGAGTTGAGCTTCGCGACGATGCGCGCGGGCCTCCCGTGACGGGCGTGCTCGGCCTCGCGCCCGATGAGCTCGATGACCCGCTCGCGGAGGTTGAGCGGGGCCACCGCGAGGCGCTTCCACGACGGCGGCTCGCAGTACCCGGTGAGGAGGTTGAACAGCGCGGTGGCGTCCTCGCCGATCTCGGGCCGCGCGGTGAAGAAGCTGAGGTCGGTGTAGAGCCGGGCGCTGATGGGGTTGTAGTTGCCCGTCGAGAGGTGGACGTACCGCCGTAGCCCCGCGGCCTCGCGGCGCACCACCAGGCAGACCTTCGCGTGGGTCTTCAGCCCGAGCACGCCGTACACGACGTGCACGCCGGACTCCTCGAGGGCGCGGGCCCACTTGATGTTGGCCTCCTCGTCGAAGCGCGCCTTGAGCTCGACCAGCGCGGTGACCTGCTTGCCGTTCTCCGCGGCGCGCGCGAGCGTGCGCACCAGCGGCGAGTTGGCCCCGGCGCGGTACAGGGTGATCTTGATCGCGAGCACCCGCGGGTCGTCCGCGGCGCGGGCGATGAAGTCCATCACCGACTCGAAGCTCTCGTACGGGTGGTGGAGCATCACGTCGCGCTCGGCGACGAGGGCGAAGGGGTCTTCGGCGTCACGGAAGGGCGGCACCACCTGCGGGGAGAAGGCCTCGTCGTGCAGCTCGGGGCGGTCGTTGTCGGCCGCGACGTGCATGAGGTCGCCGAGGTGGAGCGGGCCCTCGACGGCGTAGACGTCGCCCTCGTCGAGGCGCAGCACGTGCCGCAGGAGGGCGAGGAAGCGCGGGTCGACGTCGGCGGCGACCTCGAGGCGCACGGCGTTGCCGCGGTCGCGCCGGCGCAGCTCCTGCTGGATGGTGGCGAGCAGGTCGTCGGCCTCCTCCTCGTCGATCTCGAGGTCCCAGTTGCGGGTGACGCGGAAGGGGGCGACGGAGACGATCTTCCGGCCGGGGAAGAGCTGCGACAGGTTGCGGGCGATGACGTCTTCCAGGAAGAGCCACGCGCGCCCCGCGTTGCCGACCCCGGAGGGGACGAGGCGCGCGGAGATCTGCGGCACCTGAACGACCGCGAAGCCGATGCCCGACTCCTCGCGGCTCGACTCGAACACGATCCCCAGGTTGATGGATTTGTTCTTGAGGTGCGGAAACGGGTGCCCGGGGTCGATGACCAGGGGCGTGAGCACGGGGTAGATGTCCTGGCGGAAGTACGCCTCGACGCGCCGGGCGATCTCGGGGTTCACGTCGCGCTCGCCCAGCTGGATGCCCGCGGCCTCCAGCGCGGGCCGCACGTGGTCGCAGTACAGGGTGTACTGGTCCTTCACGAGGCGGTGGGCGCGCTCGGTGATGGCGGCGAGCTGCGCGCGGGGGTTGCGGCCGTCGGTGGTGAGCTCGACCACCTGGCCGGCGAGCTGCTGCTTCACGCCCGCCACCCGGATCATGAAGAACTCGTCGAGGTTGGTCGCCACGATCGCGAGGAACTTTACCCGTTCGAGTAAAGGCACCCCCGGGTCGGCGGCCTCGTCGAGCACGCGCTGGTTGAACTCCAGCCAGGAGAGCTCGCGGTTGATGAAGAGCTGCGGGTCGGGGGTGGGGTCGGTCACGGACGCGCTCCAGGCGCTGAGGGAGGGAGGGGATGTCGCCAGGCGACGGGAGGGTGAACGGGACCGTCAGTGCGAGGCGCCGAACACGAGGCCCGGGCCGCTGCCGGCGGGGCGAAGGCTCTGGGGGTTGCCGGGCGCCGAGGGAGACGGTCCCACGGTGACGCCGAAGCCCTGAGAGGGGGCCGCGCCGGGCGCCCCGAGCACCACGCCCGGACCACCCGCGGAGGGTGTCCATGCGCCGCCCTGCGAGGGGCTCGGGCTTCCCCAGGACTGACCCACCGACGACGGGCTGCTGGCCTGCGGCGTGGTCCAGGCGCTGACCGCCTGGTTTGCGACCGGGGCCGCGCTGGCCAGCGACGACACGAGCGGCCCGAGGATCCAGCCGGAGGGGAGTACGACCGCGCCCGGCGTATTGGCGTCGATGGGCGTCCCCCACGCGGCCCCGCCAGTCGCAGGCGCTCCCCAGGCCCCGCTCGCGACCGTCGGCGTCGTCCAGCTGCTGGCGGCGGGTGCGGACGAAGGGCTCGGGCTGCCCCACGCCGACGCGGGGGCACCAGTGGTCGCCGCGGTGGGGCTCGGGCTGCCCCACGCCGACGCGGGGGCACCGGTGGTCGCCGCGGTGGGGCTCGGGCTGCCCCACGCCGACGCGGGGGCACTCGCGGGCGTGGGCGTGGGCGTGACGACGGGCGTGGGAACCACGGCGACGACAGGCGCGGGCGTGCGCGGCCGGGATGCAGTGGTGGACGGGCGACGGGTGCTGGTGGAGCGCGCGGGCGTGCCGGACATGGGCATCATCGGGGCGACCACCGGCTCGGCGACCGGCTCGACCGCGGCAGGAAAGCTCGGCGCGACGACGGCGATGGGCGCCGCGACCTCGACCGGGGCGGCGGTGTCGGCCATGGCGCTTCCGCCAGTGCGGTTGCCCGACGAGCGCTGCGAGGCGCTGCCCGAGACCGACAGGAACCCGCCGTTGCTCGCGACGCTCCAGCTGAATGACAGCGAGAGCCGCTCGCCGGAGATGGAGCCCGAGCCCGACCGGAGGGTGAAGTTCATCCGCATGTTGCGGACCGAGTCGGTAAAGGTGCAGCGCTGCCCCGACCCGAAGGAGAGGCTGCTGTCGCCCGAGCGGTTGGCCGTGAGGGTGCAGTGCTCGCCGAGGTCGTTGGTCACCCGCACGCTCAGGTCGGTGCGTGAACCCTGGCTGATCTCAAGGCGCTCACGGGTGGTGCGCTCTTCGGTGATGGCCATCGGCGATGTCACCGACACCGTGGTGTTGGACGCTACCGAGAAGCTCCCCGCGAACGGGCCCGGGCCACGGCCCTGCGCCGCTGCGCCGCTGGCGTAGACCAGCGCGGAGACCCCGATGCACGCCTGCAGCCACGTCCCTCGTCTCATCTCTCGCATGGTTCCATCACGACGCGGGAAGATCAAACGCCATTCACTGACGCATCGCGTCGCCGCCCGAGGGCCCTCAGCGCGATCCCTCGGCGTCGTCGCTCCGGGTGTATCCCCGTAGCGTCGATCGCACCCGCAGGCGACCGCCGATGGAGCTCACGGTCTCGCCGATGATCTCGATCGCACCGACGTCGCGCGCATACCAGGTGGTCGTCTCGATGCGCGACCGGGGCGAGCTCCGGTGCACCTCGACCACCTCGCGGTACTGCTGGTCACCCACCCGCCGCGAGGCCTCGACGCTGCGGATCTCCACCCGACCGCCCCCGTCGGCCTCCCACGAGGTGCCGGCCCGCAGCGGCTCACGGATGATGTACTCGCCTTCGCGCAGCACCCCCTCGGGGCGCCGCTCGTACCGCTCGCGGCGGCTGCCGCTGCGCACCACGAAGGCCTCGCCGTCGGCCCTCTCGACGGAGAGCACGTTGAGCACGGTGTCTCCGCCGATGCCGGTCTCCGTGTCGTAGCTCCAGGCCATCCCGGCGCGCATCGGGAAGAAATCCACCGCCCGCGCCGGACCCCGCGGGGGCGCCGCCGGGGGCGCCGTCGCGCACCCGACGACCGCGAGGGCGACGAGGCCGAGCGCGCGGAGCGCGGCGCTCACCGGTGCCCCAGGTAGAAGATCGCCAGGAAGGCCATGAGGAGCCCCGTGCCGATGAACACCGCGTCGACCCAGGGGTCGCGCCGGAAGCGGGCGGCCATCTCCTCGCCCGCGGCCTTGAGCGCCGGGTCTTCGCTCGCGAGGAGCGTCGCGGCCATGGCTCGCGCCCGCTGGTGATCGCCGCGCTCGAGCGCCTCGCGCATGGCCTTCACCTCGGCGGGCTCGGGGGTGGGCGGGGCGGCCGCGGCCTCGACGGTGGCTTCGTTCATCGTTGCGGGGAAGCTACACCCGCGGACTGCGCCTCGCACGCGACGGAGAACCCCACGCACGCGCCTCCGCCGCCCGAAAGGTTGGCCGCCCACACCTCGCCGCCGTGCGAGGCCGCGATGCGCCGCACCAGCGCGAGGCCGAGGCCCGCCCCCGCGCGACGCCCCGCCCCCGCGCCGCGGTAGAAGGGCTCGAAGATGCGCGGGAGCTCGTCGTCGGGGATTCCCCCGCCCGGGTCTTCGACCTCGAAGCGCACGAGCGATCCGACCCTCCGCACCCGCAGCGCGCGGACGCCTCCCCCGTGGCGCTGGGCGTTGCCGATGAGGTTCACCAGCGCCGTCGTGAGCAGCGTGGCGTCGCCGACGATCGTCAGCACCTCGTCGGGCGCGTCGAGCGCCGCGAGGTCGACGCCCGCCTTCGAGAGCGCGCGGCTCGCGACCTCCGTCGCGTCGAGGCGCACCCGCTGCAAGGCCTGGAAGTCCATGCGCGAGCTCGCCAGGAGGTCGCCCACCAGCGCGTCGATGCCGACGAGCTCGTCCTCCACCTCGGAGATGGCCGCCGCCCGCGCCCCGGCGTCGGCGCCGTCGTCGCGGGCCGTCTCGAGCAGGAATCGCACGCGAGCCAGCGGCGACCGGAGCTCGTGCGAGACCGCCGCGAGGAGCTCTCGCTGCGCGGCCACCTGGGCCTCGATGCGCGCGGCCATGTCGTTGACCACGCGCGCCAGGAGCCCGAGCTCGCTGCGACCGTGCGTGGGAAGGCGCGCCCGGCGGTCGAGGCGCCCGTCGCCGATGTCGCGCACCACCTCGACCAGATCATCGAGCGGCCGCGCCATCCGCCGCGCGATGCCGCCCGCCATGCGCCAGATCACCGCGAGCACCGCGAGGACGAGCAGCGCCGTGCGCCCGCCCCCCCAGGAGGGGTCGACGCTGCAGAAGCGCGCCTCGCCCACCACGGCTCCGCCCGGCGCCGCCACGCGCGCCCGCAGGGTGGGGCGTGGACAGCGCGTCGCCGCCACCCCGACCGGCGCTCGCAGCAGCAGCGTCGCGCCCGCGGTGTCGCGCAGCTCGACCCGCATCCGCAGCTCATCGGCCACCGAGGCGGCGAGGCGCGCGCGGTCCCCCGGGTCGTGCCAGACCTCCGCGAAGCGGGCGCCCGCGAAGCGCTCCAGGCGCACGCGCTGGGCCCGCCATCCGCCGCGCTCGCTCAGCAGCCCGGTGACCACCGAGGCCACGAGGCCGGTCACCAGGATCACCGCGCCGAAGGCGAAGAAGAGCCGCCGCTGGAGCCGCGACGTGAGGTACCACCAGACCGCGCTGCGCCGCTTCGGGGGCGGTCCGCACGGGTCGCTCGCGCCGTGCTGGCGTCTGCGGTCGCGCACGGCCTCAGGCGTCGCCTTCGCGGAGCAGCGCGTACCCGACGCCCCGGATGGTGCGGATCATCGTGGGCGACCGCGGATCGTCGCCGAGCTTCTGTCGCAGGTGCGACACGTGGACGTCGACCGCGCGCTCGCCGATGTTCACATCGTCGCGCCCGGCGCCCGCGAGTAGGGACTCCCGGGACACCACCCTCCCCGCCTTCCTGGCGAGCGCGACCAGGAGGTCGAACTCCAGCCCCGTCAGCTCGACCCGGCGCTCGTCGACCTTCACCTCGCGCCCCGGCACGTCGATGCTGATGCGTCCCGCGACGAGCCGGTCGGCCAGCGCCTCGGGCTGGGCGCGCCGGAGCACCGCGCGCAGGCGGGCCAGCAGCTCGCGGGGTGAGCAGGGCTTCGGGAGGTAGTCGTCGGCCCCGAGCTCGAGGCCCACGATGCGGTCGGTCTCATCGCCCTTGGCGGTGAGCATCACGATGGGGACGTTGCGCTTCGCGCGGATGCGCCGGCACACCTCGAGGCCGTCGATGCCCGGCATCATCACGTCGAGGAGCACCGCGTCGATGTCCGCGCGCTCCAGCATCGCGAGGCCGCGGCCGCCGTCGGGCGCGTGGCTCACCACCATCCCGTTCTGGGAGAGGTAGCTCGCCACGAGCTCGGCGAAGCGGGCGTCGTCGTCGATGTGGAGCACGCGGATGGTCACGCTGTCTCCGCGGAGACTACCAGCGCGGCGGCGGGGCGGGCGCCGCGTTGGGGTTACGCGCCGCCTCGACGCACACCCGCGCCACGTGGCGCTCGAGGGACTCCCGCCGGTGCCGGTGGGCGCACATCCCGGCGAAGGCCGACCCGTAGCCCATCACCACCCCGAGGCCCAGCACCAGAATCTTCACGTTTCGTCGCATGTTCATCCTCCTTTGGCTGCCCTGTGCCGCTACGCCCGGTACGGCCCGCGGCCCCAGCGGCCCGCGGCGCCGGTGAAGCGCTCGATGTGGTCGGCGAAGTCGCGCCGCTGCCGCTCGTCGAGCGCGTCGTGCACCTTCTGGAGCGCCTCGAAGACCGCCTTCTGCGTGGCCTCCAGCGCCTCGTCCTGCTTCGCGAACGACTCGCCCATCACCCCCTCGTCGAAGCGCTCACCGCGGAACGCCTTCGCCGCGTCCCCCGCCGTCGCCCGCAGCGCGTCCTTCGAGGCCGCCACCCTCGCCCGCATCGCCTCCGCGGCGTCGAGGATCACCCGCTCCTGCCCCGGCGTCGTCGCGAGGCGCTCGAAGAGCGGGCGCAGCATGAAGCGCAGCGCGGCCCCGTCGTCCCAGCGACCGCCGCCGTGCCGGCCCCAAGGTCCGTGGCCGTGCTCGTCGCGGCCCCAGCGACCGCCGCCGCAGCGACCGCCGCCGCACCCCCCGTGACCGCAGCGACCGCGCCGTAGCGTGCTGATGAGCCCGATCAGGCACGCGGTACCAACGATGAATCCCAACATGGTTCGTCTCTCCTCGTCCGCGGGAGCGCACTGCTCGCCGCCGAAGACGAGGATGACGACGCTCTGTGAAGCTCCCCCCGGGGCCCGTGTGAAGAAGTGCAAAGCCCACCGTCGCCCCGCCTCGCGTAGAGTGCCGCGCGCTCCCTCCCCGGACACCGCCGTGCACCGCCCCGCCCTCCGAGACGACCTCCGCGTCACCCTCGCCCTCGCGCTCCCCGCGGTGGCCCAGTCGCTCCTCCAGACCCTCGTCTTCCTCGCCGATCGCTTCTTCCTCGGGCACCACAGCGCCGCGGCCCTCGCCGCCATGCAGATCGCCGGGCCCCTCACCTGGACGCTCCAGTCGGTCTTCGGCGCCTTCGGCGTCGGCACCCTCGCGGTCATCGGCCGCGCGGTCGGCGCGGGCGACCGCCGCCTCGCCGCCAGCGCCCTCTACGGCAGCCTCGTGCCCGCGCTGGCCCTCGGGCTCCTCGTCGGCGGCGTCTCGGCGCTCGGCCTCCACCCCCTCGTCGACGTCCTCGGCGGCGGCGCGTCGGCCGCGGTGCGGGGCGAGGCCGCGCGCTACCTCGGCGTGGTGCTCCCGGCGATGCCGCTGCTCTTCGTGGCGATGGTGTGCACCCAGGCCCTCCAGGCGGGCGGCGACACGCGCACGCCGCTCGCCATCGCGATCGCCACCAACGCCGTCAACCTCGCCCTCAACGCGGTGCTCATCTTCGGTCGCTTCGGGCTCCCGCGGCTCGGGGCGCGCGGCGCCGCCATCGCCAACGTCTCCGCCCTCGCGCTCGAGGCTGCCCTCTCCCTCGCCGCGCTCTCCCGCCGCGATCGGCTCGTGAGCCTCCGCGCCGACGGGCCGCTCGACGTGCGCGCCGGCATGCGCCGGGTGCTCCGCGTCTCCTGGGGCGCCTTCGGCGAGCGCACGCTCTACCACACGGGCTACCTCGTCTACGTCCGCATCACCAACGGCCTCGGGCCCGTCGCGATGGCCGCGCACCAGGCGCTGCTCTCGCTCGAGAGCGTGTCGTTCCTCTCGGCGGACGGCTTCGGCGTCGCGGCGGGCTCACGCGTCGCGCAGCGCCTCGGCGCCGGCGACCCCGGCGGAGCCCGCCGCGCCGGGTGGATCGCTGCGGGCACGTCCGCCGCGCTCATCTCGGTCGTGGCGGTGTGCCTCTACATCGGCGCCGAGCGCCTGCTCCGGGTGTTCCTCGACGATCCCGCGGCGATCCGCGAGGGGGTGCGCGCGATGCTGCCCGGGGCCTTCGTCCAGGTGCCGATGGTGCTCTCCATCGTGCTGCTCCAGTCGCTGCGCGGCGCCGGTGCGACCCGCGAGGCCTTCGGCATCGCCGTGCTGGGGTCCTTCGTCGTGCGCATCGCGGCGACGCTCTTCTTCGTGCGGGGCCTGCACCTCGGCCTCGCCGGGGTCTGGCTGGGGAGTGGCTGCGACTGGATCCTCCGCGCGGCGCTCGCCTCGTGGCGCTGGCAGCTCGGACGCTGGGCGCGGGTGAAGGTCTGAGAGTGTGTCTGCCCTTTTCTTGGTGAAATCGCGAAGAGCCGCGAGCTCTGCAAGGACGCTCGACCGCGCGTAGCCCCTGCTACGCAAGGGAGAGCGGACGCCGCAGGGCGACGCGGATCTGATGCGAGTTCGCTGAGAAACAGGGTCAGACACACTCTGCCCCGCCGTCCCCGGTCGGTGTCCCCTCAGCGCAGCGTCGACTCGCGCCGGATGCGATCGAGCCAGTCGCGGGCCGTGTCGCGTGCGCCCGTCGGGCGGCTCTGGTCCTCCGCGAGGGCCGAGAACGTGGCCGCGGCCTCGGTGGGTTCGCCGCTGCGATAGAGCGCGATGGCCCTCATGCGCTGCACCTCCGCGAGCACGCGGGCCTCGCCGAGGGATGCGACGTCGCCCACGCGCAGCGACTCGAGCGCCGGTCCGAAGCGCTCCCCCAGGAAGAGCTGTCGGCCGGCGAGGTAGGCCGCCCACGGGTCGCTGGAGGCCTGCGGATCGAGGCTGAGCCGCGCCATCGCGCTGGTCGGCGACGGGTCGAGCTCGCCCCGCCCGATGAGGAGGTCGCGGAAGGTCTCCGCCAGTGGGCCGCCGCGGTCGATCATCGCCCGCTTGATGATCAGCGTGCGCGCCTCGTCCTCATCGAGGGTCGCGGGGTCGAGCGCGTCGTAGAAGGGCCGCGCCGCCGCCGCGCCTCGCCAGCGCCACACCTGGTCCGCCACCTGCGACCGGACCCGCTGCCCCGCCGCCGGTCCGAGCGCGCCTTCGGCCTCCACGGCTACCGTGGCCGCGCCCGGGAGATCACCCGCGCGCACCCTCGACACCGCCAGCAGCAGCCTCGTGCGGAGGTCGGTCGGGTCGTGGCGGACCAGCGCGCGCAGCACGCGCTCGGCTGCGACTAGGTCACCCGCGTCGAGGTGCGCCGCCGCGTCCCGGCTGAGGTCTTCGAGCAGCAGCGGGCAGGTGCGGCCGAACACCGACGCACGTCGAAAGCGCGTCCGCGCCCGCGCGAGCACGCTCTCCGGCGTCGGAACGCCGCGCAGGAAGGCGTGCCAGCGCGCCTCGAGCGCCGGCAGCGACTCGCCGTACGCCGCGAGGGCGTCGGCGTCGCGGTAGAAGCGACGGAAGCGCGCGGCCCCGTGGGTGTCGATGAGCCAGCGGCAGAAGGAGCCCGCCGCGGTGTACGCCCGCCCCGACGAGGCCGCGAAGAACCCGAGGCCCGTCAGCGACGCCACGGAGGGCGTGAGCCCCGCCTCCATCATCGCGCGCGACCACTGGTGCGGGCTCGCGTCGCCTTCGCCCTCCCACGCCGCCGCCACCGCGGCGCCCTCGATCAACCCCGGCGCGGGCATCCAGCGACCGACCGCCGTCACATGGAAGGGCCCGTCGGCCATCACCCCGGCGACCACGTGCGCGAGCTCGTGCTTCAGCACCGGGTGCGGAAACGGCGCGTACTGGAGGTACACCTCGTTGCGCCAGGGCTTCGCGATGTACGTGTCCGCCGCGCCCATGAGCTCGCGCTTCTGCGCGGCGCTGGCGAAGAGGAACACGGTGATCGGCGCTCGCTGCCGCACGCCGAAGGTGTCCTCGTGCTGGGCCACGCGGACGTCGCAGTCGCGCGCGGTGAGCGCCGCCTGGTGGGCGTCGATGGAGCGGTCGTACAGCACCACGCATCGGCGCGAGGTCGTTCGTCGCTCGAGGGCGCGGGCGATGTCCCCCGCATCGTGCCGGTGTCCCAGGAGCGGCCCCGCCGCGTACACGCCCGCGCCGATCGCCGCGCCGAGCGCGAGGGGCAGCCACGAGGCGGCGCGAGCCCGGAGGGCGGAGGCCGAGAGCCGCCCGGAGGCTGCGTCCCAGGCGCCGGCGAGCAGCGCCGCGGCGGCGACGATCCAGCCGACGGTGCCCAGGCGATGTGTCACGTGCGCCAGCGTGAGCGGAACGCGCTCATCGTAGATGGCGCCTGGGAAGAAGCCGTAGAAGGGGTCGAAGGCGAAGATGGTCGGCGTCAGGTAGAAGCGCGCGAGGCTCCACGCGACGAAGGCCGGGACGAGCAACCCGGCGGCGGCCGTGGCGACCCCGCGGCGATGCACGGCGGCGCCGAAGATGGCCCCGAGCAGGCCTGCCAGGACGGGTCCGGGCAGCGCGAAGAGGAGCGCGTAGACGGCGCCGGTCGCGGGCGCGCACGCCGGCCCGAGGGCAGCGCGCGCGAGCACGACGAGCAGCGGGGTGAGCGCCAGGGCGAGGGCCGCGAGCGCCGCCGCGACGGCGACCGCAGCGCCGCGGTGTCCGCGGGCGAGCTGGGCGACGCGCACCCCGACCACGGCGCCGGCGATGCTGGCGAAGAGCCCCGCGGCGAGGCTCGATGCGTAGCCGACGTGGTCGGTGAGGTGGTTGGTCCAGAGGCCGAAGCCGAGGGCGACGGAGGCGATCGCCGCCACGCGCACCCGCCAGGACGCGGCGAGCGCGGCGGCGAGCGACGTGGGCGGCGGGTCAGCGTCCGGCTTCGAGGGGCGGGTCGTCGTCATCGGAGCGCGGCGGAATCGACGGAGACGCCGGGCGCTCCAGCAGCGCGAAGGCGAGCACCTCGTCGATCTTGCTGCACAGGTCGATGCGCAGCTCGTCGCGCACCTCCTGGGGGATGTCCTCGAGGTCCTTGCCGTTGCGGGCGGGGAGCAGCACGTGCTTGATGCCCGCCCGGTGCGCCGCGAGGACCTTCTCCTTCACGCCGCCGATGGGGGTCACGATGCCGCGCAGGGTGATCTCGCCGGTCATCGCGAGGTCACTTCGCACCGGCCGTCCCGTCATGAGCGACGTGATGGCGGTGACCATCGCGACGCCCGCGCTCGGGCCGTCCTTCGGGGTGCCGCCCGCGGGCACGTGCAGGTGGATGTCGCTGTTGGCGAGCAGCTCCTGGTCGATGCCCAGGTGCTCGGCGTGGGTGCGCACCCAGCTGAAGGCCGCGGCGACGGACTCCTTCATCACGTTGCCCAGCTGCCCCGTGATGGAGATGTTGCCCTTGCCCGCGTACTTCGTGGCCTCGATGAAGAGGATCACGCCGCCCACCGGCGTCCACGCGAGGCCCGCCACGATCCCAACGCCCGGCAGCCGCTCGGCCCCCTCTTCGAGGAACTTCGGCGGCCCCATCACGCTCTCCACGAAGGCCCCGGTAGCCACCTCGTGGACGTCTTCGCCCGAGGCCACCCGCACCGCCACCGCGCGGCACACCGCCGCGATCTCCCGCGTCAGGTTACGCACGCCGGCCTCGCGCGTGTAGCTCTCGATCAGCGCGGCGTAGCCGTCGTCGCGCCACTCCAGGCGCTCGCTGGTGAGCCCGTGCTCCTCGAGCGCCTTCGGGCCGATGTACTCCTTCGCGATGTGGAGCTTCTCGACGCGGGTGTAGCCCGCGATCTCGATGACCTCCATGCGGTCGAGCAGCGGCGCGGGGATGGTCTCCCGGTTGTTGGCCGTGCAGATGAACATCGCGTGCGAGATGTCGTAGGGCACGTCGATGTAGTGGTCGACGAAGGTGCTGTTCTGGTCGGGGTCGAGCACCTCGAGCAGCGCCGAGGCGGGGTCGCCGCGCACGTCGGCGCCCATCTTGTCGACCTCGTCGAGGATGAGGATGGGGTTGATGGTGCCGGCCTTCTTCATGGCCTGCACGATGCGCCCCGGCAGCGCGCCGACGTAGGTGCGCCGGTGCCCGCGGATCTCCGCCTCGTCGCGCACGCCGCCCAGGGAGATGCGCACCATCTGCCGGCCGATGGCCCGCGCGATGCTCTTGGCCAGCGAGGTCTTGCCCACGCCCGGCGGGCCGATGAAGCAGAGGATGGGGCCGCGGCCGTCCTTGCGGAGCTTGCGCACGGCGACGTACTCGACGATGCGCTTCTTCGGCTTCTCGAGTCCGAAGTGGTCTTCGTCGAGGGCGCGGCGCACGGCCTCGACGTCGAAGCGATCGTCCGTCGAGCGGCTCCACGGGATGTCCGCGAGCCACTCGATGTACGTGCGCGTGACCTGGTACTCCGCGGAGTGCCCTTGCATCGCGCGGAGGCGACCGAGCTGACGCTTGGCGACCTTCTCGATCTCGTAGGGAAGCTTCGCCTTGGCGACGCGCTCTCGGAGCTGATCGAGCTCCTCCTCGCTCTCGTCGGTCTCGCCGAGCTCTTCCTTGATGGTCTTGAGCTGCGCCCGGAGGATCTCCTCCCGCTCGCTGCGCCCCATCTCGCCGGTGACCAGCTGGTGCACCTCCTTGCGGACGCGGTGCAGCTCGTGGACCCGGCGGGCGAGGTGGTGCGCGAGGCGCAGGCGCTCCTCCAGGTCTTCGGCTTCGAGCACCTGCTGCCGGTCGGCCGGGGTCACCGGCGGCGTCGGCAGGTGCAGCGCCACGAGGTCGGCCAGCGACCCGGGCTCCGCGGCGTTCTCGGCGACGGTGACCAGCTCGCGCGGCACCGGCGGCGAGAACTCACCGAGCGCCCGCGCGACCTCCCTCAGCTCGCGGGAGATGCGCTCGATCTCCGGGCTGCGGGAGAGGTTCTCGTTGACGCGCTGGATGCGGCCGCGGAGGTACGGCGACTCGCCGGCCATGCCCACCAGCTTCATTCGCGCGATGCCCTGGAGCAGCACCGAGTAGTTGGAGGCGCCGAGCTTGATGACCTTCACGATGCGGGCGACGGTGCCCATCACGTAGAGGTCACCGAGCGTCGGGTCTTCGGTGTCCGGCGACTTCTGCGTCACCACCGCGACCAGGCGCTGCTCCTGGTGCATCAGCTCCTCGACGAGGCGCACCGACCGGGCGCGCCCCACGTTGATGGGCACCACGGCCGCGGGAAAGAGCACCGCGTTGCGCAGCGGCAGGATCGGGAGGACCTCGATGGATCCTGGACCCGCACTCGTAGATTCGTCTTCTCGCGTCACAGTGGGGGAACCGTAGGAAACGCGGACCCTTGTTGCAAGCCCGCGCGCACACTCCTTTGATTCTTCCCGCCCGACGCGGCGCGTGATCAACCTGCTTGACGCTTCACCTTCGGTGCGGGCGCGCCCGCCGCCCTCCGCACCGGCGCCTTGCGGCGCACGCCGATGAGACCGAGGCGCGACATCACCTCGGCGGTGAGGGCCTCGTAGTCCTCGCGCCCTCGACCGCCCTCCGGCTCGTGCTCGAAGATGGTCTTCCGGTGCGAGGGCGCCGCCTTGTGGTGGGTGTTCGCGCGGATCACCCCCTCGAAGACCTCCGCCCCGAAGCGGGCGCGCAGCAGCTCCTCGACCTCCGCGGTGATGCGCTCGCGGCGGTCGACCATGGTCAGCAGGTAGCCGAGCACCTCCGCCTTCGCCCCGGCGCGGTCGCGCAGCCGGGCGAGCGTGTCGCCGAGCAGCTTGAGCCCCAGCATCGGGAGGTACTCGCACGAGACGGGGATCAACACCTTCTGCGCCGCGACCAGCGCGTTCACGGTGAGCAGCCCGAGGTACGGCGCCGTGTCGATGACCACGACGTCCATGGCCTGCACCGCGGGGCAGCGCAGCGTGCGCTCGAACACCCGCTCGCGGCCGAAGGCCGACGCGAGGTGCAGGTCGACGAGGGCCATCGCCTCGCCCGCGGGCGCGAGCGACAGGTTGTCGATGCGGGTGGGCACCACCGCGGCGTCGAGCGCCCGGTCCTCCATGAGCACCCGCGCGACGTCGACCGCTCCCTCCGCCGGCGTCATGCCGAGGCACGCGCTCGCGCTCCCCTGGATGTCGAGGTCGACGAGCAGGGTCTTCAGACCACGCTGGGCGAAGCCCGCCGCGAGGTTGACCGCCGTGGTCGTCTTGCCGACGCCGCCCTTCTGATTCGCGACCGCGATGAGGTGTGGGGATGCCATAGGTGCCGGGACCTCCGCACACGCGACCACACACGGTCAAGCTTCTGTCCGCCCGCCATCGAAGCGGGGCGCCGTTTTGGGTTGCGGTCGGGGCGGGCTCCCGACTAAAAGTTGCCCGCGCTTTGCCTTGGCTCTTCAGATTGGCTTACGGAGATCCATCGTCGGATCGACGACGAAATACCTGTTTCGCTCGCGTTGCGGAGAGACCCTGAAGATGTCGAAGGCACAGTCCCAGGCGGCGTGGTTGATGGTGGCGGCGATGTCCGTGGCGGGCTGCGAGCATGCGATGGTGGGCAACGCCACGGCGCTCGTGCTGACCCTCGGGCTCTTCGTCGGAACGCTTCAGCTGGGCCGCCAGCGCGCGCCGCAGAGCAGCGCCGCAGAGGTGACCACCGCCTCGACCAGCGCCCACGGCTGACCTACCCCCCCCCGGTCTGCCGAATGTCCGACCTCCGGTCGATCGGATTTCGCAGCGTCGACGAGTTCACCCTCGGCGACCTCGACACCCTCTGGAACATCCTCCGCGGCGACTCCGCGATCGATTGGCGGCGCCTCCACCTGGGCGACCGCTACGACGCCGAGGAGTTCCTGCGCGTGCAGGAGTTCCACCCGGAGGACCCGCAGGACGCCGAGCGCCTCGACGCCATCAAGCGCGAGGCCATCGACTACCTGCGGCGCAACTACGAGTACCCCATCCCCGCGCCCATCGAGTCGGGCTCCGTCGAGTCCCTCCTCCGCGTCGCCTCGGGCCGCGGACACCGGCAGGTGTGCGCCTGCGTGATCCTCAAGGTCATGCACATCATCCACCACCTGCAGGGCCGCGAGCTGCTCTTCTCCCTGCCCCTCTCCGACGCGCAGGTGTTCCAGCTCGTGGAGGCGAAGATCTTCCGGGTGATGGGCGAGATGCTCTCGTCGGGCCTGCCCATCGTGCAGTTCAAGGGCGGCCGCAAGACGCGCGACTCGCTCTACACGAAGCTCCTCTCCAAGAGCGAGACCATCGCCGCGCAGATCTACGACAAGCTGCGCTTCCGCATCGTGACCCGCGGCCCCGACGACGTGCTGCCGGTGCTCAACTACCTCTCCCGGCGGCTGTTTCCCTTCAACTACGTGCTGCCCAACGAGAGCAAGAACACCCTCGTCAACCCGCGCGAGCTCGTCGCGAAGCACCCGAGCCTCGGCGCCCTCTTCGACCACCCCGACTCGCACATCCGCAAGGACGCGGTGGCCCAGCTGGTCGACAACCGCTTCAGCGCCCCGAGCTACCGCGTGATCCATTTCGTGGTCGACCTCCCGGTGCGCCTCCCGCGCGAGGTGCTCGACCGCGCGCCGGAGAACGTGCGCTCCCTCGGCCCGGTGGTCTTCGTGCTCACCGAGTTCCAGATCGTCGACCAGGTGACCGACAGCATGAACGACACCGGCGCCGCGTCGCACCACGAGTACAAGGAGCGCCAGCGCGAGGCCGTCCGCGAGCGCCTCCGGCTCGCCCGCCCGCGCGGCGGCCGCTACACCCGCCCCCCGCCCCGGCGCTGACCCCCCCCTGCCCTTCAGGGCGTCTCGGCGAACTCTACATCCACCGGCCGCGCGCCCGCGCGGCGCACGAAGACCCTGCCCCGCTCGTCCTGGCACACGTCGCCGTCCTCGGTCACCCGGCTGCACGCCGTGAAGCGCCCGGCGGTCGCCCGCAGGGGCGTCACCACGCAGTCCCGCGCCCCGCACGCGCTCGCGCCGAAGCGGATGTCCGCGGCGATCCAGGTCCAGTTGGCGCTACCGATCATCGGGTTGTCCCGGCAGCTCATGGCCACGAGGCCGTCGTCGACGCTGCCGACCGCGGCGCGCGTGAGGCCGCCGCAGCTCACCGCCAGCACGGGGTGCACGACGTCGTCGGCGGGGTCGCTCCCGTCGCAGAGCCCGTGGTCGCGGTAGAAGTTCACGCCCACGCGGAAGGTCACGTCGTCCGGCGGATCGTCGACCGTCGCGTTCTCGGAGAAGCAGTATCGGGGGTCGCGACCGTCGGTGACGGCCGGGTCGCACACGAGGTTGTCGACGTCGAGGCGGGGGTTCCAGCAGCGGCCCGCGGCGCGCCACATCTCGCCGTGCGGCGGCGGTGAGCCCTCGCAGAGCTCGCTCGTTGCCGACGGCGCGAAGCGGGTGTCACGCTCGTCCACGCTCCAGCGCACGGTGCCGCCGGGCGAGCGCCCCGTCTGGAAGTAGCAGTCCTCGGGGGTGAACCACCGCGACGACTGCACGCGACGCCGATCGATCAGCGCAAGGTGCAGGTCCATGTCCGCGCCGACGGAGTTGATGCCGCCCTTGCGGTCCCAGTCGAGCTCGACCCGGAGGCCGCGCCCCTGGGCGTACAGCGGGAAGGTGCACCGCTGCACCCCGCTCGGGCGGGTGGACTCCAGCGTCAGGGCGTACCGACCCGCCCGGGGGACCGTCACGCGCAGCGCCGCCCCCTCACCCGAGGGAGTCGGGCACGGCGTGACCCCCTCCGGGCACGCGAGCGTCCAGCGGTACCCCGTCGCCGCGGGGTCGATGGTGCGGCCGTCGTAGCTGAACTCCACCAGGGGCACGGCCCCCGCGCTCGACGGGCAGGCGAGCGCGGTGTCGCAGCCCGCGAGGCCCTCGTCCGTCGCTCCGTCGCAGTCGTCGTCGCGCTGGTTGCACGTCTCCTCGACCGGGGTCGTGGCGCCGCGGCACTCGTTGCCGATCCACGCCGCGAGCTCGGTGCACCGCGCCACGCCGTCGCCGCAGGCCCCGACGCCGCGCCGGTCGACCGCGGCCGGGAAGCACGGACGCATCTCGCCCGGCGTGCACCCGCACAGCTCGTCGACGAGGCCGTTGCAGTTGTCATCGATGCCGTTGCCCATCCCCCGCCCGCCGTCGACGTCCGCGCCGCAGCGCTCGACCGGGCCGCACGGCGGCGCGCTGCACGGGTCGACCGGCATCACGTCGAAGCCCGTGACGGTGTCCCGGCCGCCGAGGTCGATCGCCGCGTCGGAGACCACGAGCGACGCGTCGATCGGGAGGCCCGACGGGCGCGCGTCCTCCGTGCAGGCGCCCAACGAGACCACCACCAACACGCCGCCGACGAACGCGAGCCTCACCGCCGGACCATAGCGCGGCAGACGCGCCGGTGTCGCACGCAGGCGCGGCTTGTCATCGTCACGGCCGCGACGATAGCGTCCGTCGCCAACCGCTCCATGCGCACCCGCCCCGCATCGCTCGCCGTCGCGCTCGCCCTCTCTGCTGCGGCGCCCGGCGTCACCGCACAGCCCTCAAGGCCACCCGCGCCCGCACCCGCCGCCGCAGCAGCCGCCGCGGAAGAAGGACCGCTGCTGCGGGTCGAGATCCCTGGTGAGGCCCAGCTACGCTACTCGGGCCTGACCGACATCCCCCTCGCCACGACCCCAGGGCGCTCGGACCAGGCGCCCTCGCTCGGACAGAACCTCTTCTTCGAGTCCTGGCTGCGCCTTCGCCCGCGGGTGTCCATCGGCGAGCGTTTTCGCGTCGTGTTCCAGGTCGACGTGGCCCGCGCGGTGGTCGCCGACAGCCCCGCGGTGGACGTCGGCCTCGCGCGCGAGCCCCGTGGCGACACCTTCCCCTACGGCGCCTTCGACGTCCGCCAGGGCTACGTCGAGTGGGAGTCCTCCGTCGGGGTGTTCCGCCTCGGGCAGCAGGGCTTCACCTGGGGCCTCGGGGTCGTCGCCAACGACGGCGACCGCGCCCCGGTCTTCGGCGACTACCGCTACGGCGACCTCGTCGAGCGCGTCGCCTTCGCCACGCGCCCCGGCGGGCGCGACTCCGACCTCACCGTGGCCCTCGCCGGAGACCTCGTCTACCGCGACCGCATCGCCTCGCTGGTCGACGGCGACCTCGCGGTGCAGGGCGTCGCCGCCGTCTACTACCAGGACCACTCCTGCCGGGCCGACTGCGACCGCCGCCGCGTCGGCGCGCTCGCCACCTACCGCGACGTCTCCTTCCGCGAGGGTGACAACCTGAGCGTCTTCGTCGCCGACCTCTTCGCCCACTGGGACTGGCCCACGCCCGACCGCGCCGGCAAGGTCTTCGCTGGCGTCGAGCTCGCCGTCATCGGCGGCTCCACCGACGCCGCGCGCACCACCTACGTCCCCGAGCACGACGTGCTGCAGTTCGGCGGCGCGGCCCGCATCGGCATCGAGCGCCCTGGCCGCTACCGCTTCACGATGGAGGGCGGCTACGCGTCGGGCGACCGCAACCCCGTCGACGCCACGCAGCGCCGCTTCACGCTCAACCCCAGCCACCGCGTCGGGCTCATCCTCTTCCCCGAGCTCATCGCGTGGGAGACCGCCCGCTCCGCCGCCATCGCGGGCGACCCGGCCCTCGTCGCCCGCGGCGCCAACGGGCGTCGGCTGCTCCCCTCCAACGGCGGCGTCACCGGCGCCGCCTACCTGTACCCCACCGCGGTGATCAACCTCGGCCGGCGCCTCGACCTGCGCCTCGGGGCCGTGCTCGGCGTGGCCACCTCCGACTGGGTCGACCCGACGTCGGTGCAGATCTACGGCACCGCACGCAACTACCGCGGCGGCGACGCGTCGAAGCGCGACCTCGGCCTCGAGCTCGACCTCGGCCTCCACGGCCGCTTCCCTTTACCGGGTGGGGTAACCCTGACCGGCGGCGTGCAGGGCGGCGTGCTCTTCGCGGGGCGCGCCTTCGACGACGCGGCGGGCCGAGGCATCGGGCGCGTCGGCATGGCCACCGCGCGGCTCGGCATGGAGTTCTGATCGCCCGACCCATCGGATAGACTCCGCGCCGCCATGCGTTCGCGATGCCTCGTCGGTGCGATCTTCCTGCTCGGGGCCTGCGAGGGCGGCGCCCCGGTCGATCAGGCCCCCCTCTCGGCGGCCTCGACCGACCCATCGCTCCGCGGACCGATGGTGCGCTGGGACCTCGGCGCGCGCCCGCTCCCGGAGATTCCCCTCCCCAACGACGTCGCGACCTTCCCCGATCGCACGTCGCCGACGGGCGTCCGCCTCAACGCGAGCCTCGTCGCGCCGACCGCCTTCGAGTCGCGCATGCGCGAGGGCTTCGACAGCCTCGACGGGTGGGGGACCTTCCAACCGCTCACCGTCGCCTTCGACGACGACATCGACCTCCCCAACCTCACGCGCCGGATGCGCGGAGACGACCACGACCTGCGCGACGACGCCGTCTACCTGATCAATCTCCGCACCGGCGTGCCGGTGCCGCTCGACCTGGGCGACGGCAACTTCGTCTACACGGCGAAGAACCGCGACGGCTACTACCCCAACGACCCGCGTGGCGGTCAGAGCAACCTGCTCCTGGAGACCCTCAGCGAGGACGCCAACGGCAACGGCCTCCTCGACCCCGGCGAGGACACCAACTTCGACGGGGTGGTCAACCGCGCGGCCGTCTTCCCTCGGGGCGCCAACCCCAACGACGCCCTCACGACCTTCTGGGAGCCCGACACCCGCACGCTCATCCTGCGCCCCATCGTCCCGCTGGAGGAGCGCACCCGCTACGCCGTCGTGCTCACCAGCCGCCTCACGGGCCGCGGCGGCCGCGCCGTCCGCTCGCCCTTCCCCTCCGTCGCGCACCCTACCCAGGCCGCCGACCTCGAGGGCCTCGACGCCACCCTCCGCGCCCTCCCGAACTACTACGGCCGCCTCGCGTACCTGCCCCGCGCGGGCGACCCCGACGACGGCGCGCGCGTCACCTTCGCGTGGACATTCATCACGCAGACCACCACGAGCGACCTCCTCGCGGCGCGCCAGGGCCTCTACGGCACCGGCCCCTTCGCGCAGCTCGGCTCTGTCCAGCCCGAGCTACGCCTCCGCGAGCTCAACGCCGGCGCCGGGTGCACCGCCGACCAGCGCGACCGGCCGCTCATCGTCCGCGGGCCGGCGCTCGCCAACCTCGCGCGCAACCTCGCCGAGGCGGTGGGCGTCCGCGGCAACCAGCGCGACGCGCTGCTCCAGTCGTTTCGCTGGGTCGACTACATCGTCCTCGGCTCGTACCGCACGCCCTTCCTGATGGGCGACGCCCGCGACACCGACCCCCACGCCCGCTGGTCGATCAACGCCCGCACCGGCGCCGTCGATCACCTCGGCGTCGACACGGTGCAGTTCGGCATGGTCGTCCCGAAGCCCCTGGCGGGCCGCCGCGCCCCCTTCCCCGTGGCCTTCTACGGCCACGGTTACACCGGCAACCTCCTCGACGCGCTCGGCCTCGGGCCGCTCCTCGCGGCGCAGGGCATCGCCACCGTCGGCATCAACGCGATGTCCCACGGCTTCGCGGTCGACGAGGGCACCCGCTCGCTCATCGCCACGGTGCTCCGCGGCACCTGCAACGCCGGGGTCGCCGACGCGCTCGCCGAAAGCCGCGCGCGCGACCTCAACGGAGACGGCCTCGCGGACTCCGGCGGAGACTTCTGGACGGCGTACGTGTTCCACACCCGCGACGCCATCCGGCAGTCGGTGCTCGACCACATGCAGCTCATCCGCGCGATGCGGGGCTTCGACGGCCGGGCGCTGTCGCCCGACGACCTCGACCACGACGGCGAGCTCGACGACCTGGCGGGCGACTTCAACGGCGACGGCGTGGTCGACGTCGGCGGCCCCGACGCGCCCTTCTACGCCACCGGGGGATCGCTCGGCGGCATCCTCTCGATGACCCTCGGCGGCGCCGACGCGAGCGTGCGGGCGGCGGCGCCCGTCTCCGGCGGCGGCGGTCTTACCGACGTCGGTATTCGCTCGACCCAGGGCGGCGTGAAGGAGGCCGTGATCCTCCGCGTCATGGGACCGCTGGTGGTGTCGCTGCCCGCGAGCTCCTACGCCCCCGACAGCGGCCGCACCCGCACCGCGTGCCGCGCCGACCAGTCCACGCTGCGCTTCATCGTCCCCGACGTGAACAACACCGGCGAGCTGGAGTTCGCCTGCGTCGACCGGACGGAGCTCGCGCCGGGCGACGACGTCGTGCTCACCAACGTCCGCAGCGGCACGTCGCGCTGCGCCCGCGCCGGGACCGACGGGCGCTTCCGCCTCGGGATGCCCTCCAACCTCGACGACCGCCTGGAGCTGCGCATCTTCCGCGGCGAGGCCGTCACGGACTTCGGCTCCTGCGCGCTGCGCCCCGACGCGTCGGTGCGGCGCCTCGTCAACCAGATGAGCGTCGTCGAGGGCGACTGCGACGTGCACTGCGGGCACATCCCACCGGCGCTACAGCCCGGCGCGCGACCGCGACGCTGGGCCGCGCGCGGCGCGCCACTCCAGAGCCCCGCCGAGGGCATGGGCCTCCGCCGCCAGACCCCAGACATGCGCCGATTCCTCCTGCTGGCGCAGACAGCCCTCGACGCCGGCGACCCCATCAGCTTCGCGCCCCTGTACTTCCTACGTCGCCCGGCCGACCACGGCACCCACGGCCTCCTCGTGGTCAACACCATCGGCGACCAGGCCGTCCCCGTGAACACCGGCAACGCCTTCGCGCGCGCGGCCGGCGCCATTCCCTTCATGGCCCCGGCCACCGCCGGACGTCACCCCGCGCTCGCCGACTACGCCGCGCCGCAGGGCCTCTTCGACCGCTACGGCCGTACCCCCAACCGCGTGCTCATCGACCGCGGCGTTCTCGAGGGCCTCGCCGCCCTCCAGCGCTTCCCGGCGCCCTCCCGGCCCGACGCGCTCTTCGACGTCGACGACCTCGACGAGGGCGCCCAGGGCTTCGGCGAGCAGCGCCTCGAGAGCCCCCTCCGCCTCGTGCGCCGCGCGGTCCGCGCTAGCAACTCCGCCGAGCTCGACGCCGCGTGGCTCCCCACGCTCGCCCCCTGGAGCGGCGACACCGGCCCCACCGTCGCGGTGCTCAACGCGTACACCCAGCCGGGCGGCGCCCACTCCTTCGGCGTCCCCGACCCCGACCTCCCCTGGGACCCGTCGCGCTACCTCTTGAACGTCATCGGCCGCTTCTTCGCGACCAACGGCGCCGACCTCTATTACCGCAGCCACCCCGCGACGCATCAGTGCGCCGTGCGCGGCGACTGCGACTTCATCGCGCCCGCCCCGGCGCCCTGACAGCT
Organism: Myxococcales bacterium; assembly: GCA_030652255.1. Taxonomy (GTDB): domain Bacteria; phylum Myxococcota_A; class Polyangia; order Polyangiales; genus SCUS01. Next base: position 37,812 of record JAUSAZ010000177.1, on the reverse strand, counting down.
TACAGCTCGGTGTATTCGCCGAGCGCGCGGAAGCGCTGGTAGCGGTCGTCGCGCAGGGCACCGGGGCCGAGGGCGCGCAGCGCGTCGAGGTGCCGGCCGAGCGCCTCGTCCACCCGCCGCAGGGCCTCCTTCGGGTCGCGGTGCGCGCCGCCGACGGGCTCCGGGATCACCTCGTCGGCCACCCCCGCGGTGAACACCTCGCCGGCGGTCATCCGCATCGCCCGCGCGGCCTCCGGAGCGCGCGACCCGTCCTTCCACAGGATCGACGCGCAGCCCTCCGGGGTGATCACCGCGTAGGTGGCGTGCTCGAGCATGAGCACCCGGTTGGCGACGGCCAGCGCGAGGGCGCCCCCGGAGCCCCCCTCGCCGATCACCGTGGAGATCACCGGGACCGTGAGCGACGACAGCTTCATCAGGCACTGCCCGATGGCCTCGGACTGCCCGCGCTCCTCGGCGCCGAGCCCCGGAAACGCCCCCGGCGTGTCGACGAAGGTGATCAACGGACGGCGAAAGCGCCCCGCGAGGTCCATCAGTCGGAGCGCCTTCCGGTAGCCCTCCGGGTGGGGCATCCCGAAGTTGCGCCGCACGTTGTCGCGCACGCCGCGTCCCTTCTGGTGACCGAGCACCACCACGGGCTCACCCCGGTAGCGAGCGAGGCCGCCGACGATGGCCGGATCGTCGCGGAAGGCCCGGTCGCCGTGCAGCTCGATGAAGTCCTCCATCATCGCGCCGATGGCGTCGAGGGTGGTGGGCCGCTCGGGGTGGCGGGAGAGCCGTACGCGCGCCCACACCCCGAGGTCGCCGAAGAGGTTCTCCTCCAGGCGTCGCGACGCGGCCTCCAGGCGCTCGAGCTCATCGGCGAGCCCGGCGTCGGCGCCCGGGAGGCGCACCGCGGCCTTCAGCGCCTCGATCCGAAGCTCCAGCTCGCGCAGCGGGCGCTCGAAGTCCAGCGCCGCCATCAGCGCCCGCGCAGGACCTCGAAGACCCTCACCGGCTGGGCGATGCCCTTCGGCGAGATGGGCTCCAGCTCCTCGACCTCGAACACGTCCTGCACGAGCCCCCAGGTGTTCTCCGAGAGCAGGATCTGCATGCCCTTCGCCGCCGAACACAGGCGCGCCGCGAGGTTCACCGGCGCGCCGATGACGGTGTACTGCATGGCCTTCGAGCTCCCGATGTACCCCGCGACCACCTCGCCGGTGTTGATGCCGACGCCGATCTCGAAGCTGGGCAACCCCATGCTCTCCCGCTCGCGGTTGAAATTGCGCAGCTCGTCGAGCATCGCGAGGGCGCACTGCACCGCCCGCACGTGGTCGTCGGGACCGGACACCGGCGCGCCGAAGAGGGCCATGATCTCGTCGCCCACGAACTTGTCGAGCGTGCCCTCGAAGCGAAAGACGATCTCCACCATGCGCTCGAAGTAGTCGTTGAGCATGAGCACGATGTCCTCCGCGCGCATGGTCTCCGAGCGCGAGGTGAACCCGCGGATGTCCGTGAAGAGCATCGTGGTCACGCGGGGCTCGCCGCCCTGCTTCAACTCCAGCTTGCCCGACACAACGAGCTCGGCGATGGCGGGCGAGAGCAGCCGCTGGAACCGCGCCCGGGCGAGCGCCTCCTGCTCCAGGTGCTGCGCGAGCGCGGCGTTGGCGATGAAGAGCGCCGCCTGGTTGGCGATGTTCGTGAAGAGCTGCAGGTCCTTCTCGCCGAAGGCGTTGGGGTTCTGCGAGTCGACCATCATCACGCCGAGCAGCTCGCTCTTGTGAAGCAACGGAACGGCCATCGAGCTGCGGATGCCCGTCATGATGATGGACTTCGACTCGGAGAAGCGCGGGTCGACCTTGGCGTCGCTGGAGAGCACCGCGACCTTCTCCTTGACCACCTGGCCGACCACCGCGCGCGACGCGACGAACTCCTCCGGCCCCGCGCGCTTGGCCCGCGAGCAGCGCGGCTTCAGCTCGCCGTCCTCGAAGAGCAGGATCACCCCGCGGTCGGCCGAGAGCAGGTCGAAGGAGCGCTCGAGGATCTTCTCCAGCAGCCGGTCGAGGTCGAGCTCGGCGCCGATCGCCCGCTGGAGCTCGTACGAGATGCGCAGCTTCTCGTAGTCCCTGCGCAGCACCTCCACGTCCTGGAGCGAGCGCTCGGGCAGGAACTGCTGCATCTCCGCAGCGATCTTCGTGCGGACGTGTGACTCCATCTGCGCGCCGCCGATGGTCACGTTGCGCACCGCCTGGAGGGGCTGCGCAACCATCGGGGGAGCGCCCAACGGGCCGGCGGGCGAGGCCGTCGCGCGCGGCGGAGCGCCGATGGGCGGCACGCTACGGGACACCGGATGGGCCACCATCGGGACGCCCTGGGAGGACACGACGGCGGGCGGCGGCGCGGCGACGTCCTGGAAGACCGCGCGGGTGTTGCCCAGCGCGATCTGATCGCCGTGGGACAGGAACGACTCCCCCGCCACCCGCTGCTCGTTGACGTAGGTGCCGTTGAGCGAGCCGAGGTCGCGCAGCACCCAGCGGCTGCCGCGCAGCTCGACCACGCAGTGCTCCTTGGACACGATCCGATCGAGCAGCTGGATGCTGTTGTTCGGGTGGCGCCCGAGCGAGTTCACCGTCGCAAGGTCTCGCTCTTGGGGACCGTCCGGCCCGATGATCACCAGCTTCGCCATGGCCTCGATGCGCGCTCGAACCCGCGGGTTGCGAGACTATGCCCCTGCCCTTGAAAATGCCACCGCGCAGAAGCTCACGGCCCCACGACCCCGAGCGCAGCGAGGCCCTGACGGATCAGGTCGGCGCGCATCCCGTACTTGAAGTTCGACCCGCGGTTGACCTCGACCTCCCGTCGCTGCCCGTTGCTCGGGTCGATGACGATCTGGCGCTCGTCGTCCGCCAGGCTGCCCGCGTTGATGCCCACGACGCTGCCGCTCGGCAGGAAGATCGGGCTGCCCGATGAGCCGCCGGAGGTCTGGGCGCTGTGCTGTAGCTTCTGCGCAGCGGCAGGCTGGGCGATGCCGTCCTGGAAGTTGGTCACGCGGTTGATCAGCCCGAGCGTGATCGTCGCCACCGGCGAGGCCTCGTTCATGGTCATCCCCGGGAAGCCATAGACGAACACCGCGTCGCCCTCGTGCAGCGCGAAGAGCTCGGCCTCCGTCGCCAGCCGGGCGTAGGTCGGCAGCGTCCCGGTCACGCGCACCAGCCCGACGTCGTAGCCCGTCCCGCCCCGCGAGAAGCGCGCGTCGCGGAAGCGCGCGTCCATGTACACCGGCCGCGCGTCGAGCACGGCCCCGGGCGCCTTGTTGCGCAGCGCCACGATCCTCGACCCGCGCGCGATCTCGTTGTTGGCGACCACCACGCAGTGGGCGTTGGTGGCGATGATGTCCCGGGTGACCGCGAAGCCCGTGCAGAAGCCCTGCGTGGTCCGTCCCCCGGGTCGCTGGTACGCGAGGAGGTAGATGGCGTTCTCGTTCGCCGCCGCGAGGCGCGAGCCCGCGCTGCTCGGATCGCCACCCGCGGGCACCGGGACGGCGACCTCGGACTCTCGGTCGCGCGCCCGGTCGAGCACGAGGAAGGCCCCGAGCGCGATCGCCGCGATCACGAGCCCGGAGAGCACCACGATGGCGAGCTTCAGGCCCGTGTTCGAACGCCGTGCGTGGGAGGCGACGATCGCCTGGTCGATCATCAGGGCAACCGTGCGCCGCCCGACCTGTGCCCCCGCGGGCATGGCCGCGACCATCGCCTGACCCACCGAGCCGGGGCTCGCCTCCCCGGGCGCCGATGGAGCCTGGGGCATCGCCACGGTGGTGCCCACCGCCGGAGCCGCGGCGGGCGGTCGCACCGGCACGAAGGGCTTCACCGCCTCCGCGGCCGGGAGCTCCACGCGAAACCGTGGCCCCGACCCCCCGAGGAGCAACACGTCTCCCGCCCGGAGGCTCTGCTGCTGGTGGAGCCGCGCGCCGTTGAGGAAGGTGCCGTTGCGGCTCCCGAGGTCGCTCACCATCCAGGCCCCCGCCTGCCAGGCGAGCTCGCAGTGGCGGCTCGACGCATCGAGATCCTGCTGGGGGTCGAGGGCGAGCTCGTTCTCCGGCGCGCGCCCGATGCGGACGCGCCCGGCGTCGAAGCGCCAGAGTCGCCCCGCCTCGGCGCCGCTCTCCTGGAACAGCCGGATCTCCACGGTGCCTCGAATCGTACACCCGCGCGCGGAGCGCGGTCAGTCCTGCGAGGCGACCGCGTCGGCGGACGCCCCGGCGTCCTGCGCACCGGCAGCATCGCCCCACGAGGGCGCCGGAACCAGCGTGGGCACCGCCCCGCCGTTGGGGGCCACGGGCGTCACCGGGGGCGCGTCGCTCGCCGCTGGCGCAGGCACCGCGGCCGGCGCGGGTTCCTGGTGAAACAGCTTCCACGCGCCGAAGGCCAGCAGCAGAACCGCGACCGCCGCCAGGAGCCACCCCACCCAGGCCCCTGTCCGGGAGATCGGGAGCACCGCGGCCTCGCCGTCGTCGTCCCGCTCGCCGACGGCGATGGTCTCATCGGCGGGCGCCTTCGGTCGGTCGTCCCGGTGCGGCGGATAGGAGTGGGCCTTCTTGACGTCCGAGCCGGGCGGCGGGAGCGCAGGCACCTTGAGCGCCGCCGATGCGCTTCCCACGATGGGCGACTCGACGGACTCCGAGAGCACGAAGGCGTGGTAGCCGACCGGCTCGTCGTCGGACGAGGCCGCCGGGAGGTCGCCATCGAAGCGCGCGATCACGACGGTGATGTTGTCGTGCCCGCCGGCCTCGTTGGCCGCGTCGATCATGCGCTGGCAGCACTCCGCCGGGTCGTCGATCTCGGTGAGGGCCTCCTGGAGCTGCTCGTGCGTGGCGAGCCCGGAGAGGCCGTCGGAGCAGAGAAGCAGGGCATCGCCGCGACGCAGGTCGATGAACGAGAGGTCGACCGAGACAGCGTCCGCGGTGCCGAGCGCCTGCAGGATGATGTGCGCGTGCTCGTAGCTCTCCGCCTGCTCCTCGGTGAGGCGCCCGGCCTCGATGAGCTTCGACACCAGCGACTGATCCTTGGTGATCTGTCGCAGCCTCCCCCCGCGGAAGATGTAGGCGCGCGAGTCGCCCACCTGACCGACGAAGAGGGTCGAGCCGAAGACCCCGGCGACGGTCGACGTGGTGCCCATCCCGTGCTGGTTTCGGTTGGTCTTGGCCGCGAGGAAGATGCGCGCGCCGGCCTCCTGCACCGCGGTGACCAGCGTCTGCGCGAACTCGTCGGCGTCATCCGGAGACGAGCTCTCCTGCATGATCGTGTGGATCACGTCGATGGCCATCTGGCTGGCGATCTCGCCCGCGAGGGCGCCGCCCATGCCATCGCACACCGCGAGGAGCAGCCCCCGCTCGCCCACCCCGATCGAGTCCCCGACCTCCTCGCCGCCGCGCTTCTCCCGCGTGAGGTCGGCGAGGACGAAGTTGTCCTCGTTGTGGTCACGGATGCGCCCGACGTCCGTCGCGCCCCCGATGCGCACGATCACCCTCCGGGGCGCGGCGGGGACAACCTGCTCCGCCTGCGCGGGCTCATCGCTCAGGGTGCCACCCGGCGGCGGGCTGGACTCCAGGACCATCGGGGGCTCTGCGCCGACGACGGGCTCCGCCGCGGGCGATTCGGCGGGCGGGTCTCCGGCCGCGAGCGCGGCGGCTTCGACGGCCGCGGGCGTCTCCGGGGTGCCCGGCTCCTCCAGGTCGCTCGCGCTCATCGGGCGCTTCCCTGGGCACCGCCGGCGACCGGGCCGCGGGGCGAGGCGTCGAAGCGAAACAGGTGGTGGCCGATGCGGAAGACGTCACCGTCGGCGATCTCGCGCTCGCCGCGAAAGAGCACGAGGGTGCCGTTGGAACTCCCGAGGTCACGCACCTGCACCCGCCGCTGGTTGCGGTCGACCTTGAAGGCCACATGGCGCCGAGACAGGAACACGTCATCGGTGAACACGACGTCGCCGGACTCCCGACCGATCACGGTCTCGTCGCGGTACAGGTGGAAGACGTCCCTCGGGATGCCCTCGCTGGTGAGCTGGACGAGGCGCGCCAGCCGGGGCTGCTCGGGCGTACCGAAGAGCATCACCCCGTAGTTCATCACCGGCCCGAGCGAGACCTCGCCATCGCCCAGCAGCTCGAGCCGGAGCACCTGTTGCCCCACTAGAACCACGTCGCCGTGCTGGAGATCGACCGGCTCGCGGATGCGATGGTAGATCCCGTTGACGGAGCCGAGGTCGCGAAGGAAGTGCCGGTCGCCGCGCTTCTGGATCCGGGCGTGGCGGGGCGAGAGGTAGGGGTCGTCGGGGAGCGTGATGTTTCCCTCGAAGCGCCCGAGGTCGGTGACCGCCGCTCCGAGGCGGTGCACCGGACCCTCCGAGCCGTCCTTGAGAATCGTGACGAGCTGCGAGCCCGCCTGCGCCGCGACCGCGCCGAAGTTGTCGGTGCGGCTCTCGGCGCGGGCCGCGCCCTCGCTCGCGAGCGCTGCCGCGACGGCGGGGGCGTTGCCGGACGACGCGCGGGGCGCCGGGGATGGCGCAGGGGTGATCGGGGGTTCGCCCCCAGCCGGGACGATGTCGGCCGCGGGAAGCCCACAGACGCCGCAGAAGGACATCGATCGATCGAAGCCCGTGCCGCAGCGTGGGCACGGAAGGGAGGCCGACGCCGGGGCTACGGCGGGTGGCGGGGGAGCGGCGGCGTGTGCGGGAGGCTGCACCGGGGCTGGCGCGGGAGCCGCAGCGGGCGCCTCGCCGGACGCGCGGAGGTCGTACCCGCACATCCGACAGAAGCGGACGCCGGGCGGGTTGTCGACGCCGCAACGAGGGCAGTGTTCGAGAGCTGCCGCAGCGGGTGCAGCTCCGGCCGACGCTGGCGCGAAGGGACCGACCTGGGGAGCGGCGATGTTGGCGGTCTCGCGGAGCTTGTGACCGCAGTCGAGGCAGTACACTGCACTCGCTGGATTCACCCGCCCGCAGTTCGAGCACTGCATGACGTCCGGATTGGACACTGCCCCGCCACCCACCGTCAAGCAGAACCACGGTGCAGCACGAGGTGACCTCAGGGCCCGCGAAACGTCGCGGTCACGTAGCCGCCCAGCAGGACGGTGGCGACGCCGCCGTCGCTCCGACGCACCCCATCGCCCGTGTCGAAGGGCACCAGGAACCTCAGGGCCTCGAGGCGCCCGACGAACCCGAGGTTGACGAAGGGGGAGAGGTAATAGCTGCCGCCGACCGACGCGCTGAGGGCGGGCCCGAGGGTGGTGACCCCGAAGCGCTCGCCGTACGCGACGACGCCGCCCCCCAGCCCGACGAAGGCCTCGACGTTGGACCCGGGCGACGCATACACCCAGCGGTACTCGAAGCGAACCTGCTGGAGCGTCGCGGAGGCGAACAGGTTGCGGGCGTTGCGCACGGACAGGTCGTAGCCGATGAGCCATTCACGCGACGCAGAGGTCCGGCGCCCGATGGCGACCGCGATGCCGCCGCCTCCGCCGAGCGGGCAGAGCGCGAGGTCGTTGGGGCACACCGCGTCGGCGTGCAGGATCGCCGAGGTCGCGAACCCCACGACGAGGAGTCGATGCGAGCGGTACGGCGCCTCGCGGGTCGACAGGTGGGGCTCCTGCGCGATCGCCGGAGCGGCGCAGAGGAGGGTCGCCCCTCCGAGCAGCAGGGCGCATCTTTGGTTCGTCTTCGGGAGCACGCCGCGGGATGATAGGAGCCTTCGGCCCGGCGCTGCCAGCGGCGACGGCGTCGAAGCGTTGTTGACAACGTCATCGCGGCCGTGATTGATCCCCACCGCACAAGGAAACGGCCATGGAAATCCTTCTGGACAAGCGTGCGGTTAAGCAGATCCGGCTCTCGGCGCAGGACGCCATCGAGGAGGGCGATACGGAGACGCTCCGCGACGACATCCTCGACTCATTCAGCGAAGATCAGGTCGAGGAGATCGAGCGGCGCATCGACACGGACTTCTACGACTTCCTCGGCGACACCCTGGAGGAGTGGTCCGGCGAGGACGTCGACGAGCTGCTCGACCTCCTGGAGTCTCAGCTCGCGGACGTCGGCGTCGAGCTGAAGTTCGAGTCCGTGGAGGCTGCGGACGACGACGCGGACGACGACTTCGACGCGGACGACGACGACGATCTCGACGCCGAAGAGCCCGTCGACGACGAGGACTGAGCCTTCACCCCCCGCGCGCGCACCCGACGCCTGCCGGGGCACCTCCGTCACAGGCGACCAGCTCGGCCCGCGCCCGTGCGCCGAAGCGACGACAAGGAAACTCCTGCGCCAGGGTACGCCACACGCGGCACGCGGCCTGCGGGTCGCTTCGTCGGCGGAGCGCGGCCTCCTCCCAGAGCGCGTCATCCCTACGGAGCGACGTGACGTGTTCAGCATACACCCGGTGGTATGCGTCGGCTGCCTGGCTCACGTCGCGCAGGTCGTCCCGGAGGATCTCCGCCTGGAGCCACGCGCCGTCGTCGAAGCGAGGCGCCGCGTAGCTCCCGTTTCCCCACGACGCCTCCCGCACCGACAGCATCCGCGAGAGCGTCGCGAGCGCCTCTCGAGGTCGCCCTCCCGCGCGCTGCAGCCGGGCGAGCGCGAGGTGTCCGTCGTCCCAATGGCTGTTCTGGGGGTACGGAACAGACGCGATGACCTCGGCCCAGGCAGCCTCCGCGGCGGCCCCATCGCCTGCGGCCGCGACCCGGGTCGCCCTCTCGGCCAGCACGCTCTCGAACAGGATCGATCGACGGATTCGCGGGTCGCGCGCCAGCGACTCCAGCCAGGCGACCGACGCCGCCCCCGCGGGATCGCGCGCATCGAGCGCCCGCAGTCGCAGCCGGAGAGCGCCGCGCGCGGGCCCGGTGTCGGGCGCGTCTTCGATCAGCGTCGCCAGGGCGCGATGGGCCGCGACGACCTGCTCCGGTGACGCCGACTCCAAGCCCAGGGACGCCAGCTCGAGGCGCGCGCGGGGCCCGTGGTCCCACGCGCTGCCACGCGCGGCGACGGGCGCCAGCAGACGCTGCGCGCACTCACGATCGCCCACACGCCGGCAGGCCATGGCCGCTCGATACCGGGCATCGTCCTGGTCGCGCGCGGCCCCCGTCGAGAGCGCCGCGCGCTCGTAGGCCTGCGCGGCCTCCCGGTACCGTCCCGCGCTGTACGCGCGATCTCCCTCCGCGAGGCCGGCCCGGTACCCGTTGACGCCCGCCCCGCAGCCGGTAACGACGAACCCCAGGGTCGTCGCGAGACGCGCCAACGTGTCGGCCTTCAAGCCGCGACCGCCCGCGAGACCTTGCGGATGACCTCCGCCGCCGTGAGCGCGTCGTCCAAGGACACCTCGAGGTGGGTCACGGCGCGCAGCCTGAACTCGCCGAACACCGACAGGAGCACGCCGTGGACCCGGGCATGGTCTGCGAACCCATGCGCGTCGACACCTGCACCCGGGGCCACGTCGATCATCACGATGTTGGTGTCGGGGGCGACCGCGGTGATGCCTGGGCACCCGTCCAGGCCCGCGGCCAGGGCACGCGCGGCGTGGTGGTCATCGGCGAGGCGCTCGAGGTGGTGGTCGAGCGCGAAGATCCCAGCGGCGGCCAGTACCCCGACCTGGCGCATCCCGCCGCCCATCCGCTTGCGCAGCCGCCGCGCCTCGTACATCTGCTCGCGGCTGCCGACGAGCACCGAACCCGCGGGAGCGCCCAGGCCCTTCGACAGGCAGACCGAGACCGTGTCGGCCTCACCCGCCACCTCGGCAGGGGTCAGGCCCAGCGCAACCGACGCGTTGAGGAGCCGTGCGCCATCGAGGTGCACGGCCAGGCCGGCGGCATGCGCCGTCGTGATGACGGCTCGGCTGACAGCCAGATCGATGATCTTTCCACCCGCGCGGTTGTGGGTGTTCTCGAGGACGAGCGCGCTGGTCTTCGGGCACCAGTCGACCCTGGGCCGAAGCGCCGCCCGCAGTTCGTCGGGCGTGACCAGTCCGCCGGTTCCCACGGCGACGAGTTGCACGCCTGCGATGGCCGCGGCCGCTCCCGACTCGTACCAGAGGCAGTGAGCCCCGTCGGCCACCAGGACCTCGTCGCCGTGGCGGGCGTGTAGCTGGAGGGCGATCTGGTTGCCCATCGTCCCAGACGGAACAAACAAGCCGTACTCCCGACCCATGAGGGCCGCGACCCGGCGCTCCAGGTCGGCGACGGTCGGGTCTTCTCCGAAGACGTCGTCGCCTACGACGGCCGACGCCATGGCGGCACGCATCCCAGGCGTGGGACGGGTCACGGTATCCGAGCGGAGGTCGATGGTTCGAGGAGGGGGCATCGATGCCTGTCCTACAGAATGCCGACCGCCACGCCAACCACCGACATTCCCTCTTGCAACACGAGCGGGCTGTGATAGAAGCGGCCCTCTGTTCGCCACCCTAGCTCAGGGGTAGAGCAACGGTTTCGTAAACCGTAGGTCGAGGGTTCAAATCCCTTGGGTGGCTCCAGCTTTCCACAGCGCATCTGATGGTCGTCTCCCGGGGGGGTTCGACCATCGGCCAAGATCACACGGTCGAACTGTCTCTGCGGTTGACCACGCTCGGGCTGGCCGCTCCGACCGACCTGAACCTGTGCGGGGCGGACACCGAGGGGCATGTGCGATGCCCGAATCGGGCAAGCAGGGTGACCATTCGCGTCACCCAAGTGGGGGGGATAGCCCGGAGGGTGCGGCCGGGAGGCCCTCACCCGATCGGGTGGTTTCTCGGAGCTCTAGGGAGATATGGCTCCGACCGTTGCCGTCGGGATCGACTCCTGACGCGCTGGCATGTTGACTGCAATGGTCTCCTCCGTCCAATCCGAGGTTCTGGCAGTCGAGTGGTTCGAACTGACAGATCAATCAACGGACGGAGGGTACTTCGATGAAGCGTTCCATGAAGAAGGTTCTCGCTGGCTTCACCCTGGTTGAGCTCATGATCGTCGTGGTCATCCTCGGCATCCTCGCGGCGGTCGCCATCCCCGCGTTCACCCGCTACGTGAAGCGTTCGAAGACGAGCGAGGCCACTGGCAACATCTCGAAGATCTACCAGGGCGAAGTGAGCTACTTCAACCAGTCGTCGGAGCAGAGCATCGCCAGCTTCGCGTCGGCCACCGCCACCCCGACCGGCACGCCCTCCGCGTCGAAGTTCCCCGCTCAGCCCACGGCCTTCACCGGCAACTCGGGCTGGAGCGCGATCGGGTTCTCGATCGACGCCCCGCTCTACTACCAGTACTCCGCCGCCGCCACGGCCTCGGACTTCAACGCCATCGCGATCGGCAACATCGACGGCGACGGCGCGAACTCGACCTTCAGCCGCGCTGCCGCGCTGAACGCCGGCGAGATCCAGGGCGCCCAGATCGTGATCGTGAACGAGCTCGAGTGAGCAACATGTTCACCGCACGGTGAGCATGGCCCCCCCCTTCCGTCCCGACCTCTCCTCACTCCTGCTCTCCAGTCGAGTTCCATCCTTCAGATCATCCACACCCTCGGTGTGGTCTGAAGGGTGGACTCGCCAATCCGAGATGCGAGTCGCCGTCCATCCCTGCCGCCATGAAGCCACGATCGACCTGTGATGCGGGTGTGATCGGGATGCTCCGCCACCCATAGGCGTCATCCGTCGCTTGAAGGGCGGATGCGGCAAGCCCACCAGCGCCCCGCCGACCATTCCATGGAACGGCGGAAGGCCCTCACGGCACCCCGCCGTGCGCGACCCACAACCTCCACGCTTGGTCCTACGACCTGCGAACCACTGCGTTTGTGCGGCGCGGGTGCCCGGCGTTCTTGATGGGAGTGTCAGCTGGCAGCGCAAACCCTCCGCCGCCCCGGCGGGTCTCGCCGGGGGCTTCGAGTTCAGCGAGGATAGGTCGCGACGAATACCTGACCCGGAGCGCCGCTGCCGACAGTCACCGCGCAACCAGCGGTGAGCGCCGGCGTGAAGCGCCCGTCCAGGCGGCAACGCGCACTGTCCACGCTCAAGCGGATTCGCCCCAATCCCCCGGCGCCCCCGGCGCCCCCCGTTGCATACAGGCTCCCCGCACCGCCCGGGCCACCAGCAGCGGACACCTCTCCGCGCGCCGTGACGGTGAGGGTCGGAGCGCGCAGGAAGACCACACCGCCAGAGCCGCCGCCACCCGCAGCACCCGGCTGCGGGTCGCAGCCTGCCGCGCGGTTGGTTCCGATGTATGCGTCCCCTCCTTCGCCACCGTTCGCGAGGACCCTGCCGTTGATCGTGATGCGCGTGTCCGACCAGATCCGGAGCGCTCCGCCGCCACCGCCGCCGCCAGAGGTTCCACCGAACGCCGGGCGATTGAGGTAGTCGCTGCTCCCGCCCCCGCCCCCGGAACCCGGGTAGAACGTGCGGTCGACCGCGAGGTCGCCCGCAGCCTCGCGACCGATGCTGCCACCGCCGCCACCGCCGACCCACGAGGCCGGAATGTCAGGGCGCGATCCGGGGCACTGGGTCTGTCCCAGCACGCCGTCGCGACCGTTGTACGTCGCGATCGCGCCGGCGCTGCCGCCGCGACCGACTGGCGCTCCGCCGCCCGCGGTCACCCCGGAACAATCCGACTGGCCCGGGAAGACCGCACCGAGCGCCCCTGCCCCGCCCCCCGCCAGCCCGCCGCCGCCAGCCCCGTACGCACGAAACCCGGTGAAGACCCCACCGCCACCGCCGAACTGCGCCGCCGGCGATGCGAAGATCAAGCGGGTGGGGTTGTCCGCGATGCATGCCGTGTTGGTGCCGATCGCGCAGGTTCCGGTCGTTCCCGCGGTGCCCCGGCCGTTGCCGCCGGAGACCCCCGCAACCCACTCGCACGCAGGCCCGGGCGTCGCCGTGCGGGGATCACCCGTGAACCCGCCCGCGCCCGCCCTGCCCTCACGCGTATTGCGCGAGGTGATCGTCGACTGGCTGCCCGGTCCACCGGACACGTCGACCGTGCCGTCGATCACCACGTCGCCGGTCGCACGCAGGTCGAGCGTGCCGTTGTCCTCACCCCCGCCGGCAACGAACACCACCACGCCCGCGGGCACGTTGATGGTCGTGAAGTTGTGCACCCCGGGGCGCAGGTACGTGGGGTTGACCCTCGGGTTGAACGCCCCTTCGCCACCCGTGCTCGGTCGCCCGCATACGCCGTCGTTGCACGCAGCACCCGCCATGCACGCCCCACCGCAGCGACCGCAGTTCGATGCGTCTGACGCGATGTTGACCTCGCATCCGTCGCCCGCCTGGCCGTTGCAGTCGGCAAAACCCGGGAGGCAGGCGCCGATCACGCACGCGCTCGAGCGACACACCACGGACGTTCCAGGCGGGGCAACGCACGCCCGGCCGCACGCACCGCAGTTGCTGAGGTCGCCGCTCACGTCGACGCAGAAGACTCCGCAGCACTGGAGCCCCGGGGCACACGCCGGGCCGCCGCCGCAACCCATCACCGGCGTGGCGCATCGACCAGCTGAGCACTCCTGCCCTGGACGGCACGTGACACCGCAGGCACCGCAGTTCGCGACATCGGAGCGGACATCGACGCAGCGGTCTCCGCAGCACGACGCCCCCGGGGCGCAGGGCAGACCCCCTCCGCAGCCGACCGACTCGCAGCGCCCCGAGGTGCATCGTTGCGTGTCGCTGCACACCAGCCCGCAGGCGCCGCAGTTGGCCCGGTCGCTGATCACGTCGATGCACCGCTCGCTGCAGCACAGCTGCCCGCGCGCGCAGAGCCCGCCAGGACCGCACGCACTCGCCGGCCGGCACCCGCCCGCCACGCACACGTCCCCCGCCCTGCAAGCCACGCCGCAGCCACCGCAGTTCTCCCGATCACTGGCCACGTCGATGCAGGCGCCAGCGCAACACCGGTCGCCCGGGGCGCAGTCGAAGCAACCGGCGTCCGCCCCGTCGGGGCGGTCGGGCACGTCGCGCACATCGTCGACGTCGTCGACGTCATCGACGTCCTCCACGTCGAGCGCGTCCTCGACGTCGTCGGCGTCTTCCACATCCTCGACGTCGAGCACGTCCTCCACGTCGCCCGAATCACGAGGGTCGATCGGAACGTCGATCGGGCCCCCGTCCGCGCGATCGGCCGCCGGCACGTCGAGCGTCGGGCGCTCCTCGAGCGCGCCATCGCCCGGATCGGGCGAATCGCCCTCGAGCTCGGTGCGACCACAGCCCACCAGCAGGGTGAATCCCACCAGGCAGTACACCCTGCATCGACCCGCGCGCGTCATCATCTCGCCACGTCTCCTCGCATCGCCTCTTCCAACAACGTTCGCAGCTCGGCACCGTCGAGGTGCTCCCGCTCCAGCAGCGTCGCGGCAATGGAGTGGACCGCGGGACCGCGGTCTTCCAACACCTTGCGCGCGACACTCTCCGCCATCGACACCATCAACCGGATCTCCGTGTCGACGAGGTCGGCCAGCTCGCCGCCGTGCTCGGAGCCGCCGCCGTGCTCCGCCATCAGACCCCAGTCGCCGATCTGACGGCCGCGACCGAGGGACAGCGCGCCGAGCTTCGGGGACATCCCAAACTCGACCACCATCGCGCGCGCCATCTCCGTCGCCTGCGACAGGTCACTCGCCGCACCGGTGGAGACCTCCCCAAGGAACAACGCCTCCGCCACGCGCCCGCCCAGGAGCGTAGCCAGCTGCGCGCGCAGCTCGCTCTCCGTCATGAGGTATCGATCCTCGGTGGGGCGCTTCAAGGTGTACCCAAGGGCCCCGAGCCCTCGCGGAACGATGGACACCTTGGTCACCCGCGACGCGCCGCCCAGCACCTCGCCCACGAGCGCGTGACCCAGCTCGTGGTACGCGACACGACGACGCTCGTCGGGAGAGAGCACCCGCGAGCGGCGCTCCAGGCCCGCCGCCACGCGCTCCATCGCCTCCTGGAGGTCGGCGCCCGTCGCCGCCGAGGCGCCGCGGCGGGCGGCCAGCAGCGCGCCCTCGTTGATGAGGTTGGCCAGGTCGGCGCCCGCGTAGCCCGTGGTCTCGAGCGCGATGGTCTCCATGTCGACGTCGGGCGCCAGCGACACCGTCCGGGCATGCACCTTCAAGATCGCCAGTCGCCCCGACCGGTCGGGGCGGTCGACCAGCACCTGGCGATCGAAGCGCCCAGGCCGAAGGAGCGCCGCGTCGAGGATCTCGGGCCGATTGGTCGCCGCCAGCACGATCACGCCGTTGTTGGTCGCGAAGCCGTCCATCTCGACCAGGAGCTGGTTGAGCGTCTGCTCGCGCTCCTCGTTGGACCCCATCGCGCTGCCGCCGCGGCTGCGCCCGAGCGCGTCGAGTTCATCGATGAATACGATGCACGGCGCCTGCGCCTGGGCTCCCTCGAAGAGGTCGCGCACCCGGGCCGCGCCGACCCCCACGAACATCTCGACGAACTCGCTGCCGCTCAGGGAGATGAAGGGCACCCGCGCCTCGCCCGCGACCGCCTTCGCGAGCAGCGTCTTGCCGGTGCCCGGCGGACCCACCAGCAGCACGCCGCGGGGGATGCGCGCGCCCACCCGCTTGAAGCGCTCGGCGTCGCGAAGAAACTCCACCACCTCGAGCAGCTCGCGCTTGGCCTCGTCGACCCCGGCGACGTCGTCGAAGCGGACCGTGACGTCCTTCTCGCCCGCCACCCTCCCCCGGCTCTTGCCGAAGGACAGCACGCCCCCGCTGGGCCCCTGCACCCGCTGAAGGAGCCAGCGCCCCAGGAGAAGCAACGCGAGCAGCGTGAGGCCCGCGGTGAGCGCCCAGGACAGCCACCGCGCGTCGGCGGTGCCCTCGAAGGCGACCCCCTTCTCCGCGAGCATCGGGATCAGCTGCGGGTCGGCGACACGGACCACCTCGAAATCCATCGGAGAGCGCGGGCGCGGCGGCGCGGCCGTGGCCGGTCGCCGGTAGCGCCCGCGGATCATCCGGTCGCCGATCACCACCGAGGCGACTCGCCCCGCCTGTACCCGGGTTCGGAACTCCGAGTAGGGCAGCACCGCCGTCGCGCCCGGGGCGAACTCGGCGAGCAGCAGCACGGCCCCGAGCAGCACCGTGAGCGCCGCGAGCAGCGATCGCGCCCGGCGGTCGTCGGGCGGTGGCTCGCGCTCGCTCACGTGTCGCGGGCCCCTCCGAAGACCGGAAGCGTGCGCTTCACGGGCTTCGCACCCTGGAGCGCCAGCTGGCCGCAGGCCGCGTCGATGTCGTCGCCGCGCGTCTTCCGGATGAACACGCTGTACCCGTCGTCGCGCAGGCGCGTCTGGAACGACAGCACGTCGTCCCGCACCGGCGCTGCGTAGGGAACGCCCTCCACGGGGTTGAGCGGGATGAGGTTCACCTTCACCGAGAGGCCCCGGAGCAGCTTCGACAGCGCGCGCGCGTGCGCCGCCTGGTCGTTGACCCCGCGGATGAGCGTGTACTCCACCGTGATCCGGCGGCGGCGCGCGAGGGGATAGCGGCGCAGCGCGGGCATGAGCTCCGCGAGGGGATAGCGGCGGTTGATCGGCATCAGCGAGGAGCGGAGCTCGTCGGTCGGCGCGTGCAGCGAGATCGCCAGCGCCACCTCGCCCCGGAAGTCCTCCCCGAGCCGGTCGATTTCCGGGACCAGCCCGGAGGTGCTGACGGTCACCCGACGCGTGGAGAGGTCGAGCCCGTCGCGGTGCGTGAGCAGTCGCAGCGCGCGCGCCACCGCGTCGTAGTTGTGCAGCGGCTCACCCATGCCCATCAACACGACGTTGCGGATGGCCTCGCCCTCGTCGAGCAGCGTGCGCCCGAGCAGCACCTGCCCGACGATCTCCCCCGCCGTCAGGTGGCGCTTGAGGCCCGCCACGCCCGAAGCGCAGAACACGCAGCCCATCGCGCAGCCGACCTGCGTCGAGATGCACTGGGTGACCCGTCGTGCGGCGATTCGGGGCATTGCGGGGTTGGGCTCGTCGTCGAGCTCGTCGTCGGCGTCATCGTCGGGCATCGGCGGGATCAGGACCGTCTCGACGGTTCCGCTGCCGGGCGTGTCGGGGAAGCCCACGAGCACCTTGCGGGTGTCGTCGGCGGCGCGGTGAAGGCGCTCGATGACGACCGGCATGTGAAGCGTCGCGCCGGTGAGCTTCTCGCGCAGCGTCTTCGCGATGTCCGTCATCCCCGCCGGGTCGGCGACCGAACGCGTGTGGATCCAGCGGAACACCTGCTTCGCCCGGAAGGGGCGCTCACCCCACCCGGCGAGCAGGGCCTCCCACTCTTCGAGGTAGGAACCGACCGGGTCTCGCTGGATGTCATGGCTTGCAGGGGGCACGCGCTCCCTCTAACAGCGCGCGGGGGAGCGGGCAATCACGGCGCAGTGTTGCGCGCACCCGGGGTTGGCGCGGTCGCCGCGAAGTCACCAGCGCCGTCCGGGAGCCGTCCCCAGGTGCGCCCGGCTGCGACGGCGTTGGGGGGATAGTCCGCGGTCGCCACCTCGGCGCCGCCCGCCCCGATCAGGTAGATGCGCTCACCCCGCGGTGCGCTGATGCCGAAATTGGCGTGGTAGCAGGTCGTCGGACCCGCATCGCCGAGACAGGTCATCTGAGGCCCGCTGCCAGCGTCGGAGAGGTCGGCGACCACCAGGAGGTACTGCCCCGGCGCGAGGGAGGTGCCAGCCGGGAAGGTGAGCCCGTCGGTGAGCCGCGGCGCACCCCCGTCGACGGAGGTGTCCGAGTCCGCAAGGATGAGGCCGCCGAGGTCGACCGGCGCACCGCCGACGTTCGTGAGCTCGACCCAGTCGTCTCCAGCGGCCTGTATCTCATTGATCACGACCCGCCCGGCGGCAGGCACATCTCCAGTCATGGGCACATCGTTCGGATTGCCCACATCGTTCGGATTGCCCACATCGTCCGGATTGCCCGCGTCTGCGACGGCGTCCGTCTGCACATCGGTGGGCACCACCGGCACGTCGGTGACGGCTGGAGTCGTGTCATCACATCCCACAATGCCGATCAGCGCGAGCCACTGCCATGTCAGTTTCATGTCCATCCTTATCAGTACACACCGCGACTCACGATACGAAACTCCCATTGATCGCTGCCCGGTTGAGCCGCAGAGGCGGTGGCGCCGGGCGCCGATCGTCCCACCGCCGCGAAGACCTCGAGCGGGTCGATCACCCGATATCCCACAGTGCCGAGCGCCGTATGGACCTGGTTGCCCTCGAACCGGTCGTCGCGCTGCTGATAGGTGTAGCGGAGCCCCACCAGCAGGCGCTCCATGGGCTCGACCCGCGTGAAGGCCTCGAGCAGGTACGCGACGCGCCCGGCGTCTCCCGCGACGCCCCACGCGATGGTGCCCACCGCGCCTGCCCGGATGGTGGTGCCCTGCCAGAGGAGACCCGCGGTGAGCCGGTCGGCGCGTGTCGAAGCGACACCCGACGAACCGACCGTGTACGAAGCGAACACGGCCAGCGGGGCGAAGCCCATCGCCGGAATCGGGTGCACCGAGGCGGCCAGCTCGACGCCCTTGCCACGATCAAGTTCGCGACCGGTGTAGCCCTCGCCGTTGTAGGCGCCGACGCCCACCCACCCGAAGGACCGCGGAAGCTGCACCCTGACGGTCGCGCCGAGGTCGGCCGGAGCGCCCAGGGTGGACTGCTCGAGGGCGGTGGGCGCGATCGCCCGCAGCCGCCACGTGCCCTCCACCTCGGGGATGGTCAGGGTCGGGACCACCCCGAGCTGGACTCGCAGCATGCGGCCCGGGGTCCAGCCCGCGTAGGCCTCGCGCAGACGGAAGACGAACGCGTCGGCGGGCACGCCGGGGATGGTTCCGCCGAGCGTCGAGCTCACCGCCTCCAGCAGCACCCGGGCGCGCGCGTCGCCGTACTCCCCCGTCAACGCGGCGTGCACCCGCGGCGCATCGAAGGCGTGCGACCACGTCGACGAGGCCCCCGCGACCGCGGTCGAGCGCACCCCGTACTGGGCGAAGACCTCCAGGCCAGGGCGCACCACGAGGCCGGTGTTGCCCGCGGAGGTCGCCGGTGACGCGGCCGGCTGCGCCCACGCCGCCACCGGAGCGCTGAGCCCGAGCAACAGCGCGAGCCGGGCGGGAAGTCTCATCGGTGGACAAGCCCGCGGCGGGGGGAGCGGATCAAGCGACGCCCAGGAGCCAGCTGCGGAAGATGGCGAGCCCGCGTTCGAGGGACGCGCGGTCGGTCCATTCGTTTCGCTGGTGCGCCTGGGCCTGGGTGCCGGGGCCGAGGTTGACCGCCGCGACCCCGACGCTCGCGAAGCGGGCGACGTCGGTCCACGCCTGCTTGGGCTCGACGCCCTCGACGCCCTCGTCGACGAGGCTCTTCACCAGCGGGTTCTCGCGGAAGGGAGGGGCCGAGGGGGATCGGTCGAACACCTCGATTTCGGCCTCCCCCTGCACCAGGGCCTCGAGGTCGGCGATGGCGTCGTCGGGCGTGCGCCCGGGCGCAAAGCGGTGGTTGACGTTGAGGCTGAAGCGATCGGGGACGATGTTGCGACCGCGGCCGCCCTCGGCGAGCGTCGCGGAGATGACCTCCCGGTAGAGCATCCCTTCGATGGTCACGTCGCGCGGCGCCAGCGCGCCCAGCCGCGCGAGGAAGGCGCCGGACTTGTGGATGGCGTTCTCGCCCTGCCAGGGGCGGGCGCTGTGGGAGGTGCGCCCATGAAAGTGGACGCGGGCGTGCAAGCTGCCCATGCACCCCAGCTGGAGCTGGTTGGAGCTCGGCTCGAGGCACACCGCGAGCGCGGCGGTCTTCAGCGCCGGGAAGTTCTCCAGGAGGTCGCCGAGGCGATTCTCGAGGAAGGGGCCCTCCTCGCGCTCATAGAACACGAAGGTCGGTCGACCCTTCGGCGCAGCCCCGCGCGCGAGGTCTTCGAGCAGGCAGAGCATCACCGCCAGGCCCGACTTCATGTCCGCCGCGCCCGCGCCGTAGATGCGGTCGCCCTCCACGCGGGTCGGGCCGTCGTGCTCGGTCTTCACCACGTCGAAGTGGCCCGCCAGCACCACGGGCGGACCGCTGGACTGCACCCGCGGGGTCACCACCAGGCTGTGGCCGTCGCGAGCGACCGCGTCGTCGCCGAGCAGCGCGCGGAGCTGCGACTCGACCCGATCGCAGATGGCGCCCTCGTCGCCGGTCAGCGACGGGATCGCGCACAGGTCGAGGAGGTGCTGTTCAACCGGGGTGACGCTCACACCGACACCTCGTGGTCGCGGAGGGCTCGCTCCAGGGAGGTCTTGCGGTCGGTGCTCTCCGAGCGCCGCCCGATGATGAGCGCGCACGGGACGTTGTACTCCCCCGCCGGGAAGCGCTTCGGGCGCATGCCGGGGATCACCACGCTGCGCGCCGGGATGCGCCCCTTCCACTCGACGGGCGACTCCCCGGTGACGTCGACGATGGCCGTGCTCGACGTGAGCACGACCCCGGCGCCGAGCACCGCCTCCTGCTCGACGTGGACGCCCTCCACGACGATGACCCGCGACCCGACGAAGGCGCCGTCCTCGATGATGACCGGGCGCGCGCCCGGCGGCTCGAGCACCCCGCCGATGCCCACGCCGCCCGCGAGGTGGACGTCGCGGCCGATCTGCGCGCACGACCCGACCGTCGCCCAGGTGTCGACCATCGAGCCCGAGTCGACGTACGCGCCGATGTTGACGTAGCCGGGCATCACGATCGCGCCCGGGGCGACGTAGGCGCCGTAGCGCACGGTGCCCGGCGGCACGATGCGCACGCCCTCCGGCGGGGTCTTGATCGGGATCTTGTCGTGGAAGGAGAGCGGGCCGGCGCTCGTGCGCTCCATCGGGCGCAGCGCGAAATACAGCAGGATCGCCTGCTTGATCCACGGGTGCACGGTCCAGCTGGCGCTGTCGCGCGTGGCGACGCGGATCACGCCACGATCGAGCAGGTCGAGGGTCTCCTCGACGGCCGCGGTGCTCTCGGGAGAGCGGAGCAGGGTGCGGTCGGCGAAGGTGCGCTCGACGACGGGTTGTAGCCTGGAGGCGGCGGTGTCCTGGGTGGTCATCACGCCGGAGGGCATACAACCACCCGCGGGCCCGGTGGTAGTCCGCTACGGGACGCAGCCGTTTTCGCTCGGCTGCCCGGCCGGCCGGACGTTGGGGCAGATGGCGCTCGGGAAGCGGCACTCGGACGCGTCGGAGCAGCGCTGTACGCACACCGAGCCGAGCGCGGCGGTCTCGGTGTTGATGCACACCCCGCGGTCGGGACAGTCCGCGCTGGTGGTGCACGCCACGGTGCAGAGCCCGATCTGGCGACCCGTGAGGCGGTTGTTGAAGAGCACGCAGCGCGGCGTGGCCTCCGCACAGGCCGCCGAGGCCTGGCACGACCCGTACGCAGTCTCATTGCGGGAGCTGCACGCGACGAGGGGAATGAAGACGAGGAGCCACCGGGGAGCCATAGGGGAGCGCCGGGGAAGGTACACCGATGTCACGGGTGTGGGATCGTTCGCGTGATGATCGAGGTCACGAAGGTGTGGAAGCGGTTCGCGGCGCCGGTGCTACGCGACGTCACCCTGACGGTGCCGACGGGGTGCCTCTACGGTCTCATCGGGCCCGGCGCCGCGGGGAAGAGCGTGCTGCTCAAGTGCCTCGCGGGCCTGCTTCGCCCGGAGCTGGGGTCGGTGCGGGTGTTCGGGCAGGCGATCGAGGCCCTCGACGAGGTGTCCCTGCAGGCGGTGCGCAACCGGGTCGGGATGCTCTTCCAGAACAACGCCCTCTTCGATCACCTCACGGTGGCCGAGAACATCGCGTTTCCGCTGCGGCGCCGCGGGATCACCGACGAGGCCGAGATCGCCTCGCGGGTGGCCGACCGGCTGCGCGCGGTGTCCCTCCCGGGCTTCGAGCAGCGCCTCCCGGGGGGCCTCTCCGGGGGGCAGAAGAAGCGCGTCGGGGTGGCGCGCGCCACGGTCACCCGCGCGGAGGTTGTGCTCTACGACGAGCCCGCGGCGGGGCTCGACCCGGTGACCTCGCAGAAGATCTTCGACCTGCTGCGCCGCGAGCAGCAGGAGGCCGGGGCCACGGTGGTGATGGTGTCGAGCGACATCGACCGCCTGCTCACGGTCACCGACCGGGTGGGGATGATGCTCGACGGCGCGCTGATCTTCGACGGGACCACCGCCGAGGCGCACGGGTCGCTTCACCCGGTGGTGAAGCAGTTCGTCCATGGGGAGGTCGACGGGCCGTTGTAGGCTCCGCCGCGCAACACTCCACCCCAATGGCGACCGAGGACGAAGGCATCTCCGCGCAGACCGGCCGCGCGGTGCTCTCCCTGGCGACGGACGTCGGCGGGGCGGCGGTGCTCGCCGGGCGCCTGCTGCGGCGGATGGCGCCGCCGCGGCTCGATGGGCCAGAGCTCTGGCGCAACCTTCACCGCATGGGGGTGCGCTCGTTGCCCATCGTCGGCGTGACCGCGCTCTTCACCGGCGGGATCATGGTGATCCAGGCGGGGGTGCTCATCCGTCGCTTCGGGGCCGAGGGGCTGCTCGGGTGGGGCGCGGGCTTCGCGACGCTGCGCGAGGTCGGGCCCATCCTCATCGCGCTGATGTTCTCCGGCCGCGTGGGCGCGAACAACACCGCCGAGCTCGCCACGATGACGGTCACCGAGCAGATCGACGCGCTCGAGACCCTGGCGATCGACCCGCTCTCGTACCTGATCCTGCCGCGGGTGATCGCGATGGTGGTGATGCTCTTCGTGCTCACCATCTACGGTGACGTGCTCGCGCTCGCGGGCGCGGCCTTCATGGGCGACGCCCTCCTCGGCGTGAGCACCGCCACCTTCTGGAACGGCTTCATCGAGACCATCCGGGTGTGGGACATGGCCACGGGGCTCATCAAGAGCGCCCTCTTCGGCGGCGTGATCGCCCTCTCCAGCAGCCATTTCGGGCTCGCCGTGACCGGCGGGGCGCCGGGCGTGGGCCGCGCCGTCAACGCCTCGGTGGTGGCGAGCGCGACGGGCATCTTCGTCTGCGACTACCTCGCGACCTACGTGCTGCAATGAGCGCCGAGCCCCACGCGATGGAGCGCCCGCAGGGGCCCGCGGAGGCCGCCGCCCGGCGCGTGCTGGCGGACGCGCGCGAGCTGCAGGGGGTCTTCCTGCGCACGCTCTACTGGACCGCGAAGGGGCGGCGCGAGCCCGGGGAGGTCGCGCGGCAGTGCTTCGAGGTCGGCTACCGCTCGGCCTTCTTCCTCTCGGTGACGATGGGCTTCATCGGGATGATCCTGGTGTTCCAGAGCGGGCTGCAGCTGCTGCGGGTGGTGCCCGACCTCACGCTGCTGGGCGCGACCTTCCTCGAGCTCCTGGTGCGCGACCTCGGGCCCACCATCGCGGCCATGATGCTCGCCACGCGGGTGGGCGCGGGCATCGCGGCGGAGATCGGGAGCATGGTGGTGACCGAGCAGGTCGACGCCCTGCGGATGTGCGGCGTCGACCCGGTGGACCACCTCGTGGTGCCGCGCTTCATCGCATCCGTGATCATGACCGCGGCGCTGGTGATGTTCTCGGGCCTGGTGAGCTTCGCGGCGGGCGGCGCGACGGCGTGGTTCGTCTTCGACGTGCAGCCGCTCACGTACATCAACTTCTCGCTGCTCGACCGCGGCGACCTCATCACGGGTCTGCTCAAGTGCGTCGCGTACGGCGCGGCGATTCCCATCGTGTCGGGGTGGTGCGGGCTCACCACCCGCGGGGGCAGCGAGGGCGTCGGGTCGGCCACCACCAGCGCCGTGGTCAACAGCTCCCTCGCGGTGATCATGCTCGACCTGGTGATCTCGGGCGCGGGCTTCGTGGTGTTCGTGTGATCGAGTTCCGCGGCATCCGGAAGAGCTTCGGCCCGAAGGTGGTGCTCGACGGGGTCGACCTCGTCATCCCCGACGGCGAGGTGTTCTTCCTCATCGGCGCCTCCGGGGCCGGGAAGAGCGTGCTCATCAAGCACCTCATCGGGCTGCTCAAGCCCGACTCCGGGGAGATCTTCGTCGACGGCCGGGACGTCTCGCGGCTCGACACCGCCGCGCTCTACGAGGTGCGGCGGGTGTGCGCGATGGTCTTCCAGCACTCCACCCTCTTCGACTCGATGACCTGCGCGGAGAACGTCGCGCTCCCGCTGCGCAAGCACCGCGGGCTCTCGATGAAGGAGGCCCTCGCCGAAGCGAGGCAGCGGCTCGAGGTGGTGCACATGCACGCCTACGGTGACCGATACCCCGCCGAGCTCGGCGACGGGATGCGCAAGCGCGTGGCCATCGCCCGCGCCCTCACCGTCGACCCCAGGTACGTCCTCTTCGACGAGCCCACCACGTCGCTCGACCCGGTGAGCGCCCGGCGGGTCGACCGGCTGATCCGCGAGCTGTCCGACAAGCGCGGGGTCACCAGCATCGTGGTGTCGCACGACCTCGCGTCGATCTTCAGCATCGCCGACCGCATCGCCTTCCTCTACAAGGGGACGTTGCGGAAGGTCGGAACTCCCGAGGAGTTCCGGGCCAGCGACGACCCGATCGTCGCCCAGTTCACCCGCGGCATCGCCGAAGGTCCGATGGAGGTATAGGGCGATGCGATTCAACGGTAGTCTCCCGGCCCAACGCTGATGGCCGCCGCGCGATCGATCGAGGTGAAGGTAGGGCTGCTGGTGCTCGTCGCCGCGGGCCTGCTCGTGGCGCTGGTGCTGGTGATGGGGGGCGTGCACTTCGGGAAGCGCTTCCCCATCGCGGTGGATTTCAACAACCCGGGCGGTCTCCAGGGCGGCGCGCCGGTGAAGATCGCCGGCGTGAGGGTGGGCCAGGTCGACCGGCTGGAGTTCCGCGGGCCGCAGGTCGACCCGCGCACCGGCCGCAGCGCGCTCGTGCGGGTGCACATCGAGGTCGACGAGCGATACCGCCCCGAGCTGCACGCCGACGCGGCCTTCTATGTCACCACGCAGGGCGTGCTGGGAGAGCAGTTTCTCGCCATCGACCCGGGCACGGCCACGCAGCCCGCGCTCGACATCTCGCGCCCGGTCGAGGGCATCGACCCGCCGCGCATCGACCTCTTCATCGCCCGCGCCTACTCGCTCCTCGACGACACCGTCACGGCGCTGCGCTCCAACCGACGGCAGATCGGCGCGATGGTCGATGACCTCTCCGGCGTGCTCCACGAGACCCGCGGCGTGCTGCACCGCAACGCCGGGCGCGTCGACAGCATCCTCGAGAACACCGACCGCGCCATCCGGGACGCCGACGGGCTCGTCAACGCCGCGCGCGACCGCTACGTCGACGGCGCGCAGGCCCGGCGCATCATCCAGCGCGCGGAGTCCATCCTGACGACCATCGACCGCGAGGCGCCGCCGCTCTCCCGCGACGCGCGGGCGCTGATGGCGCGGCTCGATCACATCGCCCAGGGCGTCGGAGACCCGCAGATCCAGGACCTCCAGCGCACCCTGCGCGAGGTGCGCACCCTCACCGAGCGGGCCAACACCGTGATGACCGACGTGCAGGCCGTGAGCACCCGGGTGCGCGCGGGCCATGGGACGGTCGGGGCGCTCCTGATGGACGAGGAGATCTACGACGACCTCCAGGAGATGATCCGCGACCTCAAGCACAACCCCTGGAAGTTCTTCTGGCGGGAGTGACGGGCTTTCGCGGGCCGCTGCGGGCCTCGAAGGGCGCACGGGCGGTTCCCGTATTGCAGGAATATTCCTTTGGTGGCACAAGCCACCGGAACGCTTCGACGATGGCGACAGGTGCGCGCGAGCGCTGAGGAGAGCGAACGATGAGCCAGCAGCAGAAGGAAGACTCGGTGATGTTCTCGCTCCGGAGCCTGATGGAGATCGAGGAGGATCGCATCAAGCAGGAGGAGGACGAGAAAAAGCGCGCCGAAGAGGGCGAGCGGATGAGGCTCGAGGACGCCCGCAAGCGCGAGGAGGACGAGCGCCTCGCCAAGGTGCGCGCGGCGGAGGAGGCCCGGGCCAACGAGGAGCGCGCCCGCCGTGAGCTCGAGGAGCGCACCCGCCGTGAGCGCGAGGAGAGCGAGCTGCGCATCCGGCTCGAGGCGGAGTCGAAGCAGCGCGAGCGCGAGATGCAGCTGCGGATGGAGCAGGAGCAGAAGCTCGCCGTCATCGAGTCGCAGAAGAAGAAGGGCATCAACCCGGCCGCGGCGGCGGGCGGGGTGTTCGTGCTGGTGGGCGTGCTCGGCGCGGGTGTGTTCTTCGGCGTCGTGAAGCCGCAGCAGGAGGCGCGGGCCGAGGACGCCCGGCGCGCGGAGACGGCCCGGCGTGACGCCGAGGAGCGACGGGTGGTCGCAGAGCGCGCGGCGGAGGATGCGCGGCGGCGCGTGGCGGAGGCCGAGGCCGATCGGCAGCGGCAGGCGGCGGCGGCGCTGCTGGCGTCGCAGAACGCGGCGGCCCTCGCGGCGGCGACGGCGCCCAGCGGCGCGCGACCGGCGACGACCACCTCGCGGCCCCACTCGTCGAGCGGCGGCGCCCGGCGACCGGCGCGGCCCGCCGGGTCGGGCGGCGGCGGCGCGTCGAGCGAGCCGGACCTGGGCGATCTCGGTCTCTGATGCGCAGGGTCCTCCTCGGGGTGCGGGCGGTGCGGGAGGCCCTCGCCGCCCACGCCCAGTCCATCGCGGTCATCTACGTGCACGAGGAGGGCGCCCGTGGGGCCCTGCGCGACGTCGTCACCGACGCGAAGAATCGCGGGGTCTCCATCGAGTTCAAGCCGATGGAGGAGCTCAACGCCCTCGCCGAGGGTGACCGCCACCAGGGGGTCATCGGGCTCTCGGGAGAAGACTTCGCCTATGCGAGCTTCGACGAGCTCCTCGACCGCACCGTGGCCGCCGGCCCCTCAGGGTTCCTCGTGGCGCTCGACGAGGTCACCGACCCGCACAACTTCGGCGCGATCGTGCGCTCGGCCGTGGCCTTCGGCGCGACCGGCATCGTGACCATGAAAGACCGCGCGGCGCCGGTGACCCCGACCGTCGTGCGCGCCAGCGCGGGGGCCACCGAGCACGCTGCCATCGCGCGGGTGACCAACCTCTCACGGGCCCTCGACGCGGCGCGCGAGCGCGGCCTCTGGACCGTCGGGCTCGACGCCGAAGGGTCCGCGACGCTCGCCGCCACGGACCTCACCGTGCCGTGCGTGGTCGTCGTCGGCAGTGAGGGGCGCGGCCTGCGTCGCCTCGTGCGGGAGCGCTGCGACGTGCTCGCGAAGATCCCGATGTCGGGCCCCATCGCGTCGCTCAACGCCTCCGTCGCCGCCGCGATCACGCTCTACGAGCTGACGCGCCAGCGGGCCGTCGCCGCCGCGCGCTGAGCCCCCCCTCCCCCGGAAATCTTCCGCCCTCCGGAAACGCCCGCCCGCCCGGCGACGAAGACCGCCCGCCAAGGAGGTCTCACATGCTGGACGGCGTCTTTCGACAGAACACGATTCCACGGCGGGCGGCGGCGGGCACCGGGGGCGCGCGGCGGGTGCGCCAGCGGGTGATCGTGCTGGGAGATTACACCCCCAGGTATTGTCTGCGCCCCCCGGCGATCGCCGAGGTGATGCCCTGGGACGACGGCCCGGAGATCACCGAGGTCGACGACCCGACGCCGCTACCGCCGCTCGACGGCTGAGAGCCGCACCACCCGCCGCTGACCGTCCCGCTCCACGTCCACGATCACCACCGAGCCGCTCACGCCCTGCAGGCGCTCGACCGCGTCCGCCGCGTCGCGGGGCTCGCGGCCGTCGATGGACGCGATCACGTCGCCCGCCTGGAGGCCCGCGCGCGCCTCCGGGGAGTCCGCGGCCACGCCGCCGACGAGGAAGCCCCCGGGCACGCGCGCCAGCTCGATGGACGCGGGCGCGCTTCCGGGCGCCGCTCCCGTCGCCGAGAGGCGCAGCCGGACGCCGCGCACCTCGGTGCCCCGCAGCACGCGCACCTCCTGCGGGGCGGATCGGGCGCGGCCGCGGTGGTCGGCGACGAGGGCGCGCTGCCCCTCGGGGACCGTCGGCAGCACGAAGCGGCCCGAGCGGTCGGTGACGACCGGCGGGAGCTCGTCGCCCGCCACGCGCACCGTGGCGCCCTCGACCGGATCGCCGCGCTCGTCGAGCACCTCGCCGCTCACCGCGCCGCCCGCGCGCAGGTCGATGGCGCCGAGGTCGATGGTCGCGCTCGCGACCCGCAGCTCGCGCTCGACCGGGACGCAGCCGGCCGCGCCGAGCCGTAGCGTCGCGCGGCCGTCGCAGAGGTGGTCGATCGCGAGGTCGCGGGTGTCGCGCAGCGCGAAGGTGAGCGGCCCGCACGCGGTGGCGATGGTGCCCCGGGGGGTGTCGCTCGCGCAGCCATCGTCGCGCACCCGGGCGCGCAGCGACGAGCCGCGCGCGAGCTCGACCCGGAGCGACGGCGTGACCTGTGCGAGGCGGAGCTCCCGCGGGGCGTAGTCCGGGTGGCGCACCGCGACCGACACGCCGCCGCGGCCCCCGACGGAGACGGCGAAGGTGCCGTCCGGCGCGGCGCTGCCAGTGCTCGCGCCCGCGGCCCCCGCGTCGAGGGAGGCGACGGTCACCATCGCCCCGCCCACGGGGAAGCCGCGCTCGTCGACGACGCGGCCCTCCACCTGCCGGAGCGAGCCCGGGAGCACCAGCTCCAGCGGCACGGTGGCGCCGTCGTCGACGCGGGCCTCGGCGCGCGCGACCACCCGCCCCGCGCTCCACGCGACGAGCGAGGCGGTGCCGTAGATGCCGATGAAGTGGAAGGTGCCATCGATGGCGGTGCGGGCGCGCAGGGGCATCGGATCGGAGGGCGTGCGGAGCTCGATCTCGATGCCGGCGAGCGGGAGTCGCCGGTCGTTCACCGCGCGCCCGTGGATCGCCCCGCCCGGGTGCAGCACGATCTGGTGGACGGTGGCGCGCGCCGAGACCAGCGTGAGGGCCTCGGTCACCGCGCGGGCGTACCCGGGGTGGGAGACGCTCACGACGGCGCTCCCCGGCGGGAGGTCGGTGATGCGGAAGTGCCCCGCGGCGTCGGTGCGGAAGCCCGCCGTCTCGACCCCCGTGGCGAAGGCGCCGGGCACCACCGGGACGATCGGGACACGCCCGGGGAGCACGCCGAGGTCGCCGCGCGGGAGCAGCGCCGCCGTGCGCCCCGCCTGGGCGTCGAAGAGGGCGTCCTGGAAGCCGGTGGACGCCGCGCTCACCCAGCGGGGGTGGTTGTCGAGGTCGCGCGCGACGACCTCCACCTGCGCGTTGGCGACGGCCCTCCCCCGGGCGTCGATCACCGTGCCGTCGATGGTGGCCGCCGGGTCGAGCCGCACGGCCAGCGCCTCGGCCCCGGGCACCACCGGCAGCGCCTCGCGCGGGGCGTACCCCGGGAGCCTGACCCAGAGCGTGTGGGTGCGCGGGAGCAGCCCCTCGAAGCCGAAGCCCCCGTCGGCGTCCGTGGTGGTCGCGCGCGGGGCGGTCGAAATACCATCCTCGGTAAGCGCCACCCTGGCGCCGACGAGCGCGCGCCCGGTGAGGGCGTCGGTGACGCGGCCGGCGAGCGCCCTCCCCTCGCCCAGCACCGCGGTGGCGGCGCGCACCTCGCCGGGCTCGATCCAGAGCGGGGCGATGGGCTCGGCGACAGTGGTGCCGTGCGATGCGCGGACCTCGTAGACGCCGCCCGGGAGCGATGGGAGGCCTACCCCCCCGCGGGCGTCCGTGGTCAGCGAGCGGGGCGGCCAGATGCCGGAGCCCGAGACGACCACCGTGGCGCCGGGCGCGGGGCCGCCCGCGGCGTCGAGGACGCGGACGGTGAGCGTCGCGAGGGCGCGGAGCGTGAGCGCGAGGTCGGCGGTGGGCGCGGCGACGCCGATGCGCTGGAGGGCCTCGAAGCCGTCAGCGACGAGCGCGATGCGCCAGGTGCCCGGGGATAAGCCCTCCAGGCGGAAGCGCCCGTCGGCGTCGCTGCGGGTGGCGACGCCCGGGTCCTCGGCGGCGGTGGTGCCCTCGCGGGTGGCGTGCAGCAGCACCGAGCCGAGGGCGCTGCGGCTCGCGCCGCGGAGGGCGGAGGTGGTGCCGGTGATCGACGCGGCCGGGCCGAGGGTGAGCGCGATCGCCTGCGACGCCCCGCGGACCCTCAGCGGGCGCACCGCGCGGGCGCGCCCCGGCGCCGAGGCGTGCACCCACCACGACCCGAGCGGGAGGTCGTGCACCTCGAAGCGCCCGGCGTCGTCCGTGGTGACCGAGACCAGCGGGAGGGCGACGCCCTCCCGAACGGCGATCCATCGGAGCGTGGCGCCCGGCACCGGGTGGCCGCCCTCGTCGGTCACCCGACCCCGCACGGCGCCGCCGATCGTGCGCGCGGCGGCGGCGCGGGAGGGGGCCAGCACGCGACGCGCAGACACCACCCCGGGGCGCAGCTGCTCGCCGGGTCGATCGCGCGCCGTCAGCGCGCAGAGCATGAGCCCCAGGGCGGCGGGCGGCAGGTGCATCGTCTTGGGGAGCAGCGACACGGGGCTCCGTGCTATTCCCGACCTGCCCCCGGGCGCCAGCGGCGACGCGCAAATGCAACGACGACGATCAGAGACCAACTCGCAGGACGAGCAGCGCGAGCGGCAGACTCCGCCCGTGGCGCGCCCCGCGTCGGTGCCCGAAGACGCACTGTGCTCGGTCTTCGAGGTGCGCTCCGACCGCGCCGGCATGCGACTCGACCGCTGGCTGTCGCTCGAGCTCACCCGGCTCACCCGCAGCCGGGCGCAGGAGATCGTGTCGCACTTCGCCTTCACGGCGCAGGGCGTGGCGCTCGGGCCGTCGCATCGCGTGAAGGCGGGCGAGGTCATCGCCCTCTACCGCCCGCGCTGGGAGGAGCCCCCGGCCCCGCGAGACATCGGCATCCTCTACATCGACGAGCACATGGTGGCGGTCGACAAGCCCGCGGGCCTGCCGGTGCACCCGAGCGCGAAGTTTCATCACAACACGCTCACCAGCGTGATCGCCGAGCGCTTTCCCGACGAGCGCGTGGTGCTGGCGCACCGCATCGACCGGGAGACGTCCGGGGTGATCCTGCTGGCGCGCTCGCGCGAGGCCGAGCGGCGGCTGAAGCAGGACTTCGCCGAGCGCAGGGTCGCCAAGACCTACCACGCGCTCGTGCACGGCGTGGTGGGCCCGGACCACCAGGTCATCGACGCGCCGATGTGCCTGCACGGCGGCGAGATCGGCGTGAAGATGGCGGTGCGACCGGTGTCCCGCGGGGGGATGCCCTCGGTGACGCGGGTCGACGTGATCGAGCGGCTCGACGGGTACACCCTGGTGGCGGCCCACCCCGAGACCGGGCGGCAGCACCAGATCAGGGTGCACCTCGCGCACGTGGGGCACCCGCTCGTCGGCGACAAGCTGTACGCGCACGGCGACGAGATGTTCCTGGCGTGCCTGGAGGGGGCGCCGGACGAGGCGCGGCGCAAGACGCTGCTGCTCGACCGGCAGGCCCTCCACGCGGCGGAGGTGACCCTGACGCACCCCATCGAGAAGACCTCGCTGACGATCTCCGCGCCGCTCCCGGCGGACCTCCGGGCCTTCTGCGACGCGCGCCGCGAGACGACCTCGACCGCCTCGCGCAAGGGTGATACCCCAGCGCCGTGAACCGACTCTCGTCCCTCGTGCTCCTCGCCGCGCTCACCGGGGCGTGCGCGAGCACCCGAACCAGCAGCGCGGTCGCCACCCGGCCCTTCACCCCGGAGCTCGCGCGCTACTTCGACGACGCGGCGGACTTCATCGAGGACGTCGACGCCCTCGGCGGGCGGGTGGCCGCCGACTGGCGCCGGCAGGTGCGCGGGCTGTCGGCGGAGAGCGACCTCATCGTCGCGGTGCGCATCGAGACGGTGACCCTCGGCGACGACAACGCCTCCTCCCGGGCGTACCGCCTGACCGCGGCGGCGACGCGCGACCCCATCTACGGGACGCTGCCGAGCGACCGGCGCATCGACCTCCGGGTGACCGAAGGGGAGATCGGCTTCAACGCGATCCACCAGAACGAGCGTCGGCTCCAGTCGCGCACCTACCTGCTCTTCGCGCGCTGGTACGACGACGACGGCACCCCGCGGGCGCACTGGCACCTCTCGCCGGAGACCGAGGCGCTCACCCGCCGGGTGCGCGAGGTCACCGGGGTCAACGACCCCAACGCCCCGCGCGAGACCGTCGTCCAGCAGAACTGACGGTGGGCGCTACGCCGCGGGCGCGGCCTCGACCGCCGGGGCCTCGGTCACGAACTGCAGCCGGTGCAGCCTCGCGTAGACCCCTCCGAGCGCCATGAGCGCTGGGTGGTTGCCGCGCTCGGCCACCTCGCCGCGCCGCATCACGAGGATCTCGTCGGCGTGCCGGATGGTGCTGAGCCGGTGCGCGATCACGATGGCCGTGCGCCCCCGCAGCGCCTCGGCGACGGCTCGCTGCACCGTCGCCTCGGTCTCCGAGTCGAGGCTCGCGGTGGCCTCGTCGAGCACGAGCACCTCGGGGTCGCGGTAGAGGGCGCGCGCGAGGGCGATGAGCTGCCGCTCGCCGCTGCTGAAGTTGGCGCCGCGCTCGCCCACGAGGGAGCGGAGCCCGATGCCGCGGCGGGTGAGCAGGTCGAGCAGCCCGAGGCGGCGGGCGATGTCCTCGGCGCGGGCCTCGTCGGGCTGCGCCTCGCCGGGCGCGACGTTGGAGAGCACGTCGCCGGGGAAGAGCACCACGTCCTGCGGCACCACCACGACGCGGCGTCGGAGCGTGTGCCGCGGCAGCGCCCGGATGTCGGTTCCGTCGAGGAACACCGCGCCCTCGTCGACCTCGTAGAGCCGCTGGAGCAGCGAGATGATGGAGGTCTTGCCGGCGCCAGTGGGGCCGACGATGGCGAGGGTCTGGCCGCGCGGCACCGCGAAGCTCACGCCGCGCAGCGTCGGGCGCTCGGGCTTGTACCCGAAGCGCACGTCCTCGAAGACCACCGTGCCCACAGGGGCCGGGCGGTCGCCGCGCGATGGGATCGCCGCCTCCGGCGCGTCGGGCTCGGGCTTGTCGAGCAGGCCGAAGACCCGCTCGGCGCCGGACATCGCGTTCTGGAGGATGGTGAACTTCGAGGAGATCTCGCGCAGCGGCTCGAAGAAGCGCTGGACGTACTGCACGAACGCGACGAGCACCCCGAGCGACGCGGCGGGCTGTCGGCGGTCGAGCGCCCAGGCGCCCGCGAAGAGCAGCGAGGCGATGCACACCGACGCGAAGGCGTCGACGACGGCGTAGAGCATCGCGTCGT
Source organism: Myxococcales bacterium (assembly GCA_030652255.1). Taxonomy (GTDB): domain Bacteria; phylum Myxococcota_A; class Polyangia; order Polyangiales; genus SCUS01. Next base: position 4,643 of record JAUSAZ010000177.1, on the reverse strand, counting down.
AGCGGATGGCCAGCTGGTTGGCCTCGCGGTACGCGGCGTTGATCTCCCGGAACTCCCCCTGGCAGCGCTCCTCCTGCGCGAAGGCCTGCACCACGGAGACGCCGGTGACCTGCTCGTTGAGGTAGGCGTTCATCCGCGCGGTCTTGGTGCGGATGGCGCGGAAGGCGTCGCGGGCCCGGCGGCGGAAGCGGTCGACGAGCCACGCGAGCGGCGGCACCGCGAGGAAGGTGAGCAGCGAGAGCTGCGGCGAGAGCACCACCATCGCGATGACGATGCGCGTGAGGGTGATCAGGTCGCCCACGGCGGTGACCGCGCCCGACGCGAAGAGCTCGCCGACGGCGTCGACGTCGTTGGTGACCCGGGTCGTGAGGCGGCCGACCGGCTGCCGGTCGAAGAACGCGATGCGCTGCCCCTGGAGGAAGCGGAACACCTCGCGCCGCACGTCGGCCATGCTGCGCTGCCCGACCACCTGGAGCAGGTACCCGGAGACGAAGCGCACCGCGAACTCCGCCACGATGAGCGCCGCCAGCACGACCGAGCCGCGGTGCACCGCGCCGACGTCCCCGCGGCCGACGCCGTCGTCGATGATGGCGCGCATCATGCGCGGCTGCGCGACCAGGAGCTCCGAGCCGATGGGGAGCAGCGCCATCGCCAGCAGGAGCTGCCATCGGTAGGTGCGCACGAAGGGCCAGAGGCGCCGCAGGAGGCGCGCGTCGTAGGTCTTCCCGAGGGCGTCCTCCTCGTGGAAGGCCCGCTCGGCCTCGGCCGCGCTGCCCCTCGGGGCGGGCTTCGGGTCGCTCACATCGCCTCCAGTTCGGCCTCGAGCGCCTGCCGCTCGGCCAGCCGCGCGTAGAGCCCGCCCCGGGCGAGCAGCGCGTCGTGGGAGCCGCTCTCGACCACGCGCCCGGCGTCGAGCACCACCACGAGGTCGCAGCGCGCGGCGGCGGCGACGCGGTGGGTGACCAGCACCAGGGTTCGCCCGCGCGAGGCCTCGTCGATGGCATCGAGGATGGCCGCCTCGGTGCGCGTGTCGACCGCCGAGAGCGGGTCGTCGAGGACCAGCACCTTGGGTTGCGCGAGCAGCGCCCGCCCGAGCGCCACGCGCTGCTTCTGGCCGCCGGAGAGCTGCACGCCGCGCTCGCCCACGATGGTGAACGCGCCCTCGGGCATCGCGTCGACCTCGGCGAGGAGCTGCGCCGACGAGAGCGCCGAGCGCACCCTGTCGCGGGTGGCCGGTGCGTCCGGGTCGGCCTCGGCGAAGGCCACGTTGCGGGCGATGGTGGTCGAGAAGAGGAAGGGCTCCTGCTGGGCGAGGCCCACGACGGCGCGCAGCGTCGCGAGCGGCACGGCGGTGATGTCGTGGCCGTCGAGGAAGACCGCCCCCGCGGGCGTGGGGAGCATCCGCGCGAGCAGCCGCGCGAGCACGCTCTTGCCCGCGCCGGTGCGCCCCACGATGGCGACGCGCTGGCCCGCGGGCACCTCCAGGCTCACCCCGGCGAGCACCTCGCGGCCCTCGATGGCGTAGCGCAGGTCGCGGACCGAGAGGGCCCCGCGGATGGCGGCGGGGTCGAGGGCCACGGCGTTTGCGTCGTCGACGTCGGGCGCGGCCTCGAGCACGTCGAGCAGGCGGTCGACGGAGGCCCTCCCCCGCTGGAGGATCGAGAGCAGGTAGCCGAGCGCGATGGTGGGCCACGCGATGAGGGCGAGGTGCGCCTGGAACGCGAGGATGTCGCCGACGGTGAAGCTCGCCGGGTCGGTGATGATCTGCGCGCTGCCGACCCACACGACGATGAAGGACGCCGTCGCCGCGCCGAGGCCGAGCACCGGGAACATCACCCCGCGCAGGCGGGCGAGCGCGAGGTTGGCCTCGAGCGAGCGGTCGATGTCCTGGTCGAAGCCGACGCGCTGGGACTCCTCGAGGTTGTACGCGCGCACCACGCGCATGCCCGAGAGCACGTGTTGCACCCGCTCGGCCATGACGCCGAGGGCGTCCTGCGCGGCGCGGCTCCGGGCGAACATGGCGCGGCCGAAGCCCTGGGTGATGAACACAAACACCGGGAAGGGCAGCAGCGCCAGCGTGGCGAGGCGCGGGTTGCGCATGAAGAGGAGCGGGATGTTGACGAGGTAGGCGAAGACCGCGTTGACGAGGTTGAGCCCGCCGAAGCCCACGAGCAGGCGCACCTGCGCGAGGTCGTTGGTGGCGCGGGACATCACCTCGCCGGGGCCCATGCGCTGGAAGAACGACGGGCCCAGCCGGTGGAGGTGTGCGAGCAGGCGCTCGCGGAGGATGAACTCCACCTCGCGCCCGGCGTTGAACACCCGCAGCCGCGACGCCACCCGGAACCACGCGCCCGCCGCGGCGAGGACCGCGATGGCGAGCGCGAAGAGCATCGCGCCGCGGGCGTCGGCGTCGCGCAGGGCGTCGGAGGCGCCGCGGATGCACTGCGGGATCGCGCCTGCGGTGACGGCGCTGAGGGCGAGGAAGACCACGCCGATGATGACCTCGCGCTTCTGCGCGATCAGCAGGTCACGCAGCAGGGACCACGCGCGGCTCGGCGGTCGCGCGGCGGGGGCGGTGGGGACGGCGCTCATGGTGGGGACGGCGGCCTCGGAGGGAGGGTGGGGTGGGCGGTCAGGGCGCGTCGGCGCAGGTCACGTCGGCGCCGACGCCCGCGTCCGTAGCACCGCTGGCGACGGGGAGGCAGCGCCCGTGCCCGTCGGTGCCGAGAAACGCCGTGTCGCACACATGAAACCGCGGACAATCCCGGACGCTGTCGCAGGCCGGCGCGCAGTGCCCGGGGCCGCAGCCGTCGACCACGCAGTCGCGGCCGCCGCAGTCGAGCCGGTCGCGGCAGGGCGGCACGCACACCCGATCGGCCTCGCCCACACACTGCTCACCGGGGGCGCACCGGGCCTCGCAGCGCGCCTGGAGGGTCGGGCGGCAGACGCTCACCACGTCGGTCTCCATGCCGACGGGCACGCCGGAGTCGTCGCGGCCGCGGAAGTCGAAGCGGCCGCAGACCTCCGCGGCGGGGCAGTCATCGTCCGTCGCGCAGCGCGCGACGCAGATGGCGGCGCCCACGGCGCGCTCGAGGCAGAGACCGGTCTGGCATTGGGTTCCCGCGGAGCAGGGGGCGCCGAGGGGGGAGCGGGAGTCGGAGCAGTGGGAGAGGGCGGCGAGCGACGCCAGGGCGAGCGCGCGGAGAACGGAGCGCCCGCCCATCACGCGATCAGGAGGCGGAGGGGCTCTTGTCGCGGGCGTCCTTCAGACGGGCGGCCTTGCCCTGGAGGTCGCGGAGGAAGTACAGGCGCGCGCGGCGGGTGACGCCGTGGGCGATGACTTCGATCTTGTCGATGCGCGGGCTGTGCACCGGGAAGATGCGCTCGACGCCGACGTTGTAGGAGATCTTGCGGACGGTGAACATCGCGCCGATGCCGCCGTTGCGGATGCGGATGACCTGGCCCTTGAAGACCTGGATGCGCTCCTTCTCACCTTCGGCGACCTTGTAGTGCACGTTGACCGTGTCACCGACGCGGAAGGGAGTGAGCTTGTTGTCGGCAATGCGCTGCGTGTGGAGCGCTTCAATCTTCGGGTTCTGGCTGCCCATGGCGTCTCTCGGGTTGAAGAGCGGAGGCTCTTAGGGGGAGCGGAAGGAATCATCGTGGGCGTGTGTTGTCAAGGCGCACTGCCGCAGACTCCGAGCGCGGCGGGTGACGGGTCGACCGCTGCGCTAGCCTGATGGGTCCGATGTCCTCGCTCACGCGTCATCGACGTCGGGTCTCGACCGCGCTCGCTGCGACGCTCGCGTTCAGCCCGATGGCCGCCTGCCAGGTGTCTCCCCAGGGAGCGCGCCCCGGCGGGCTCTCGTCGCTGTTCAGCTACGCCTTCGGCGACCGCGCGGCGCGCGCCGAGCAGCAGTGGCAGCATCTCGCCTCGGAGGACGCCGCGGCCTGCCGGGCGGCGCTGCGGGCGGCGGGGGTGCGCTTCCGGGCGATGCCCGACCGGGCGGCGCCCGACCCGCGCGGGTGCGGCATCCCGCACGGCGTGGTGGTCACCCGCGGCCCCACAGGCATCGTCTACGACGCGCCGCTGGTGGTCGACTGCTCCCTCGCGCGACAGCTCCCCGCGGTGGAGGCGGCCATCCAGGGCGCCGCGACCGCCCACCTCGGCCAGCGCATCACCCGCGTGGGCACCTTCGGGACCTTCTCCTGCCGCCCCGTCCGGGCCGGGAGGGGGAGCCTCTCGGAGCACGCCTTCGGCAACGCCATCGACCTCGCCCGCTTCGCGCCGCGCCGCGGCCCCGCGGCCGTGGTGGTGCAGCACTACCAGCGCGACGCGGAGGTGCCGGACACCCCGCGCGGGCGCTTCCTGCGCGAGCTGGAGCAGCGGCTCCGGGGCCTCGACGGCGTTGCCCACGTGATCGGCCCGCGGCAGAACGACGACCACCGCGACCACTTCCACATCGACCGCGCGTGGCGCTGGTGGCGCCTCGGCGACGAGGGCTGAAGATCTGTTGATCAATGGGTGGGTCGGCGAAATGTCCGACCACATCCATGCGTTTACCTGGCATGGTAACGATGCGCGTCGCGAATCCCCACATCCGTGAGCCCCAACGCCTCCAGAGCGTGATCGCCTTCGAGGT
>JAUSAZ010000131.1 GCA_030652255.1 Myxococcales bacterium | reverse complement strand
CCGCGCCGCTGGTGCCCGCCACGCCCACGCCGGTGGTCCCGCCCGCGGTGCGGCCGCCGCCGTTGCAGCGCTTCGTCGACCAGACCAACCCCAACGAAGAGCCCGTCCCGGAAGACCCGCAGCACCTCGCGCAGAGCAACCGCAACGTCGCCGAGGAGACCCAGGCCGTCGTGCGCAACCTCGAGCGCGACCAGTCGAACCCGCGCGTCGGCGGCGCCCCCAACCGCACCGACCGTAGCAACCCCGGCAACGCCGACCGGCAGGTGAGCGCCGACAACGAGAACACCGACGGCCGCGCCGACCGGGTGCCCGATCCGCGGCCCCGCACGGCCGCCGCCGCGGCGACACGACCGTCGCCCGCGACGCCCCCGGCCGGTGAGCGGGCGCCCGGCAGCGGCGGCGCGCCGAGCACCGCGGGGGCGGTGGGGCGCGAAGGCGCGGCGGGCGATCCGGTGCCCGGCGGCGCGGGTTCGATCGAGGTGGCGAGCGGCGCGCAGGGTGTCAACGGGGCCAACGGCGGCGGCGCGACGAGCACCTCCGCCGGCGGATACCAGGGCCTGCGGGGCCTCGGCGCGCGCGGCGCCCTCTCCGCCCTCACCCCCTCCTGGACCACCTACGCCGCGGTGATCGGCGACGCGCGCATCGAGCGCGAGGCGGAGGAGGCGCGGCGTCGGCGATCGGCCGCCCGCGGGAGCTTCACCGACGGCTGGCAGGACACCCGCGCGGCCATCGAGAACTTCGTGCCCCACGTGCGCGTCGGCAACCAGACGGCGCTGCGCACGGCGGCCTCGCCCTTCGCGGCCTACCTCACGGCGATGCACCGGCGCATCCACCGGCTCTTCGCCGACGGTTTTCTCGAGGGCCTCGGGCGCGTGCCGTCGACCTCTCCCCTCCAGGACGAGAGCCTCGTCACCACCCTCGAGATCGTGCTCGATCGCTCGGGCACCGTGCACTCGCTGGGCGTCGTGCGGTCGAGCGGGGTGCTGCCCTTCGACGTCGGGGCGCTCAACGCCGTGCGGCGCTCGGCGCCCTTCGGCGAGGCCCCGTCGGCCATCCTGTCGGGCGACGGGCGGGTGTACGTGCGCTGGGGCTTCCACCGCGACCACCGGCAGTGCGGCACCTTCAACGCCGAGCCCTTCATCCTCCCCGCGCCGGGCGCGAGCCCGCCGCGGTCGGCGCCCCCGGCGGTGCCGGCGCCGTCGACCGACGAGGGCCCGCCGTCGCGCCTCGGGCTGGCGCCGGGCGCAGCAGGAGTTCCAGGTTCTCGAGGTTGATGACGGCGTGCGCGGTGAGGGGCGCGAGCACCTCGCCCGTGAGGCGGTAGAGCAGCGCGAAGAGCAGGCCCATCACGAAGGCGCTCACGGTCCACGAGCGCAGCGCGCGGTTGGCGGGGATGTGCAGCAGCCCGAAGAGGGCCGCGGTGAGCAGCGCGGCCGCCGGGAAGTTGATCCACCCCGCGACCGTCGGGAGCATCGCGCCGCGGAAGAGAAGCTCCTCGCCCACGGCCGCGGCGAGCGCCAGCCCGCGCAGCTCCCGGGGCGTCGCGCCGGAGAGCCCGTCGCGCAGCGCGGACTCCAGCGAGGCCGCCCACGGGGCGCGGGCGACGAGCGCGCGGGTGAGCCCGACCACGGCCACGCCGGTGAGCGCGCCGAGGGAGAGGGCGAGGGGCAGGGCGATGACGTGCGCGCCGCCGAGGGGGGCGCCGTCGTGCAGCGCGCTCCCGCCGAGGGCGTGCCGCCAGGTGAGGGCGGCGAGCGAGAAGCCCGCGTAGACCAGCAGCGCGGCGGTGGTGCGGGCGGTGGCCATCGGTGGGGTTCCGCTGCGGCGCTAACACCGCGCGGCGGGCCGTGCAACCGCGTCGACGATTGACGCCGCGGGCGCGAGCCTTCAGTCTACCGCGGCCATGGAGGACGCCTTCTTCGACGCGGCGCCCCGAGTGTTGGTAGTGGATGACGAGAAGGTCATCCGGGAGATCCTCGCGGACTTCCTCTCACTCGAAGGCTTCGAGGTCCGCACCGCGGACGACGGACAGAGCGCGCTGAAGGAGCTCGAGGGCAACGCCTACGACCTCGTCATCTCCGACCTGAAGATGCCCAACATGGGCGGCCTGGAGCTCCTCAACGAGCTCAACAAGACCCATCCCGGCATCGTCACGATCATCATGACGGGCTTCGGCACCGTCGAGACCGCCATCGATGCCATGCGGCACGGCGCCTACGACTACGTGATGAAGCCCTTCCGCATCGAGGAGGTGGTGCACATCATCCAGCGCGGCCTGGAGAAGAAGCGCCTCACGGCGGAGAACCTCCGGCTCCGCGAGGCGGTGTCGCTCTACAAGGTCAGCGAGGCCATCGCGGCGTCGCTCTCCCTCGACGAGGTGCTCGCCACCGTCGCCGCCGCGGCGCTCGACGACGTGCAGGCCGACCTCGCGCTCGTCTACATGGGCGACGAGGAGACGGGCATGGTCGAGCGCTTCCGGCAGCAGAGCCCGCGCTTCATCGCCGACCTCCAGAGCGACCTCGGGATGCTCGGGTGCGACCTGCCCACCCTCGCCGAGCATTTCGTCACCGAGGGCGTGCTCAACCTCAGCGGCGCGCGGGTGCGGCGCTTCCTGATGCACCCCTCCGAGCGGCACGTCGCGCAGGCCATGATGGCCGTGCCGCTGCGCATCCGCGGCAAGATCATGGGCTTCCTCGTGGCGGTGGGCTTCCAGCGGGGCAGGCGCTTCGACGAGGGCCAGCGCAAGCTGCTCTCGGCGGTGGGCTCGCGGGCCGCGGCGGCGATCGAGAACGCCAAGCTCTACGAGAACCTCAAGGCCACCTTCAACCAGACCATCCAGGGCCTCGCCCGCGCCATCGACACGATGGACCGCTACACGGCCGGCCACTCCGACCGGGTCGCGTACTACTCCCGGGTGCTCGCCACGCAGCTCAAGCTCCCGCCCGACCAGGTGGAGACGGTGCGCCAGGCGGCGCTGATGCACGACATCGGCAAGATCGGGTGCGTGCTCAACCTCAACCGCCCCGGGAGGCTCACCCCCGAGGAGTACGAGATCTTCAAGAAGCACCCGGGCTACGGGCGCGAGATCCTCGAGCCGATCAAGTTCCTGCACCCGCTGCTGCCGGGGGTGCACCTGCACCACGAGCGCTGGGACGGCAAGGGCTACCCCCTCGGGCTCAAGGGCGAGGAGATCCCGGTCATCGCGCGCATCATCTCCGTGGCCGACACCTACGACGCGATGACCAGCGACCGCAGCTATCGCCGCGCGCTCCCGCACGACGTGGCCATCAACGAGGTCGAGCGCTGCGGCGGCAGCCAGTTCGACCCCGGCGTGTCGGCCCCCTTCCTCCACGTCATCGAGCTCGATCGCGAGGAGAAGACCGAGCGCGGCGAGACGGTGCCCGAGTAGGGCGTCGCTGCTATCGTCGGGGCCATCCATGAGCCCCCCTCGCACCCTCGCGCCTTGTCTGCTCCTGGCGGCGCCCCGCCTGGGTGACCCCAACTTCGACCACACCGTGGTGCTGCTCGCCCGCCACGACGAGAAGGGCGCCCTCGGGTGGATCGTCAACGGTCAGTCCGTCGGCCGCGTCGGGGAGCTCCTGCGCAGCAGCAACCTCGTCACCACCGACGGGCCGCTTCCCGACGCCGGGCCCTTCGCCCGCGACGCGCGCCGCGGCGGCCCGGTGCAGACCCACACGGGCTGGCTGCTCTACCGCCGCGAGCCCGAGGCCCTCGCGGGCGAGATCGACGTCGGCCCCACCCTCGGCGTCACCGGCGACCTCGACGCGCTCGCCGCGGTGGTGCGGGCGGGCACCCGCGACTTCCGGCTGCTGCTCGGGTACGCCGGGTGGTCGCCCTCGCAGCTGGAGGAGGAGATCGCCGAGGGGGCCTGGCTGCCCGCAGACCTCGACGCCGACCTGGTGTTCGACGGCGACACCGACTCGCTCTGGAAGAGCGCCTACCGGCAGGTGGCGGGCATCGATCCTGGCGCCTTCACCAGCACCCGCGGCGGCAGCGCGTGAGGGTGCGCCGGGGCTGGCGCGCCGCGCTGCTGGCCCTCGGGCTCCACGCGTCCGCGGGGTGGGCCGACCTCACCGGCGCCCGCGCCGCGCTCGATCGCGGGGACTACGCCGCCGTCGAGCCCGCCCTGCGCACCACGCGCCCGGCGGAGCGCGCGGAGGCCGACCGGCTGCGCGCCCGGTGGCTCTGGGAGACGGGCCAGCACGCGGCGCTGACTGCCCTCGCGGCGCGCCTGCAACGCGCCCCCGCGACGCAGGCCGAGGGGCTCCACTGGGAGGCCGAGGCGCTGGTGGCCGCCGGGCGCTACGAGGACGCGGTCGCGCGCTGGCAGCGGGCCATCGCGGCGACGCCCCGCGGGGAGGCCTGGCGGGCGCGGGCGCGGGCGGCGACGTGGCTGATGATCCTGGGGCGGCGCGACGAGGCCCGGGAGGCCGCCAACGGGCTCGTCGACGCGTACAACGACGGCTCGGCGGAGGGCGCGCGCGGCGCGGCGGCGGCGCGGCTGCGCGACGCGGACTTCCTCACCTGGGTGGGCGTGGCGGCGCGGGCCCTCGGGGCGGTGCGCGACGCCAACGGGGCCTTCAACGAGGCGCTGCGGTTGGCGCCCGGGCGCGCGGAGACCAACCTCGAGCAGGCCGCGCTCATGTTCACCACCGAGGACTACGGCCCCGCGGGCGAGGCCCTCTCCGCGGTGCTCCGGGCCAACCCCCGGCACCCGCGGGCGCTGCTGCTGCGGGCGCGCACCCGGCTCTCGTCCGACCTCGACATGGCCCGCGCCCGGGACGACCTCGCCGCCGCGCTCGCGGTCGACCCCCGGCTCACCGGCGCGATGGCCATGCAGGCCTCGCTCATGCTGCGCGACGACGACGCGGCGGGCGCCACCCGGCGCCTCGACGAGGCCGCCGCCATCAACCCCCGCGACCTCGACGTGCTCACCATGCGCGGCGTGGCGCGCTTCTCCGCGGGCGACCTCCCGGGCCTGCGCTCGGCCTTCGACGCCGTCTTCGCCGTGGCGCCCGCGTGGGCCGAGGCCTACGAGGTGCTCGCCGACTTCGCCGACTGGGAGCACCGCTACGCCGAAGCCGCCACCCTCATGCGTGAGGGCCTCGCGCGACCGGGCATCGCGGGCGACCGGCGCGCGGGCGCCCGGATGCGGGCCTTCCTGGGCATCAACCTGCTGCGCACGGGCCTGGAGGACGAGGCGCTGGTGGAGCTGCGGCGCTCCTTCGAGCAGAGCCGCTTCAACGTGCGCGTGGCCAACCTGCTCAACTTCTACGAGCGCACCATCCCGGAGTCCTACGTGGTCGAGGCCGACGGGCCCTTCCGCATCCGGTACCACCGGGAGGAGCGGGCGATCCTCCGGCGCTTCGTCCCGGCGCTGCTGCACCGCGCGTGGGCCGACATGGTGCGCCGCTACGGGTTCACGCCCGAGGGGCCCATCTCCATCGAGCTCTACGCCGACGCCGAGCACTTCTCGGTTCGCACCGCGGGGGTGCCCGAGATCGGCGTGCAGGGCGTGTGCTTCGGCCGCGTGGTGACGGCGCTCTCTCCGCGGGGCGGCCCCTTCAACTGGGCGCAGATCGTCTGGCACGAGCTCGCCCACGTCTTCGCCGTGCAGCGCTCGCGCTCTCGGGTGCCCCGGTGGTTCACCGAGGGCCTGAGCGAGTGGGAGGCCTTCCACCCGAGGCCCGAGTGGGCCCGCGAGGACGACCCCTCGCTGCACCGCGCGCTCACCGCCGGGCGCCTCCCGCGCGTCGCGGACTTCAACGCCGCCTTCACGCACGCCCGCCACGCCGACGACATGCTCACGGCCTACTACGCGGCCTCGCAGCTCGTGGCCTTCCTCATCGAGCGCCACGGATTCGAGCGCGTGGCGGCGATGCTGCCGCTCTGGGGGGAGGGGCTCGCGACGCCGGCGGTCATCTCGCGCGCCCTCGGGGTGTCGGCCGAGGCCGTCGACGAGGCCTTCCGCACGATGCTCCGGGCGCGGCTCGCCCGCTACGACGGCGAGTTCTCCGTCGACCCGTCGCGCTACCGCGAGCGCGAGGCGCTCGTGCGCGCCGCCGACGAGCGCACGGGCGATGCTGGCGCGCAGGCCGAGGCGGCGATGGCGCTGCTGGTCGCGGGCGACGCGCCCGGGGCGGGGCGTCGGGCCGAGGCGGCCATCCGGCTGGAGGGCGCGCAGCCGGTGGCGCGGTGGGTGCGCGCGCGGCTGGCGATGGAGGCCCGGGACGGTCGAGGGGCGCTGGCGGAGCTCGCGGCGCTGCGCGAGGGCGGCCGGGACGGGTACGCCGTGCGGATGCTGGAGGCGCGGGCGGCGCGGCTGGCGCGGGACGAGGGCCGGGCGCTCGGGGCGCTCACCGAGGCCACGCGGCGCGACCCGACGCAGGTGGAGGCGTGGAGGGCGCTGGCGGCGCTGCACGGGCGGGCGCAGCGCGACGCCGAGCGACTGGCGGCGCTGCGGGTGGTGGTGCGGCTCGACCAGCACGACCGCGAGGGGCTGGCGGAGCTCCTCGACGCCCTTGTGGGGCAGCGGGCGTGGGCGGACATCCGGGCGCTCTCGGAACACGCGGTGTCGCTCGACCCCGAGCGGGTGGGGGTGCACCTCGCCATCGGGCACGCGGCCTACGAGCTGGGCGATCGGGAGGGGGCGGTGTTCGCCTACGAATCGGCGCTGGCGCTCGCGCCGGCCAACGCCGCGGAGGTGCGGGCGCGCATCGAGGCGGTGCGCCGGGGGGAGCGGGGGCTGCCGATGCTCCGGGCGCCAGCGCCGGTCCGCCCGGGGGCTGCTTCGCCGCCGGGAGGGTCCGCGCCGGAGGGCGCGGGGAGGCGGCGCTTGACCCCCGGAGACGCCGCGACGTAAAACCCGGCGGAAATAGAGTAAGCGGCGCGGCGGTATCGCAGTGGAGCGGCACCTGCGGTGCTGACGGTGTCCAGTGACCGATGCTTCCCCCGACAACCTGACGACGCCTGCGGTGCCGCGCTCCCCCATGGGGCGGCGCATCACCGCGGTGACGATGACGGTGCTCACGGGGATGCTCATCTGGTTTGGCGCGGGGGTGCTGCACCGCGAGGTGTACGCCGAGCGGGCGCCCAACCCCATCGACCGCGCGTGCATGCCGGGGCTGCGCCGGCTGCACGTCGCCTACGAGGCGGCGTGGGTGCGGCAGCGCGAGGGCGCGACGACCCCCGAGGTGGTCGCGCTGGACGGTGACCTCCGAGGACTGAGAGGCCTGTGCGCCCGCGAAGGCGGCGCGTCGCAGGCGGCGTTTGATCACCTGGAACGCTGGCGCTACCGCGCCGAAGATCAGGTGAGGTTGTGGCGTGAAGCCGTTGGCGATGAGGCCGGGCGTGCGCTCGGCAACCAGGGAATTCCTCATGAGTGACGAGCAGACGTTCGAGTCCTTCGGGTTGAGCGAGCCGGTGCGTCGGGCGGTGGCCGAGGTCGGCTACGCGTCCCCCACGCTGGTGCAGCAGGCGACCTTCCAGACCATCGCCGAGGGCAAGGACGTCATCGTCCAGAGCCGCACCGGCAGCGGCAAGACGGCGGCCTTCGCGCTGCCGCTCATCGACCGGGTCATCAAGCCCGCGCGCCACGTCCAGGTGATGGTGCTCTGCCCCACGCGCGAGCTGGCGCTCCAGGTGGCAGGCGAGTTCGAGCGCCTCGGGAAGTTCAACGACGTGGGCGTGGCGCCCATCTACGGCGGCGCCGGGATGCAGCAGCAGATCGACATGCTCAAGGCGGGCGCCAAGGTGGTCGTGGGCACCCCCGGTCGCATGCTCGACCATCTCCGCCGCAAGACCCTCGACGTGTCCAACCTCCGGGCCATCGTGCTCGACGAGGGCGACGAGATGCTCTCCATGGGCTTCGCCGAGGAGCTCAACGCCATCCTCGGGCTGCTCCCCAAGGGCCGCCAGGCGCTCATCTTCTCGGCCACGATGCCCGACGCGATGTCGCGCATGGCGGCGCGGCACCAGCGCGAGCCGGTGACCATCGCCCTCAGCAGCGACCACGTGGCGCCCGACGGCATCGTGCACCACGCGTACTTCTCGGCCTCCGGGGGCTCGGTGCCGGACCTGCTCAAGGTGCTGGAGATCGAGAAGCCCAAGGCGGCGCTGGTGTTCTGCAACACCAAGGCGGAGACCGAGATGGTCGCGCGGGGGCTACAGAACGCGGGCTACCGCGCGGAGTACCTCAACGGCGACCTCGCGCAGAACGACCGCGAGCGGGTGATGGGCCTGCTGCGCGAGGAGCGCGTGGACTTCCTCGTCGCCACCGACGTGGCGGCGCGCGGCATCGACGTGCCGCACCTGTCGCACGTGATCCACTGCGGCTTCCCGGAGTCGCCGGAGGCCTACGTGCACCGCTCGGGGCGCACCGGGCGCGCGGGCCGCACGGGCACGGCCATCTCGCTCATCGGGCCGCACGACATCGGCAACCTGTACCTCCTGCGGCTCACCTACGGCATCCGCCCCATCGAGCGCACGCTGCCCAGCGCGGCGGAGAACCGCACGCGCATCGAGGCCGCGCGGGTCGACTCGCTCGTCGCGGCGGCGGGCAAGGTGTCCGACGACGCGATGGTGCTGGCCAAGCGCCTGCTCACCCACGACGACGCCGAGCGCGCGGTGGCCTGGCTGGTCGAGCGCTTCGTGATGGGCGTGCGCGAGGACGACGTGATGCCCCCGGTGCCGCAGCCCCGGGTGAGTGCGCCCGCGCCCGCGCCCGTCGAGGCCGAGGCGAAGAGCGAGGCCCGCGCCAACGGCCGACCCCCGCGGGAGCGGGCGCCGCGGCGCGAGCGCACCGAGGCCGTCGAGCCCGAGCGCAAGATCGAGGTGCGCCACGCCGACCCGAAGATCTCCGACGAGACGCCGGGCGAGGAGGTCGGGATGGAGGGCCTCGAGCTGGCCGTGGGCCGGCGCGAGGGCGTGCGCGCGGGCGAGGTGGCCCGGCTGCTGCGCGACGTGGGCGGGCTCGCGAAGTCCGACGTGGGACGCATCCACGTGCGCGACCGGGTGACGCTGGTGAGCGTCCGGGCGGAGCTCATCGACGAGCTGCTCGAGGCGCTCGCGGACGTGAAGTACAACGACGCGCCGGTGTCGGCGCGGCGCAGCGACGTGGCAGAGGCGCCGGAGCCGGCAGCGGCCCAGGAGCCGGCGGCGGCCCCGGAGCCCGCGGCGGTCGTCGCAGCGGACTGAGCAGGCGGTGCGGCGGCGGCATCGAGCGCGCTGGCTCCTGGCCTGCGCCGGGGGCCTCGCGCTGGGTGCGGGGGCGGCGCTGCGGGAGGGCAGGGCCGACCCGCCAGCGCCCACGGTGCGGCTCGACCTCGCGGAGTGCCTCGCGCGGGCCGAGCGGGCGTACCCGGGGCTGCGGGCGGCGCGGCACAAGGTGGCCGCGTCCGACGCGCAGCTCGACGAGGCCTGGGTGGCGCCCTTCTTCCCGATGAGCGTGACGGGCTTCATGTCGCTGGCGCCCACCGCGCGCGGCAACTCCACCTACTCGCCCGACGTGTTCGCGCAGAACCCCCTGGTGAGCGAGACCGGGGTGCTCGCGCGCTTCAACGTCGACACCGGCGTGCCCATCTCGCCGTGGACCTGGCTGCGCCTCGGGCGGGTGCGCGACGCGGCGAGGGCCGGGGTGCGCGCCAACCGCGGCGAGGAGGCGAGGGCGCGGCTCGAGCTCCGGGCCAACGTGCGCAAGGCCTTCTTCGGGCTCCAGTCGTCGCGCGACGCGCTCTACGTCATCGAGCGCGCGGAGGGGTACATCTCCACGGCGCGGGAGCAGATCGCCTCGGCGCGCCAGCAGGACGGCGGCACGGCCGGCCCCAACGACGAGGCCCAGCTCGAGATGGCCGCCGAGGAGCTGGTGGTGCAGCGCTCCACGGCGACCCGCACGGCGCGCCTCGCCCGCGCGGCGCTGGGGCTGCTCACGGGGCTCGGCGAGTCCGTCGACGTGCCCGACGAGCCGCTGTGCCCCTACCGGGTGGAGCTCGGGTCGCTCTCGCGGCACCTCACCCGCGCGCGGCTCAACCGCCCGGAGGTCGACATGCTCTCGGCGGGCGTGGCGGCGCGGCAGGCGGCGGTGTCCATCCAGCAGTGGGCGTACCTGCCCGACGTGGCGCTGGGGCTCGTGGCGGCGGTGTCGACGGCGACGACGATGGCCGACCAGCCCAACCCCTTCTCCGCCAACAACAACAACTACGCCTACTGGGGCGGCGGCCTCGCCCTGCGATGGACCTTCGACCCGCTCGTCAACCGACAGCGCGTCCGGCGGCTCTCCGAGGAGCTGGCGATGACCGAGGCCCAGCAGGCGCTCGCGCTCGGGGCGATGGCCCTGGAGGTCACCGACGCCTACGAGCGGGCGCGGGAGATACAGACCATCGAGGCCGCGCGCGGTCGCCAGGAGCGCTGGGGATTCCAGTGGTTCACGTCGGTGTTCCAGCAGTTCCAGTCGGGGGCGCTGGAGATCGGCGACGTGCTCATCCCCTTGCGGCAGTACCTCGCGGCGCGGGCCGGGCACATCCAGTCCATCAACGACCTCAACACCGCGCTCTCGCAGCTCGCGATGGTCACCGGGCAGGCCGACCTCGACGCGCACCCCGACGAGGAGTGCGCGCTGCCCGCGCCCGCGCCAGGGGCCGCCGACGCCGCGGTG
Organism: Myxococcales bacterium; assembly: GCA_030652255.1. Lineage (GTDB taxonomy): Bacteria > Myxococcota_A > Polyangia > Polyangiales > SCUS01. The sequence goes on along the minus strand of JAUSAZ010000131.1, from coordinate 8,859 downwards.
CCCGGCGACGCCGAGGGGGTGTCCGACGACGAGATCGAGGCCATCCTCCGGGCCTCGCAGGCGGTCGAGGCGCCCCCCGCGGTGGACGCCGGCGCGCCCGCCGACGCGCGCCCCGCGGCGGGTGACAGGGGTATCGCCCGCCCGCGCTGATCGCCTACGCTCGCGCCCATGAGCGACCGCGAGAAGCGACCCTGGTGGCGGTCGAGCACCCTCTGGATCTTCGTCGGCCTCGCGCTCGGCGTGCTCCTGGGCGGCTTCTTCCCGCAGGACCAGCACCCCGCCGTCTACAACCTCTTCCGCTTCTTCTCGAAGGCCTTCATCGCGCTCATCAAGGGCCTCATCGTGCCGCTGCTGCTCTCCACCATCGTGGTGGGCATCGCGCAGACCGGCGACATCAAGGCCGTCGGGCGCATGGGGGCCAAGGCCCTGCTCTACTTCGAGGTGGTGACCACCCTCGCGCTGGGCATCGGGCTCTTCATCGCCAACACCGTGCGCCCGGGCGACGGGCTGCCCCTCGACGGCGGCGCCCACGTGGCGGGCGTCGCGACGCAGCGGGCGCGCGACGGGTGGGAGATCGCGCTGCACATGTTCCCCTCGAACGTGGTGCAGCACGCGGCCGAGGGGGACATCCTGCCGGTGGTGGTCTTCGCGACGCTCCTGGGCATCGCGCTCTCCCGCGCGGGCGAGGCGGGGCGCCCGGTGTTCGTCTTCTTCGAGGCCTTCGCGAAGGTGATGTTCCGCTACACCGAGATGGTGATGGCGCTCACGCCCCTCGGGGTCTTCGGCGCCATGGGCTACAACATCTCGCACATGGCGGCGGGGCACGTCGTCGACGGCCAGCTCATCAAGGGCTGGACGGCGGTGTTCTACCTCCTCGGTCGTTATGCCCGCCTCGTGGGGAGCCTCTACCTCTCGCTCGCGGTGATGTTCTTCTTCGTCTTCGTCCCCATCCTCATCCTGTGTCGGGTGAAGGTCGGGGAGTTCCTCCGGGCCATCCGCGAGCCCGCGCTCACGGCCTTCTCGACGGCCTCCTCGGAGGCTGCGCTGCCGCGGCTGCTGGAGGAGATGGTGAAGTTCGGCGTGCCGCGCCGGGTGGCGGGCTTCGTGATCCCGACGGGGTACTCCTTCAACCTCGACGGCTCGACGCTCTACCTGGTGTTCGCGAGCCTCGCCATCGCGCAGGCGGCCCACGTCGAGCTCACCTTCACCCAGCAGCTCACCATGGTGCTGACCTTCATGCTCTCGTCCAAGGGCGTCGCCGGGGTGCCGCGCGCCACGCTCGTGATCATCGCCGGCACCTGCGCGAGCTACGGCCTCCCGGGCGAGGCGGGGGTGGCGATGCTGCTCGCGGTCGACGAGGTGATGGACATGGCGCGCACGACCCTCAACGTCACGGGCAACGCGCTCGCGAGCGTGGTCATCGCGCGCTGGGAGGGCGTGTTCCGCACCGAGGAGCCGGGCGCGTAGGGCGCTCGTCCCGCTCGCCGCTCCGACCTCGGGCGTGGGAGCGGCGGGTGATCGCCGCGTCGGCCGCGACGTCGTCGGCGACCGGGGCCCAGCCATTCCACCGCCCATCGTCGCGATCGACCCGACGCGCCCAAGAACCCGCGTGCTCGCTTCATCCGACGCCCATGAGAGCCCGCCCTGCCTGTCTCTTCGTCGTGCTCTCGCTCTCCGCCTGCGCCGGGCGCGGCGCGCCCGCCCTCGCGCCCGAGCGCCCGTCCCCCGACGCGCCCGCGGCTCCGGTCGTCGCCGTCACGCCCGTTGCTCCGCGCGCTCCCGGGGAGCCTTCCATGGACGACCTGCGCGCCGCCGCCCGGGGCCTCAACCACCTCGGGACCGACCTCTTCGCCCGCCTTCGCGCGCGGCCGGGCAACCTCGCCATCGCGCCGGCTAGCATCGCGCTCGCGTTCGGCATGACCGAGGCCGGAGCGCGCGGCGACACCCTCGCCGAGATGCGCCGCGTGCTGCGCTCGTCGCTCGCGCCTGGCCGCCAGGCCACCGCCCTCGGCGCGCTCTCCGCCCGCTGGAACGGCCCCCTCGGCGACGGCGTCACGGCGCGCACCGCCAACCGGCTCTTCGGGCACCAGGGCCTGGCCTTCGAGGCCCCCTTCGTCGCGCTCACGACCTCGACCTTCGGGGCGCCGCTCGAGCGCGTCGACTTCGCGCACCCGGAGCCCGTCCGGCAGCGCATCAACGGCTGGGTCGCCGAGCAGACGGTGGGCAAGATCCGCGAGCTCCTGCCGCCCGCCGCCCTCGACGCCGACACGCGGCTGGTGCTGGTCAACGCGATGTACCTCGGCGCGCCGTGGGCCTCGCCCTTCCCTGCGAGCGAAACAGCCGACGCGGCTTTCTTCGTGGACGGGACCGCCGAGGTGCAGGCGCCGACCATGACCCTCGAAACAGACCTGACCCTCGCGGCGGGCCCCGGCTTCCGGGCCGTGGAGCTCCCCTACCGCGGCGCCGAACTCGCGATGGACGTGCTCCTGCCCGACGCGCGCGACGGCCTCGCGGCCCTGGAGGCCGGGCTCACCGCCGAGCGCCTGGAGTCGACCTTCCGGGCGCTCGCGCCCGCCCGCGTGGCGCTTCGCCTGCCGCGCTTTCACGTCGAGGCGGAGTCCTTCTCGCTGCGCGAGTCGCTCGCTGCGCTGGGCATGAACCTCCCCTTCGCGGCCGACGCGGCGGACTTCACGGGCATCGCCAACCCCCGCTCCGGGGCCGAGCGGCTGTGCATCGCCGACGCGTTCCACAAGGTCGTCGTGGAGGTGGGCGAGGCGGGCACCGAGGCCGCGGCGGCCACCGCCGTCACGATGACCACCCACTCATCCCCGAGGCCCCGCCCGGCCTCCACGCCCTTCGTGGTCGATCACCCCTTCGTCTTCGTCATCCGTGACCTGCGCACCGGAGCGGTGCTCTTCCTCGGCCGCGTGCTCGATCCCCGCGCGGCAGGGTGAGGCGCCCGCGCACCGGCCTCGACGGGCGCGCTCAGCGGGCCACGTGCGCCGCCTCGAAGCAGGCCACCGCGCGCCCGACGCCGTCTTCGGTCCGCAGCGCCGCGCCCAGCGTCGCCGCCCGCGCGCGCATCGCCTCGTTGCCGACGGCCTGGCGCAGCGCATCGCCGAGCGCCGCGCGCGTGAGCCTGGCGCGCGCGATGGGCGCCGGACCCACCCCGAGCGCGGCCACCCTCCCTGCCCAGAACGGCTGATCCATCGCGAACGGGACCACCACCGCCGGCACCCCCGCGCGCAGCGCCGCTCCGGTCGTCCCGGCGCCCCCGTGGTGCACCGCCGCCGCGACGCGCGGAAAGAGCCACTCATGCGGCAGCGCCTCGACGCCGAGGACCTCGCCGTCGTCGCCCTCCGCCGCGAGCCCGCCCCAGCCCGCGAGCAGCACCGCGCGCACCCCGGCGTCGCGCGCCGCGCCCCGCACGAGCGCCGTCAGCGCCGCGGGATCTCCGCTCGCCATGCTCCCGAAGCCGATGCTCACCACCGGGCCGCCGCGAGCGAGGAATGCCTCGAGCGCCGGCGGCGGCGCCCACGCGTCGGGCGTCGGCTCCGTCCAGTACCCGGTGACCTCGCGCGCCCGGCCGCGCCCCGCCGGCACCGGGACGACCCTGGGGCTGAACCCGTAGAGCACCGGCTGTCCGTCAGCCGCGCGCGGCCGCCCGCGCAGCCCGAGCACCTCCTCGCGCGCCGCGCGCATCGCTCCCCGGAAGGGCATCCAGACACCCGCCTCGGTGAGCGCATGGCTCGCCCGCCGGCCGAGCGGCCCCAGCCACGACGGCGTGCTCCCGAAGAGCGCGCCCGGGTAGCGCGACGTCGGGGCCCCGATCGGTTGCAGGTGCGACTCGACGAAGGGAACGCCCAGCCGTTCGGCCACCGAGAGCGCGACCACCATCCCCCCGACGCCGCCCGTCACCAGCTCCGCGCCCGCGCAGGCGGCCAGCGCCTCGCCCGCCCACGCCAGCACCCGCTCGCGGATCATCGCCCCCGCGAAGCGCATCGCCGAGAGGGTGCCCCGCTCGGCCGCGCCCCCGGAGCCCCGCAGCACGGCCTCGACGCTCCCCGTGAGCGGCGCCACCGGGACGCCCGCCGCTGCGGCCATCGCCGCGCCGTCGGACGGCGCCACCAGCCAGGCGTCGTGCCCCGCGCGCCGCAGCCCGGCCGCGAGCGCCACGTAGGGCTGGATGCCCCCGCGGGTGTCCATGGAGACGAGGGCGATGCGCACGCGGGGACTCCTTCGGGGGCATTGCAACGTCACGTTGCAATGTCCGTCGGTGTAGACGCTCGCGCGCCGCGGTGCAATCGTCGGCGGATGAAAGGCACCACGCCTCGACCCCGTCGCGACGCCGGGCGGCCGCGCGGGGCCCCCATCGCCGAGGCGGTGCTCGCGCACACCCTGGCGGAGCTCGCGGCGGTGGGCGTCGAGGGCCTGAGCGTCGAGCGCATCGCGCGCGCCGCCGACGTCAACAAGACCAGCATCTACCGGCGCTGGCCCACGCGCGAGGCCCTGGTCGCGGCCGCGCTGGAGGGCGTGGCCGCGCAGGTCACGGCGCAGCTCCCGGACACCGGAACCCTCCGGGGCGACCTGATCGCGCTGGTCGTTGCCGTCGCGGGGCTCTTCGCGACGCCGCTCGGGCGGGGCCTGCTGCGCGCGGCGCTCACCGAGTCGGCGGCCGAGGAGGTCGCGGCGCTCGCGGCCCGTCAGCTCGGGCGCGGCGGTCACGGCCTCGCGCGCACCGTCGTGGCGAGGGCGAGGTCGCGGGGGGAGTGGGCCGACGGCGCGCGGGGCGAGGTCGTGGTCAACGCGCTGGTCGGGGCGGTGATCCACCGGGCGGTCCTCGAGCGCGGGGCCCTCGACGGTCGCTGGCGCGGCGCGCTGGTCGACGCGATGCTCTACGGCGCGCTGCCCCGGCCGGCTCGCGGCGACGCGGGGGCGGGCGTCGGCCGCGGTGCGTCGGCGCCCGCCCGGTAGCGCGTCGCCGCCCTCCCTCGCGACCCGGGTGCCCCCTTGAGTCCGGATCGCAGGGCTCCCGCTTCGCCATCGACGGTCCGATGTATGGGCGCGGAGTCATGGATCATGCGCAGTGACATCGCCCGTCAGATCGTCGTGGCGCTCTGCGTCCCCGCGAGCATCGTGTTGAACTTCCTCCCCTTCGCGCAGCGCACCGCGCGCAACGTGAGCGGGGGCGCCCGGAGCGTTCCCCTCGAAGCCGCGGGCTACGCGTTCGCCATCTGGAGCGTGCTCTTCGCCTGGCAGCTCGTGTACGCGGTGTGGCAGGCGCTGCCCCAGCAGCGGGAAGACCCGCTCCTGCGCCGGGTGGGCTGGCTCACGGCCCTCAACAGCGTCGGCAACGGCGCGTGGGTCGTGCTGGTGTCCCAGGGGCTCTACGCCGTCTCGTGGGTGGTCATCCTCGTGAACCTGGCCAGCCTGGTCATCCTCGAAGCCCTGGCGGGCCCCGATACGCTGGCGCACGGCCGACGCCAGCGCTGGCTCGTGCGCGTGCCCTACCGCCTCAACCTCGCGTGGATCTCCGTGGCCTCCATCCTCGCGACCGCGTCGTTTCTCCGCAACGATCTCGGGTGGGACGGCGCTCCCGCGGGGCCGGTCTTCTGGGGCGTCGTGATGGTGGTCGTGAGCGCCGCCCTGGGCATCGCGATGCTCACGCTGCGCCGGGCGGTGCCCTTCGCGCTCGTGGTGGGGTGGGCCCTCGTGGCCATCGCGGTGGGCAGCGCCCGCACGCCCGTCATCGCCCACGCGGCCACCGCCATGACGACGGTTCTTGCGCTCGCCCTCGTCGTGTCGATCGTCCGCTGGCGTCGGGCGGCGCCACGCGCCCTGGCCTGAGCGCTCACCGACGGCCGCTCGATCGGTCGACGACGAGGGGGCACCCCGGCGCCGGGCGGCCCGCTGCCCCGACCCGAAACCGGACCGCAGGGAGGCCGGTCCATGGGGAAGGGATGGGAGCCTGCGGTTGGTGGCTTCAATCCCGGTCCGGCGCGCCCAGCGGGAAGTGCGGTCTGAACCACCGCGCCTCGTCCACGGCTCGCGCGAACGACGGCCGGGCGAGCAACCGCGCACGGTAGGCGCGCAGCGCGGGGTGGGCCTCCGAGATCCGGTATGTCCAGTCCGCGTAGAAGAGCGACGGCGCGGCCGCGCAGTCCGCCAGGGTGAAGTCCTCACCGGCGGCCCAGGCCCGGTCGACGAGGTGCCCTTCGAGCCACGCGTAGGCGCGCTCGAGCTTCTCGACGGCGAGCGCCATCCCGTCCCGGCGCTTCACCGCGTCGCCCGTGAGCGCGCCGTCGACGGCGTGCTGCGCGGCGTTCATGACGTGCAGGTCGAAGAAGCGGTCGAGGAAGCGCACGTCCAGCGCGGCCATCGGGTCGGCGGGCAGCAGGCGCACCGGACCGGGGCGCACGAGCTGGAGGTACTCGATGATGACGCTCGTCTCGACGACGCTGCGATCGCCGTCCACCAGCAGCGGGAACTTCCGCAGCGGCCAGCGCCGCAGCCACTCGGCCGCGTGCTGCGGGGTGTCCGGCCCGATGCTGCGGAACTCGAAGGGCGTGCCGTTCTCATACAGCGCGATGAGCACCTTCTGCGTGTACGACGAGAAGCAATGACCGTAGAGCGCGAGCGACATGCTCGTCGCCTCGTAGGTCAGGTCGCGCGCGGCGTGCAAATAGTCGGGTCGCGTCACGCGCGCCGGCACGCAGCTCCCGCCGATCGGAGACCCGACAGGGCACCGTCGTCGGCACGGAGTCACTCGGGTCTACAGAGCACCCAACACCCGTAGCACCCGCTCTCGCGAGCGTCGGCAGGAGCCTCCGGGACGAAGCCCGTCTGGATCAGGGCAGGATGATGAGCGTGTAGGCGGAGCGGTCGGCCGACGCCAGCATCGGGCGGTGATGGCGGTGGTGTCGCCGCGCATGGCGGCGGACGACCGGTGCCTCGCGGACGACCTCCTCCACCACCGCGGCGGCCTCGACGACCGGGGCGGGCTCCGCCGTGGGAGCCACCACGGGCGCGGGCGCCGGACGGGCGCGGACGACCGCGCGGGTGACGGGCGGAGCGGGCGTCGGCGCGTCGCCGGGGAGGGCGCGCAGCCCGAGCGCGGCGGCGCCGACGAGCAGCAGGGCGATGGCCGCGGCGAGGGGACGCGCGGGGCGGGCGAGGGGCGCGCTCACCGGGCCTCCGGGCCGTAGCTCGACCGCGTCCGCGGCGCGCGGGATGACCGAGCGGCGCACCGGGGGCGGGAGGTAGCTGGCGCGGGCCGCGGGCACATCGGAGTGGCGCTCATCCATGCATCGATGACATCCCCATCGGTGATCGTCGTCAATGCCATGCCCAGATAATCACGTTGTGGGTAGAGGTGCCGCGGGGTCACCGATGTCCATGGAATATCTAGGAAACCAGGGTGGGCGATGATGTGTGCGGAGGTGCCGCACGGGCCCTCGTGCGCCCACGCGGGCGCCATGTCGGAAGAGAATCTCAATCGATATCCGCGCTTGTCCATTGGACATCAACCCCCCAGCCGCGCGAGCTGCACCGGGTCGTGGGCGCAGAACACCGTCACCTCGCCGCCGCGGTCGCGGGCGAGCTCGCGCAGGCGCGTGTGGTTGGCGCGCACGGCGGCGCGGTCCATCGCGACCAGGGCCTCGAAGGCGCGCAGGCCCGCCGGGGCAGCGCCCGCCCCGGGCTCGACGGTGTGGCGGTGGAAGAACGCGTCCCCCGCGTGCAGCAGCCATCGCCCGCCCGCCTTCACGGCCACGCAGGCGTGCCCGCGGGTGTGCCCGGGCAGCGGAACGGCGAGCACCTCGGGCGGGAGCCCGGCCAGGTCACGCACGGCGGCGAAGCCCATCCAGGGCTCGCCGGTGGCCTCGTAGGGCGCCCACCTCGGGCCGTGCGCCCAGTGGCAGGCGCGGTAGCGCTCGCGCTCGCGCCACGTGGGCGAGAGGGCCGCGTCGTGCTCGCGCTGGTGGATATGCACCGTCGCGTCGGGGAAGTCGCCGAGGCCGCCCGCGTGGTCGAGGTCGAGGTGCGTCGGGATGATGTGCCGCACGTCGGCGAGCTGGTGGCCGAGCGCGACGACGTGCTGCGCGGCCGTCTTGAAGGGGATCTTCCCGATGCCCATGAGCGACGCGAAGGCTCCGCCGAGGCGCCCCGCGGGGTCGCGCAGGTCGGCTTCGCCGAGGCCCGTGTCGACCAGCACGAGGCCGTGGGCGTCGGTCTCCACGAGCAGGCAGTGGGCGACCATGCGCGAACGCTCGAAGAGGCCGCCGTTGCCGTTGATGAGCCTGCGCGAGGGTGGGCACATGGTCGCGCAGTCGATGTGGTGTACGCGCATGGGCGCGGACTCTATCCCGGCGCGCGGGGCCGTTGGCACCGCAGATGGGAGAGGTTGGAGTTCGGACTACGACCGCAGCGCAGGCAGCGACCCGGAGTCGCACCCCCGACCGTGCGGGCGTGGCAGATCCCGCCCGAGCTGTCAGGCGACGGGTTCCTCAAGCCGGTCCAATGCTCTTCAGTGACGGTTCCGCCCAGGGCGACGGTGCCAGAGCCGCTTGGTTTCGCGGGCCCCCTTCCCCGCTGCCGCGTGCCCTCACCCCCATTGGTTGATCTCATCGTTGCTCTCTTCGAGCGCAATCTGCTTGCAGGCTGGGGTTCCGCGCGATGGCGCGTCACCCCAGGCAATCACAGGATGGCCGCCCCGGACGGTGTCCTGTCCTCTGGTCTCATTTCCGTCGGCTCCGCTGCGGCTTTTGTGGCGGTCCCGTCTGCTCCTGAACCGCGATCACGACGTCGGTCGCGAAGAGGAGCCGCTCCAGACCGCGCCTGAGGGTCATGGGCCCGTAGCGT
>JAUSAZ010000120.1 GCA_030652255.1 Myxococcales bacterium | reverse complement strand
CGCCCGGCGCCTGCCGCGCCCGCCGCCGCGCCCGCGGGTGGGGCCCCGTCGTCGGTGGACGACCTCCTCCGCCGCGCGGCGCCCACCGCGCCTGCGCCCACCGCGGCGGCCACCACGGCGCCCTCGGCCGACCTGCCCGAGCGCCTCGGTCGCGCGCAGATCACCGGGGTGCTCAGCCCCCTCACTGGGGCCGTGCGCTCCTGCGCCCAGGGGCAGACGGGCACCGCGCCGGTCGCCATCGTCATCGGCAACGACGGCGCCGTCCGCTCGGCCACGGTGAGCGGGCAGTTCGCCGGCACGCCGGTGGGCGACTGCATCGCCGGGGTCGTCCGCCGCGCGCACTTCCCGCAGTTTCGCGCGCCCACGCAGAACCTGATGTTCCCCTACGTGATCACGCCGCCGCGCAACTGATCGCCGCGCCCGCGCCTGCACCCGACCCCCTCCGCCAGGCTCCCTCCGCGATGGCCCTCATCACCGTCCTCGCCCCCTGCTTCAACGAGGAGGGCAACGTCTCCGAGCTCTACGCCCAGGTGGGGGTGGTCTTCGAGAAGCTCCCCGAGCACCGGGTGGAGTTCGTCTTCATTGACAACTGCTCCACCGACGGCACCGTCGCCGAGCTGCGCGCCCTCGCCGCGAAGGACCGCGCGGTGAAGGTCATCCTCAACGTGCGCAACTTCGGCCAGGTGCGCTCGCCCTACCACGCGCTGTTGCAGTGCCGCGGCGACGCGGTGATCACCCTCGCGGCCGACCTCCAGGACCCGCCCGCGCTCATCCCCGAGCTGCTGGAGAAATGGCGCGAGGGCTACAAGATCGTCGCGGCGGTGAAGCGCACCTCCGACGAGGGCGTGCTGTACCGGCTCCTGCGAGGCAGCTTCTACGCGCTCATCCACCGCATCTCCGACGTGCGGCCCATCCAGAATTTCACCGGCTTCGGGCTCTACGACCAGGTGGTCATCGAGGCCCTCCGGAAGATCGACGACCCGCAGCCGTACTTCCGCGGGCTCATCTCGGAGATCGGCTGGCCCCCGGCGCTGGTGCCCTTCGACAAGCCCCGGCGCGTCCGCGGCGTCAGCAAGAACAACTTCTTCACCCTCTACGACCTCGCCATCCTCGGGATCGTGAAGCACTCCGTGGCGCCGCTGCGGCTCGCCACCTTCGTGGGCTTCATCATGTCGGGGCTCAGCCTGCTGGTGTCCCTCGGCTACCTCGTCGCGAAGCTGGTCTTCTGGAGCCAGTTCACCCTCGGGACGGCGCCCATCCTCATCGGGTTCTTCTTCTTCGCGTCGGTGCAGCTCTTCTTCATCGGGATCCTGGGCGAGTACATCAACTCGATCCACATCCACGTGCGCAAGCTCCCGCTCGTGGTGGAGCGCGAGCGCATCAACTGGGAGCCCGCGACCGACCCCAGGCCGCTCAGCCCCGAGGCGCCGCCGCCCCGAGCTGGATGATCGGGTTGTCGAGGCCGAGGGCGCGCGCCGCCGCGGCGATGGCCGGGCCGTGCAGCGTGCTCGCGATCAGGATGGGCACGCCGGGCACCGCGTCGGCCGGGCGCAGAACCCGCACGCCGCGCAGCATCGAGCCCTGGAGCTTGGGGTTGTTGTCGAGCCAGGCCACCACCCGCGCACGGCCCAGCGAGGTGTCGTGCAGGAGCTTGAAGAGGAGCTGCCCGGTGCCCCACACCTGGATCGGTCCGTCGAGGTGCGGCGCGATGAGCGCGTCGATGCGCCGCAGCTCCGCCGACGAGCGGGCGACGTACTCCCGCACCCGGTCGACCGCGGCCTGGTCGTAGGCCGGAGCCGCGACGCTCGGCGACGCGACCCGCCGAGCCAGCGTGAACACCGCGGGGATCGGCACGTCCGGGGCGGCGTCGAAGACCTTCTCGCCGCTCGCCACCGGGGCGAAGCCCGCGGCGCCGAGGAGGCCCTCCAGCGAGCGACGGGTGAAGTGGTTGATGTGCTCGGTGTTGAAGTCCTGGAAGGGCGCGCGCAGGCACCCGGCGTAGCCCGCGGCGTCGGGCGTCTCGACGTAGAGCAGCCCGTCGTCGTCCACGAGGGAGCGCAGCGCGCCCGTCGCCGCGTCGAGGTCGCGCACGTGCTCGAGGACGTGGGTGAGCGAGACGAGCCCGAAGCGCCCGAGGCCGGCGCCCGCGAAGAGCCCGCCCACGTGCCCGTCGAAGCCCAGCGCCCGCACGTTGGCCGCGCAGCCCGGGGAGGGATCGACGCCCACCAGCCGGGTGAAGCCGTGGCGCGAGAGGCCCTGGAGCAGGCCGCCGTTGGCGCAGCCGAGGTCGAGCACCGGGCGGTCGCGCCAGGGGACGTGCGCGGCGAGGAAGCCCGCGAGGGACTCCAGGCGATCGCGGTCGAAGGGGTTGTCCCCGCCGCCGGTGCCGACGGTGCGGTCTTCGTACTTCGAGCGGGCGGCGTAGTAGGCGTCGTAGGTCGACTGCGGCGCCGGGGTGTCGGCGAAGGCGAAGCCGCAGGTCGCGCAGGCCACGACGTCGTACTCGCGGGGCAGCGGGTCGTCGTCCGGGAGGTCGAATTGCTGGGTGTGCAGCACCTCCCCGCGGTCGCCACGGCAGATGGGACAGGCGCGAAGGAGGGGCTTCATCTCAGCGGGGGGTGTCAGGGCTTCGCGGGGTCTTGCAGCGACGGCGGCACGTCGAGCCCGCGCTCGAGGATGAGCTGTTGGAGGGACGGCACGCTCGCGTAGGGGCTGTCGATCGCGTCGATGGTGATCGGGTGGTCCTGCGAGACGGGGCGCAGCAGCACCTCGCCCTTCATGAGCTCGCGGCAGGAGATCTGTCCCTTGAGCAGCGGCACGGCGAGGTAGACGTCCTCCGCGGTGAGCGCGTGCCCGGCGGGCAGGTCGTGCTTCGCGTAGACCCCGCGCACCAGGGCGTCGAGGTAGCGCACCTCGCGCTCCGGGGGGATGCGCTTCTGGGTGCCCGGGGCGCCGCACATCTCGCGCGCCTTCTGCCACGCCTTGAACCACGCGTCGGCCTGGTGGGGCAGGGTGCAGTACTTGGCGACGGGCACGCCGTCGGCCTCGATGTCGATGTGGCGCTCGAAGGTGCGGGCGCCCTTGGCGTAGGCCATCATCACGCTCGACGACCAGTCGTGGTACTCGTGCGTCGAGTAGCCGATCACCAGCTGGGGGTATCGGTCGCGCAGGAAGTCGATCTGGTTGAGCTCCACCTCGCTGTCTTCCGAGGGGTAGAGCGAGACGCAGTGGTTGATCGCCAGGGGGATGCCCCGGTTGCCGAAGAAGCGCACGAGGTCGTCGACGTCCTTCATGGACGATCCGCCCGTCGAGGCGATCACGGGCTTCCGGGTCTTCGCGATGTGCTCGATGAGGAACCAGTCGTTGATGTCCGAGCTGGCGAGCTTGATGAGCTCGATGCCGAGGTCGACGCACATGTCCACGGACTTCTCGTCGAAGGGCGTGGCCATCGGGATGCACCCGCTCTGGCGGATGGCGCTCACCAGCGTGGCGTAGTCCTCCCAGCCGAGGCGCGTGTCGAGCGTCTTCTTGATGTACCGGATGTCCTCGCGGTGCCGGAAATCCTTGTGGATGAAGCGGTCGACCTCGCGAAACTGCAGCTTGATCGAGGCCTTCACGTTGTTGAAGCGCACGATGCGCCCGAAGTCCGTGATGATCTTCAGCCCGCGGTCGACGCGACCCCAGTGGTTGTTGGCCAGTTCAAGCACGAAGAGGTCTTCGAAGACCGCGTTGGGGTGGCTCGGCATGCGCGTCAACCTACGACCTCGGTCGCGAGGCTCACAAGCTCCAAGAGCCCCGCGAGGCTGGCGATGGTGGCGTGCGGGCGCTCGGGGGTGAGCGTCTCCGGGGGGCCGTAGCCGTAGCCCGCGGCGACGGCGGTCAGGCCGTGGTCGTGCGCGGCGCGCAGGTCCGACGCGGTGTCGCCCACCATCCAGGTCGCGCGGGGGTCGAGCCCGTGGTCGCGCACGAGGTCTCGCAGCAGCTCGGACTTCGACCGCGGCGCGCCGGGGAGGGTGTCCACGCATGCGATCGCCTCGAAGGGGCGCAGCCCCAGGGCGGCCACGATGCGCCGCGTGGGCGCGTCGCGCTTGGCCGTCGCCACGAAGGCCCGCACCCCCGCCGCGTCGAGCATGGCGAGCAGCTCGCGGGCGCCGGGGTAGGGGGCCGTGAGGGCGTAGTCCGAGGCGTCGTAGCGGCGCACGAAGGCGGCCCGCACCCGGGCGAGCGCGGCGTGGTCGGCGCCCGGCAGGAGCGCGGGGAGGAGCGCGTCGAGGGGCGGGCCGATGTGGGCGCGGGACAGCGGCGCGATGGGGGGGAGGCCGCACTCGAGCACGGCGTGTTCGAGCGTCGCGGAGATCTCCGGGAGCGAGTCGATGAGGGTGCCGTCGAGGTCGAAGACGACGGCGGACGGGCGGCGCACGCTCACTCGTCCGGGAGCATCGGGACGAGCATGTTGGCGCGCAGCTCGTCGCGGGGGAGGAAGGGCGCGAGGTCTTCGAGCGGAGAAGAGATCATCCGGCCGTCGTCGAGGCGGCGGGACGACAGCTTCGGGGCGAAGACCTGGTTGAGGTCGAGCATCACCTCGCAGATCTGCGGCCCGTCGCTGCCGAGGGTGTCGAGCACGGCGCCCTCGAGGCCCTCGTGGTCGGCCACGCGGCGGAAGGGAATGCCGTAGGCCCAGGCGAGCTTGCTGAAGTCGGGGAAGCCGAGGCCGCTCTCGGTGCCGCAGCCGACGATGTTGTCGGGGAAGTAGTTGTGCTGCGTCTGGCGGATGGAGTGGTAGCCGAGGTTGTTGAGCACGAAGATCTTCACGGGCAGCCGGTGCGTGACGATGGTCTGAAGCTCCTGGAGGTTCATCTGGATGCTGCCGTCGCCCGCGAGGCAGACCACGCGCCCGCCGGTCGCCACCGCCGCGCCGATGGCCGCGGGGAGGTCGAAGCCCATCGGGGCCGAGCCCGAGTTGTGATAGAGCCGCTGACCCTTCTTCAGGCGCGCGGCCTGGAAGCTGGTCACCGAGGCCGTGCCGTCGCCCGACACCACGATCTCCCCTTCGGGCAGCGCGTCGAAGAGCGCCTCCATGAAGCAGTAGGGGTTCACGCTGCCCTCCGTCGCCCAGTACTCCGGGAGCACCACGGGGTAGCGCCGCGCGCGGTCCTGGCACCACGCGAGCCACGAGGCGTGCTCGCCCGCGCCGCCCGCGTCGAGCGCCCGTTCGAGCGCGGGGAAGAAGGCCCGCAGGTCGGCGTGCACGGGCAGGTCGATGGAGAGCGTGGGCTTCTTCAGCTCGGCGGCGTCGACGTCGACCATCACCTTGAAGGCGTGGCGCGCGAAGTTGGCCCAGCCGTAGCTGATCTGCCGGATGTTGAGCCGGCAGCCGAGCACCAGCAGGAGGTCCGCGTTCTGGACGGCGAAGTTGCCCGCGCGGTCGCCGATGGTGCCCTGGCGGCCGACGAAGTGGGGGTGGTCGGCCCAGAGGGCGTCGAGGGCGTTGAAGCTCACCGCGACGGGGATGCCGAGCCGCTCGACGGCGCGGAGGAATGCCTCGTGGGTGCCCGAGGCGCGCACGCCGGTGCCCACCAGCAGGACGGGGCGCTCGGCCGCGCGGAGGCGCGCGAGAAGGTCGGCGGCGACGGCGTCGAGGTCGGTGGTCTCGAAGGCCGCGCGGTCTTCGACCGGGTCGTAGCCGGCGAGGGCGCCCGGGTCGACGAGGGCGCCTTGGATGTTCATCGGGATGTCGAGCCAGACGGGGCCGGGGCGGCCGTGGGTGGCGAGGTGCAGCGCGCGCTCCAGGTGGTAGCGGATGGACTGCGGGTCGGTGACCATCACGGCGTACTTGGTCATCGACGACACCACGCGGACGATGTCGATCTCCTGGTCGCCGAGCTGTCGCAGCGGGAGCTCGGTGCTGCGCACGACGGTCTCGAACTTCACCTGGCCCGACACCACCACCATCGGGATGGAGTCGACCCAGGCGCCCCACACGCCGGTGATGGCGTTGGTGCCGCCGGGGCCGGTGGTGACGTTGACGGCGGCGATGCGGCCGGAGGCGCGGGCGTAGCTCTCCGCGGCGATGGCGCAGGCCTGCTCGTGGTGGCAGGCGACGTAGCGCAGCCCGGGCGCGCGGCCGAAGGCGTCGTTGAGGTGCATCGCCCCGCCGCCGGTGACGAGGAACACGTCTCGGACGCCGTGCCCGGCGAGGAAGGATGCGATGTAGTCCGCGACGCGGACCTTGGAGGGGGCGCTCATGGGGCGCGCTTTATCGCACGGAAGGTGCCGCCGAGGCGGAGGGGACCAGCTCGTAGGCGTCAACCGTCGATCGCCCGCCGTGCCCGCTGGCCCGGGGTTCACCGGTGGCCGATGAGCCCGGTCCAAGCGGTTCAGCCCGGGCTACCAAAGGTGGTCACCTCTGCTACGCAGAGGTTGCAGTCGGAGGCGATGGATTCCCTGCAACCCCGGAGCGCAGCGCAGGGGTGACCGCCTTTGGTAGCCCGGGCTGAACCGCTTGGACCGGGCTCATCGGCCACCGGTGAACCCCGGGCCAGCGGGCGCGACAGGTCATCAACGGTTGACGCCTATCGGGGACTACCCCGGGCCGACCAGGCGCTCGTGGGGAATGGCATAGAGCACGAGGTCGAAGCCCTCCCGCGAGTACGCCCGGAGAAACCAGCGGTAGCCCGACGGGAGCATCTCGCGCAGCAGGAGGGGGATGCGCCAGAGGTGGTCCTGCTCGTGGTAGACGCTGACGGTCAGGAGGGGGCGGTTGCGCTCGATGATCTCGCGGGCGCCCTCGAGCGCCGCGGGCTCGGCGCCCTCGATGTCGAGCTTGAAGAAGGTGACGTCCGCGCCGCCCGGGATGGAGGCCAGGCGACGGAGCGGCACCACGGTCTCCGCCGAGCGGCTGAGCCGCGCCGCGCCGGTGCCATCGGCGACGAAGCGGGCCTCGCCGTCCTCGCGGCCGAGCGCGACGGGGACGAGCTCGATGCGCGCCCGGGTCTCCGGGTCGAAGGCCGCCACGCGCGCGTGGAGGCGGTCGAGGTTCTTCGGGTCGGGCTCCAGCGCGACGGCGCGGGCGAAGCGTCCGCCGGTGGCGCTGACGAAGGCGCCGAGGGTGTCGCCGTCGAAGGCGCCCGCGTCGACGAGCACCTCGTCGTCGCGGAAGCGCACGATCTCCGGGGTGAAATAGATCGGCTCGGAGGCCTTCGCCGCGAGGCCGTCGGCGTCGAGGTGGAGGCGCCATCGCACCTGCTCGACGTACTCGGCGCGCGAGGCGGGGTCGTCGAAGAGCGAGAGCGCCTCGCGGATGGCGTCGGCGCTCGCGAGCGCCCGGGACGGCAGATCGATGCCGAAGTACGGGAGGAACTGCGCGGGGTGCGCCCAGTAGAGCTCGCCGATGCGGGCGACGCGGCGGCACCCCCGGGCGCGGAGCTCGTCGACGAGGGCGGAGGTGCGGAAGCCTCCCTCCGCGCGCCAGATGCTCACGATGAAGACCGCGCTCTCCCCATAGCGCCGGGCCGCCTCGTCGGGGGAGAGCACCGGCACCCCGTCGACCTCGGAGCCCCAGCGCGAGGAGGAGTTGTCGGTGAAGGCGACGACCTCCCGTCCGATCGCGCGGAGGCCCGCGAGGGTGCGGCGGCCGAGCCCACCGGAGCCCAGCAGCACCACCGGGCGAGAGGGGTCGTCGGCGATGTCGCCGAAGCGCGACGACTCGCGGGCCCGGGCGTCGGGGACGGTCTCCGCAAGGAGCCGGTCGAGCTCCTCGGCAGGGGAGGGAGAGGGGGCGATCGGCGCGGTGGCGTCGTTGGTGCTGGGGGTCGCTCCGGTGGTCACAGCCGATGGTATCGCAACTCAACGAGCGGGCGGAGGCGCGTCCTCCCGCAGGCGCAGCTCGCGCACCGCGATGGCGTACCCGCGGCGGGTGAAGCGCCGGGCCTCGCCGACCCGGTAGCGCTGCGCCCAGGCGATGAGCTCGTCCTCGTCGTCCATGCCCGGCAGCTCGATGTAGTAGAGGAGCTCGGACTGGCGAGGCGCGCGCCCGTTGTCGTCGAGGGTCACGACGGCTGGCCGAAGCCCCGACGGAGTGCACACGACCCGGCGGTGCGAGCGCGGGTCGACGCACCCAACGAGCCACCAGTTGGCGCGGCGGTTGAGCGCGAGCGCGTGGCGCCCGTCGCCGAGCGCGTAGGGGAGCGCGTCGTCGAGCAGCTCCGCGATGCGGGTGAACTCCAGGTTGTAGACGATGTGATCGCGGCGGTTCGGGGTCTCGCCGGTCCAGCCAGAGAGGTCGACGATGTGGTGGTCGCCGAAGGGGAATGATCCGAAGGCCCGCAGCGAGAGGCCGTCCTGCGAGCGGAGCGCGGCCACCGCCGAGAGCGCGGCGAACAGGCCCAGCACGAGGAGGCGCATCCGGCGTTGGACGCCGAGGGCATGGAGCGCGACCTGACCCATCAGCGGGAGCATCACCACGGCCGGGAGGAGGTACCGGGGGACCGCGAAGGTGCGGATGCGGGTGACGGCGAACGCCGTTCCTGCGAAGGCCCAGAGGACGAAGAGCGCGGCGCGCTGCTCGGGGCGATCGAGGGGAGCTCGGGGCGTCCGGACGGCCCAGCGCCACGCGCCCTGCGCGGCGTGCATCACGACGAAGACCGAGAGCACCCAGCCGAAGTTGAGGAGGAAGATCTCCGCGAGCTGCGTGGGGAGCACGTTGTCGAGCCAGGAGACGGAGATCACCTGGCGCCAGAGGGGCGTCTCCATGCCGACCCCACGCCACGCGGCGCGCTCACCCCAGTGGAGCATCCTCGCCGCCGCCCAGAGCCCGGAGGGTACGAACGCGAGGGCAAGCACCGCCCGGCGAGCGAGCGCGGCGGAGCGGGCGCCCGACTCCGTCGCCCAGCCGACGTACACCATGAGGTACGCGGCACAGAGGAGGGCGTAGACGACGACGCCGGTCTCCTTGGAGAAGCAGGTGAGCGCGCCGAAGAGGGTCGCCAGGACGAGGCGCTCCCGGGCGAGCGCGCGCACCGCGCAGAGCCCGAACACGGCAACGCCGAAGTCGGGTGTGAGCTGCACGGTGCAAGCGAGCAGCAGGGGACACAGCGCGAAGCCGAGGGCGACGAGGGCGCGCTCGGCGCGGTGCAAGGCGCCGGGAAACATCGCCGCCGAGAGGTCGGCGGCCGCGTGTGTCGCGAGCAGGGCGAGCAGGGCGTTGGCGGCGATGACGGCGACGTAGCGCAGACCCGCGAGGTGGAAGACGACCGCGAGCGGCCCGAGATAGCCGCCGGTCGGGTGGTTGACGCAGGAGAGCACTGCCGCGCCGCGCTGAGAGCCGAACGCCTCCTGTATGCACCGGAGGTAGACGGCGCCGTCCCACAACGGGACATAGGAGTGCAGCGCGACGACGACGGCCGCGAGCGGCAGCGCCGCGAGGGCGAAGTCGAATCGACCGGCGCGGTTCGAGGGCGGGGGCAGGGGTTCGGTGGAGGACATCGGGCCTGTGGGGCGGGGCGTAGCCAGGGGCCGTCGACCCGACGCCCGCGGGTCGTCAGGCGGAGCCTGAGGGTCAGAGGGGCTTGATGATTGCCGAGTCGAAATCGCACGCGGACTTGCATGGAAGGCGACACTCCATGAACTCGTCCCGGAGCTGGAAGGAGTCGTCGAAGAGGTTGCCCATCCGATAGACGTCCAGGCTGCGCGCTTCGACCCTTCCGCGCCTCACGATGTCTCGAACCAGCGGCGACATGAGGTAGTCCGCCCCGCCGATGCAGGTGAACACGTCGCCGTTCGGCAGGACATTGATGTAGTTCTTTCCTGCGCTGCACGACTTCGCCGCGAAGTCGGAACTATTGAGCTGGTTCTCGAGATGGTAGCGCCGGTCCGGCGGGAGGTACTTCAGGAGCAACCGCTTCTGCTCGGGGGTGTAGGTGAATCCCGGGTCGACGTAGGGGTCAACGTGAAGGCTGACGCGCCTGCCCCGCAGCCTCTCGCCCACCCGCTCGATCATCGGCAGGTTGGCCGGGGTTGCGACGATGTTCACGTTGAGGTGGAAGTGCTCCTTCAACTGCTCCAGCTTTGCCATGAGCTCGTCGTCCGATACGAACTCGTTGTGAAAGCTGATGTTGAGATGGAGAGGTTTCTCGATTTCCCGGTAGACCTTCATGTCAACCGAGCCGTTGGTGACAACGCCGAGAACCGTGTGCTTTTCATCAAGGCGATTGATGAGCTGCGGAAGGCCGCGGTACATGAAAGGCTCGCCACCGGACACGTAGAACATCGCCGGTGGCAGCTTCGCGAACGCCCCCAGCCACTCGTCGACGGTGCGCTCGCCGCTCCTCGGAAACAGGCTCGTGTAATCGAACTTCGTCACCACCGGGCAGTACGAACACCGGTAGTTGCAGCGAAAGGTGACCCAGAAGAGGACGTGTAGCTTGTTGGGAAATACCGTCCGGTAGTACGGCTTTAGCGCGTTTTTCAGCGATGCCGGGATGTGGCGTTGGAGCGTGGCGATATCGAACATCTTGTTGGTTATCTACGTGATGCCCGGCGGCACCCGAGATTGTCCCCCTTGCAGTAGGGGGTCAAGAGCTCACCTGCTGCGGCAATCGACCGGCGCCCGGGACGCACCTCGTCCCTAGCTCGTACTCCCGTACGGTAGCGGTCTGGGCCCTGGTCGCCGACGGGCTCATGGTCGCGCTGGGGCGGCGATGCCGGGGCCGTCGCTTGCGGCACCGGGTGCGCTGGGGTACCCGCTCCGGCCATGGACATCACCCCGGATACGGTCGCGCTCATCACGGGCGCCAACGGCGGCATTGGCATCGCGATCGCGCGCGCGCTCCACCGCGCGGGCGCGAAGATCATCGTCACCGGGCGGCGCGCCGACGCGCTCGAGCCCATCGCGAAGGAGACCGGCGCCCGGGTCATCGTGGCCGACCTCGCGCGCCGCGAGGACCTCGAGCGCATGCACGCCGAGGCCGGCGCGGTGGACATCGCCGTGCTCAACGCCGCCCTCCCGGGCAGCGGGCACCTGCTGGAGTACGACGCCGCGCAGATCGACAAGGTCTTCGACGTCAACCTCCGGGCCCCGGTGCAGAGCGCCCGGCACTTCGGCGAGGGGATGGCCGCGCGCGGGCGCGGGAGCATCGTGTTCATCTCGTCGATCTCGGGGAAGGTCGCGACGGCGGGGCAGTCGCTCTACAACGCCACGAAGTTCGGGATGCGCGGCTTCGCCCTCGCGCTGCGCGGCGACCTCGAGTCCCACGGCGTCGGGGTGAGCACCATCTTCCCGGGCTTCATCCGCGACGCGGGCATGTTCGCCGAGACGAAGGTCGCGCTCCCCTCCGGCGCCGGCACGCGCACCCCCGACGACGTCGCCCTCGCGGTGATGCGCTGCGTCCGCAGCAACCACCCCGAGCTCAACGTCGCGGCCTTCGAGCAGGTGCTCGGCGCGGGCCTCTTCGCGGTGTCACCGAGCATCGTCAACGCGATCGCCAAGGCCAGCGGCAGCGCGAAGATCGCCGCGCAGATGTCCGACGCGCAGAAGCACAAGCGCTGAGAAGGTCAGCGCAGACCTGCTGCGCCCCCGCGGATCCAGGCGTTCCACAGGGGACCTGGAGGGTTGAGCGGAGCGCCCGTCCACGCCTGCGATCACCAGCCTCGCCGATCGAGGGGAGCACCCGGCCGCGCCTGCGATCACCGGCCTCGCCCTCCGAGGTTCACTTCGGGACACATCTCCTGGAGTGGCTTGTTTTCAGGCGTCTGGTGGCGGCGCAAGCCGTCGCACGTCGCCGGGGTTCGGGCGTTGGCCCTCACCCCGGGCAATAACAAGGGACGCCCCGGACGTGGTCCTGTCCTCTGGTCTCATTTCCGTCGGCTCCGCTGCGGCTTTTGTGGCGGTCCCGTCTGCTCCTGAACCGCGATCACGACGTCGGTCGCGAAGAGGAGCCGCTCCAGACCGCGCCTGAGGGTCATGGGCCCGTAGCGT
>JAUSAZ010000117.1 GCA_030652255.1 Myxococcales bacterium | reverse complement strand
AAAGCCCGCGGCGGGCTGGTCACTGTGCCTGGACATCGGACAGGCCGCTTGCGGCCTTCCCCTTGGCTGCCGTGGGTTTCAACCCGCGGCAGCCGGGCGCGTGAAGTGGTGCGGGTAGCCCGGAGCCGCAGCCTGCAAGCGGTTCGCCCACGAAGAGGGCAACGATGAGCGCCCCGCGGGGGTGAGGGCGCGCGGCAGCGCGGTGAGGGGGCTCGCGAGACGCCGGGGTCAACCCTCCGGAGCACCGCCCACGATGGGCAGAAGCGATAGGGTTTCAACCTGCGGGCACGGCGGGCGATCAACGGTTGACGCCGAGGGCTCCCGCCCCTCCCGCTACTTCGCGAGGGCCTCGGCCAGGGCCTTGATGGTCAACGGCGAGCACCCTTCGGCCTTGTTGTTGACCAGCACCCAGGTCTCCAATCCCCCACCGAGGGCCTCGACGATCACCGAGAGGGTGTCCTCCCGCCGCGCCGGGTCGACGTCCTGGAGGCGGTCGAAGGGCGCGAACTCCCGCCTGCGCTCGTCGTAGCGGGTCTGCGGCGGCATGAGCAGGCGCACCACGGCGAAGGGCTGGTCGCGCAGCGGCACCACCGCGCGCTGCCTCCCCGGCAGCGGCATGTGCGTGTGGAGGTTGTACGCGTGCGCGGCGCGCCGCTCGCGCAGCACGTGGGCGTAGGCGCTCTGGAGCAGCCCCGGGTCGCGCAGCTCGACGGCGACGGGGAGGCGCGGGTCGAGCTCGGCGAGCAGGCCGTCGAGGCGCCGGGCGAAGGCCGCCGCGTCGCCGGTGAAGGCCCGCGGCGCCGACGGGAACTCGAAGAGCACCGCGGCCGTGTGCGGCAGGAAGTGGCCGAGCAGCGCGTCGCCGAGGTCGCGCTGGAAGCGCGCGACGGAGCAGTAGTCGGGGTTGGCCTGCGGGGCCTCGTCGCGGCGGTTGGGGATGATCGCGGAGGTGACGCTCGCGGGGGCCTTGATGACGCAGCGGAAGCCCGCCGGGAGCTGCGAGGCGTAGCGGTCGAGGTCCGCGGGCGGCAGCGGGCCGTAGTAGCTGCGGTCGATGCCGACGGTGGTGAGCAGCGGGTGGCGGCTGTACTCGCTCAGGCCGTCGTGGGCGAGGTCGCCCTCGGTGTACCTGCGCGACCAGACGATGCCCTCCCAGCCCGTCGAGAACCACGAGCTCGTGCCGAAGTGCAGGCGCGGCGGCAGGCGGGCGGCCACCGCGGCGGCCTCGCGGTACACCGGCGCCAGCGGGTCGGAGCCCTTGAAGAGGTCCAGCTGTGCGACAGGAGCGACGCGGCGCGTAGGCATCGGGTGACCGTTGCCCCTCAGCGTAGCGGCGCCGGGCGCGCGGGCCAACGTTTCGTCGTAGCCTCCGCGGGGTGACGGCGCTGCCCGACGACGACGCGATCCGTGAGGGACTGGAGCGCGTGGAGGCCCTCGCAAAGAGCGACCGCAGGGTGCGGGTGCTGGAGGCCATCGGGTGGCCGCGCGAGGTCGAGGAGCGCTTCTTCGCCGGAGGGGCCGACGCGCTGCCGGAGGTGACCTACGAGGTCGACCGCGACGCGCTGCGCGACCGGGTGCGCGAGCTCGACGCGGCGGAGCGCTCCTTCGACGGCGACGACCCCATCACGCTGTGGCTGCGCTCGTCGGTGGCCTCGATGCGCGACGCGACGCGGATGGTGCTGGCGCTCGGCACGGCGGAGTTCTCGCGGCTCTCGAAGGAGCTGTACGGCGGGCCGCGCACGCGCTTCCACGGCGGCAACGAGCGCAACATCGACCTGGCCAGGCACGTCATCGACCGGCTGCGGCCGCACGGCACCGACGAGGCCGCGGACGACGCGCACGAGGTGATGGACGCCGAGGCCATGGCCGAGAGCCTGCGGGCGAGGGCGGCGGTGGAGTACCCGGGCATGACGCTCAACGTGCTGGTCGACCCCGACGCGACGGCGAAGGTGGTGGCCGGCACGACCCGGGTGCGGGTGCGCGCGGACGCGGTGTTCACCCCGTGGGAGGCCGACGCGCTCTGGCACCACGAGGTGGAGACCCACGTGCTCACCGGGCAGAACGGCGCGGCGCAGCCCGAGGTGGGCTTCCTGCGGGTGGGCGGTCCCCGCTCGACGCGCACGCAGGAGGGCCTCGCGGTGTTCTCCGAGCTGCACCACCACTGCGCCTCCATCGAGCGACTGCAGCGCCTCGCCAACCGGGTGCTGCTGGTCGACATGGCCGAGCAGGGCGCGAGCTTCGTCGACCTCTACCGCCACCTGGTGGAGCACGGGGCCCCGGAGCGCGAGGCCTACCTCGACGCGCAGCGGGTGTGCCGCGGCGGGCTCGTGGGCGGCGGCGCGCCCTTCACCAAGGACACCGTGTACCTCGCGGGGCTGCTCGACGTGCAGGCCTTCCTGAGCGCCGTGGTGCGCGAAGGGTTCCGCGACGAGATGGAGCTCCTGGTGTGCGGCCGCATCGCCCTGGAAGACCTCACGGCCCTGGTGCACCTGCGCCGCCGGGGCATCCTGGAGCGCCCGCGGTACATCCCGCTCTGGCTGCGCCGCTGGCGGACGCTGGTGCCGGAGTTCGCGTTCCTGTCCTTCCTCGACGCCATCGCGCTCAAGCGGGTGCAGCTCCAGTACGAGGCGCTCATCCACGCCGCGACCGGGGTGTGACGAAATCTTTGTGCGCGCCGCGACCCGCGATAGGGTCCCTCCTGCCTGAGGGCGCTGCGGTGTCGAGGTCCTCCCTTCTCGACCGCCGCGGACAAAAGCCCTCCCGGGTGCGTGGACGATGCAGTGCGTGAGCGCTCGTCGGACTTCGCGGCAGCGGCTCCGTCCTACGGCCGCGCGATTGCTGGGGTGCGTCCGTCCACGCACGTCCCGTTCAAAGCAACCGCGCGCTAGCAGGATGTTGGGGCCGATCTGCCATTTCCCCGCGCGGGGTTCAGCTCACCGGCGTGCCGAAGCTCTGCGTGGTGGTCTCGGTGCGCTTCACCGGGAAGGGCCCCGGCGTGGGCTCCGGCGGAACGAGCGACGGCGTCCGCTGCACCACCGGAGGCGAGACGGCCTCGGCGGGTACGGACGCCGTGGCAGGCGCGGAGGCCATGGCTGGCGCGGAGGCCATGGCGCCTGCACCCGCGGCGAAGGGACCGCGCAGCGCGTGCGCCCCCACCGGCGCCGGGGCGGCCGCCTCGCCGAAGCGCTCCAGCCACCAGGCGCCCAGCAGGCCCGTGTAGGCCGCGACCACGGAGAGCCCGAGCGCCACCAGCCAGATGGTCTCACCCGCCCAGCCGGGCCGCGCCGCGAGCGTGTCGATGGTGATCGCCGCCGCCAGCGCCGCCAGCGGGAGGTACAGCCACGGGGCCGCCGAGCGCAGCAGCGCGCGACGCCACGGCACCTGCGACGCCACCAGCCCGACGTCGACCATCACCGTCGGCACCCGCCCAAGCGCCCCGAGCAGCTGGTCGCGGCGGGTGAGCTCGGTCTCCAGCGCGCCGCCCACCAGGGCCAGCAGCGGGGCGATGAAGAGGTACCGGGCCTCGGAGGTCTGGCCATGCACCTGCACCCAGGTCGCCACCCCGGCGAGCGTCGCGAGGCGCACCCCGAGGGTCTGTCCCTGGACGCGCGCGCGCAGCGTCGCGAGGAAGCGTTGGTGCTCGGCGAGGGGGTGGGCGTGGGGTTCCATGAGGCGGCAGCGTAGCGGTGATCGGGGTCGCGGGCCACGGGCCGAGCGTGTAGCGTCCCGGGCTGTCGTCATGACCGAAGTCATCCGCGCCGACGCGCTCCCCGACCCGCTGCGCGACGAGCTGCTCGCCGCCGTGACCGCCACCACCGGGCTGCCCGCGTCGCTCGTCGCCGCTCGTCGGCTCGCGGGGGGCGCCTCGATGGAGAGCTGGTCGATCGACCTGCGCGTGGGCGACGCCGACGAGGCCCTCGTCCTGCGCCGGGACATGGGCGCCAACATGAGCGCCTACGCCCTCGATCGGCCGACGGAGTTCGCGCTCCTCCAGGCCGCGTGCGCCGCAGGGGTGCGCGCCCCGAGGCCCCGCTACCTGTCGCCCGATGGGGCGGCGCGGCGGTGGTTCCTGATGGAGCGCCTGCCGGGGGAGAGCGTCGGGCGCAAGGTGGTGCGCGCGCCGGAGCTCGCCGCCGCCCGCGAGGTGCTCGCCCGCCAGCTCGGTGAAGCGCTCGCGGTCATCCACGCCGTCCCGGTCGAGCGGGGATTGCCGACGATCCCGGGCCCGACGGAGGGACGCACGCCCGCCGACGAGGCGCTGCACCAGGCGCGCGCCGTGCTCGCCACCCTCGGGCTCCGCAACCCCGTCTGGAGCTACGCCCTCCGCTGGCTCGGGCAGCGTGTTCCGGCCTGGGACGGCGCCCTGGTGCTGGTGCACGGCGACTACCGCATCGGCAACCTGCTGGTCGACCGCGACGGCCTCGCGGGGGTGCTCGACTGGGAGTTCGCGCACCTCGGCGACCGCCACGAGGACCTCGCGTGGGTCACCGTGCGCGACTGGCGCTTCGAGCAGGACGCGCGCGTGGTGGGCGGCGTCGGGTCGCTCGACGATTACCTGGCAGGGTATGCCTCCGCCGGCGGCCGCCCGGTCGACCGCGACGCCTTCGTCTGGTGGGACCTCATCGGCAACCTCCGCTGGGCGCTCATGTGCCACGCCCAGGCCGACCGGCACCTGCGCGGCGCCGACCGCTCGGTCGAGCTGCTGAGCCTCGGGCGCAAGGCCGCCGAGATGGAGTGGGAGCTCATCGACCGCATCGACGCCATCGAGAAGGGAGCGCGCTGAGCGCATGTCCGACGAACGCGACGCCTTCGAGCAGCACCCCGGCGCCCTCGACCTCATCGACGCCGCGCGGGAGCACCTCGCGACCCGGGTGCTCCCTGCCATCACCGACCCGCGGCTGCGCTTCGAGACGCTGGTCGCGACGCACGTCCTGGGGGTCGCCTCGCGCGAGCTCTCCCGGGGCCCGGAGATGACCGCGGAGATCGACCGGGGGAGGGCGGCGCTGCCCGGCGCCCCTGCGCACGACGGGGCCCTGTGCGCGCTCATCGAGGAGGGGCGCTACGACGACCCCGAGGCGGGGGCGGCCCTGCGGCGCTGGCTCCAGGCGCGCAACGAGCTCTCGCTCTTCGCCTGGAACCCCCTCTTCCTGATGCGCGTGAAGGGCTGACGGGCCTTCAGTCGGTGCGGGGCGGCACCGCGATCCCGTAGTCCTTGAAGCGCTCGTAGAGGGTCGAGCGCGCGATGCCCAGGGCGCGGGCCGTGCGCACCACGTTGTACCCGCAGAGCTTCAGCGTGCGCTCGATGTGCTGGCGCTCGTGGTGCGCCAGGCAGGGCGAGGTGGCGTCGGCGTCGCGGCGGAGCTGCCGGCGCGCCTCCCGCGGCGACCGGGAGGGCCTCGATCGCGTCGCACCCCGGAGCGAGGGATCGGACTGCAGCGCGGTCGCGACGACCCGTAGGGTCTCGGGGTCGAGGCGGGGGCCGCGCGGGAAGTGGAGCAGCACCGCCTGGTCGTGCGCCCGCACCGGCACCGCGAGGCAGGTGGTGCCGTCGACGAGGCGCAGCCACAGCGGGGCGCGACCCGCCATCACCCCGAGGAGCTGCCGGGTGTGCGCGATGGTCGTCACCTGCGGCGCCAGCACGCTCGTCTCCAGCGGGCGCGCGCGCAGCACCCCCGCGGGCGTGCGCTCCCACAGCACCACCATGGAGGCCCGCAGCACGTCGCCCACCGCCACCGCCAGCCGACGCACCCGCGCCGCCGGGTCGAGCGGCGTGGCCTGCACCGCCGCGAGCCGACGAACCAGCCGGTGACGACGCTCCATCTGCTGGAGCGGCGTGGCGTCCTGGTGCAGCACCAGCCAGGCCCGACGCCCCTCGAAGGTCAGTGTCGAAATACTGACACTGACCCAGCGCTCGTTGTCACAATCGTGACACGCGAGTGTCTGTTCTCTGACAAGGCCTGCTCGTTCGGACGGATGTGCGAGCGCTTCTGCGAGGGGAGGGAGCGCGCCGACCTCGTCGGGGAGGAGCCTTCGGAGGCCGTCGAGGTAGCCCAGGCCGACCGGCGGCGCGTGCCGGGGGGAGGCGCGCCAGGCCTCGTTGGACTCCCTCACGATCCCGTTTGCGTCGAGCAACGCCGCGGGACAGGCGACGTCTTCGAGGAGCGGCGGCATGAGCGACGCCCCCTGCGTCGGGAGGGGGAACAGCGATTCGGAGAGCGCGACGTGGTCGAAGGCGGTCGACGTGGAGGGGTCGTGCATGGCTGATCCGCGCAAAGGGGGGATTGGGAGGGGGAGTGTGGAAGGAGCTGAGTGGGTGCTTTCCAGGCCCTGGTACAAGGCCCGTGCCGCGGGTTCGCCGGTGAGGGGTTTCAGGGACCACGCCGGGGCGGCGGTCAGGGAGGGCGGAGCACGAGGCCGAGGTGGACGGACGCGCGGGGGTGGGAGACGCGCGACTGTCGCCAGGTGAGGAAGGCGTCGCCGAGGCAGGCGGACAGGCCGCGGGCGAGCACCGGGGGGTCGAGCTCCACGGCGGAGGCGCGTCCGGCGAGGGAGAGCCGGAGCACGACGTCGACGCGGCGGAGGGTGGAGAGGGGGCCTGGGTCGAGGGCGCGGGCGTGGTCGAGGCAGCGGGTGACGGCGGGGAGCACCGTGGGGAGCGCGAGGCGGGCCTCGACGGCGGAGGCGCGCTCGACCCGGAGGAGGCGCAGCTCGACGGGTCCGGCGGGGCTTCGCGGCGGCGGGCGATGGCGGCGGGTGCGACCCTGCGCGGCGACGGTCGAGGCCGCGAGGAGGGCGGCGAGCAGCGCGGTGAGGGCGCCGCGGTGGGTCACGTCCCGGCGTCGGGGCGCGGGTGGCAGAGCGTCGGCGGGTGGTAGGCGGGCACCTCGCCGAGGAGGGCGTCGCTCACCTGGTTGTCGTCGATGATGCGGCGCAACGTGGCGGCGCCCGGCGTCGGGATGCGCGGGCGGGTGGGGCTGCGGTAGTCGACGGTGTAGAGCCCGAAGCGGGGGCAGTAGCCTTCGGCCCACTCGAAGTTGTCGATGATCGACCAGTGGAAATAGCCGCGCACGTCGAGGCCCTCGCGGATGGCGCGGGCGACGATGGCGAGGTGCTCGGCGAGGAAGCGCGGGCGGTTGGTGCCCGAGGCGTCGGCGAGGCCGTTCTCGGTGATGAGCACCGGGAGGTTGAAGCGCCGCATCTCGCGCATCACCAGGAGGAACCCTTGGGGGTAGAGGTCCCAGTCGAGGTCGGACTTGGGCAGCGGGGTGGGGAGGGAGACCTGCTGCGGGAGCCCGCGGAGGATGGGCAGCGTCGGGAGGCCGCGCACCAGGGAGAGCCCGTAGTAGTTGAGGCCGATGAAGTCCGCGCGGGCGCGGAGCGATGGGTCGTTGGTGCGGTCGTTGGGGCCGGTGAGGTTGCCGTCGGCGTCGGCGTCGAGGTCGCCGCGGACGATGGCGTTCATGAAGAGGTCGTTGTTGACGTAGGACGACGCGCGCGCGCCCGCCTCGTCGGCCTCGTTGCCCGGCCGCTCGGCGCGAAACACCCGGTTGTGCGTGGCGATGGAGACCAGCGCGGGGCGCCCGCCGGTGCCCCCGACGCCCGCGTCGGCGTTACCTGTGACGGTAAAGGTGTCGGCCTCGTGGAGGGCGTCGTAGCCGCGGGCGTGGGCGCGGATCATGTTGCCCACGAGGCGCAGCACCCGGGCGAAGTTGAGCGGCGCGCCGGGGGGGAAGACCCCCTGGAGGTATCCCCCGGCGGCGATGACGAGGGGCTCGTTGAGGGTGATCCACCAGTCGACCTGGCGGCCGTACTCGGCGCCGGCGAAACGGGCCCAGGCGCCGAAGTCGTCGACGATGCCGTCGCGCACGAAGCCCTGCGTGTCGAAGGGCATCGAGAGGTCGTTGAGGTAGTCGGGGAGCACGAAGTGGTAGAGCGTGACCATCGGCACGAGGCGCCGTGCGGCCACGGCGTCGAGCACGCGGTGGTAGTAGGCGACGCCGTCGGGGTCGGCCGCGGCGCGGCACTCGGTCATGAACTCCGAGAGGGGGCGGGCGCGGGCGGCGGCGCAGCGGTCCCACGCGGCGCGGGTGGGGAAGACGCGCGACCAGTCGAAGCCGAAGCGGTAGGCGTTCTGGTGGGTGGCGACGAGGGCGTCGAGGTCGGCGGCGAAGTTGGTGAAGCTCTGCGGGCCGTCGTTGGCGCGGTCGCCGTTGAGGATGCGGCCGGGCATGCGCTCCCACTGGCCCCAGTCGGTGCGCTCGAGGCCGCCTTCGATCTGGTACGGCGCCGTGGCCGAGCCCCAGAGGAAGCCCGGGGGAAAGGGTCCGCGGGGGGATGGGTCGAAGGGCTCGATGGTGGGCGGGACGTCCGCGGGCGGGATGTCTTCGGTCACCATGGGGACGTCGGTGGTGGGGGCGTCGTCGGTGGTGGCGTCGGCGGGGCCGAGGTCGTTGCCGGGGGCGTCGACCGCGGCGTCGGCAGGGGGCGCGGCGGGGGTGTCGTCGCAGGCGGCCAGGACGAAGGGGAGGAGGACGAGGGCTCGCGGGAGACGCATGGTGGGCGGGGACGCTACCAGAGGGCGCGGGGGGACGGGGGGGCGTGGGAGGTGGTCAGCGGTGAGGGGCCGCTGTGCCCACTGGCCCGGGGTTCACCGGTGGTCGATGGGCCCGGTCCAAGCGGTTCAGCCCGGGCTACCAAAGGTGGTCACCTCCGCTTCGCGGAGGTTGCAGTCGGAGGCGATGGCTTCCCTGCAACCCCGGAGCGAAGCGGAGGGGTGACCGTCTTTGGTAGCCCGGGCTGAACCGCTTGGACCGGGCCCATCGACCACCGGTGAACCCCGGGCCAGTGAGCGCAGGAGAGAGGGGACCGCCGCGCTCAGCGACGGCGGTATCGTGCGCGGACATGACGAAGACCGAGACGGGGCAGAGCCACCTGGTGGTGGGCGTGGCGGGGCACATCGACCACGGCAAGACCGCGCTGGTGAAGGCGCTCACGGGGGTCGACACCGACCGGCTGCCCGAGGAGAAGGCCCGGGGGATCACCATCGAGCTGGGCTTCGCGGCGCTCACCCTCGACGACGGGCGGCGCGCGGCGGTGATCGACATGCCAGGGCACGAGCGCTTCGTGCGCACCATGATCGCCGGGGCGGGCGGGGTCGACCTGATGCTGCTGGTGGTGGCGGCCAACGAGGGGGTGATGCCCCAGACGAGGGAGCACCTCGCCATCGCCGACCTGGTGGGCGTGCGCGGCGGGGTGTGCGCGCTGTCGAAGTGCGACCTCGCGAGCGACGACCTCATCGAGCTCGCCGTCGAGGAGGTGCGCGAGGTGCTGCGGGGCACAGCCCTCGACGGGGCGCCGGTGATACCGGTGAGCGCGAAGGAGGGCATCGGCGTCGAGGCCCTGCGGGGGGCGCTGGGCGCGGCGTCGGTGGCCCCGAGGGACGCGAGCGGGGCGCCGGTGATGCCCATCGACCGGGTGTTCGCGCGCAAGGGCTTCGGCGTGGTGGCGACGGGAACCCTGGTGGCGGGAACGCTGCGCGAGGGGGAGGTGGTGGCGGTGGGTCCGACGGGGCCGGAGCACCGGGTGCTCGCGGCGAGGGTGCGCGGGCTGCAGGTGCACGGGGCGGCGGTCACCGAGGCGCGCGCGGGGTCGCGGGTGGCGGTGAACCTGGCGGGCCTGGAGGTGGCGGAGGTTCCGCGGGGGCAGTGGCTCTTTCGCGAGGGGGCGGTGGCGGTCACGACGTCCTTCGACGCGACGGTGCGGCTGCGGCCCGAGACGCGGCGCGCGCTGGGGCGGCGCACGAAGCTGGAGGTGGCCGCGGGGGCGACCTACGCGCTGGCGACGGTGTCGCTGCTGGAGGGCGACTCGCTGGAGCCGGGCGCCGAGGCGCTGGCGCGGGTGAGCACCGACCGGCCGCTGGTGCTGCGGGTGGGCGAGCGCCTGGTGCTGCGCGGTCCTCCGTCGCTGGCGGGCCTCGGGGGCACCGTCGGCGGGCTCACGGTGGTGCGCCCGGTGGCCGAGCGGGTGCGGCGGCGCGCGGTGGCCCTGGAGCGCGCGCGGCGGAGCGCGGCGGGCGACGCGAGGGCGCGGGCGGAGGTGGAGCTGGAGGCCGCGGGGCTGCGCGGGGTCGACCGCGACGGGCTGCTGGCGCGCGCGGGCTACGCGGCCGCGGAGGGGGGCGCCGGGGTGGCGGTAGGGTCCGACCGGTGGGTGTCGCGGCCGGCGCTGGAGGGGTTGCAGGCGAAGGTGCTGGAGGCGCTGAGCGGGCACCACGCGAAGCACCCCGACGAGCGGGGCCTCGGGCGCAGCGGGCTGGCGGCGATGGGAGACGACGCGGTGGTGGACGCGGCGCTGGGCGCGCTCGTGGCGCAGGGGCGGGTGACGCGCGAGGGCGACGTGATCGCGCGGGCAGGGTGGAGGGCGAGGAGCGCGGACGAGACGCCGTACCTGGCGCAGGTGCGCGCGGCGCTGTCACGGGCGGGCACGGCGGCGCCGCGGGTGGAGGAGATGGCGCAGCAGATGGGCACCGACGCCAAGGGGCTGTCGCTGGCGATCAAGCGCCTGGTCGACCGGGGCGAGGTGCTCAAGGTGACGAGCGAGCTCTACGTGGACGCGGCGGCGATGGGGGCGCTGGAGGCGGGGCTGGTGGCGTGGCTGCGGGAGAAGGGCAGCATCGACGCGCAGGGCTTCAAGGAGCTGAGCGGGCTCTCGCGCAAGTGGGCGATCGGGTACCTGGAGTGGTTCGACGCGCGGAAGGTGACGCTGCGGGTGGGCGACAAGCGGAAGCTGCGGGGCGGGTGAGGCGGGGAGGGGGACGGTCGGAGGAGCGCCCGAGGTGCCTGCAAGCACCGGCCTCGGCCCCGGAGGGGAGCATCCGCCCAGGCTCGCAGTCCCCGGCGCTGCACGCTCATCGTCAGCGGGTGATCGGCTCGCGGGCGTGGTGGAGTACGCGCAGCACCCGCACCACGCCGGGCTCCCGTTCGTAGAACACCACCACAGGGTGCACAAACCACCGGAAACAACGGTCACCTGAGCGAAGAGTCACGGGAGGGCCGTCGAGCCGGGGAGCTTCGTCGGCAAGGGCCGCCACGGCGTCCATCACATCGCGACGCACCCTCCTGGCGGCGTCGGGATTGCGCACGTCGATGTACTCCACCAGTTCGTCGAGCTCGTCAGCCGCGTCGAAGGTGAACT
The DNA here is from genome assembly GCA_030652255.1 of Myxococcales bacterium. Lineage (GTDB taxonomy): Bacteria > Myxococcota_A > Polyangia > Polyangiales > SCUS01. Next base: position 132,427 of record JAUSAZ010000117.1, on the reverse strand, counting down.
CAACGCGGTCGACTGTCACCGCGCCGCGCCGCGGGCAAGCGTTGCATCAAGGCGCGCGTCGAGTTCCTCCATCGACACCACGCGGCCCGCCCGAGCGGACCGGATGCCCGCCTGAACCTTCGCATCCACCTCCGGCGTCAGCGAGAACCCACCGGGCACGTCGCCAGCCTCCTCCGCCGGCACCACCTCGAGCCGATAGCGTCCGGGGGGGAGACCCGTCAGCAGGTCACCCATGTTCGCCGGGACGTCGATCCCGTTCCAGTCGATCACCTTGGCCGCGTCGCCCATACCCTGCAGCCTGCCTCACCGCCGACGCCCGATGCAACCCGCGCCCGACGCAGCTGCCGTCGGCGCCCGCGGCGGCAGTGGCGCGGGCGGGTTTTCTGGTGCGGGCCTCCTATGGTTCGCACCGACCAGCTCGCGGAAACCGCGCACATCGAACCGTCGGGGACAGATCCGTTCCTGCATCCCTGAACACACACCAATCGATCTCGAATGGAGCCTGGGCGTTGCACGCGGTGCGGCATTCCAGGGTGACGTCATCGGGCGAAGCATCGGGCTGAAGAACGCCGACGGCCCTCGCGTCGCCTACGGCCCGTCGAATCCCATCCCCGAATGGCTGTGTGTCGTACTCGTCAATGCTCGCCGCGAGGCGAGGCCCCGGGCCACCGTATTGTCTGTTGCAGCACTCCGCGGCTTCACAGCAGAAGGCCATCACGGTGAGTGCAACAAGTCTGGCTGATCGCATGAAGTAGCCTTCCAGGATGTTCTACCCCGGGATCGGCCCATGGGGCCGTCGAGGTGAAGGGATCCACGCACGGGCCGCGGATGCGCTCCGGCGACGCAGAGGAGCATCCGTCCGCGCCTGCAGTCACCGGCCTCGCCGATCGAGGGGAGCGCCCGCTCACGTCATCCCAGCGCGCCCAACCCGGGGCGACAGCCCCGGGGCTCCGGACGACGGGCACCGGGCGGTTGGGGGACTGCCCCGGGGCTGTCGCCCCGGGTTGGGCGCGCTGGGATGACATGGGCGGCTGCTCCCCTCGGAGGGCGAGGCCGGTGACCGAAGGCCTGGGCGGCTGCTCCCCTCGATCGGCGAGGCCGGTGACCGAAGGCGTGGGCGGATGCTCCCCTCGATCGGCGAGGCCGGCGACCGCAGGCGTTGGGCGGGCGCTACTCGCGCTCCTACCGACGCAGCCCCCCGCTCAGCCGGTGGGGGCGGGCGCCGGGTCGGGGACGGTCGCGGGCTCGCCGCTCGTCGCGATCGAGGGGAGCAGGCGGTCGGCGAGGTCGTCGAGCCCCACGGCGCGGAGCTGCGCGTCGAGCGATCGCGCCGCGGAGACCCGCTCGCGGCTGAAGGCACTCCACGCCTCGTCGCGGCGGGAGCGCGCGGCCTGCTCCTCGCGCTTCTCCTTGCGGACCGCGGCGTTGGCGGAAGCGAGCGCGGCCACGTCGGCCGTGACGCCCTCCAGCGCGACCTTCGCGTCGAAGCGCACGCCGCGCCGCTGCGAGCGCGGGGGCGACTTCTCGACGCCCGCGAGCACCGACGCGCCGAGCGCCTCCAGCGCCACCGGGTCGCGCGGGGTCTCTCCGACGAAGCCCAGCGCCGCGACGGCCGCGTCGCCGCAGTTGGTCAACACCAGGTCGCGGAAGCCGACGAGCGCCGAGCGCACGCTGGCGGCGTGGCGATCGCGGGCGGCGAAGACCGCGGCGTCGTCGCCGAGCTCGGCAGCGAGCGCCTCGTCGGCGTGGCGCAGCGAGGTGAGGTTGTGTTCGAGGAGGGCGGCGTCGAGGCGGATCTGGGACTCGATGACAGCGGCGGAAGGCGCGCCTTTGAGCTTGACGGCGGTGTACTGGGCAACACGTCGGCTGGCGATGTCCGGGGCGTGGGTGCGCGCGGCTTCGATCAACCCATCAGCGGTCTTTCCCTCGTCGAGGATCTGCTTCGAACTCATGGACACTCTCCCTGTGGCGGGCGGCGACGGCGGCCCGAAGGGGCAAGTTTCGCGAGCGAGAGGCGGTCGCGGCAAGCGCGAAGATGCAGGCCGGCGTTGGGGGCACGTGGACGGCGGCCGGGGACGAGACGGAGAACGATGGAGGGGCGAAGACGGCCGCCGCGAAGGGGACGGGAGGCGAGTTTGACTACATTTAGGGAGATGTAGGCGAGCGGCCCCTCGCGGAACGGATCGAGCGAGGACCGCAACGCAGGGGATGCGACGGGTTGATGGGTGGGGGGCGTGAGGGGAGGGAGATGACTCGCCATCGGCGAGGAGGTGTCGGAGAGGTGGGAGGGCGATGGTCAGCCATCGGGGAAGGCACCACGAGACACTGGAACACCGAAAGGGCAGATGGCCGGGCCTTCCATCGGAACCGTGCTCAGACGGGAGGGCGGACGCAGCGGAAGCCGGAAACAGGGGAAGACTCGTGCTCATCTCCTGGGTAGCGTGTTGCAGCCCGCACCAGAATGGGATGGGCAGAAGACCAGGTCGCCATCCCGCGTTGCGTATAGCCCAGGTTCTCCCAGGGAGACAGCGGGTCAACTGCATCGTCGGCTGTATATCCGGTGAATCCATCCAGGGTCCACTCGGTCACGTTCCCCTGCATGTCGAACAAGCCATGAAGCGTCGCGGGGAAGGAGCCGACGGGACAGCTGGTCATGCGTGCAACGCCATCACGATCTCCGCAGAACTGTGAAGCGGGTTCTTGATCTCCCCAGGGGTATCGCCGGCCATCGGTGCCGCGCGCGGCGAACTCCCATTGGGCCTCTGTGGGTAGTTCGCCGCCGATAAAGTGGCAGTATGCCCGCGCCTGATGCCAATTCACACAGTTGATGGGGTGGGACGCCCGAGGGGTCATCCAGTTGCATCTTTCCCCGGTGGCCGGCTCGGTGCAGCCATGGCCTACACATGCGCGAAAGGCAGCGACGGTTACCTCTGTCATGTCAAGGCAATAGGCTCGTGTCAGGGTTACTCGGTGGGGCGGCTGAGCGTAGGAGGTCGATGTGTCCGCGTCCCCCATCTCGAACGTCCCTGGTTGAATCAACGTTGTGCCGGACGGACAGCGCGGCGGGCGACCAAAGTCCGATGGCCAGGTTGCGTCTTCAGGTCTCTCCGCGTGCGAGTCATCTGGCGGCGGCGCAGAATCAACGGAGGCGTCGATCGACGAATCAACTTCCAGCGGACTTGCGGAGTCGACGTCGGCCGCCGCATCGGCGCGAACGGCTACAACAATGGTCGAACAACCGGACAGTGCGCTGGCTACGACCAGGGAGCTGAGGAGGGCGCGGGGGATCAAACGTTCTCCCCCATGACGACATGCTCCTTCCAGACACAAGCGCCGAGGGCGATGGCAGCGATGCCCGCACACCACGTGCCGACACGACCAGGGATGAGATAGTCACTGCCAGACCAGACAATGAACACCGATGTCATGCACATCCGGATCCATAACAGTCTACAGCGCCGCAGACAATCGGCATCAGGCGCATTGAATTGCATCTTCCTACCTTTCGCTCTTCAGGACGACGCGCACGGTCACCTGAGCGATGTACTGGCGGTCAGGACCCAGTGGTGCCGTATACAGCGTAGCGTACCGTTGCGTTGCAATCTGCGGCGGAGAGGGGGTAGGCGATCTCCGTCGCATCACCGCCGAGGGCTCTTCCGGGAGGGATCATGCTAGGGGTGACCACCCGGTGGAACGAAGTGATCAGGCCACCGCGTCTCGCTGTCTGTGAATGCGCCTTCCAGGTCGACTCCGGTGAGATTCGCTCCACGGAGGTTGGCCCCACTCAACTCGGCGTAGCGGAGGTTGGCACCTTCCAGGTTGGCACCCTCCAGATCCGCTCCCGAGAGAAATGCCGACTCCAGATCTGCCCGTTGCAGACTGGCTCCGTGGAACCGCGCGAACTCGAGTGAGGCGCCCCGCAGGTTTGCGCCGCGGAGATCGGCATGGTCGAAGTTCGCTCCGATCATCGCGGCCCGGAACAAGTAGGCTCGCTGGAGTCCGCGTCCGCGTAGGTCCACCCGATTGAAGTTCGGCTTCTGGCGATGGGCGCCGAGTGACTCCGAAACGTCTCTGGCAGCGGCGCCGCTCCCGGAAAGCGACAGCACGAAGAGGAGACAGAAGGACAGACAGCGATCAGAGCGCATAACAGACATGATGGTCTCCAGATAGGCAGTGAATGCTACTCGCGCAGGGCGACGGTGCCAAGATGCCTTGATTTTTCGAGTCATCGCGCAGGGGGCGGAGCATGCAGATCTCCAACCTACCGAAGGGCGTCCGCGGGATCCTACATCACCTCTCTGGCCTGCGCGATCCGCGCGTTGCAGCGACGGGTCCGGCCGCACGCGGCGCTGTGGTGCTCACTCGGTGAACGCCCGTTGTGACTACCCCCCGGTCGGCGCGGCCTTGTCCTCGTCCTCGTCGGTGAACACCTCGTCGAGGTCGATCTCGACACCACCGAAGGGCTCCGCCCGCACGCGCTCGCCGGGCGTCGCGACCGCGGCGATGACGTAGCCCTCCTCGATGCGGCGCAGGACGGTGAGCGAGCGCCGCTCGGGATCGGCGAGCCAGTAGTGGGTGACGCCCGCGCGGTGGTAGGCCTCGCGCTTGCGGCCGGTGTCGACGTTGGCCGTGGAGGCGGAGAGCACCTCGCAGATCCAGTCGGGCACGTCGACGACGACGCCGCGAGGGTCGGGCGAAGGGAGCTGGGGGAAGCGATCGCGGCGCCAGCCGATGACGTCGGGCCGGCAGCCGAGGCCGCCGATCTCCATGTCGACCCCAAGCGAGAACCACCAGCCGCCGGGGCGATCGTCCCCGCCCCCGCCGCGCCGGTCGAAGCGCGGCCCCAGGGCGCTGAACACGTTGCCCTGGATGCGCCCGTGCCGCGGCCCTGGCATCGCGTAGTACACGATGCGTCCGTCGATGAGCTCGGCGCGGCGCTCCTCCGGGATCGCGAGCCAGTCGGCGATGGTCGCGCGCCCGGGAGCGGGGACGGAGCCCGGGTCGTGGGTGCTCGCCATGCCCGTAGCTTGCGACCGCCCGCCACGAAGCGGCAAGCGGTCGCCCCACGCCACGGCGCTACGCCCCGTAGGTCTCGCGCAGGTAGGTGACGATCGCCGCGGACTCGAACATCGACGCGCCCGTGTTGGGGTCGACCAGGTAGGGGACCATCATCCGCCCGCTCATCGCCTCGAAGGCCGCGCGCTTCGGCGAGCCCTTGGCGACGTTGTGCAGCACGTAGGGAATCTCCAGCTCGCAGAGCGCCTCGCGGACGATGCGGCAGTACGGTGAGATCTCGAAGCTGTACAGCTCCAGCGGCTGCGCGGGGGCCCTGGAGGGCCGGGCGACGCCTCCGTGACCCAGGCGAAAGGCCGAGCCCACCATCGAGCTGAAGGCGGTGAGCGGGCCCAGGGAGAGCGCGAGCGGCACCGTGCCGTCGCCGTAGGTCTTCGCGAGGTAGCGGTTGATGTCGTCGCTCTCGTAGAGCGCGGTGCCCGTGTTGGGGTCGACCAGGTAGGGGAACATCGCCCGCCCGCCGAGCGCCTTCGCCCTCGGGCGGAAGCGCGTCCCGTTGCGGGGGCAGGGGAACACCATCACGTCGAGGTCGAGCACGCAGAGCATCTCCCGCACCTTGCGGCAGAAGGGGCAGGCCTCGAACTCGTAGAGCTCGAGCGGGCGCTCGGGCCGAGGACCCACGTGGGCAACGGACCAGCCGTGGCCGAGCCGGGCGACCCCGACGAGGGTGGAGGTGGCGACATCGAGCGTTCTGTTCATGGTCATCGGGGAATACCACCGGCGCGGGTCGCGTGGTGGAGGCCCCACCGCCGCGCGTGTGGCGCACGGCCCCCAGCGTGGCGCAGCAATGACCCGCGGGACGGCGCGCAGATGGCGGTACGATGCGCGGGCCACTGGCGGTGCGTCGTCGTGCGCGCCACACACTGCCGCAGGAGAGGATCATCGAACCCGATGCCGTGCCGACCGCCGCCCCCGCTGCCCCGCCCCAACCCCCGCTTCCCGGTGACCACGGTCTAGGCGTGCCGAAGCGGCGATGGGGCGTCGTGCTCCTCGGGGCGCTCTGCCTCGCGGCGCTCGTGCTCGCCCTGCGCTACCGCGCTGGCGCCCAGCAGCGCGGGGCGTCGAGCGCCCGAGAGGCCGCCGCAGCGCGCGACCGCCCGGTGCCGGTGCTGGTGGTTGCGGTCGAGCAGCGCGACGTGCCGCTCTACCTCGAAGGGCTCGGAACCGTCGCCGCGTACAACACCGTCACCGTGCGCGCCCGGGTGGAGGGCCGCCTCGACGCCGTGCGCTTCACCGAGGGCCAGACCGTGCGCCGCGGCGACGTGCTCGCGCAGGTCGACCCGCGGCCCTTCGCCATCGCCGTGCGCCAGGCCGAGGCCGTCGCCGCGCGCGACCGGGCGCTCGTCGCCAACAACCGCCGCGCGCTCGACCGCGCTCGCGCCCTGCTCGTGCAGCAGATCGGCGCCCAGGCGGAGGTCGACGCGGCGCTCGGCGCCTTCGAGCAGGCCCAGGCCACGCTGCGCGCCGACGAGGCCCAGGTGGCGGCGGCGCGGCTCAACCTCGACTTCGCGCGCATCACCTCGCCCATCGACGGCGTCACCGGTCTCCGGCAGGTGGACGTCGGCAACGTGGTGCGCCCGGCGGACGTCAACGGCATCGTGCTGGTGCGCCAGGTCGACCCCATCGCGGTGATGTTCTCGCTGCCGCAGGACGAGCTCGGGCGCATCGCGGCGGAGATGGCCCGCGGGGCGCTGCCGGTGGAGGTGTTCAGCCGAGACGGGGCGACGCGCCTCGGCGTCGGGTCGCTCGCGGTCATCGACAACCAGATCAACCAGGCCACCGCCACGCTGCGCCTCAAGGCCGTGTTCGCCAACCCCGGGCGCGCGCTCTGGCCCGACCAGTTCGTCAAGACGCGCCTGCTGCTCACCACCGCGCGGGGCGCCGTCGTCGTGCCCGCGGCGGCCGTCCAGCGCGGCCCGCAGGGGACCTTCGCGTACCTCGTCGGGGCCGACCAGCGGGTGTCCGTGCGGCCCCTGCGCGTGGGGCGCATCGAGGGCGAGCAGGCCATCATCGCCGAGGGCCTACGCCCGGGTGACCGCGTCGTCGTCGAGGGCGCGAGCCGCCTGCGGGCCGGCGCCCTGGTGCAGACCCGGGGCGGGGGCGGCGGCGGGGGCGCGGGCGACGCGGGGGCGGGCGACGGAGGCACCACCCGGCGGGGGCGCCGCGCGCCGTGAGCAGCATCTCCGAGCCCTTCATCCGACGCCCGGTGGCCACCTCGCTGCTGATGGTGGCGCTGCTGCTCGGGGGGCTCATCGCGTTCTGGCAGCTGCCCGTCGCGCCGCTGCCGCAGGTCGACTACCCCACCATCGTGGTGGCGACGGCGCTCCCCGGCGCGAGCGCCGAGACCATGGCCTCGTCGGTCACCAGCGCGCTCGAACGCCAGCTCGGGGCCATCGCGGGCCTCTCGCAGATGACGTCCATGAGCAGCTACGGGACGTCGCAGATCACCCTGCAATTCAGCCTCGACCGGCCCATCGCGGCGGCCGAGCAGGACGTCCAGGCGGCCATCAACGCGGCCTCGTCGCTGCTGCCGCGCACGCTCCCGTCGCCGCCGACCTACAGCCGCAGCAACCCCGCCGACACGCCGGTGCTCACGCTCGCGGTCACGTCGCGCTCGCTCCCGCTCACGCAGGTCGACGACCAGGCCGACTCCATCCTCGCGCAGAAGATCTCGCAGGTGGTGGGCGTGGGCCTGGTCACCCTCAACGGTCGGCAGAAGCCCGCCGTGCGGGTGCAGGTCGACCCGGCCGCCCTGGCAGGCACCGACCTCACCCTGGAGGACGTGCGCGCCGCCATCGCCGCCGCCAACGTGCACCAGCCCGCCGGGAACATCGACGGCCCGCGGCAGAACTACACGCTCGCCACCAACGACCAGATCACCTCCGCGGAGGGCTTCCGCTCGATCGTGCTGGCCTACCGCGAGGGCGCGCCCATCCGGCTGCGCGAGGTCGCGACGGTGGTCGACGCCGCGGAGAACGCCCAGCTCGCGGGCTGGGCCAACGGGCAGCGGGCGATCATCCTGAGCGTGCAGCGCCAGCCCGGCGCCAACATCATCGACGTCACCGACCGCATCAAGGAGCTGCTCCCACGGCTGCGGGCCGCGCTCCCGCAGGGCGTGGAGGTGAACATCGTCAGCGACCGCACGGAGACCATCCGCGCCTCGGTCGAGGATGTGGAGTTCACCCTCGCGCTCACCATCGGCCTCGTGGTGCTGGTGATCTTCTTCTTCCTGCGCAACGTGCGGGCGACGGTGATCCCCGGCGTGGCCGTGCCGCTCTCGCTCGTGGGCACCTTCGGCGTGATGTACGCGCTCGGGTACTCGCTCAACAACCTCACGCTGATGGCCCTCACCATCTCGACGGGCTTCGTCGTCGACGACGCCATCGTGGTGACCGAGAACATCGCCCGGCACATCGAGGAGGGCGACGAGCCCTTCGAGGCCGCCCTCAAGGGGGCGAAGCAGATCGGCTTCACCATCGTGTCGCTCACCGTGTCGCTGGTGGCGGTGCTCATCCCGCTGCTCTTCATGGGCGGCATCATCGGGCGGCTCTTTCGCGAGTTTGCGGTGACCCTCGCGGCGGCCATCGGGGTGTCGGCGGTGCTTTCCCTCACGCTCACCCCGATGATGGCCGCGTACCTGCTCAAGCCCGAAGCCCCGCCCGAGCAGCGGGGGCGGCTCTACAGGCTCTCCGAGCGCGCCTGGGACGCCACCAGCGCGGCCTACGACGCGGGGCTGAAATGGGTGTTCGCGCACCAGCGGGTGACGCTGCTCTCGACCCTCGCCACGGTGGGGCTCACGGCCCTGCTCGCGGTGGCGGTCCCGAAGGGCTTCTTCCCGCAGCAGGACACCGGGCTCATCGTGGGCGTGACGGAGGCGTCGCCGGAGGTGTCGTTCGAGCGCATGAGCGAGCGCCAGCAGGCGGTGGCCGACGTGGCGCGGCGCGACCCCGACGTGGCCAGCGTGGTGTCGTTCATCGGGGCCGACGGAACCAACCCGACGCCCAACACCGGACGGCTCTCGATCACCCTCAAGCCGCGGGCCGAGCGCGAGGCCGACGCGGAGGCGGTCATCGCGCGGCTACAGCGCAACCTGCGCCGCGTCGAGGGCGTGAGCGTCTACCTCCAGGCCGTGCAGGACCTCCAGGTGGACACCCGCACCGCCCGCACGCAGTACCAGTACACCCTCGAGGACTCCGACCCCGACGAGCTCGCCGAGTGGGCGCCGCGGCTCATGCGCGAGCTCCGCGGGCTGCGCGACCTCACCAGCGACCTCCAGGGGTCGGGCCTCGCGCTGGCCGTCGACGTCGACCGCGACACCGCCTCGCGCATGGGCGTCACGGCGCAGGCCATCGACGACACCCTCTACGACGCCTTCGGGCAGCGGCAGGCGTCGCTCATCTTCACGCAGCTCAACCAGTACCGGGTGATCCTGGAGCTGAGCCCGGAGCACCAGCGCGACGCCCGCGCGCTGGAGCGGCTGTACGTGCGCGCCCAGGACGGCGGCCAGGTGCCGCTCTCGGCCTTCTGCCGCTTCGAGGAGCGCCCGTCGCGCCTCGCGGTGATGCACCAGGGGCAGTTTCCGGTGGTCACGCTGTCCTTCAACCTGGCGCCCGGGACCTCCCTCGGCGACGCCGTCGAGCTCATCGCGGCGGCCGAGCGGCGCATCGGGATGCCGCCGAGCATCCGCGCGCAGTTTCAGGGCGCGGCGCAGGCCTTCCAGGAGTCGCTGGAGAGCCAGGCCGTGCTCATCCTCGCGGCCCTCATCGCCGTCTACATCGTGCTGGGCGTGCTCTACGAGAGCTTCATCCACCCGATCACGATCCTGTCGACGCTGCCGTCGGCGGGGGTGGGCGCCTTCGCGGCGCTGCTGCTCACGGGCACGGAGTTCAGCGTGATCGCCCTCATCGGCGTCGTGCTGCTCATCGGCATCGTGAAGAAGAACGCCATCATGATGATCGACTTCGCCCTGGAGGCCGAGCGGACGGAGGGGCTCTCGCCGCAGGAGGCCATCCACAAGGCCTCGCTGCTGCGCTTCCGGCCCATCATGATGACCACCATGGCGGCGCTGCTGGGCGCGCTGCCGCTCGCGCTTGGCAGCGGCACGGGCTCGGAGCTGCGGCGCCCGCTGGGGGTCGCCATCGTCGGCGGCCTGCTGGTGTCGCAGGTGCTCACGCTGTTCACCACGCCGGTGATCTACCTCTACATGGAGCGGGCCCGCGCCTGGGTGGCCCGCAAGCCGTGGCGGGGGCAGTGAGCGCTCGCGCCGACGGGCGCTTCGGCCGCGCGCACCTGGACTATCATCGGACGTCATGACCTTTCCGCCGCTACCGTCGCAGCGCCCCCGCGTGTGGGACGACCCCCGGATCCGGGTGCCGGACGCCGAGACCTGGGCGGGCCTCACCCCGGCGCAGCGCGAGGCCGCCGCGGAGGCCATCGAGGCGGTGCTCGACGAGTACCGCGAGGCGATGAGCGAGGGCGTGCGGCACTCCAAGCGCAAGGCCGGCGTCGCCGCGGACCTCGACGCGCACTTCCGACGCCTCGGCCGGGGGGTCCTGCTGGCGAACGAGCTCGCGGTGCTCTACCCCGGAGAGGCGGTGATCGTGCCCGACGTGCTCGCGGTGATGGACTGCGACCCCGACTACGAGCCCGAGCGGTGGGTCGTCATGGACGAGAAGCGCGGCGTCGACGTCGTCGTCGAGGTACGCAACCTCGGCCGCAAGCACAAGGACCTCGTCGAGAACGTTCTCGACTACGCCCGCCTGCGTATCCCGGAGTACTTCAGCTACGACTGCCGCAGCGGCGCCCTGCGCGGGTGGCGCCTCCCGGAGCCCGCGGCGCAGAGCTACGTGCCCATCATCCCGCAAGGGGGATACCTCCGCTCGGCGGTGCTCGGCCTCGACCTCGCGGTCGCTCACAACCGCCTGCGCTTCTTCGCCAACCAGTCGATGGTGCCGACGGAGTCCGAGCTCGTGACGCGCCTCCAGTCGCTCGTCGACGAGCGGCAGCTGGAGCGCGACGAGGCCGCCCGGGCGCGCGACGAGGCCGCCCGGGCGCGCGACGACGCCCTCGATCGTCTCGTGCGGGTGCAGGCGACGCTCGCGCGCGGCGTCCTCCAGACCTGCGCGCTCCGCGGGATCACCCTCACCGCGGCCCAGTCCGCGCGGGTCGCGAGCGAGGGCGACGCCGCGGTGCTCGCGACCTGGGCCGAACGCGCGTTCTCTGCCGACTCCGCCGATGCGATCCTCGCGTAGACCGTCACCGCTCGGGGCGGGGCCGTGAGCCTCTCGTCGCCCTTCGTCCACCGGCCCGTCGCGACGGCGCTGCTCGCGCTCGCGGTGCTGCTCGGCGGCGCGGCGGCGTACACCCAGCTCCCGGTCTCGCCGTTGCCGCGGGTGGATTTTCCCACCCTCTCCGTGAGCGCCGCGCTGCCCGGCGCGAGCCCCGAGATCATGGCCTCGGCGGTCGCCACGCCCCTCGAGCGCCGCCTCGGGCGCATCCCCGGCGTCGCCGAGATGACCTCCAGCAGCTCGCTCGGGTCGACCAGCATCACGCTCCAGTTCGACCTCGACCGCGACGTGGCCGACGCCTCGCGCGACGTGCAGGCGGCCATCAACGCCGCCCTCGGCGAGCTGCCGCCGGGGCTCCCCAACCGGCCGAGCTTCCGCAACTTCAACCCCTCCGACGCGCCCGTCATGATCGTGTCGCTGACCTCCGACGAGGTGCCGCTCCCGCGGCTCTTCGACGAGGCCAACACCGTGCTCGCGCAGCGCATCTCCCGGGTCGAGGGCGTCGGGCAGGTGATGGTCGGCGGCGGCCAGCAGCCCGCGGTGCGCGTGCAGGCCGACCCGGTCGCGCTCGCTGGCGTCGGGCTCTCCCTGGAGGATGTGCGCACCGCCCTCGCGCGCGCCACCGTCGATCAGGCCACCGGGTCGGTGTCCGGCGCCACCCGCTCCCTCGCCATCGAGCCCAACGACCAGCTCTTCGGCGCGGCGGCCTTCGAGCCCCTGGTGCTGGCCTGGCGCGACGGCGGCGCCGTGCGCCTGCGCGACGTCGCCCGGGTGCTCGACGACGTGGAGAACAACCGCGCCGCGGCCTGGGCCGACGGCCACCGCGCGGTGGTGCTCATCATCCGCAAGGAGCCCGGGGCCAACGTCATCGACGTCATCGCCCGGGTGCGCGCGCTGCTGCCCACCCTCACGGCGGCGATCTCCCCGTCCATCCAGGTGGAGGTGGCGGTCGACCGCGCGACCACCATCCGGGCGTCGGTGCGCGAGGTCGAGGAGTCGCTGCTCATCAGCGTGGCGCTGGTGGTGCTGGTGGTGTTCGCGTTCCTTCGCAGCGCGCGGGCGACGCTCATCCCCAGCGTGGCCGTGCCGCTCTCGCTCGTGGGCACCTTCGGGCTGATGCACCTGCTCGGGTACTCGCTCAACAACCTGTCGCTGATGGCCCTCACGGTCTCGACGGGCTTCGTCGTCGACGACGCCATCGTGGTGACCGAGAACATCGCCCGCTACATCGAGGAGGGCGACGGCCCCGTCGAGGCCGCCCTCAAGGGCGCGAAGCAGATCGGCTTCACCATCGTGTCGATCACCGTGTCGCTGCTCGCGGTGTTCATCCCCATCCTGCTGATGGGCGGCATCGTGGGGCGGCTGTTTCGCGAGTTCGCGGTGACCCTGAGCGTGGCCATCGCGCTCTCCGCCGTGGTCTCCCTCACGGTGACGCCCGCCATGTGCGCGCGCCTGTTACGGTCCGAGGCGGGCCACGACCACGGGTGGCTCTACCGCGCCTCCGAGCGCGGGTTCAACGCGATGCTGGGCGCCTACGAGTCGGGGCTCGACCTGGTGCTGCGCCACCGACGGATCACCCTGCTGGTCACGCTCTGCGCCGTCGCCCTCACCGGGTACCTCGGGTACGTCATCCCGAAGGGGCTCTTCCCCCAGCAGGACAGCGGCCAGCTCAACGGCTCCGCGGAGGCCCCGCAGGACGTCTCCTTCCTCACCGCCCGCGGCCGTCTGGAGCGCGTCGCCCGCGCCGTGCTCGTCGACCCCGACGTGCACCACTCGGTGGCCTTCATCGGCGGCGGCGGCGGGGCCCGCGGCTCGTCGGGCTCGCTCTTCGTGCAGCTGCGCGCGAAGCCCGCCCGCACCGCCAGCGCCGACGAGGTGATCGCCCGGCTGCGCCGCACCCTCGGCCGCGTGCAGGGGATCACCGTGTACCTCCAGTCGGTGCAGGACGTCCGCATCGGGGGGAGGGCGTCGCGCACGCAGTACCAGTACACCCTGGAGGACGCCAACCTCGACGAGCTGCGCGTGTGGGCGCCGCGGCTGCTCACGGCCCTGCGCGGCGTGCGCGAGCTGCGCGACGTGGCCACCGACCAGGAGAACTCCGGGCTCTCGCTCGCGATCGAGGTCGACCGGGACACGGCCGCGCGGCTGGGGGTCTCGATGCAGGCCGTCGACGAGACCCTGGCCGACGCCTTCGCGCAGCGCCAGGTCGCGGTGACCCACACCGAGCTCAACCACTACCGGGTGATCCTGGAGGCGCCCGCGTCGATGCAGCAGGGCCCGGAGTCCATCGAGCGGGTGTACGTGCGGGGCCGCGGCACGGCGCTGGTGCCGCTGGGGGCCATCGCGCGGGCGACGCCGGGGGTGCTGCCGCTGTCGGTCAACCACCAGGGGCAGTTTCCGGCGGTGACGCTGTCCTTCAACCTGGCGCCGGGCGTGTCGCTGGGACAGGCCGTCGACGCCATCGCGGCGGCCGAGCGGCGCATCGGCATGCCCGCGGGCGTGCGGGCGAGCTTCCGCGGGACGGCGCAGGCCTTCCAGGCCTCGCTCAAGACCCAGCCCATGCTCATCCTCGCGGCCCTCATCGCCGTCTACCTCGTGCTCGGGATGCTCTACGAGAGCCTCGTGCACCCGATCACGATCCTGTCGACGCTCCCGTCGGCGGGGGTGGGCGCGCTCGCGGCGCTGCTGCTCACGGGCACGGAGTTCAGCGTGATCGCCCTCGTCGGCGTGGTGCTGCTCATCGGCATCGTGAAGAAGAACGCCATCATGATGATCGACTTCGCCCTGGAGGCCGAGCGGACGGAGGGGCTCACCGCGGAGGCGTCGATCCGCAAGGCGTGCCTGCTGCGCTTCCGGCCCATCATGATGACCACGATGGCGGCGCTGCTGGGCGCGCTGCCGCTCGCGCTGGGCACCGGCACCGGGGCCGAGCTTCGCCGCCCGCTGGGCATCGCCATCGTGGGGGGATTGCTGGTGTCGCAGATGCTGACGCTGTTCACGACGCCGGTGATCTACCTGGCGCTCGACCGCTTCACGCGGCGCCGGAAGGCGCCGATGGAGGGAGGGACCTCAGCCGTCGGGGAAGACCTCATCGACGGACCGCGCGGCCAGTAGGGGGTCGGCGGTCCCGGTCAGTACGGCCGCCCGTCCTTGTGGGTGAACTGCCACTTCCCATCGGCGCCCAGCGCGGCGCGGAGGTCGTCGCCGGGATAGCTGCCTTCGTCTCCGCTGGTGCGGTCGCCGATCTCCAGGAACACCGCGTCTGCGTCGGTGCGGTTGACCAGCTGGTGGGCCACGCCCTGGGCGGGAAAGCCCGCGCACATCCCGGGCCCGAGGGTCATCTCCCCGGCGTCGGTGACGAGCGTCGGCTCGCCCTGCAGGATGAAGATGAACTCGTCCTGTCGGCTGTGACGATGGAGCAGTGCCGACTCGCCGCCGGGCGACAGCCTCGTGAGGTTGACGCCGAAGTTCTTGAGGCCGAAGAGGTCGCCGAGCGGACGCTTCTCGCGCTTCGCCATGCGGCTGAAGAACGGCTCCGGGTAGTTGGAGGGCTTCACCCGCGGCGGGGCGTCGGCGGCCCGTACCGCGATCGGACCTGCCTTCTCGTCTTCACTCATGTCGACAACTCCTTCGCTCCGATGTCGGCGGCCGAACGGCCCATCGGCCGGTGTATATGCCTGGCTGCGAGGGGCGCAAGGTGCGTCACCCCTCGCGCTCGCGCTTCGCCCGCTCGTAGTCCGCGAGGGGGAGGCCCACCGGGCCGTCGGCGAAGTAGTCGCGGTACCAGGGGTGCTCGACGAAATCGAAGGCCGCCGGGTCGGGCGCGAAGCCCGGGTCGAGGGCCGCGATGAGGCGCTGGAGCGTGGCGTGGTCGCGCTGGGCCAGCACCGGCACCCCGGCGCCCAGGAGCGTCGCGGCGGCGACGCCGGGGCCCTTCTGGTAGCGGCGATCTTCGGGGGCGCCGAGGTACACCGCGTGGCTGCCGCACGAGTCGCTCACGTCGAGCATCACC
This sequence comes from Myxococcales bacterium, assembly GCA_030652255.1. Lineage (GTDB taxonomy): Bacteria > Myxococcota_A > Polyangia > Polyangiales > SCUS01. The sequence goes on along the minus strand of JAUSAZ010000117.1, from coordinate 117,055 downwards.
GCGAGCTCGACGTCTGCGCGGCGGGCCACGGCGAGCATCTCCTCGGCGCCGCGAACCAGCTCGCGCGTCACGTCGCGGCCGGTCGTCTCCAGCACGCGGGCGCGACCGGCGAGCACGTCGCGGCCGTGCCCGTCGTAGAGCGTGGTGAGCGGGCGCGGCGTCCCGAGGGTCGCGTTCTCGGGGCAGAAATGGACGCTGCGCACCGTCGGGAGACCGGCGAGCCGCACCGCGAGGGTGTCGGTGTACGCGCCGCCCTCCCAGCCCGTCGCGTGGCCCAGGAGGCAGGCGCTGAAGAGCACCCGCAGCGGATCGTCGGCGGTGACCCGTCGCAGGCGGGCCCAGTCGAAGCCGATGGGGTGGGTGGGGCGCGCCTCGCTCATGGGCGGAGGCTAACGCGGTCCACGCTCGCGGCGGGCGTTGTACCGTCGCGCCCATGCGGCGCGAGCACGGTTGGACGGCGGCGGCCTTCGTGGTGTTCGTCGCGATGGGCGCGGCGTTGTGGCGGTACGGCCGCGGGGAGACGCCGACGGGCCCGCGGCGTCCACCCCCGGGGGAGACCACCGTCACGCGCGGCGGCGGTGCCGGGTCGACGGCCACGGGGCCGCTGGGGCGCGCTCCCGAGGTGGGCGGGTTTCGTCCGCTCACGGGGACGGTGCGCGACCGGGCGGTGCGCGACGACCTTCGCCGACGCATCCTCGCGGCCTGGCTGCAGTCGCTCCCGCTGGCCGACGCCTCGATGGACGCGGGCGCCACGCTCTTCGCCGCGATGCCCACCCTCGACGGCGGAACGGTCGACCCGGCGTACCTGCGCGAGCGCATCGTCGAGGACTTCCTGCCGATGGCGCAGGGCTGCTACGAGCAGCTGCTCGCGCGGCACCCGGGCGTCGGGGGGAGGGCGGTGACGGAGTTCGTGATCGTGGGCGACGAGCGCGTGGGCGGCGTGGTCGACGAGGTCACCGTGGAGCACGGCGACGGCGGGCTCTCCGACGAGGGCTTCTCCACCTGCCTGAGCGGCTCGATGTCCGCGATGGCCTTCCGCCCGCCGCCGGGCCGCGGCTCGGTGCGGGTGCGCTACCCCTTCGTCTTCACGCCCGACCCCGCCGACGCCAGCCGTTGATCGCACCATCGTCCCCGGGGACGCGCCGCCGGGCACGACCTTCGCAGCGACGGTGTGTCCATGAAAACCCTCTCCTCCGGGACCGTTCTGGCCGCCCTGCTGGCCGCGCTCTCGCCCGGCTGCAGCGACGCCGACACGCCGCGTCCGCCGACCTTCACCGACCTCGGCGGGTCGCTGGGCGAGACCTTCGCGCCGCTCGACGGCGGGGCCGGCGACGACGACGCGAGCTCGTCGGACGGGTCGTCGTCGGACGGATCGCTCTCGGATGGGTCGCGCTCGGACGCCTTGCAGTCCGACAGCGCGGTGAACCCCAACCCCGACGACCTCGGCGGCACCGGACAGCCCGACGGCGGCGTGGTTGGCCCCACGGACAACGGCGGCCCCGCGCCGACGGACAACGGTGGGGTCCCCAGCGAGGACCTCGGAGGTCCCTTCGCCGACAGCGGCGTCGGTCCGTCGGACATCGGCGGAGGAGTAGGCCCGACGGACAACGGCGTGATCGTCGGACCGACGGACCTCGGACCGAGCGGCCCTGCGGACAACGGCGCGGTGGTCGGACCCGCGGACCTCGGACCGAGCGGCCCTGCGGACAACGGCGCGGTGGTCGGCCCCGCAGACCTCGGGCCCTGAGTGTCACGTCGATGCGTGCGACACCTGGGGCGCCCATGCACTGCGCCCACGGGTCACGTGGACGGGACTGCGGTCAGCGCCAGCGGATCTCCACCGCGCTGAACCCGAGGCCCCGCACGAGGCCGCTGACGGTCTGCGCGGCGCTGGTCTTCGCGCGCTCGAGGATGCCGGACTCCAGCGCGCCGCGGGTGATGGAGCGCTCGGCCTCCAGGCGCGCCCGGGACTCCAGGGCCTCGGAGCGCCGCGCGAGCACGTCGGTGCTGCGGCTGTGGACGTGGGTGTGCTCGCTGTCGAGGCGCGACACGAAGACCTGCGGCCGCGGGAGCGTCAGGGTCACCTGTCGCGTGGCCGGGTCGACGCGCACGTCCTCGGGGCGCAGCGCCGCGAGGTCGACCCCGGCGATGACCTCACCCACGGCCACCAGCAGGATGGAGTCCTCGGCGTGCACGAGGCCGAAGGCGTGCTCCTGCTCGTCGCGCAGGTCGATGACGCGCTCCATGTGGAAGGTCACGCTCTCCAGGCGCGCGAGCTCCTGCACCGAGCGCAGCACGTTGGGCATCGGGCGCACCACCGTGGTGGTGGAGCTCGCCGAGGGGGCGGGCCGCGCCGTGTAGGTGGTGGCGGCGACCGAGGCGGCGACGGACGCGGCCACGATGAGGACTGCGCCCGCGGCGCCGGAGGATTGCTTCGCCATGATGGTGGCGGCAGTGTACGCGGCGCGTCGCGGGCGCGCCCGTGACCGTCAGAGATAGCTCATCCACCACTCGCGCCGCCGGGCCTTCACCCCGGCGAACCAGCGGCACAGGGGGTAGAGCGACGCCACCACCAGGGCCCAGCCCACGTACGCGGCCCAGAGGCCGAGCCCGGTGCGGCCGCGCGACGCGATGGCCTCCGCGCCGAAGCGCGAGAAGGAGATGGCGGCGCCGGTCCAGCGCATCACCACGAGGTGGGCGAAGTAGTAGAGCAGCGGCACGCTGCCGAAGACCGTGAGCGCGCGGGTGACCCGCCCGGGCCTCGCGCCGTCGAGCCAGGCGAGCGCGCAGAGGGCGGGGCCGAGGGTCATGAGGGCGTAGAGCAGCGACGGCGGGTACTTGTCGCAGTTGACGAAGGACATCACCGTGAAGAGCGCGCCGCGGGGCTGCGACGACCAGGGCGTTGGATCGCCGTAGAGGTTGAGCGCGCGGAGGGCGACGAAGGCGCCGGTGAGCGCGAGCCCGAGGCGCATCGTGCGCGGGCCACGCACCGACAGCGGGAGCTTCATCCACGAGCCGAAGGCGTAGCCCAGGGCGATGACGCCGATCCACGGGAGCAGGGGGTAGGCGACGTAGAGTCGGCGGCCGTGGAGGGGTTCGAGGACGCCGCCCTCGTGGGCGATGGTCCAGAGCCAGCCGAGGCGGCCGAAGGCGGCGGGCTCGAGGCCGTCGAGGAGGTTGTGCCCCGCGAGGATGGCCGCGCCGACGAGGGCCACCGCGCGCAGCGGCAGGCGGCTGAGGGCGGCGAGCGCCACCATCGACCAGCCGATGGCCCAGATCACCTGCGCGAGGGTGAAGCGGTAGAAGGGGTCCGGGGTCCACCCGAGGCGCATCGCGGTGAGCTCGAGGAAGACAAGCCAGAGGCCGCGCGTGAGGAGGAAGCGCGAGCCCGCGGCGGGGCCGTTCTTGTCGCGGTAGAGGAAGGCCGCGGTGCCCGCGAGGAAGACGAACACGGGCGCGCAGAAGTGGGTGACCCAGCGGGTGAAGAAGAGCGCCGCGGTGGTGGTGGCGAGCCTGGTGGGCTCGCTGCGGAAGCCGTCGGCGTAGAAGTCGCGCGCGTGGTCGAGGGCCATGAGCACCATCACGGCGCCGCGGAGCGCGTCGATGCCGGCGTTGCGCCCGCGCGGGCCCGCGGGCTTCTCGGCGGGGGGTCGGTCGGGCGTCATGGATCCGCGAGGGCGGCGCCCTGCTCTTCGCAGACGGTGAGCAGGTTGCGCAGCTGGAGCGCCGGGATGGGTGAGCTCCACGGGGTCGACGAGAGCGGCAGGTCGCGCAGCACGCACGCGCGCAGTACCACCGGGCCCGGGGCCGCGGCGAGCGAGGAGCGGGTCACCCCGTCGGGCAGCGGCGGCAGCGGGCGCGACTCCCAGGTGAGGTCGTCGACGCCGTAGCCCTCCCACGCGACGACGTCGCCGAGGGTGACCGTGAAGGCCGCGCGGCTCCAGCCTCCGGCGGCGACGTCGAGCGTGGCGGCGCCCGAAGGCCCGGCGGTGGAGGCGAGGGTGGTGACCACCGCGAAGGCCGGCACGACGCCGCGAAACGACGGCCGCGTGGTGACCGTGGCGTGCAGGGGGCCGGGGCCCGCGACGCGAAACGACGCGGAGATGAGCTCCGGGGCGAGGTCGCCCTCCCAGGCCTCGACGCCCCAGCGCGCGAAGGAGGTGGCGCCCGGCCGACCGAGCTGTGAGCGGCCCACCGGGACCAGCTGCGCCCCGGCGGCGGTGTGCTTCACCCGCGCGACGACCTCGGACAGCACCCGGTCGAAGCGGTCGGGCGTCACGCGGCCGATGACCGGGAACTCCACCCGCAGCTCCTGGACGGTCGGGAGCCGGGGGACGGCGGGCAGCGGGACGAGCAGCGAGGGCGACGCGGCCGGGGCCGCGGGGGCGGAGATCCAGCCGTTGAGGAGCGCGGAGCTGGCGTCGAGCTCGAGGGCGACGAGCTGCCACGGGGGCGCGCCCGGCCAGGTCGGCACGGTCACGGTGAAGGCCTCGTCGCGCGACACCGTGGTGCCGCGCGCGCCGTCGAGCAGCACCGCCGAGCGGGGCGCCGAGCGGCCGCGGATGACACCCTGCACCGTGACGTCGCGCACCTCGGGCGGGACCTGCCCCCGGGTGGCGCGGAGCAGCACCTCGGTGGAGAGGCCCGGGCGCGCGCCGAGGAGGGAGACGGCGGCGTAGCCGGGCTCGGCGGCGGTGAGGTCCCAGCGGGTGGTGGCGTCGAGCGTGAAGCGCGCGACCCCGGCGGGGTCGGTGACGGCGTCGATCACCCGCGCGCCGTCCGTCGCCCGCACCCGCACGCCGCCACGGTACGCGGGGGGCGTCAGCGGCCCGAGGCCCACGCGCACGGTCACGTTGCCGGCGGTGGAAGCGTCGGCGCCGGGGGCGAGCGTCGCCGCGGAGGCGCACCCGAGCAGCAGGACGGACGCCGCGGCGCCGAGGCTCTGACGCACGACCGCGGAGCTCTCAGCGAGGCGCTGGGGTCTGGGTGGCGAGGAGGGCGAGGAGGCGGTCGAAGTCCACGGGCTTCACGAGGTGGTGCTCGCAGCCCGCGCGGCGGGAGCGCTCACGGTCTTCGGGGCGGCCGTAGCCCGAGACGGCGATGAGCAGCGGGGCCTTGTCACCGGACTTCGCCACGATGCACTCGGCCACCTCGATGCCGTGCATGCCCGGCAGCCCGAGGTCGAGCAGTACGACGTCGGGCCGCTCGCTCTCGGTGAGGGTGAGGGCGCTGGGCCCGTCACCCGCGGTGAGCGCTTCGTGGCCGTACATCTTGAGCATCTCCGCGGTCATCTCGGCGACGTCGTCGTTGTCGTCGACGACGAGCACGCGGAGCGGAGCAGCGGTGGAGGCGAAGGGATCGGTGGGGTCCATCGGCGGGCTGCAGTCTAGGCTCGACCGCGCGCCGTGCAATGGCCTCCCGGGAGTAAGGTCAAGGTGGGGGAGGAACCCACCCGTTCGATCAGATCTTGGGGGAGCGGTGCGAGAGGCCCGGGGTGCGCGGCCGGGTGCCGGTGGTGCCGGCGCCGCCGGTGGCCTTCGAGGCGTCGTCCGCGGCCTCGGCGATGACGCCGCGGGCGGTCGACTCGGCCTCCTGGGCCTTGTTCTCGACCTGGCCGATGACGTCGCGGGCCTTGCCTTCGACCTGGCCGACGACATCGCGGGCCTTGCCCTCGACCTGGCCGACCACGTCGCGGGCCTTGCTCTCGACCTGCTCGACGACGTTCTCCGCGTCGTGCTGGAGCACCCGGAGGCCGCGGCGGAGGGCCGCGCGGTTCTGCGCGCCGGTCTTCGGGGTGAGCAGCATCGCGACGCCCGCGCCGACCGCCGCGCCGACGGCCACGAGGCCGACGCCGGTGGCGAAGCGGGAGAAGGCGCTCGGGCGGCGCTGGAGGTTCATCGCGCCGAGCATCCAGCGCATGGGGACGTCGGGGTTGAGCGCGGACGCGATGGCCTTCACCGAGCTCGCGGCGGCGACCACCTTGCCGATGGTGGCGAGCTTGTCGCCCACGGTGGTCACCGGGTCGGAGTGCAGGATCTTCGAGGCCGTGCGGGAGACGTCCTTGCCCACGGTCTTCGTCGTGTCGCTGAGGGCCTCCTGGCCGTGATGCAGGGTGTCGGTGACGTGGTCGAGGGTGCTCGCGGCGAGGTCGGACAGGTTGGACTTCACGGTGTTCAGGTTCATGGTCGTTCTCCGTTCGGGGGGTCTTCTCAGTGGGTCATCGTCGAAGCTGAATCGGGGGGTGTCGCGAGGGGGAAAGGTCCCTCAGCGGCTGGGGCCGGGCTTGTCGTCGCGGCCCACCTCGGCGCCCATGCCGCGGTGGTCGCCGGGCTGCGCATCGTCGGGGGTGGAGGCGTAGAGGGCCGAGTTGCCGCCCTCGGAGACGAAGCGGGAGATCTCCTCGTCGCTGCGGTCCTGCGGGTAGCCGTAGGTCTTCGAGAGGCGGCTCGAGAGCTCGTCGTAGCGACCGTTGACGGCGGCGACGTCCTCGTCGGTGAGCTTCGAGAACTTCGTGCGCACGAGCTCCTTGAGGTGGGTCCACTCGCGGGAGAAGCGATCGCGGATCGACTCGAGGGTGCTGGGCTCGGCGCTCTGTCCGGTGCTGCTTGATGTCATGGTGGCTCCTGCGATTCAGTGGGTCGGTGGTTGAGCCGTCCGTGGCTTCCGCCGCGGCAGCGCATCGACCTGAGCAGGGATGGTGCCGACGCTGAAAAGTGGTGTTTGGCGTCGCGGGGGCGGGGATTCCTGCCACAGCGTGGCGACCTGGGATGAGCGTCGCCCGACTCAGGCGAATTCGCGCAGCGGCGAGGGCATCGGCGAGATCGGGTCGGGCGGCGCGATGCCCGCGGGGGGGAGGGTGTCCTCGCGCGGCGGCATGGCGCCCGGGTCGAGGGTCACCGGCTCGGTGACGAAGCGCGGGTCGGGCGAGTCGGACACCCGATCGAGGATCTCGGGGCCGTCGTCGTCCTGCGCGGCGCGGGCCTCGAGGAGCCGCTGCATCCCGGTGCGGGCGGCCTCCTGGGCCACGGAGAGCACCAGCGACCCCACGGCCTCGGTGAAGAGCCGCGCCACGAGCGACGGCTGCGGCGGCATCGCGTACTTGAACCACGCCCGCTGCACCACCCGCAGCGGTCGGTTGCGCTCGCGGCGCCGCCGCTCGATGAGCAGGCCCAGCACGACCACGGCGCCCCCCGCGAGGGCGCCCATGATGGCCGGGCGGGCGCCGCTGCGCTCGTGGTCGTCCCGTTGGTTGCCGTCGATCGCCAGGGCGCGCGTCGAGGCGCTCGACGAGCTGGTGCCGGGGAGGAGCGACGCCACGTCGCCCACCACCGCGGTGACCATGCGCCGCCTCCGGTCGAGCGCGTCGAGGGCGCGCGCGAGGCGCTGCACGATGAGGTCGCGCTTGCGGGCGACGAGGGCGTGACGATCGGTCGGGTCGCTGTGTGCTTCGATGCTCATGCGAGGTTCTCCTTGATCATTTCCATGTCCGAGCGAACCCGCGACCGGGTCGCCTCCATCGGGCGCTTCGGGAGCGCGCTGTAACCGAACGCAGCCGCGGCGCCCGCCACGACGACGAAGCCCCCGCCGACCGCCGCGGCGATCGCCGCGGTACCGCCGAGGGCCAGCACCAGGGCCACCGCGAAGAGCGCGAGCGCCACCACCGCCGCCGCGACGGCGACCCCGAAGGCCACCGCAGCGCGCAGCGCCTCCGCCGCGTGCTTCTTCACCTCATCGGTCGCGAGCTCGACCTCCAGCTTCACCAGCTCGCGGGCGTCGCCGAGCGCGTCGCGCAGCAGCTCCGACAGGGGCGCGTCCTCGATCTTCACAGGGTCCATCAGCACTCTCCCTTCCACCGCCAACGCGTCTATGTGTCCCCGTGCGCCGGGCGTGACGGCGACGGGTGACGCCACGCCGACTTGCCCGTCTTCGCCGGGCGCGGCTTGAGCACCTCGTCGAGCACTCCGGAGACCTGGGCGCCCTGCATCCGCTCCTGGAGGAGGTCGGTGAGCTCCTTCGACCAGGGCTTGCCCTCCGCGGCGCGGATGGCCTCGGCGAAGGTGACCGCCGAGGCCGCGTGCCGCTCGCTCTCGGCCTGGAGCTTGCGCCCCCGCAGCACGAGCCGGAGCACCCAGGCGCCCAGCATCAGCGAGAGCGCGACGGCCACCACCGCCACGAGCTGCATCAGCTTCACGCCGTCCTCGGTGAGGCTCGAGAGCCTCGCCAGGAAGGACGGCCGCCCGGTGCGCTCCTGGTGCCGCTGCACCTGCGTCATGGCGTCGTTGCTGCCGAGCACCACCTCCCGGGCGAGCGAGCGCGAGGCCGCCGCGAGCGCGCCCGAGGTCTGCTCGTTCATCAGGGCGGTGCGCAGCGCGGGGACCAGGTCGCGGCCGATGCCCTCGGCCATCCCGCGGCTCGCGGCCTCGACGGTCACCCGCGTGATCCCGCCGACCATCCGCTCCATGTCGCGCTGGTAGCCCTCGCGGAGCGCCTCGCGCATCGTGCTCGCGACGGTCTGGCGCATCACCTCCGCGATGGCCGGCCCGAGGTCCCGGCGCATCCCCTCCGCCATGCTGCGGCTGAAGGCGCGGGTCAGGGTCGCCATGTACCGGGTGGACATCGCCTCCAGGCGCGCCGTGCGCTCGGGCTCGGTGAGCGCGGCGAGGGCGCCGTCGGCGATCTCCCCGGCGAACTCCCGCGCCGCGGCGTGCATCTCCGGGCTCGCCATGAGCTGGATCATCAGCCGCTGGTTCTCGTCGTCGTTGAGCGCGCGCAGCGTGGAGTTGATCGCCGCGGGCGGCGTGGCCGTGGCGATGTCGCGCGCCATGCCCCGGGGCGTGAGGGCGCAGCCCAGCGCTGCGGTCAGCCAGAGCAACCCGAGCGTGCGTAATAAGAGGAGCGGAGAGGCCATCGCGGGGGGCCCTTCGCACGCGGAGTGCCACCCGCCGTCGCGCCGCGCACCCGCCGTGCGCGGTGTGGCGGGACGCCCCGCCCTCCCTCGTCCCCAGCGCCCACGTGTGGCGCGATGGCCGGGGTGTCCGCGTGGGCCCGATGCCCCTGAACGCCGCGGTTCGGGCGCGTGGCACGGCTGCTGCGAAGGTCCGTGGCGTCAGTCTTCACAGGAGCCAAGCCCCACGATGTCCAAGTCGCTCTCTCTCGCAGTCATCCTCTCCGCCCTCGGCGCCCTCTCCTTCGGGTGCTCTACCGTGCCCAACCCGGAGCCCCAGGTCGCCGCGCAAGAGCGCCCCCGCGCTGCCGCCGCCACGCCCACGCCGGACCCGGAGCGCATCGCCACGGGCTCGCGTTGCAACGACTGGGAGGTGTACTTCGACACCGGCTCGGCGGCGATCTCCGAGACCGCCCGCACGGTGCTCGGCGGCCTGGCCGAGTGCATCCAGCGCGGCGACGTGCGAGACGTGTCCATCGTCGGGAGCGCCGACCCTCGCGGCGCGGCGCCGGAGAACCTCGAGCTCGGCCAGCAGCGCGCGGAGGCCATCCGCGCCGTGCTCGTCGCCCGCGGCTGCGACCCCTCCGTGGTGCGCACCGCCAGCGTCGGGGAGGCCCGCACCTCGGGCAGCCCGGAGACCTTCGCCACCGAGCGCCACGCCAGCGTCCGCACCCGCGACCAGGTGCGCTGACCGCTCAGCCCGCCGCCTCGTCCGCCCCCTCCTCGTCGCGCAGCAGCGCGAAGCCCAGATCAGCCGCCTCCACCGCAGCCGTCGCATAGGCCGCCGAGGTCATCCAGGCCCGCAGCGCGGGGTCGATGGGGGCGCACATCCGCGGCGCGTGCCACCGCCACGGGAGGCCGTCGAGGGTGACCCGGCCGCGGGCGATGGCCCACGACGCGTCCCGTCGGCTGAGCGAGCGGGTGGTCCGGCGCAGCGCCAGGAAGATGCCCTCGTCGCGCGGGTCGAGCGGGCGGAACCACGGGTGATAGACGCTCGCGAGGTGGTAGTGGGCCGGGAGGCAGATGACCCCGGCGAGGCGCAGCGCGACCGCCGCGGCGAGGGCCATCTCGATGACGGCGCGCAGCAGCCCGAGGCCCGGGCGCTCCTGCCCGGGGAGCAGCGCCGCGAGGTGGCCGTCGGGGTTCTCGATGGCGAGCCAGCCGATCTCGATGACCTCGCTGCCGGGCGGGAGCCCGACGCCGCCGAGGGCCTCGACGTGGCGGCGCGCGGCGATGATCTCCCCGAGGCGCCTCGCGGGCTCGCCGTCGTACACCCGCAGCGTGTGCTCGAAGGGGTCCGCGAGGTCGAGCTCGACGCCGACGTGGCGGAAGCCCATCGCCTCGAGGCGGGCGACGAGCCCGTGGGCGCGCATCGCGGCGAGGGCGCCGTCGGGCCCGTACACGCCCAGGAAGCGCGACGCGCCGCGGGACGAGTGCGACAGGTCGAGGAGGTCGTCGCCGCCGATGGGCTGCTCGTCCCCGGAGCGGTCGAGGGGGCCGAGCGCGCGCGCCACCCCCACGCTCTCATCGCGAGGGCCACGGAGGGGATAACGGGCTCGGTACCACCAGGCGTTCACGCTTCGACGGGCCTCCCGCTGAAGCGCGGAGCGTACCAAACCCCCGGGCGGGGACCATCGTGCGCCGTTCTCGCGGCCATCGCGGCGCGGGTGCTACGGTCCGAAGGCTCCTGCCCCCCCGTCATCCATCCGGGGGCCCTGCCAGCACCTCACGGAATGTCCCCCCTGCGCGCACCCGTCCTCCTCGCGGTCCTCTCGTCGGCCTGCGCGCTGGGCGTCGCTCCGGACATCCATGACACCGGCCTCGTCTTCGTCGACGAGCGGCGGGTCACCCTCGACGCGGGCCTCCCCGACGACCTCGGCGCCCCTGCCATGGACGCCACGGTCATGGACGACGGCCCCGCCGACGACCTCGTCGACGCGCCCGACAACGGCCTCCTGCTCGACCTCACGCTCCCGCTCGACCTCCCCGTGGTGATCGACCGCCCCGTGGTCATCGACCGCCCCCCGGTCGACCTCGGGTGCGGCGCCACGCCGGGGCGCACCTGCGCGCCGGGCGAGCGCCGCGCCTGCGGCAACTGCGGCACGCAGACCTGCACCGGCGACTGCGAGTGGTCGGCGTGCGCGGGCGGCGGGGTGTGCGCCGCGGGCGCCACGCGCACGCAACCCTGCGGCAACTGCGGCACCCAGAGCCAGCGCTGCTCGGCGGCGTGCGCGTGGGAGTCCGTCGGCGGCTGCGCGGGCAGCGGCCCCTGCGCGCCGGGCGCGACGCAGGGTGGCGGGTGCGACCCGTGCTCGCAGCAGGTCTGCCAGAGCAACTGCACCTGGGGCGGCTGCGGGCTGCGCCCGGGCAACGCGTGCGAGCACCGGGCGGGGAGGCACAGCCGCTCGTGCGGGCAGTGCCGGTGCGGGCTCCAGTTCTGCCTGGGGTCGTGCCAGTGGAGCACGAGCTGCGTGTCGTGCTGCACCACCTGCGGCGGGTGCCTGTAGCCCATCGGACTCTCAGCCCCGCGTGGGGACCTCCCGGGCGTAGAGCTCGAAGGCGGCGACGAAGAGCGCGACGGCGAGGGGGCCGAGGATGATCCCCCAGCCGCCGAAGGCCTCGAGGCCGCCGAAGATGCCGAGGAAGAGCAGCAGGGGGTGGATCTTCCCGGCGCCCAGGCGGGAGAAGTACGGCCGCAGGACGTTGTCGACGGTGGCGATCACGGTGACCCCGAAGCCCCCGAGGATGAGCGCGTCGCGCGTGCGCCCGGCGAGGCCGAGGGCCACCGCGAGGGGCGCCCAGACGAGCGCGCTGCCCACCGTCGGGATGAGCGCGACCACCATGGTGAGCAGCGTCAGGACGAGGGCCCCGGGGATGTCGAGTGCGAAGTACACCACCCCCGCGAGGGCGCCCTGCACGGCGGCGGTGAGCAGCTCGCCGACGAGCATCGCCCGCGCGACGGACATGAACTCCTCGCGCAGCCGCTGGAAGTGCATCGGGGACAGCGGCGAGGCGCGCTCGACGACGCCCAGCATCCTAGGGCCCTCGGCGGAGAAGTAGTACGCGCAGACCGCGAGGATGAAGAGCTGGGCGACCACCACGGAGACCGTCGAGAAGGTCTGGCCCATGAGCGACGCGGCGCTCTCGGCGATGCGCCCGCCGGAGGCCACCAGCCGGCGGACGAGCCCGTTGCCGACCACGGGGACGGCGCCGCTGTTGCTGGGGGCGGGCGCCAGGGAGGTAAGGCGGGCGAGCATCTCACCGACGTTGCCCCGGCCCACGGCGCGCGCGAACTGCACCCCGAAGCTCACGAGCGGCACCGCCAGGAGCACCATCGGCGCGACGATGACCACCACCAGGGCGGCGGTCGCGACGGCGGCCACGCGGTGGCGACCGCCGATGCGCTGCGCGAGCCTCCCCCGGATGCCCGCGGTGAGGCCCGCGAACCACGCCGCCACGATGAGCGGCGCGAGGAAGTTGAGCACCGTCGCGGTGGCCACCACGCCGAGCAGCACGACGAGCGCGGCCAGGGCGCGAAACTGCGAGGTCTTCAGGTCCGCGTCGGGGTCTTCGTCGGGGGTGGACATCCGCGCCGTACCCGTTGGGGCCGCGCGGGCGCTTCCGCCACCGGGACGCCGCGCGATTCAGCCCGCGCGCGACCGGTGGACGGCCGCCGCCGCGCGGTGCGACCTTCGCGCCCATGACCGACCTCCTCGCCCACCTGCTCACCGCCGACGCGACGCCCGTGGCGTGCGCGACCGTCGACGCGTGGTGGCCACGGCTGGTGTCCGCCGCGGCGTGCTTCGAGACCCCCATCGACCGCGCCATCGGCGGGGGCTTCGCGGCCGACCGCCTCGGCTGGGCCTTCGCGGCGGGGTACCACCAGGCCCTGCAGGCGCTCGTGCCGTCGCTGCCGCCGGGGCTCCCCGCGGCGCTCGCGGCCACCGAGGCGGGCGGCGGCCACCCCCGCGCGATGGCCACGGCGCTCACCCCCATGGGCGACGGGTGGTGGTCCCTCGACGGCACCAAGCGCTTCGTCACGCTGGGCCGCCACGCCCGCACGCTCCTGGTGGTGGCCTCGGTCGGGTCCGACGCCGGGGGCCGCAACGCGCTGCGCCTCGCGCGGGTGCGCGCCGACGCCCCGGGGATCACCCTCACGCCGCTGCCCGAGACGCCCTTCGCGCCGGAGATCGAGCACGCCCAGGCGGTGTTCGCGGGGGTGCGCGTGGCGGCCGACGACCTGCTGCCCGGCGACGGCTACGAGCGCTACCTCAAGCCCTTCCGCACCGTCGAGGACGTGCACGTGCTCGGCGCCTCGCTCGGCCACCTGCTCGCCGCCGCGCGGCGCTACTCGTGGCCCGAGGCCCTGCGAGAAGACCTGCTCGCGGCGGTGGTCACGGTGCGGGCGCTGGGCGCGATGGCGCCGTCGGGCGCGGCGGCGCACGTCGCGCTGGCGGGGGTGTTTCGCGCGGTGGGCCGGGCGACGGCGACGGCGGACGGGTTCTACGCCGCCGCGGCGGACGACGAGGCCGCGCGCTGGGTGCGCGACCGGGGTCTGCTGGGCGTGGCTGAGCGGGTGCGGGAGATGCGGCGGGTGGCGGCGTGGCGCACGCTCGCCGGGTCGGACGTGTGATCAGCGGCAGGTGGTGAGCGAGCCGCCGTTGAGGTTCACCGACACGCCGCTGATGGAGCGCGCCGAGCAGCAGTCGTCGATGTGCGTGAGCACGATGCGGTTGCGCCCCGGGACGATGTAGCGCGCGAGGTCGGTGGTCGCGCCGTCGGAGCCGAGGAGCACGTACGAGCCGGGGTCGACGATGCCCGTGGGGTAGCGCGAGTTGTGGATGGTGATGCGCACGCCGTCGTCGACGGAGCCGATGCGCACGATGAGCGACGACACCGTGAAGCCCACGGGGATGTCGAAGAAGGTCTGGAAGAACGTGAACTCCCCGCCGTCGAGGCAGGTGCACGACCGACCGCAGAGGGCGGACGACTCGGCGAAGGCGATGTCGGTGCGCGCGACCGCAGTCCACGACCCGTCGCCCTCCGGGGGAATGGACGCCAGCGCGTACTCGCCCGGGTCGCCGTGCACGGAGAAGGTGCGGCCGAAGCACACCGGCCCGGAGGCGCGGTTGATCTGCCAGGGGCTCCCGGAGGCCGTGAGGCACGGGAGGCAGTTGGTGTTCACCTCGCCGGCGCAGGCGCCCCAGTTGGAGGTTCCGCCGGAGGCCACGCAGGTCTGGGTGCCGCCGCGGCAGACGCCCACCCCCTCGGTGCCCGGCGCGCCCGTGTAGCAGGGCCGGGTGGTGGTCGCGACGCACGCGCAGCGGGTGCCGCTGCCCGAGCACGATCGGTCGATGCCGTCGCAGAGGTCGGGCTGCGGCGTCACCTCGCCCTCGCAGGCGCCCCACGACGAGGCCCCCGCGTTCACCACGCAGCGCTGCGTGCCCGCCCGGCACGGCCCCACGCCCAGCGTCGAGGGCAGCCCGCTGTAGCAGCTGCGCGTCGCGCCCGCGAGGCAGGTGCAGCCCGTGGTCGCGCCCACGCAGGCCCGGTCGACGCCGTCGCAGCGGTCGGTGACCGGCGTCACCTCGCCCTCGCAGGCGCTCCACACCGACGCCCCGCCGGTGAAGATGCACCGCTGCGTGCCGCCCCGGCAGAGGCCCACGCCCGCGGTGCCGCTCGGGCCGCTGTAGCAGTCCCGGGTGGCGCCCGTGACGCACGCGCAGCGCGACGCCGTGCCCGTGCACGATCGGTCGACGCCGTCGCAGGTGTCCTCCGTCGGGGTCACCTCTCCGACGCACGCGCCCCACGCGGTGCGCCCCGAGTCGGCGCGGCCGCACACCTGCGAGCCCGCCCGGCAGGCCCCCACCCCTTCGGTGCCCGCGGGCCCCGTGTAGCAGGGGCGCGAGCGCCCGAGGATGCACGCGCAGCCCTCCTCCGGGCGCCCGTCGCAGGCGCGGTCGACGCCGTCGCACTGGCCCGCCACCGGCGTGACCTCGCCCTCGCAGGGGCCCCACGCCGCGCCCGTCGCGGTCATCGCGCAGGTGGAGGTGCCCGCGCGGCAGGCGCCCCGGCCCGCGGTCTCGGCCGGGCCCGAGTAGCAGCTGCGGGTCATGCCCGGGGTGCAGGCGCAGCCCTCGTCGATGACGCCGTTGCAGCGCCAGTCCCTGCCCTCGCCGCAGCGCACGCCCTGCGGCGCCCCGGCCCCCATGCACGCGCCCCAGGCGCCGAACTCACCGGGGCCCTCGCAGCGCTGCGTGCCCAGGTTGCAGACCCCGCGGCCGGCCTCGGCGGGCGCGCCGTCGTAGCAGCGCTGGGTCTGCCCCGGGAGGCAGGGGCACGACTCGTCGATGCGGCCGTTGCAGTTGTCGTCGAGGCCGTTGTTGCAGATCTCCATCGGCACGCAGCCGTTGACCGGCGCCGCCACCACGGCCCCGTCGGGGAGGCGCACGGCGCCGTCGGCGAGCACCACGCTGCCGTCGGGGAAGCCCGCCGGGGCGTCGCTCGCGGGGGTCACCCGGTCGGTGGCGACGGCGGCGTCCATGGGGGCGATGGAGGCGTCCATCCCGGGGGGGGCATCGGCGGGTGGTCGGTCGGCGAGGGCGCTGCCGTCGGCGCGGGCTCCGCCGAGGTCGTCGCCCGAGGTGCTGCCATCGGGGAGGTGCGTGCCGATCTCGGCCTCGAAGCACCCGCCCATCGTCACCGCCACGATGTACAAGATCCGACCGCGCGCAGACTTCACGGGGCACCTCCGCTTTCGGTGCGATGGTCGCACCCGCAGCGGGTCGAGGGGAACCTTCGCGCGAAGTTCGTCGGGCGGGGGGGGTGTAGGGCGCTCATCGTTGCCCTCTTTGTGCGCGAACCGCTCGCAGGCTGGGGTGACGAGCCATCGCGCGGAACCCCAGCCATCCTCACACCTTCGCGCCCGGCTGCCGCGGGTTGAAACCCACGGCAGCCAAGGTGAAGGCCGCAAGCGGCCTGTCTGATGTCCAGGCACAGTGACCAGCCCGCCGCGGGCTTTCCCTTGGCTGCCGTGGGTTTCAACCCGCGGCAGCGGGGGCGCGAAGGTGTGCGGATAGCCCGGAACCCGCAGCCTGCGAGCGGTTCGCGCACGAAGAGGGCAACGATGAGGTGTAGGGCGAGGGGAGGGGCTGCGGAGCGGAGGCGCGGCGGGATCAGTACCCGTCGATGACCGAGAGGGCCTCGTCGTGGGCGGAGTTCACGGCGGCCTGCGTGGGCGGCGCGGACGGCGCGGAGGCGTCGACGCTGCGGCTCGGGCTCGCGGTGGAGGGGCGCCCGCCGCTGGCGAGGGCGCGGCGCAGCGAGCTGACGTTGCTCACCTGGCGGTGGTACGCCGCGGTGGTGCGGGTCTGGGCCACCTCGCGGGCGCTGTCGAGGAGCTGGTCGAGCTGCGCGCTGGCCTGCTCGACGTTGCCGTTGCGGGCGTCGCGGATGGCGGCCACGGTGCCCACGGCCAGGGTCACCTGCGCGGCGACGGCCTCGACCTCGGCGCTGCGGCCGCCCTCGATCTCGGCGGTGTCGCTGCTGGCGTGGGCGCCGAGGAAGACGTCGCGCTCGTAGCGCAGCGACGGGGAGGCGGGGTCGTTCCAGGCGAGGCGGGCGTCGATGAGCTCGACCGGCGAGCCGGCGCGGTGCGAGGGGACGCTCAGCCGCACGATGAGGTCGCGCGTGGCTCCCTCGGTGATCTCCCCGAGCGACACCTGCACGCCCGTGTTGGTGCGCGAGGCCTCGTGGCCGACCACGGACTCGATCTGCACGTCGGGCCCGGGGTTGAGCGTGACGACGGCGTTGCGGGCGACGACGCGCTCCATGCGCAGCACCTCGGTGCGGAAGGCCGTGGCGACGGCGGCGGAGTCTTCGATGAAGTGGAAGTGCCCGCCCGAGCGCTGCGCCACGGCGCCCATGAGGGTCTCGTTGTACTCGAGCCCGAGGCCCATCGCGGTGATGGTGATGCCGTGCTGGCCTGCGCTGGTCGCCATCGCCTCGATGCCCGCGGCCTCGTTGGGGACGCCGTCGCCGAGCAGCACGACGCGGTTGATGCCCGCCGTGTTGAGGTGCGCGGCCACCTGCTCGACGCCGAGGCGCAGGCCGTTGGCCATGTCGGTGGTGCCGCGGGCGCGCATGGCGCCGATGCGTCGGCGGGCGTCGGCGCGGTGCGCGGCGTCGAGCTCGGCGGAGGGGAAGATCACCTCGGAGCGGGAGTCGAAGGTGACCACGGCGAGGCGGTCGCCGTCGCGCAGGGCGTCGAGCAGCACGAGGCTGGCGGCGCGGGCGTCGTCCATGGCCCGGCCCTCCATGGAGCCGGAGGTGTCGACGACGAGGGCGAGGTTGATGGGCGGGTGCACCGACGGGTCGGTGGCCGCGGTGCCGAGGTGGATGCGGGCGACCAGCGAGCTGCGCGCCCCGGCGGGCACGAAGCGGTTGGCGAGGTCGCCGCCGAGGGAGAGGGCGTCGGGGGTGCGCGTGTGGCGCTGGGCGCCGGCGCAGGCCGCGAGGGAGGAGAAGAGCGCGAGACAGAGCAGGAAGAGCGTGCGTCGCATGATGGTGGACCTCTGACGGCCAGAACGCCGCGGAGGTCTGAGGGCTTACGGAGAAAGTTGCGCGCGGGCGTGAGCGGGCACCGCGCTATGTTCCCCGAGGCGATAGGCCTGCTGCTGGGTGAGCGGCGTCGGGGGAGAAGAACCGCAAGGGGCGCAAGGGTCGCAAGGGAGAGACCGGCTGGGCGCGCAGCCGCACCAACCGATCACCTCGCGTCTGAGTCCGGTGTCTCTCCCTTGCGACCCTTGCGACCCTTGCGCTTCTTCTCCCCCGCGTAGCCGCAGCAGCCGGTGCCGTGAGGGGCCCACGACCCAACCCGTCCGCGCTCCCGCGGCGCGGTACTACGCTTCTCCCGACCATGAAGATCTACACCATCGGGTATGAGCACGCGGGCCAGCTCGCGCTCCTGCGCACGCTCCAGGAGCACGGCGTGCAGAAGCTCATCGACGTGCGCGAGCTGCCCAACTCGCGCCGCGCGGGCTTCTCCAAGAAGGTGCTCGCGGCCTCGCTCGGCGCCGAGGGCATCGGCTACGCGCACCTCCGCGCGCTGGGCACCCCCAAGGAGGGGCGCCAGGCCAACCGCCGCCGCGACTGGGCGACGTTCTGGGGCATCGTCGAGGCGCAGCTCGCCACCCCGCAGGCCGTCGAGGCCTTCGCCGACGCGGCGTCGATGGCCCGCGCCGCGCCCAGCTGCCTGCTGTGCCTGGAGGCCGACCACACGCACTGCCACCGCGCCCGCGTGGCCGACGAGCTCGCGCGGCGCTACGGGTTCACGGTCGAGCACCTCAAGGTCGAGGGCCTGAGCATCGTGTGAGGCTGTTGGGGGAGGAAGACGAGCGCGCCGGTCAGCGCGGCGTGAGGCGGTAGCCCGAGCCGGTGACGGCGGCGCCCGCGGTGTCGAGCGAGATCTGCGTGCCGAGGGTGCCGTCGGCGTTCTCGATGCCCACGGTGGCCTCGTCGCCCGAGGCGCGGGTGTTGCCCGCGGTGATGTCGCAGTAGTGGATCTCCACGACCCCGGTGGTCTCGAAGAGCTTCACCTGCATGCGGACGCGGGCCTCGTCGTCGGGGTCGCCGAAGGTGAAGTCCGACCACTGCACCACGAAGCGCCGCTCGCTGCCGGTGCCGAAGGTGGCCGCGCGCACGGCCGTCGTGGCGACGGTGCGGAGGTCGTCCCAGAGCGCCGCCACCATGCCGTTGGGGGTGCCCGACGAGGGGAGGGCGGTGTTGGTGTAGCCGGTGTTCGTGCTGCCGCCGGTGGCGCCGTAGAGCTGGAGGATGCCGTTGGAGCTCACGGAGTAGCGCGTGCGCGACTCGCCGAAGAGGGGCACGGCGAAGGGCAGGTCGGCGATGGCGCTGGTGGTGTCGTCGCCGTAGGCGCCGCCCGTCGCGGTCGACGGGACCGCCGCGCCGCCCGAGACGTCATCGCAGGCCGCGGTGATGGGCGCGCTGGTGTAGCCCGGGAGCGTCGCCGTCGCGCCGACCTCCAGGTCGAAGGTGCCGCGGCTGGTGGTGCTGCCGGCGACCGAGAGCAGGAAGGTCTGCGCGGTGCTGCCGCCGTTGGTGAGCGTGAGCGCCGCGGGCGAGCCGGCCGCCGCCGCCGTGCTGCTGTCACGGCAGGTGGTGGCGGTGCAGGTCGCGATGGAGCGCAGCGTCGGGGTCCACGCGGCCATCGCCCCGGCGGGGACGGCGCGCACCGGCACCCGCGAGCCCGCCGGCACCGTGACCGAGTAGAAGAGCTGGCCCCCGTTGGCGGCCGTCGCCGAGCAGGCGCTGCTGGCGCGCACGCCCGCCGCGGCGTCCTGGGCCATGAGGGTCGCGCCCGGGGCCACGACCACGGGTGCGTCGCAGAGCTGGCCCGGCACGTAGGGCGCCGTGGTGGCCACGAGGTCGAAGGGCGTCACCGTGCTCTCGGCGTCGTTGGAGGCGACAGAGAGCACCACCGTCTGCGGCGTCGCGCCCGGGTTGGCAAAGTAGAGCGTGACCGGGCTCGACGAGCTCGACACGTTGGCCAGGCAGGTGGCGACGTCGCAGGAGGCGATGGCGCGCAGGGCGGGGCTCCAGCTCCCGGTGGGGCGGGTGAGCACCGCGGTGCCGAGCGTCGCCGCGGGCAGCGTCACGCTGTAGAAGCGCTGCCCCCCGGGGCGCAGGCCCGGCGCGCAGAGGCCCGGGCCGCCGACCTCGGTGAGCGTCTGAGCCGTGACCGCGGTGCCGACGGTGAGCGCGAGCGGCGACTCGCAGGTGGTGTTGGCGCCCGGGGTGAAGGTCGCCGCCGTGAGGGCGTAGGTGCCCATGCCGCTGCTGAAGCCGTCGACGATGACGGTGTACGTGCCCGGCTCGAGCACGGCGCGCAGCACCGACGAGGCCGTGCGGCCGGTGCCGATGCCCGAGTCGTCGTCGCAGGAGAGCTCGGTCGCCGCGTCGGTGCAGCTACGGCGGATCGAGATCGACGTGTCGAAGGTCGTGCCCGCGTTGTCGGTCGAGAGGATCACCCCGGTGCGCGCGGTGATGACCAGGGAGTACACCGCCTCCGGGCCGCCGGTGTTGGCCTGGCAGCGGTTGCTGGCGAACACCCCGGTCCCCGTGGTGGTGCCCATCACGGCGACCGGCGCGGCCGCGGGCAGGGTGATGGTCTCGCGGCTCATCGGGCACATGATGGTCGGGACGTCGGCGGGGACGTCCGCCGCCGGGGCGTCGCCCGGGGCGTCGTCGGCCACCGGGACATCGCCCGTGGGCACGTCGCCCTGGCCGCCGTCCATGCCGAGGTCGGAGGGCACGCCCGCGTCGTCGCCGGTGTCTACGGGCCCGCCGGCGTCCTTGGTGATGCCGTCGTCGGTGGGCGTGCCCATGTCCGTGGGCGTACCGTTGTCGGTGGGGGTGCCCGTGTCCGTGCGGGCGTCGGTCTGGGGGCCGAGGTCGGTGCCGATGGGGACGTCGCCGCCGGCGTCGGCGGGCGGAAGGCCGACGGGGTCGTCGCCGCAGCCGACGGTGAGGGACAACGAGCAGAGCGCGAGCGCGATGGGCCAGCGGGTCGAGATCATGGGAGGGCTCCTCGGGAGTGTGGACAGCAGCGCACGGTACCTGCTGTGGAGGTCGTGCTGGAGGCCCGAGTGGTGCCGCGCCCCCGCGGGTCGCAACCTGCGGCGTGGCGACCGCGGTGACGATCGTCCGAGCGCCTCGCTGGGTGGTAGCCTCGCGCACCTATGAACATCGCGATGGTGGGTCTCGGGAAGATGGGCCTCAACATGGTGCTGCGGCTGCTGAAGGGCGGCCACACGGTGGTGGCGATGGACCGCGACGCCGCGCAGGTCGAGCGCGCCCGGGAGGCGGGCGCCGTCGCCGCGGCGGACCTCGACGCGGTGGTGGCCGCGCTGCCGTCGCCGCGCGTGGTGTGGGTGATGGTGCCGTCGGGGTCGATCACGCAGTCGGTGATCGACGAGCTCGCGGCGAGGCTCTCTCCCGGCGACGTGATCGTCGACGGCGGCAACTCCAACTGGAAGGACTCGCAGGCGCGCGGCGCGGCGCTCGCGGCGAGGGGCCTGCGCTTCGCCGACGCGGGCACGTCGGGCGGCGTGTGGGGCCTCGCCAACGGGTACTGCCTCATGGTGGGCGCCGAGCCCGAGACCTTCGCGGTCATCGAGCCCGCCATCGCGACCCTGGCGCCGCCGGACGGCTACCGGCGCGTGGGCCCGGTGGGGGCCGGGCACTACACCAAGATGATCCACAACGGCATCGAGTACGGGCTGATGCAGGCCTACGCCGAGGGCTTCGAGATCCTCCAGACCTCCCCCTTCACGCTCGACCTCGCGGCCATCGCGGAGCTGTGGGGCAAAGGATCCGTGGTGCGCAGCTGGCTGCTCGACCTCATCGCGGGCGGGCTCAAGGCCTCGCCGGGTCTGCCCGATCTGAAGGGCTACGTGCCCGACTCGGGCGAGGGGCGCTGGACGGTGCAGGCCGCCATCGACCAGGACGTCCCGGCGCCGGTCATCACCCTGTCGCTCCAGATGCGCTTCCGCTCGCGGCAGGCCGACAGCTTCGGCGCGAAGATGCTCGCGATGATGCGCAACCAGTTCGGGGGGCACGCGGTGAAGCGCTCATGAACCCCTTCCGCGAGGGCCTCCTCGGCGACCGGCTGCCGGCGCCCACGGTGGTGGTGATCTTCGGCGCGACGGGTGATCTCACGCGCCGCAAGCTGATGCCCGCGCTCTACAACCTCGCGCTCGCGCGGCTGCTGCCGCCGGGCTTCTCGGTGCTGGGCGTGGCGCGGCGGCCGTGGTCCGACGACGACTTCCGGGCCGAGCAGCGCGCGGGCGCGGCGGAGTTCTCGCGCACGAGGCCCCTCGACGACGTGGTGTGGGACGACTTCGCGCAAGGGGTCGGGTACGTCCGCGGCACCTTCGAGGACCCGGCCACCTACGAGGCCCTCAAGGCGCGGCTCGACGAGCTCGACCACACCCGCGCCACCCGCGGCAACCGGGTGTTCTACCTCTCCGTGGCGCCCGGCGACGTCGCGAGCATCGTGGAGAACCTCCACCGCGCGGGCCTCTTCGCCGACCCCCGCGACCCGTCGCGCTCCACGCGCCTCGTGTGCGAGAAGCCCCACGGCACCGACCTCGCCAGCTCGCGCGCGCTCGACCAGATGCTGCACGCCGCGCTCGACGAGTCGCAGATCTTCCGCATCGACCACTACCTCGGCAAGGAGGCGGTGCAGAACCTCCTGGCCTTCCGCTTCGCCAACGCCATCTTCGAGCCGCTCTGGAACCGCCAGCACGTCGACCACGTGCAGATCACCGTGGCCGAGGAGATCGGCATCGAAGGGCGCGGGACCTTCTACGAGGCCGCCGGGGCGCTGCGCGACATCGTGCAGAACCACCTCATCCAGCTCGTCACCCTGGCCGCGATGGAGCCCGTGGCGGCCTTCGACGAGGGCTCCGTGCGCGACGAGAAGGTGAAGGTGCTGCGCGCCCTGCGGCCCCTCACGCCGGAGGCCCTGCGCGACGACGTGGTGCGGGCGCAGTACGTCCGCGGCGGCGTGGCGGGCTCCGGGGTGCCGGGCTACCGCGAGGAGAAGGGCGTCGCGCCCGACAGCGTGACCGAGACCTTCGTCGCGATGACGGCGTACGTCGACAACTGGCGCTGGCGCGGTGTGCCCTTCTACCTCCGCGCGGGCAAGCGGCTCACCCGGCGCGCCACGGAGGTCTCCGTGCACTTCAAGCCCGCCCCGCTCGCCCTCTTCGGCCCGTCGGCCCCGGAGCCCAACGTGCTCGTGCTGCGCATCCAGCCCGACGAGGGCATCACGCTGCGCTTCGTGTCCAAGGTCCCGGGGCCCACCACGGTGCTGCGCCCGGTGAACATGGACTTCCGCTACGGAACCACCTTCGGGCACGTCGCCCCGGAGGCCTACGAGCGCCTGCTGCTCGACGTGATGCTGGGCGACCCGACGCTCTTCACCCGCGCCGACGAGGTCGACTGGAGCTGGCGCTACTTCGACCCCGTGCTCGCTGCGTGGAAGGCCGACGGCCCGAAGACGCTGCCCACCTACGCCTCCGGCACCTGGGGCCCCGCGGCGGCGGAGAAGCTCATCACCCGCGACGGCCGACGATGGAGGTCCCCGTGAGCCTCTCCCTCGACAAGGTGGAGCGCGAGCTCGCGCGGCTGTGGTCCGAGCAGGGCGGCCGCGACGCGCGCCCGCGCACCCTCGACCTGGTGGCCTTCTGCGCGACGCCCGACGAGCTCCCGCGGGTGCGCGCCGCGCTGGTGCCGCTCGCGGCGAAGCGCCCGTGCCGCACCATCACCGTGGTGTGCTACCCCGGCGAGACCCCGTCGATCACCGCGCGCGTCGCGCTGCACGTCGACCCGTCGCACCGCGGCGAGCCGGTGGGCGAGGACGTGTCGCTCGAGGTGCGCGGCGCCGCCCGGGCGTGGGTGTCCTCGACGCTGCGGCAGCTCCGCCGGGGCGACCTGCCGATGCACCTGTGGTGGTCCGGCGACCTGCCCGACGACGACCGGCTCTTCGACCAGCTCACCGAGGACGCCGAGGTCACGCTGGTGCACAGCGCCGACATGGACCTCCGCGACCTCGAGCAGCTGCGCCGGGTGCTGGCCTGGCGGGTCGAGCGCGCGGCCTTCCTCGACCTCAACTGGGTGCGGCTGTCGCTCTGGCAGGAGCTCACCGCGCGCTTCTTCGACGCCGACGGCGTGGCGGCGTGCATCCCGTGCATCGACACGGTCTCCCTGGGCTTCACGCCGCGGCCGGGCTCCGACGACGCCGCGCCCACGCAGGCCGCGCTGCTCGCCGGGTGGATCACCCTCTGCCTCGGGTGGAAGGTCGAGGGCGCCACCTGGGCCACCGACCCCGACGGGGTGCGGGTGGCGACGGCGACGCGTCGGGACGGCTCGCCTGGCCGCGTGCGCTTCCTCGGCGACGACCGCCCGGGGGTGTACCCGGGCGCGCTGCACACCGTGGCGATGTCGGGCCCGGGGGTGAAGCTGGAGGTCGCGCGGGCGCTCGAAGACCCGCTGGCGCTCTGCTGGTCGGGCGAGGTCGAGGGCGAGTGCGTGCCGTCGCAGTGCGTGCGCATGGGCCTGCCCGAGGAGCCCAAGATGCTGGCGCGGGCGCTCGACCGGCCGACGCGCGACCCGCTCTTCGAGCGGAGCCTGGCGGCGGCGGCGACGCTCACGCGCGCGGTGGCGCCCCTGGTGGGCGAGGAGGAGGCGTAGGGGATGAGGTTCATCGTCGGGGCATCGGTCGCGAAGGCGGCCGCGGAGGGGGCGGCGCTCATCGCGGAGTGGAGCCGCGAGGCGATCGCCGAGCACGGGCGCTTCGTGGTGGCGCTGACGGGCGGCGAGAGCCCGAAGCCGCTGTACGAGGCGCTGCGCGCGCGGCGGGACATCGAGTGGCGGCGGTGGGAGGTGTTCTTCGGCGACGAGCGCGCGGTGTCGGCGCAGGACCCGCGCAGCAACCTGCTCGCCGCCGAGGAGCTGCTGCTCAACCGCGTGGCGGTGAACCCCGACCGGGTGCACCCGATGTACGCGCTGGGCATGGACATCGAGCAGGCCGCGCTCGAGTACGACGCGGCGCTGCGAGCCTCGGCGGGCGACCCCCCGGTGCTCGACCTGGTGCTGCTGGGCGTCGGTCGCGACGGCCACACGCTCTCGCTGCCGCCCTACTGCGGCGCCATCTCCGAGCGCGAGCGGATGGTCATGGCCCTGGTCGACCCGGAGATGGACCCGGCCGTCGACCGGATCACCTTCACGCCGCCGGTGGTGACCGCCGCGCGGCGGGTGCTGGTGATCGCGCACGGCCGGGCGAAGGCGCCCGCCATGAAGGCCGCCCTCGACGATCGCGACGACCGGCTGAAGGTGCCCGCGCAGCTCATCCGCGACGCCACGGGCGAGGTCACCGTGCTCATGGACGAGGAGCTCGCCAAGAGCCTCGGGCGCAGCGTCTAGCGCGGGCGGCGCGCCCGGTCTCCGGGGGTGTCCCAGTCGTCGAGCTGCCGCTGTTCGTCGGGGGACAGCGGCAGCGCCGCGGCGCCGAGCGCATCGAGCAGCCCGTGGAGCGAGCGCTGCCCGCGCGCCTCGCGATCGAGCGCCGCGGAGAGCGCGGCCGGGGCGTCGTAGCGGGCGAACATCGGCTCCCAGCGCTCGTCCCGACGGGCGGCGAGCGCGGGAGGGAGCGCGTCGGTGGTGGCCAGCGCGTCGAGCATCGCGCGGGTGACGAAGGGCATGTCGCAGCCGAGGGCGAGGCAGCGCCCCGACCCGGCGTGCCGGAGCAGCGCGATGAGCCCGCCGAGGGGACCGACGCCCGCGGGCTCGTCGTCGAGGGTGACCAGTCCCAGGTGGGCGTACTCCGGGCGGCGCCCCACCAGCACGCAGGGGATCGCCAGGGCGCCGAGGTGACCCCGCAGGTGGTCGACGAGGGTCTCGCCCGTCGGACCAGCGAGGAGGCCCTTCGGGTGGCCGCCGAAGCGCGTCGAGGCGCCGCCGACGAAGATCCCTGCCACGAGGGAGCGGGGCGTCACTCGCGCAGCTTCGCGGCCGTGTAGGGGGTGCGCTCCACCGCCGAGAGCTTGCTCCGCGCGTCTTCGATGAGGGCCGCCGCGGTCTCGGGGGGGAGCGCGCCCTCGATGGTGATCCGCACCGACCGGCGCTCCTCGACGTAGCGCACGGTCACGCCCGCCACGACGATGCGTACGGTGCCCACCGCGTCGTCGAGGTCGTCGAGCCGGGTGTGCTCGAGCGGCGGCGCGTAGAGGTCGTTGTAGACGGCGAAGTCGGGGGACCACCCGAGCTGCGCCTCGAACTTCTGGAGCTGCTCGAGGTCGAAGGGCGCGGTGCGGCCGACGTGCCAGGACATCCACCGGATGTGCATCAGCTCGTTGGGCTTGCCGTCGGCGCGACGAAGCTCCCAGAGGGGCCAGCGGCGCGCGGTGAGCCGCGTCCACACGAGGCGATCGAGGTCGAGGGACCAGTCGTCGATGTTCTCGCGGATCGCCTGCTCGTCCGCGACGAGCTCGACGCGCTCGCCGCCGCGCACGGTGATCGTGCGCTGGTCGGCGGAGAGCTCGGCGGTGTGGCGGAAGATCCAGCCGGGCGCCTCGCCCGTGGTGGCGACGGGGGTGATGGAGAGGTCGGCGAGGTCGAGCGCGAAGGCCGGGGTGACGCCCGGAACGCGCTGCCTGGGATAGCCCAGGCACCCGAGGATCAGCAGGCGCCCGTCGACCCGCGTCGCCGAGTGGAAGTCCGTGGGGGGAAACGCCTCGTGGGGGTAGCCGTAGACCTCGATGCCCCCGGCCGGGTCGACGAGCATCACGTCGTTGTAGATGTAGAAGTCGGGGTCGTAGTGGTCCTCGTGTTCGCCCGCGACGAGCACGGTGCGGCCGTCGGGGAGCGCGGTGCGGCTCTGCCCGAAGCGCTGGTTGCACCAGCCCGGCCCCGCCGCCATCGCCGAGGGCCCGCGGAAGTGCTGGTTGGCCATCCACGCGTTGAGCTCGGGGCAGCCCGCGAGCCACGCCCACACGGGGTTGCTCTGCCGCTCGGGGTTGGCCGTCCCGACGCGGGGCGAGCGCCACTCCAGGAACATCTCCGGCGTGACCTCCCGCGGCGGCTGGTGGGCCTCGGGGAGCCTCGGCATGAGCGGCTCCGTCGGTCCCACCACCGTCGCCGCCGCCGGCCTCCGTACGCGCTTCTTCACCATCAGCGACCCCTCCTCCCGCGACCCCACACACCCGATCCGCGTCGGCCCCGGCGTCGCAGCAGCGCCAGGCCCAGCAGCCCCATCCATGGTGCGGCGCGCCCCGGCGCCGTCGGCACGCCCGCGGTGCACTGGCACCCCGCCGCGTCATCCATGGCCTCGGGCGGCGCCTCGTCGGCGTCGGCCCCGCCATCCCACTCGGTCGTCGACCCGTCGGACTCGATCACCGTCGGGACATCGTCCTCGGCGCCCACGTCCTCGGCGCCCACGTCCTCCATCCCAACGTCCGCGGTCCCCACGTCCGCAGGCTCCACGTCCGCGGTCCCCACATCCGCGGTCGCGCGGTCGGTGGTCTGGACGTCGACGCGGGGCATGTCCACACCAACAGTCACGTCGATGCGCGTACCCGTGTCGCGCACCATCCCTGCGTCGCGCACCGTCCCGGCGTCCATCGGGCTCGGCGTGGCCGCGAGGGTGATCGAGCCGTCGCTCACGCTGAGCGGGTCGACCGGGACCTCCCTCATGCCCGCGACGTGGCCCGCGGCGGTCGCCCGGAGGGTCACCACGTCGCAGGACACCGCCCCGATGGAGAAGGCCCCCATGGCGTCGGCGCGGTCGGTGCCGCCGCCCACGATCGAGACCGACGCGCCCGCGAGGGGACGGCGGGTCGCGCGGTCGCGCACGGTGCCGCGCACGGTGCCGGTGCAGCGCGGGTCGCGCCAGACGATGCCCAGGTGGTTGGCCACGACGCGCTCGCGCCCGTCGCTCGGGCGGTTGAGCACGCCGCTCCCGGCGACGAAGAGGGTGGTCGAGCCGCCGCCGTCGTGGTTGATGCCGCGCCACACGCCGAGGTTGCGCATCACCGCGGCGAGCTCCGGGAGGGTCATCCCCGCCGAGCCGGTCATCCGGCCGTCGACGGTGATGAGGTAGAGGGTGCGGCCGTCGCGGGAGACGCCCGACGCCGTGCGCGGGTGGCGCGCGGTGCACAGCTCGGCCCCGGCGGGGCAGGGGGTGGTGACGCTGGCGCCGTCCCAGACGAGCGTCGGGTGGCCGCCCACCGCCTGGCGGTACCAGTCGGGCAGGTCGGCGCTGCGCACGACGCTGCCGGGCGAGCGCTGGTACTCCACGCGCCCGTCGGCCCCGACCGCGACGAAGCTCTCCCCGGCGGAGTCGTCGTGCCAGGCGCGCCCGTCGGCCATCGACAGCCCGCTCGGCACGTAGCCGCTGAAGTTGAAGAAGCCGCCGTTGATGGCCACCTGCGCGCCGTAGCGCTGCGCGAAGGTGCTCACGGTGATGCCGTGGTCGGCCGCGCGGGTGGCGCGCACTCCGATGCGGGGGCTCTGGAGGTCGACGGTCACGGCCCACCAGTGCTGCGTGGCGGTGTCGGTCTCGCCGATGCGGATGCCCGGGCGGTAGGTGCGCCAGCGGATCTGCGCCGACGCCGCCGGGGCAGCGAGGGCGCACGCGAGGAGGAGGGACCATACCGGGCTGCGCATCGGCGCTGATCGTACGCCCGACGGCGCGCGACGGTAGCCTCGACCCCCCGTGCGATGGTGGATCATCCCGGTTCACTGCGGGGCTGACACAACCCCCGCCGGAAGGTCGACGCATGCTCATCGTCTCCAGCCTGGTGTTGCTGGTCTGGTGCATCCAGTTCGCGCTCGCGCTGCGGGTCCGCCGGTCGGTGCCGGCGCTGTCCGACCTGGCCCCGGCGCCCGCCGCGCGCGCCGCGTGGCCGCGGATCTCCCTCATCGTGCCCGCCCGCGACGAGGGGCTGCACATCGCCGGGGCGCTCGCGTCGAAGCTCGCCTGCGGGTACCCCTCGCTGGAGGTGGTCGCCATCGACGACCGCTCGACCGACGACACCGGCGCCATCATCGACCGCGCCGCCGCGTCCGACCCGCGGGTGGCCGCGGTGCACGTCACCGAGCTGCCCGACGGGTGGCTGGGCAAGGTGCATGCGATGGCCCGCGGGCTGGAGCGCGCCACCGGCGAGTGGGTGCTCTTCAGCGACGCGGACGTGCACGTCGAGCCCGGCGCCCTGGAGCGCGTCGTGGCGTGGGCCGACGCGGGCGGCGTCGACCTCGTGGCGGTGTTTCCGCGGATGCACCCGGTGGGGCTGCTCATCGACGCGTCGGTGGTGGCGATGATCCGCGTGCTCACGCTCTCCGGGCGCGCGTGGCGGGCCAACGACGACGCCAGCGAGATCGGCATGAGCGTCGGGGCCTTCACGCTGGTGCGCCGCGCCGCGCTGGTGGAGAGCGACGCGATCGGCCACCTGCGGATGGAGGTCGCGGACGACGTCGCCCTCGGCGCCTACCTGAAGCAGCAATGCGGCGCGCGGTGCCGCATCCTCGCGGGGCGCGCCGACGTGCACCTGGTGTTCATGGAGTCGCTAGGGGCCATCGCGCGCAGCGCCGACAAGGGCGGCGGGATGCTCGGGTTCTCGTGGTGGCGCACGGTGATCTTCGCGGCGCTGCCCACCGCGCTCGACGTGGGCGTGCCCGTCGCGGCCATCGCCTCGGGGGGCGCCGCGGCGGTCGTGGGCGCAGCGATCCTCGCGGTGGCGACGGTCACCCACGTCGTGCTCGCGCGGCACTTCGATGGACCGCTCCGGGGCGCGCTGCTCTGGCCGCTGGGAGAGGCCTTCATGGGCGCGCTCACCCTTCGCGCAGGCCTCCGCGCCTGGAAGGACCAGGGCATCTACTGGCGCCGGACCTTCTATCCCCGCGCGGTCATCGACGCGGGCCGCCGGCTCGACATGGTGGCGCTGCGGGTACGCCCGAAGGAGCCCGCGGCGAAGGTCGGGTGACAGGGTAGACGCCACCGAAACGATGCCTCGCCACTTCAACACCGCCGGGCCGTGCCGGGCCGAGCTCCACTACATGCTTCCGCCCGAGCGGCGCGTCCCCGAGGTGCGCGCGCTGGTCGAGACGCAGGCGTATTTCGCCCTCCACGCGCCGCGGCAGGTCGGCAAGACCACCGCGCTGACCGCGCTCGCCGCGTCGCTGACCCGGGAGGGGCGCTACGCCGCGGTGATGGTCTCGATGGAGACGGGCGCGCCCTTCTCCGCCGACGTGGGCGCCGCCGAGGACGCCATCCTCGACGGGTGGCGTCACGCGGCGACCTTCGCGCTCCCGCCCGAGCTGCGGCCGCCCGCGTGGCCCGCCGCCGCACCCGGGGGCCGCATCCAGGCCGCGCTCTCGGCGTGGACGACGGCGTGCCCGCGGCCGCTCGTGGTGTTCATCGACGAGGTCGACGCGCTACGCGACCAGGCGCTGGTGTCGGTGCTCCGGCAGATGCGCGCGGGCCACAACTACCGGCCGACGGCCCTTCCCTGGTCGCTCGCGCTCGTGGGGCTGCGCGACGTGCGGGACTACAAGGTCGCCTCCGGCGGGGCCGACCGCCTCAACACGGCCTCGCCCTTCAACATCAAGGTCGAGTCGCTCACGATGCGCGACTTCACCGCCGAGGAGGTCGGCGAGCTGTACGCCCAGCACACCGCCGACACGGGGCAGCCCTTCGAGGCCGACGCGGTGGCGAGGGCCTTCGAGCTCACCCGGGGTCAGCCCTGGCTCGTCAACGCGCTCGCGTACGTGATCACCACGAAGCTCGTGGGCGACCGGACGCAGGCCGTCACGGTGGCGCACGTCGACCGCGCCCGCGACGAGCTCATCGAGCGCCAGGACACGCACCTCGACAGCCTCGCCGAGCGCCTCCGTGATCCGCGGGTGCGCGCGGTGGTCGAGCCGATGATCCAGGGCGCTCCGCTCGCCTCGCTCGCGCCCGACGACCTCCGCTTCGCCATCGACCTGGGCCTCGTGCGCCGCGACGGCGACGGCACCGTGGAGGTCGCCAACCCGATCTACCGGGAGATCATCGTGCGCTCGCTCACCGACGCGATGCGGGCGTCGATCCCGAAGTTCGCGCCCACGTGGCTGGGCCCGGAGGGGGCGGTCGACTGGCAGCGGCTGCGCGAGGCCTTCGTGGCGTTCTGGCTACAGCACGGCGAGGCGTTGCGCGGGGCGTCGGCCTACCCCGAGGCGGCGCCGCACCTCGTGCTGATGGCCTTCCTGCATCGGGTGGTGAACGGCGGAGGGCGCGTCGAGCGAGAGCTCGCGCTGGGGTCGGGGCGCCTCGACCTGGGGGTCGAGGTGCACGGTGAGCGGCTCGGCATCGAGGTGAAGACGTGGCGCGATGCGGACAAGTCGCGCGACCCCACCGTCGCGGGCCTCGCGCAGCTGGAGGAGTACCTCGCGCGCTTCGGGACGACGCGCGGCTGGCTCGTGTTGTTCGATCAGCGCAGCGGGCAGCCCGACCTGCCCGAGCGCATCAGCGTCGAAGCGCGAGTGACCGCGAACGGGCGGGAGATCAGCGTGATCCGGCTGTAGCTGCGGGCGGCGTCACGCCGGGGGAGCGATGCCCGACAACAGCGCCTGTGCTCGGTGCTACTGCTCGTGTCACAGAGCCGGTCGTACGCACCTGAACCCAACATTGCTCGCGCGAAGCGTAGGGGAGTTCTCGTATCGATACGCCGCAAGCACAAGAGCAGGGTCCGTGTTGCTCCATGACCCACCGCGGAACACACGGCTAGTGCCGATCGGTGGACCGGTCGGGTTCGTGACTGATGCTGACGTCGAGCCTGTGTAGGGGGCGAAGTAATCGCGCGTCCACTCCCACACATTGCCAGCCATGTCTGAAATACCAAATGGCGAGTTGCCGGAAGGAAAGGAGCGGGCGACGCATGTTGATCGGCGACCGGCCGGAGTGCCCCAGCAAAGTTGAGCGCCTGGGGAATCTCCGCCCCATGGATACAGCCGATCATCGACGCCTCTCGCTGCGTACTCCCATTGGGCCTCGGTCGGGAGGTCGCCGCCGCGCCAGCGGCAGTAGGCTTGTGATTGGCTCCAGTCGACGCCGTTGATCGGGTGATTCTCGTGCCCTGCTACGTTCCAGTTGTAATACTCACCGACCGCCGGAGTCGTGCATGTCACAGCAGGACACGCTTGATAATCAGCAACGGTTACTTCAGAAATGTCCACGCAGTAGGAGCTCAACTGAACTCGGTGGACTGGATCTGCAATTCCGGACTGGCCCATATCGAACGCACCACCAGGGACCATCACCGTCCCGACCGGGCACGATTCGCTCGCGTCAGTTGCGAAGCCGTCCGAGGTCGTCAATTCGGCCGACGGTACCCGGTCTGACGCTCCAGAGTCGATTCGGTCCGTCATGGAATCCATGTCCGTCATCGGGGCATCGGCGACCGTCCCGCGGTCCGTGCCGCCCGCGTCCATCCCCGTGTCCGCCACCGGCCCCGCGTCGATCCCGTCGAACGGGCGCACGGTCGCCCGCGTCGCGGGTTCGCAGCGCCCGCCCTCGCCGCACCGCTCATCGCCGCCGCAAGTCACACCGACGCATGCGGAGGCCAGGAGCAGCGGCACCTCTTCGGTCCGCCCTCGGGTGAAGCGCACCACGGCGCGCTGCGCCACCACGGCCGACGTCGGCGTGCACCCGTTGGGGTCGCTGCAGCCGAGCGCTTCGATCCAGACGGGGGTGTCAGTGTCGTCGCCCGGGAGGATGCCCACGACGAGCGGTAGGGAGCGACGGTCGCCGCCCGTGCCCAACGCCGTCGTGCGGGCGCTCCGCAGGGCACCCGCGGGCCCGTTGCGGCGCACCGTGAGGGTGACGCTCTGGACGGCGGCGCCCGCGCCCCACCCGACCTCCGAGTCGACGCGGGCCACGAGCTCCGTGCGCGGCTGCTCGCAGCCCGCCGCAAGCACAACCCACCCCACCGCTGCTACCGCCCGTCGCATTGAGTCGACGCTACCAGAGCGCTGCTCCCGGCGTTCGTGCGACGGAGAGGCAACCCGAGGAGTGGTCTGTCAGGTTGCCCGCACCGCCGCGAGGTACGCCCTCAACCACGGGTAGAGCGGCGACGCGGCGACGCCAGTCGCTCCCTTGCGCCCCTTGCGCCCCTTGCGGTTCTTCTCCCCGATGCCGCAGCAGGAGGACCTAGCAACGAGCGTGGACGCACATCGCGGGCGTGGGCGGGTGCTCCCCTCGATCGGCGAGGACGGGGACTGTGGGCGTGGGCGGGTGCTCCCCTCGATCGGCCAGGCCGGTGACCGCAGGCGTGGGCGGGCGCTCGACGCCCCCCGCTCAGCCCCCGACCATCCACTGCCCCAGCGTCGCGTCCGTCGCCTCGCTCGCCGCGACCTCGCCCACCACCGCGCCCCGTCGCAGCACCATCACCCGGTCGCTGAGCGCGCGCAGCTCGTCCAGCTCCGACGACACCAGCACCATCGCCACGCCCTCCGCGCGCAAGCCCCGCAGCGCCGCGCGGATCACCTCCGCCGCCCGCAGGTCGACCCCGCGCGTGGGCTGCGCCACCAGCAGCACCCGCGTCGCCGTCAGCAGCTCGCGCGCCACCAGCACCTTCTGCTGGTTGCCCCCGGAGAGCGAGCCCAGCGCCGCGTCCGGGTCCGTCGGGCGCACGTCGAAGCGCGCGATCACCCGCTGCGCCGTCAGTCGCGCCATCGCCCCGTCGAAGCGCCCGCCCCGCGTCGCCGCCGCCACGTCGCCCAGCGCCAGGTTCTCCGCCACCGTGAGCTCGCCGAAGAGACCGTGACCCTCGCGGTCCTCCGGCACGAAGCCCACGCCCCGCAGGCGCCGCCCGGCCACGCCCTCCCGGGTCACGTCCTTGCCCTCCACGGCGATCGTCCCCGCCTCGCAGGGGCGCAGACCCGCGAGCAGCTCCAGCAGCGCCCGCTGCCCGTTGCCCTCCACCCCCGCCACCCCGAGCACCTCGCCCGCCCGCAGCGTCAGCGTGAACGGACCCGCCCCCCCGCCGCGCACCCCGCGCACCGCCAGCGCCTCCGCCGCGGCCTCCTCCGCGAGCACCTCCACCTTACCCGGTACGGTATGTCCGTCGTCGCCCACCACCGCCGCCGTCACCGCCGCCCGGCTCGTCGCCGCGGCCTCCGCCGACAGCACCACCCTCCCGCGGCGCAGCACGGTGATCTCGTCCGCCACCGCGAACACCTCGTCGAGCTTGTGCGTCACCAGCAGCACCGCCGCGCCCTGCGCCGCCATCGCGCGGATCGTCGCCAGCAGCCCCTCCACCTCCGCGGGCGAGAGCACCGCGGTCGGCTCGTCGAGCAGCACCACCGTCGCCCCGCGGTGCAGCACCTTCAGGATCTCCACCCGCTGCCGCTCGCCCACGCCCAGCGTCGCCACCAGGGCCGTCGGGTCGACGGGCATCCCGCGCGCCTCGGCCAGCGCCCGCACCCGCTCGTTCATCGCCGCGCGGTCGAGGCCCCAGCCGAAGAGCCCGCGGCGGGGCTCGGCACCCAGCACCACGTTCTCGGCGACGGTGAGCGCCTCGGCCAGCATGAAGTGCTGGTGCACCACCCCGACGCCCGCGGCGAGCGACGCGCGCAGGTCGCCCGGTGCGAGCTCGACCTCGTCGACGGTGACGCTCCCGGCGTCGGTGGCGACGAGCCCGCAGAGGCAGCGGATGAGGGTGCTCTTGCCCGCGCCGTTCTCGCCGACGAGGGCGTGCACGCGGCCGGGCGCGAGGTCGAGGGAGGCGCCGTCGAGCGACACGCAGTCGCCGTAGGCCTTGCGCAGCCCTCGCGCGCGCAGCGTCGGCATCAGTGGGTGTTGGGGTGCGCGCCGGAGTGCGGGTCGAAGGGCGGGAGGTTGCCCAGCTCGCCGGGCGGCAGGTTGATGAGCCCGAGGCGGTCTTCATGCACCTCGGGGTGCAGCCGCTCGCGCGCCTGCTGGAGCAGCGCCGCGGTGCGCTGAGCCCGCCGGTCGCGCACCAGGAAGCCACGGATGGTCGCCACCACCCCCGGGTCGGTGACCTCGCGGCGGAGCGCCGGGCGGGTGCCCGTGAGCACCGCCACGCCGAAGCGGTTGTTGGCGAGCGCGACCGGCTGCGGGGTGACGTCCATCTCCCGCGCGAGCCCGAACACCGCCGAGGCCAGCGCGGCGTCGAGGGGCTGTCCGTCGCCCGTGGGCGCGCCGCTGCGCTGGAAGTAGAACACGTCGCCCTCGTGGGCCTTGGAGGGCTCGTCGACCGAGTGCTGGCGCACCAGCTCGCGCACCCGGCGCAGGTCGCCCCGGGCGGCGCGCACGTCGGTGATCACCCGCGCGGCGGTCTCGCGGTCGGCGGTGATGATCACCGTGGCGCGGCGGTACTCGGGCTGCTGGTAGTCCGCGAGGTGGGCCTGGTAGTACGCCGTCACCTCGCTCTGCGGGATGGACTCCGGGGTCACCGCCTCGAGCACCGCGCGCTGCTCCAGGCGCTGCGACAGGATGCGGCGCACCGACGCGGACACCTCGGGGTTGCGGTCGAGCCCCTGCCGCCGCGCCTCGGCGGCCAGCAGGTAGGTGGTCACCAGGTGCTCGAGGTACGCGCGGCGCTCGGCGGGGTTGAGGTAGCGCTGGCGCACCGGGCCCGGGGCCTCGTTGAGCATGTCCTCGAACTCGCCCACGGTGATCGCCTGGTCGCCCACGCGCGCCACCACCTGCCCGCGGCGGGCGGCCTCCGCGGGGGAGGGGCCGGCGTCGGCGGCGGGCGCGGGGCGCGGCTGCGCGCCGGGCGCGGCGGGGGACAGCAGCCCGGCCAGGAGGAGCGGCAGCAGGCGCGTGCGGTGGGTTCGCATGGGGTGCCTCGTCGGGTCGCACGGGCCCGCCCGCGACGTCAAGCGCGGGGCCCGCGCGGACGTGTTAGCGTGCGCGAGCCGCCGATGCGATGCCCCCAGTGCCAGAGCCGCGTGACGCCCTCGATGCGGCGCTGCCTGCGGTGCGGCGCGGCGCTCCCCAAGGCGGCGGGGCTCACCATCGAGACGCTCGCCCGCCCGGCGGCGCCCTACGCGTCGGGCGACCGCGTGGTGGGCCGCTACCGCATCCTCGAGGCGCACGGGTCGGGCCCGCTCGGGACGACCTACCGGGCGCACGACCCCACCGGGCGCACCATGGCCGTGAAGGTGCTGCCCGCGGCGCTCTTCCCGGGCGACACCGAGCGGCGGGAGTTCGTCGAGCGCTACGGCCAGCTCTGCGGGCGCACCCTGCCCAACGCGTCGCTCCCGGTGGAGGTGGGCGTCGACAACGACGTGATCTTCGTGGCCTCGACCTGGGTGTACGGCGCGTCGCTGCGCTCCATCGTGCGGGCCTACCGCGCGGCCGACCGGCGGCTCGAGCGCGACCAGGTGCTCGGCGTGCTGCGCGGGGTCTCCGACGCGCTGCGCGCCCTGCACTCCATGACCACCCACGGGGCGGTGTACCCCGAGAACGTCTCGGTCACCGCCGACGCCGTGGTGCTGCTCGACCCGGGCCTCGCCGCCGCGCTGCCGCCGCGGCGCTACGTCGAGCGGGTCGAGCGCGCGCCCGAGGTGTGGCCGTACATCGCCCCGGAGCTGCGGGTGGGCAAGCGCGCCAACCCCGGGGCCGACCTCTTCGCGCTCGGCGCCCTCGCCTCCGAGCTGCTCACCGGCGACCCGGCGCGCTCGGCCTCGGCGGACTTCACCGCGCCCGACCTCGGCGCCGCGCTGGAGTCGGCGCTGCGCGCGGCGGTCTCGGCGCAGGCCTCGCGGCGGGTGTCGGCGCTCCCGGAGCTGCTCGCCGGGCTGGCGCAGATCGCCGGCGAGGCGTCGCTGCCGCCGTACGCGCCGCTGCCGTCGCCGTCGGAGATGGTCGACGCGCGCACCCGGCGGGTGGTGCTCCGGGGCCCCGGGGCCATCCGGCCGACGCCCCCGAAGGTGCCGCGGTCGCCCCTGCGCGAGCGCAAGGTCGGCTGAGCCATCGTAGGGTCGCGATGGGAGTAACAGGTCGCGTCGAGGAAGAGTCACGGTAGAGTGATCTTGAGGTTGGTGTGAGCGTCCCCAGCGCGTGTCCGCATTGTCAGCAGCCGCTGCCCGAGGGCTTCATCGGCAAGGCCTGCCCCCATTGCCGCGGGGCCCTCGCCAACAAGCGCAAGCGCTCGCTGTCGGGCTTCTCCTTCCAGGCGATGCAGCCCGGCGCGGCGGGCTCCTCGCGACCTCCGCACGCGGCCAACTCCAGCACCCCCCCGCGCGCCCTCGTCGAAGACCGCTGGGACCTTCCCGACCTCGGCGCCGATGCGCCCCGCGAGCGCGGCGCGGTGCCCCCGGCGGCGCCCACTGGCTTCCCCGCGGTGCCCTCGGCCATGACCGCGCAGATGCTCCGCTCGACCATGGCCCTGGGCGTCCAGGTGCCGCCCGCGGGCCCCAACCCCGGCCCGCCCGCCCCCGCCGCTTCGCCCGTGGCGCCGCCGGGCGCGTCGTCCATCCGCTCCACCGCCGTCCTCGACCCCTTCGCCTGGAACCTCGACCACGCCTCCCCCCCGGCCCCCGCGGCCCGCAACAGCGCCCTCGACGTGCGCGCGCTCAAGCAGACCGCCCTCGGCGTGAGCCCGCAGCCCGCCCCGCGGCCGCAGGGCACCGCCACCGGCCTCGGCCCCGCCTCGGCGGCCCTGCGCAAGACCGCCCTCGGCGTCGCCCCGCTGCCCGCGGCGCCCGCGGTCCCGTCCCAGTTCGAGGTGCCCGACGACCTCCCCGAGGCCGACGCCTTCCCGCTCGTGCGCAGCTCGCACCCGCCGCCCGCCGCCCGCTCCACCCGCCCGCCGCCGCACATCGACCCCGTCGCCGCCATGGCCGACGAGATCGACATCCCCTCCGGGCCCGTCGCCGCGCTCGACCTCGACCTCGCCGCCGCCAACCTCGAGGAGAGCGGCCTGCGCGCCTCCGCGCTCCCCGCCTACGCGCCCTTCCGCGCGCCGCCCTCGCGCCGCCCGGGGCCCGTCGCCCCGGTCGCGTGGTGGTGGTCCATCGGCGGCGCCGCGCTGGTGCTGTCCGCCGTCGTGGTGCTGCGCTCGGCCCCCTTCGCGGTCGCCCTCCGCGCCGCCGCCGCGGTCGCCTCGCTGCTCATGCTCGCGCGCTTCGGCGGGCTCGCGATGCGGGCGCTGCTGCTCCTCCTGGTGGCCCTCCCCGCGCTGGCCCAGGAGGCCCTCTCGGTCACCACGCTCTCCCGCGTGGGGGCCGCCGTGCTCACCGGGGCGCTGGTGCTGCTCTCCGGCGGCGCGTGGCTCTCCGGCGCGCGCCCCGTCACCCGGCGCGCGCTGCTGTCCGCCGGCGTCGCCCTCGCCGTGGCCGCCGCGCTGATGCCCGGCGGGGTCGGGCTCCCGTGGGCCCTGGGCGCCGCGCCGGTGCTCGTGCTCGCCCTCGCGGCCCTGGTGAGCCCCGCGCGCTGGGTGACCGTCTCGCTCACCGCGGCCCTGATGGCGTGGGCCCTGGTGTGCGGCATCGGCGGCAGGCTCGCGCTCCCGACTGCGGCCACGGGCCTTGCGATGGCCACGCTCGTGCTCCTCTGCGGCCGCGCGCTGGCCGCCGTCATCGAGAGCGACGAGGGCTGAGCCCGCCCGGCGCAGCGCATCTCCCATGTCACGGCCGTCGCCCCTTCGCCCATCGACCGCCCCGTCGCCGACCCCACCCCCGCTCGTCGCGGCCGCCGTCGCCTGCGGCGCGCTCTCCGCCGCGTGGATCATCGCGGGTGACCCCACCGGCCTCGCCCTGCGCGACCTGCCCCTCGACGACGCGTGGATCCACCTGGTCTACGTCCGCGGCCTCGTGCGCGAGGCGATGCCCACCTACAACCCCGGCGTGGTGGAGTCGGGCTTCTCCAGCCCGCTGTGGCTCCTCGCGTCGCTGCCCGGCTACCTGCTGGTGACGGCTGCGGGTCTGCCGGTCGCGCTCGGCGCCAAGCTCACCTCGGGCCTCGCCGGGGTCGCCGCGGCGCTGGCACTCGGTCGCCTCGCGCGCACCCTCGGCGGCGGCGTCGTCGCCGCGCTCGCCACGACGGCGCTGTTCTACCTGTCACCGGGCTCGTCCTTCAGCGCCGCGTCGGGCATGGAGGTCACCCTCGCGCTCGCCTGCGCCGCGGCGGCCCTCGGCTGCGACGACGACCGCCCCGCCCGCGCCGGCGCGTGGCTCGCCGCGGCGACCCTCGCCCGCCCCGAGTGCCTCGCCCTGGTGCCCGTGCTCGCCCTCGCGCGGGCCCGCGGCCACCGCCCCGGCGCCGCCGCGCGTCGCGCCCTCGCCGTCGCGGCGCCGCCCGCGCTCGCCGTCGCCGCGTGGGCGCTGGCGCTGTGGTCCCTCACGGGGCACCCGCTGCCCAACACCTTCGTGGTGAAGGCCGGCGTCCCGCGCG
This sequence comes from Myxococcales bacterium, assembly GCA_030652255.1. Lineage (GTDB taxonomy): Bacteria > Myxococcota_A > Polyangia > Polyangiales > SCUS01. The sequence goes on along the minus strand of JAUSAZ010000117.1, from coordinate 78,128 downwards.
CCTGGGGAGACAACCTGGTGCGCTTCCTCCGACACGTCGTCCTGGAGGAGACCCCGTGGCACTCCGTCGCGATGGCCGCGCTCGCGGCCGCGGGCTGGTGGTGGCTGCGCGGCCGCGACCCCGACGCCCGGTGGCGGCAGCGCACCCTGCTCGCCGCCGGGGTCGTGGGCGTCGCGGGGGTGCTCGCCACCCGCAACCTCATCCCCGGCCCGGACTTCTACCAGACCCGGTACTTCCTCCCCTTCTCGCTGCTCCTGCTGCCCTTCGCGGCGTGCGGGCTGGAGGCTGCGTGGTCCACCGTCCGCCGCGGCGCGCCCCTCGCGCGGGCGGGCGTCGGCGCGGCCTGCCTCGCGCTCGTCGTCGTGCTGGGCCTCGCGCAGGCGAAGGTGCGCTGGAGCTACCGCGCGCACTGCCGGGAGATCTACATGGTGCACACCATCCCCGGGCTCGAGGTCGCGCGAAACACCCCCGCCGGCACGCTCGTCGCGGCGGAGGGCGCCGGTTCGCTGCGCTTCCACGGCGACCGCGCGGTGCTCGACCTCGTGGGGCTCAACGCCTCCGCGCTCGCCCACGCCCGCGGCGCCCGCGCCCGGGCCTGCCTCATCGTGCGCGCCGCCCCCGCGATCTTCGTCATCCCCATCGAGTGGGAGCGCTCCTTCGCGCCGATGTTCACGCTCCGGCGCGTGCGCACCTACGGGCGCGCGCTCAACCCCTCGGAGACGGTGATGACCGGCGTGGTGGTGCTCGACGCCGCGCAGGTGCGACCCGAGGCCGTCGCCGCATGCGCGCTCCCCGGCGGCAAGGCGCCCCCGCGATGACCGCGGGCCCCCGCGACCGATCGACCGCCGCGCTCGTCGCGCTCGTCGCCGCGGCGGCCTACCTCCCCACCGCGGCGCGCAGCGTGCTCGGCGGCGACAACGGCGAGTTCGCCACGCTCTTCCACGCGCCCGGCGTCGCGCACCCGCCGGGCTACCCGCTGTACCTGCTCTACCTCCGCGCGCTCTCGGGCCTGCCCGCCGCGTCGCCCGCGCACGGCGCCGCGCTCGCCACGGCCCTCCTCGGCGCCGCCGCCGCCGCCGCGCTCTTCGCCGCCGGCCGCGCCTGGGGCGCCTCGCGGGGCGCGTCGGCCTTCGCGGCGCTCGCCTGGGCGCTGTCCTCGCTGCCCTGGCGCCTCGCCACGCAGGCGGAGGTCTTCGCGCTCAACGCCCTGATCGCCGCCGCCCTCGTCGCCGCCGCCGGCCCCGCCGCCCCGCTCCGCGGCACCCGCCGCGCCGTCGCGCTCGGCGCCCTCGCGGGCCTCGGCCTCGCCAACCACCACACCATCGTGCTGCTCGCGCCGCTCGGGGTCTTCGCGATGGTGCGCGCCGCGCGTGAGAGCCGCCCCGCGCGGGCCGCCGCGCTCGGCGTGATGGCCTCCCTCCCGGGGCTGCTCACCTACGGCTGGCTCGTCGCGGTGGCGCGCAGCGGGCGCGACCTCTGGGTGTGGGGCGACCCGCGCGACCTCGCCGGGCTCCTGCACCACGTCGCCCGCGGCGACTACGGCACCACCAGCCTCTCGGCGTCGCACGGAGCCCCGAAGACCCTCGCGCACCTCGCCGCGCTCGGGCGCCACCTCGTCGTCGACTCGCTCGCGCTCCCCGCCGCGCTCGCGCTCGTGGCGGCCGTCGCGCTCCTGCGCCCCCCCCGCGCCGATGACCTCCCTGGTCGCCCCGACCGCGCCGCCGCGCTGGCCCTGGTGGCGTCGCTGGTCGTCGCGGGGCCGGTGTTTGCGTCGCGCTTCAACGCCCCGCTGGTCGCGGTGGGGCCGCTCATCGTCGAGCGCTTCTACCTCCTGCCCTCGCTGCTCATCGCCCTGCTCTGCGCGCTCGGCGCCGACGTCGTGGCCGCGCGGGCGAGGGTGCGCCCGGCCCTGCTCGGCGCCCTCGCGGCGGCCTTCGTGCTCGCGGTGGGGGCGCGCTCGCTGCCGCGGGTGGGGGTCGACCACTCGCGGGTGATGGAGGACTACGTCCTCGACACGCTCTCCGTGCCGCTGCCGCGCGCGGTCATCGTGGGGAGCGGCGATCACCTGCTCTTCGGCACGCTCTACGCGCAGCGCGCGCTCGGGGCGCGGCCCGACGTGGTCTACGTGAACCCCGACTTCCTCCGCCTGGCCCCGATGCGCCGCCGCCTGGAGGCCCGCACCGGCATCACGCTCGGGGGCGGACCCGCCGCCGCCGTGGAGGCCTGGCTGCGCGCGGGCCGGCCCGTGTACCTCGCCAACGCCTCGCTCGCCGAGGTGGTGCGCGCCTTCCCCTGCTATCCCGTCGGGACGCTGCTGCGCGTGCTGCCGCGCGGCGCGTCGCTCCCCTCGCCGGAGCAGCTCCAGGCCGTCAACGAGCGGGTGTTCACGCGCTTCCGCGCGAGGCCGCCGCGGGCGCGCCCGGGCGGGTGGGACCTCGCCGCCACCGAGCCCTACGCGCGACCGTGGGTGACGATGGCGCGCGCCGCGGCGGCCAGCGGTCAGCCCGAGCGCGCCGCGGTCCTGGGGGCGCGGGCCCGGCGGTGGCTCCCGGCGGAGTGACGGGGCCCCCTGAAGGTACCGCGTCACAGGAGTTCTGACGGGTTGAGCGGAGCACCCGCCCACGCCTGCGGTCACCCGGTCTCGCCCTCCGAGGGGAGCACCCGCGAGGTGCCTCCTCGCTCGTCTGGGGGTTCAGGTGATGCGCGTGCGCCGGGGGAGAAGAACCGCAAGGGTCGCAAGGGTCGCAAGGGAGAGACCGCCCGGGCGGGCAGGAGCTCGAAGCACTCACCTCGTGTCGGAGAGTGCCCTCGCTCCCAGACGCTCTCGCAAGACCGAGGCGTCCGCGACGGCAGAACTCTCCCTTGCGACCCTTGCGCCCCTTGCGGTTCTTTTCCCCCGACGCCGCCGCAGCGGTGCCCTCAGACGAGCGAGAAGGCACCTCGCGGGTGCTCCCCTCGGAGGGCGAGGCCGGGTGACCGCAGGCGTGGGCGGGTGCTCCGCTCAAGCCTTCAAGTCTCCTGTGGAAAGGCCCTGGGCGGAGGCTCGGAAGGTCAGCCCCCGACGTCCAGGGCCACGCCCGCGAGGAAGGCCCGGCGCACGTCCATCTCGTCGTCGGCGTAGAGCCCCTCGGCGTCGGTGAGCGTCACGGCCCGTGAGCGCTGCGTCTGCGGGTCGCGCAGCTCCACCGAGAGCACCCCGTCGCGGCCCACCCGGAGGATCACCTCCACCGGCGCCCCGTCCGCCATGCCCTCGTCGAGCGCCACCTCGAAGCGCCCGAGCGCCGTGGCCTCCGCCAGCGTGGCGCCCTCCAGCACGTCGAGCGGGAGCACCCGCGCGCCGCCGCGCTTGCGAAACACCCGCCGCCCCTCGAAGGGCACCCTCGTGAGCGCGGGCACCAGCACCGCCAGCGCCTCGCGCCGCTCGCCCGGCCGCGCGGGGTCGGCCTCCCGCGCGCGCACCCCCAGCGCGTCGGGGATCACCCCGTGGTACTCCGCCCCGACCATACCCCCATCGGTAAAGCACCGCTCGGCGTAGAGGGCCGCGCCCGCCGCCACGGCGCAGGCCGGGTTGAGCGGGTCGTCGGCGTCGTCGAAGAGGCGCACCGCCGCGGCGCCCCGCAGCGCCCTCAGCCGCGCCTGCACGGGGTAGAGCCAGCTCGACCCGCCCACCAGCAGCACCTCGTCGAGGTCGCGCCACCCCAGGTTCGCCCGCGCCAGGGCCTCCTCGGCGCAGGCCACGGCGCGCTCGGTGAGCTCCTCGGTCCATCGGGCGAGCTCGCCCAGGGTCACGCGCACCGTCGCCGTCGGCAGCGCCACGCCGCCTTCGGTGCGCAGCGCCAGCGTGCGCGACGCCACCCGCGCCATCGGGTTGGCATCGAGCGTGGCGTGCTGGTTGAGCTGTATCTTTACCCCCTCGGCGACCGCGAGCAGCGCCTCGCGCGAGGCCTCGTCGAGCGCGTCGAGCCCGAGGCCCGGCGCCCGGGCCGCTTCGGCGTAGCGCTCCAGCAATCGCTCCCGCAGCAGCTCGTCGACGCCGAGCCCGCCGAGCTGCACGCCGTAGGACGCCAGGGCCTCCAGGGTGGGCGCGCCCGCGCCGCCGTCGCGTCGCAGCACCGTCACGTCGAGGGTTCCGCCGCCGAAGTCGAAGACCATGAAGCGGGCGCCGCGCGCGCCGAAGCGCTGGCCCATGCCGTAGGCCCACGCCGCGGCGTCGGGCTCGGGCAGCATCGCCACGCAGGGGAGGCCCGCCAGCGAGACCGCCTGCGCGACGGCGCGTCGCTCGCGGTTGCGCAGGCGCTGCGGGTGCGTGACCACCACGCCGTCGATGGGGGGCAGCCCCGGGGTGCGCTCCACCCACTCGCGCAGCGCACGGAGCACCAGGGCGCCCACGTCGGTGGAGCGCAGCGCCATCGGGCCGAGCGACCACGGGGGACCGCCCGCGACGGCGTGGGCGACCGCGAGGTGGTTCTTGCTGCCGCGCACCAGGACCACCCGGGGCGGCGCGCAGCCGAGCGCGGCGCAGCGGTCGCGCCAGGCGAGGGCCGCGCGACGACCGACGGTCACCGACGGGAGCGCGGGGTCGGTGCCGTCGAGCAGCACCGTCGAGGCGAGGGTGACCCCGCCGGACTCCAGCGGGATCATCCGGGCGACGCCCCGGTGCGCGAGCGCGACGGACGCGTAGGTGGTGCCGAGGTCGATGCCGTAGATCGCCATGAGGGGTTCTGGGTCGCCGCGGACTCTAGCCCCTTTCCCCAGGGGACTTGAATGCTTGGGCGGAGCGCGCACTCACGCCTGCGACCAGCGGCCTCGCCCTCCGAGGGGAGCGCCCGCGAGGTGCCTCCGCGCTCGTTGGGGGACCGCTGCCGCTGTGTCGGGGGAGAAGAACCGCAAGGGTCGCAACGGTCGCAAGGGAGAGTTCTGCCGTCGCGGACGCCTCGGTCTCGCGAGAGCGTCTGGGAGCGATGCCACTCTCCGACACGAGGTGGGTGCTTCGAGCTCCTGCCCGCCCGGACGGTCTCTCCCTTGCGACCCTTGCGACCCCTGCGGTTCTTCTCCCCCGGCGCACGCCCATCACCTGATCCACCAGACGAGCGAGGAGGCACCTCGCGTCGGCAGCGGGCGAACGCTCCGCTCAAACCTTCCAGACCCCTTCGGGCGCCGCCGGGGACTCGGAGCGGTCACGCCCGTGTCACGGAGCGATCACCGCGGTCACGCGCCCGACCACAACCCGTCGTGGACTTGTCGCGCGCTCTCCGCCGGGCCCTCACCGCGCGCCGCTACACCTGTCGCCGTGCCCCCCATCGATGGGGCGCAGACAGGGACCATCATGCACGGGTTCTCGCTCATCAAGCTCTTCACCTCCTTCGCCATGATGGGCGCGGAGTGGGTCATGTGGGTGCTCATCGCGCTGTCGTTCGTGTCCGTCTCGATCATGATCGAGCGCGCCCGCTACTACCGCTCGCTGCGCGACGACCTCGACGCGCTCGCGGTCCGCTTCGAGGCGCTGCTCCGCCACGGGGACCTCTCCGGCGCCGCGAAGGCCCTGCGCGCGTCGCCGTCCCCCGCGGCGCTCGTCGCCCTCGCCGGGCTGCGCGAGGTGTCCCGCGGCGCCGAGGCCGCCGACTGCGTGATGATCAGCAGCCTCGCCCGCGTCCGCCGCGAGCTCGAGCGCCGCCTGGCCTTCCTCAACACCGTCGGCAACAACGCGCCCTTCGTCGGGCTCTTCGGCACCGTCATCGGGATCATCCAGGCCTTCGACGCCCTCAAGCCCCCCGCCGGGGTGCGCGGCGCCGCTGCGGCTGCGGCCGCGGCCTCCGCCACCGGGCGCGTCATGGGCACCATCGCCGAGGCCCTCGTGGCCACCGCCATCGGGCTGCTCGTGGCCATCCCCGCGGTCGCGGCCTTCAACTACTTCCAGCGGCAGATCAAGTCGATGCTCACCGACACCGAGGCGCTCACCCAGCTGGTGCTCGCCCACGCGCACTCGCCCGCCGTCGCCGCCCCGGCGAAGCGCATCAACGGCCACGCGGAGCCCGCCTCCGCGTCGGCGGCGAGCTGAGCGCCATGGCCGGTCACACCCAGGGGGCCGACGACGAGATCGGCGGGATCAACGTCACGCCCTTCGTCGACATCGCGCTCGTGCTGCTGATCATCTTCATGGTCACGGCGAAGTACATCGTGTCGCAGCAGATCCCCGTGGATCTGCCGCAGGCCGCGACCAGCCAGTCGGCCGCGGAGGTGCGCCTCGCCTCCATCGCCATCGACCGCGAGCAGCGCCTCTTCCTCGACGGCCAGCCCGCCACCGAGGCCGAGCTGCGCGCCGAGCTCCAGCGGCGCTGGGAGGCCGACCACGAGATCCGCGCCGTCATCGCCGCCGATCGCAACGTCATCCACGGCCGCGTCACCGAGGTGATCGACCTCGTGCGCCAGGCGGGCGTGACCCACTTCGCGATCCAGACCGAGCCCCCTACGGAAGCCCCCCGATGAGCGACGCGCTCCTCGACGACGACGACGTGCTCGCGGGGAGCTCGGTCTTCCGCAAGCCTCCGGCGCGCGCGTGGGCGGTGTCCTTCGCGGCGCACGCCGCGGCCTTCGTCGCGCTCGGCGTCGTCGGCACCTTCATCGGCGTCCGCACCGGCGTGCTCCCGCCGACCATCATCGAGCTCGAGGCCCCGCCGCCGCGCCGCCCGCCGCCCGCCACGCCGCCTCCTCCGCCCCGCCCGTCGCCCCCCTCGGCCAGCGCGCCCCGCACCGCCCCGCGCCCCGCCGCCGCGCGCTCACCCTCGCGCCGCCCTGGCCGCCCCGGTCGCACCGCCGCGCCGCACGTGCTCGCCGCCGTGGGCAACGGTCCCGGCACCGGGGACGAGATGCCCGTCGGCGACAACAACGACTTCGCAGGCGGCGTGGTGGGCAACGGCGGCGGCGCCCCGGTGACGCCCCCGGCGCCGGAGCCCGAGCCCGAGGCGCCCGTGCACGCGGGCACCGGGCGGCGGGGCCCGGTGCAGATCCCCGAGGAGGCCGTTCCCCCCGTCGCCCTCGAGCGCCCGATGCCGGCGTACCCCGACGGGGCGCGGCGCAGCGGGGTGCAGGCCGAGGTCGTCGCTCGCGTGGTCGTCGACGAGGACGGGAGCGTGAGCGCGGTGGAGATCCTCCGCGGGCACCCGGACTTCGACGCGCTGGTGCGCGAGGCCCTGCGCCACTGGCGCTTCCGACCCGCCACCGTCGATGGCCAGGCGCTCGCCGTCTACCAGATCGTGCGCGTCCCCTTCCGCCTGGAGAACCTGTGAAGGCCAACACGATGAACGTGTCGTCGAGCCCGTCGCCGCGCCCTGAAGGACTGATCCTTCCCGGAATGTTCTCGGCGATGCCTGCAAGGCCAGGATCGCTGTTTCGTGGGCCCCCTTCCCCGCCGCCGCGCGCCCTCACCCCCATCATCCGATCTCATCGTTGCCCTCTTCGTGGGCGAACCGCTTGCAGGCTGCGGCTCCGGGCTACCCGCACACCTTCGCGCGCCCGGCTGCCGCGGGTTGAAACCCACGGCAGCCAAGGGAAAACCCGCGGCGGGCTGGTCACTGTGCCTGGACATTGGACAGGCCGCTTGCGGCCTTCACCTTGGCTGCCGTGGGTTTCAACCCGCGGCAGCCGGGCGCGCGAAGTGGTGCGGGTAGCCCGGAGCCGCAGCCTGCAAGCGGTTCGCCCACGAAGAGGGCAACGATGAGATCGGATGATGGGGGTGAGGGCGCGCGGCAGCGGGGAAGGGGGCCCGCGAAACAGCGACTTCGGCCTTGCGGGCATCGCCGAGAACAATCCGGGAAGGATCAGGGTTGAAACACGCGGTGACGGGCTCAGCGGCACCGTAGAAAGGGATGACGCTCAGCGACCGCGGATCTCCGGCGGGATGCCGCACCACGAGGGGGCGCCCGGCGGGAGCCCGGCGGCGAGGTACGGCGACGTGGCGGGCGCGCGGCCGTAGGGGTGGTCGAGGAAGAAGCGCCACACGAAGGCCGAGCGCGGCTCGTCGGGCGCGGGCGCCACGAGCGGGGGCAGCGCGTGGCCGCGGTCGTGGGTGCAGGCGATGACGAAGTGCCCGTCGTCGACGAGGGCGTCGCGCAGCCGGCGCGAGGCGTCGTCGAAGTCTACGAGGAGCCGGTCGCTCGGCCCCCCCCACACCACCAGCGCCGGGAACTTGTTGGGCTGCGGCTCGTACTCCAGCCGCAGCACGTTGGGCACGTACCCGAGGCCCCCGGAGAGGATCGCCACCGACGCGAAGCGCTGCGCGTACTGGGTGCTCAGCAGCGACGTGAGCCACAGGGCGCCCGCGCTCACGCCCATCGCGTGCACGCGCGCCGGGTCGACGCGGTACTGCGCCGTGACGCACGCGAGCATGTCGTCGAGGAAGATCCGCTCGGCCTCCGGGCGGCTGGAGAGGATGAAGGGCCAGGTGAAGTAGTTGCTCGCGCGCCCGTCGGCCTCGCGCTGCTGGTCGGGCACCACGACGATCATCCGGTAGCGCGCCGCGGCGGCCTCGATGTCCCCCTCGCGCACGAGCTGCCCGCTGTCCCCCGCGAGCCAGTGCCACGCCACCAGCAGCGGCCAGCGCTCGGCGCCCGCCGGGTCGTAGCTCGCGGGCACGATGAGCCGGAACTGCCGCCGCGCCGCCCCGGTGGGGAAATCCGCGTTGAGCCCCGCTGCTGCGCCGGGCCCCGCGCGCAGCGTCGGGCACGCGCCGCGCGAGTACGTCGGCATCGGCGGAGGCGACGGCGGCCACGTGGTCGGCACCACCCGCACCCGGTCGGGCGGTACGTCGAGCTCGGCGACGCCCGCGTCCTCCTCCGCCGCGTCGACCGCCACGTCGACTGCCGCGTCCTCCTCCGCCGCGTCCTTCGTGGCATCGATGGCGCCGGCGTCACCCGCCGTCACGGGGGCCGTCCCCTCGCAGGCCCCCACCAGCGCGAGCATGAGAAAGAGCGGGCGGCGCAGGGCCAAGGGCTTCTCCATCGGGGCGATGGCCGGGATGTTCGCGGCGATCGCGCCGCAAGGCAACGGGCTCGGCTCAGCGGCGGATGATCTCCAGCAGCATCGCCAGGGCGGGCATCAGGATGGAGCCGACCACGGCCTCGCCCGCGATGAGCCCCGAGGCGAGCGGCGCGGCGTAGCGCTCGTAGCTGCCTTCGGGCGTCGGGTTGGCCTTGCGCCACACCGCGGCGGTCACCGCGCCGATGGCGATGGCGATGTTGAGCGATGGAGGGAGGATCAGCGCGAAGCCCAGCGCCGCGGGGATGGGCACGAACCAGAAGCGGCTGCCGTGGCCGTCCTTGCTGCGCACCGCGTGGAGGAGCTCGAAGATCACCCCGAGCGCGATGCCCACCTTCGAGGCCGTGAGCGCGCCGTGCGGGAGGTACCCGAGGCCGCGCTCCATCGCGATGGCGAGCGTGGCGATCTTGAGGCCCGTCGGGGCGGAGAGCTGCCCCGGGTTGAGCCCGATGCCGTAGGTGTGCTGCAGCACGTTGAACACGATGGGCGTGAGCAGCGCGCCGATGGGGATCACGATGAGCTGCGCGATGACCAGGGTGCGGAAGCGGCCGCCGAGGCGCTGCGCGACCCAGAAGGCGGGCACGACGTTCTCGGACGACGCCTGCGGGCTCGCGCTGATGTAGGCCGCGGTGAGGTTCGCGCGAATCTGCGCGGGCCAGAGCATCCCGAAGAGGAACTGCGTCGCGTTGGCCATGAGCGACACGGGCCCGGCGCCGGTGATGCCCAGCACGCGCAGCCCCGCCACGATGAGCAGCGGCTGGATCGCCACGGCGAGCAGCACCTCGGCCACGGGCATGTGGAACCACGCGGTGGTGAGCCACACGAGGAGGGTCACGCTCACGCCGAGGCCGGTGACCGTCCACCAGGTGGGGATGGTCTCGTCGGCCAGCGACTCGAAGGGCGCCTCTTCGGGGGGCGCGTTGCGCGTGAGCACGCTCTGCACCACCGGGATGAGCACGCTGGTGACCGCCGCGGCGATCATCATCGCGGTGGCCGGCCACATCATCCACTGCACCACGTACTTGAAGTGCGAGTGCGCCTGGGAGAACTCCGCGGCCTTGCCGCAGGACTCCGTGAGGAAGGCCATCGACGCGTCGCGCGGCGCGCCGGAGAGGCCCGGGAGGCCGTCGAGCGCCGCGAGGCAGCGGCCGAGCTCCGCCTCGGGGACGCCGGAGAGCGCGGCGTAGCGGGCGGCGGTGGCGCCGAAGGTGGCGACGATCCAGGTGCCCGCGAGCCCGGAGAGGCCGACGGAGAGCGGCACCAGCATGCCGAGGCCCAGCGCCGCGAGCTCGAGGCCCAGGGCCATGTTGAGCAGGGGGTTGCCCACGATCGAGGGGAGGACCCCGAGGCCGTCGCGCAGGAAGGTGAGGAAGCCCGCGACCCCGGTGGTGGTGGTGAGCACGTCGCGGCGGGCCTTGGTGCTCTCGTCGGCGCTCGGGTCGCTCAGGGTCTGCGCGATGGAGAGCGTCGCGCGGGAGGTCGGCCACGGCAGCTTGCGATCCCGGAGGATCGCGGTGCGGGGGATGATCCCCATGAACACCCCGAGGTTGGCCGAGACCACCAGCCAGAGGAACATCTGGAGCGAGGTGGGATGGAAGCCGATGTCCCGCCCGGTGAGGGCCTTGATGTAGAAGAAGGCCGCGAGGATCACGACCATGAAGGCGATGCCCGCGACCATCCCGATCATCGACTGGATGAGGTTGAGCTGCACCGCGAGCTCGCGCCCCTTCACCCGCTTGCCGAGGGCAAACGCGGCGAGGAACATCCCGCCCATGGTGAGGTCGACGCTCTGCCCCAGCTTGAGCGTGACGTAGGGCGTGGCGGCGGCGGCCACCGCGCACAAGAGGCAGCCGAGGAGCACGGTGCGCGCGTTGAGCTCGTTCTCGCGTTTCATCCCCTGCGACGTTACCCGCTGGGGGGCTCCCGACGCGTGGGAGAATTGATCCCGGACCGCGGAGACTGGCGTCCCTCGCATGAACGCCGGGGAGGGATACGACGCGCTTCACCCCCGCGGCAGCGACACCACCACCAGCGTGAGCCCGGTGCCCTCGGTCGCCCGCTCGAGCGCCGCCCGCACGTCGGCCCACGCGAGGCCCCCGAGGCCCGCCCCGATGCGCGGCATGCCCACCCGGGTGACGCCCAGGGCCGCGGCCTCGCGGGCCATCGCGCCCACCGCGCGCTCGATGTGCTCGATGCGCGCCCCCGTGCGCCAGTGCTCCTCGGTGCCCAGGTTGAACACCGTCACCCCGCCCTCCTGCCACACGAACACCTCGCCCACCCGGAAGCGCTTGTCGCCGCAGCGCGCCCGGTACTCCTCGTACATCCGCGGCCAGCGCTGCTTGAAGGCGACGGCGATGCCCTTGCCCATCGCCCCCGCGCAGTTGCAGCCGTGCGCCAGCGCCGTCAGGTCGGGCTGCGCGAAGAGGTCCCCGGTGCGCTCCTCGATGCTCATCGCAGTGGCCTATCACGACTCCCGCGAAGCACCCGTGGACCTTCCGCCACCCGGCGAGGTGAAGGGCGCAGCGCAGGCGGTGGTGGGCCGTGTGGGCAGTCGATACACTGCGAGCCGATGCACGGGAGCCACTTCGATGAACTCTCATTCTTCGCGGCGATCGAAGCCTCGGGCGCCCGTGCCCTGCTGTTCGGGCGTCGCGCGCTGGTGCTGCTCGGGCTCCCGGTGCTGACGGCGGACTACGACTTCTGGCTGCATTTCGACGACGTCGAGCTCCTCAACGGAGCCGTCGAGCCCTTCGAGCTCGTGGCGACGGTCGACGCCGCCGAGGCGCGCCGACGGGGGAGGTACGTCCTGCAGAACGACGAGCACGTCGACGTGCTCATCGCGCGGACCGTCCCGACGGTCGACGGCGAGATCGTGGCCTTCGACGATCTGTGGGGACGGCGGGCCGAGCTCTGGCTCGACGACCACGTGAGGGTGATGATCCCGACGCTCGCCGACCTTCGGCGCACCAAGCGCTTCGCCGCCAGGGAGAAGGACCTCGCCGACCTCCGCATGCTGGACGTGTTGATCGCGGAGCGCGAGCCGTGAGGGAGCGACTGGTCGCGGCCTCCCCGGAGGAGCGCGCGAGGCTGCGGGCGCTCTGCGACGCGCCGATGGACGCCGCCGAGTTCGCGCGCCGCGCCGCCGCGCCGCTGACGCCGGAGGAGATCGCCGAGACCCGGGAGCTCGTGGCGTGGTTCACGCGGCGCTACCCGACCGGCGCCGAGCGCCTCGCCTACGCGCGCCGCGCCTGGGAGCGCTGGAGCCGGTAGCGCCCCTCAGGTGCCTTTCCACAGGGGACTTTGATGGGTTCAGGGGAGCACCCGCCCACGCCTGCGATCCCTGGCCTCGCCCTCCGAGGGGAGCACCCGGTCACGTCGTCAGTCCCCGGCGTAGCCCCGAGGCAGTCCCCCCAAAACCTCTCCGGACCCGACGTCCGGAGCGGAGCCCCCGGGCGGTCGCTCCGGCCTGGGCGCACTGGGACGACGTGAGCGGTCGCGCTCGTCGCTCCCGCGACGGCGAGGCAAGGGACCGTGGGCGGGTGCTCCCCTCGGAGGGCGAGGCCGGGGACCGTGGGCGTGAGCGGTCGCGCACGTCCGCATCGCGCGCCTCACGCGCCGTGCCTCCCTACGGCCTCACGCCTCGCGCGGCTTGCGGGGACGGGGGAGGTTGTACTGCTCCAGCTTCGACACCAGCGCGCGGCGCGAGATGCCCACGGCGTGGGCCGCCGCGAGGCCCCGCAGCGCGGGGATGATCAGGGCCCGCGCGCGCGCCTCGGGGAGCCTCGCCTCGCGGGCGAGCAGGGCGCCGAGGTCTTCGCCGCGGAGGAGTTCCTGCACGATGTAGAGGGCGCCGTCGGCGGGGTCCTGCCCCATGTCGAGCACGTCGACGACGTTGGGGTGCCGCAGCGCCGACGCGGCCCTCGCCTCGCGCATGAAGCGCTCGACCTTCCCGGGGCTCCCGCTGCGCGCGGGGTCGAGCACCTTCAGCGCCACCCCCCGGCGCGTCACAGGTGTTCTCGGCCTCGTAGACCACGCCCATCCCGCCGCGCCCGATGGCCCGGCGCATCTCGTAGCGCCCGCCGATCACCGGCACCTCCCCGGTGTCGCCGCCGGTCGTCGCGCGGGCCGTGGGTCGTGCGTCGGGTGCCATCGGTCGCCCCGCGGCGCGCTACGGCGCCACGGCCCCGCAGACCGGCGGCGCCACGCTCGGATCGAAGCCCCCGCGGGCGACCTCCCCGGCGCAGCGCCCGGCCCCCTCGCGCAGCGCCCGCACGTCGACCCCGCCGACGACCTCCGGGAGCCCGTCGAGCTTCGCCCGGGCGCGCGCCAGCACCCGCAGGCAGGCCTCGGCGTCGCGCCTCGCCGTGAGGTGGTGCAGCGCCGCGGCCACCTGGATGAGCCCCTGCAACAGCCGCCGGTGCGCGTCGTCGTCCGCGGCGCGCCAGAGCGCCTCCCATGCCTCGTGCGCGTGCCAGTAGCGCGACGCCTCGTAGAGCGCGACGCCCTCGACGAAGCGCGGGTCTCGCGCGAGCTCGCTCACCTCGACGCCGCGGCTGGGAGCATGGCCGCAGCGTACCCCCGGTACCTTTCCACAGGGGACTTGAAGGGTTGGGCGGAGGCCGGTGACTGTGGACGTGGGCGGGTGCTCCCCTCGATCGGCGAGGCCGGTGACTGTGGACGTGGGTGGGCGCTCCCCTCGGAGGGCGAGGACGGTGATTGCAGGCGTGAGCGGGCGCTCGGGTCGGCTGGTGCGTTCGTGCGTGCCCCGCCGGGCCCACTGTGGCGGCGCGCCGCGCTGTGCGCTTCGTATACACCTCGATTGCGCTCGGATTGCAGTGCTTCGCGGGTCGGCACGCGCGGTGCTCAACCCCTCTCAAGCGCTCGGATCGTCGATCGCCCTGTGAGGTCACTCATGAATGTTCGCTCCCTTGTCGCTCTTGCTTCCCTCGTCGCTTCGATGGCGCTCCCGTCGCTCGCTGGCGCGCAGGTCCAGGTTCGCGCGGGCATCCGCATCGGCACCCCGGCGCCGCCCACGGTGGTGATCGCCCAGCCGCAGCCGCAGGTGGTGGTCGTGCAGCAGCCCGCCCAGCCCGTCTACGTGGTGCACCAGCAGCCGCAGGTGCGGCCGGTGTACGTGCGCCGGGGCCGCCGCGGCCGCACCGTCGTGGTGCACACGCCCCACGGCGCGTACATCGACCGCCGCCACGGTCGCCGCGGCCGTCGCCACCGCTGAGCTGCACAACGCCTGCGCGGCGGGCGTGGTCGGGCGCTCCGTGTATCGACACCGATCGCTTCTTGCGAAACCATCCGGCCATGCGAGTCCCCACGGCGCCGATCGCGCTCGCGCTCCTCGTCGGCTGCGGCTCCTCGTCGGTGGTGCCCGTCCCCTCGGGCGACGCAGGCCCCGACGCGGCCCCGGATGTGCCGGCGTGCATGGTGGCCCCGAGCGCCGAGCCCGGCGTGGTGGCGACCGACCGCGGCGCCGTCCGTGGCATCACCCTCGGCGGCGTGCGCTCGTACCAGGGAGTGCCCTTCGCGGCCCCGCCGGTGGGCGCGCTCCGCTGGCGCGCCCCGGAGCCCGCGGCCTGCTGGAGCGGCGTGCGCGACGCCAACGCCTTCGGTGCGGTGTGCCCGCAGCTCGACGCGATGGGCAACCCCACCGGCCAGGAGGACTGCCTCACGCTCAACGTCTGGACCCCGGAGACCGCCCCGGCGACGCCGCTCCCGGTGCTGTTCTTCGTGCACGGCGGCGGCTTCAACCAGGGCAGCAGCGCGGTGTCCGTGGCCGACGTCGCCGTGTACGACGGGCGCGCCCTCGCGGCGCGCGGCGCGGTGGTGGTCACGGTCAACTATCGCCTCGGGGCGCTGGGCTTCCTCAGCCACGCGAGCCTGGATGGGGAGTCCGCCGACGGGGCCTCGGGCAACTACGGGCTCCAGGACGTCGTCGCCGCGCTCCGCTGGGTGCAGGCCAACATCCAGCGCTTCCACGGCGACCCGTCGCGCGTGATGCTCTTCGGCGAGTCCGCCGGAGGGGTCGCCGTGTGCGCCCTCACCGCGTCGCCCCTCGCGCGAGGGCTCTTCTCGACGGCCGCCATCGAGAGCGGCGGTTGCTCCGTGCAGCCTCGCACCACCGCCAACGGCGCGGGCGACCGGCTCGTCGCGGCCGCGGGCTGCGGCGGGCGACCCGACGCCGCGGCGTGCCTGCGGGCGCAGACGTCGGAGGCGATCCTGCGGGCGCTGCCGGCGGTGGTCACGGGCTGGACGCCCAACGACTTCGGGCCCTCGGTCGACGGCCGCGTGCTGCCGCGCGCCGTGCTCGATACCGTCGCCGCGGGCACGCACCTCCGCGTCCCGGTGATCGTCGGCACCAACGCCGACGAGGCCGCGCGCATGGCGCCCGCCACGGTGCTCACCGAGGGGCAGTACCTGGCCAGCGCCCGCGCCTACCTGGCGCAGTACGGCCTCGGCGCGGCGCAGGTCGACGCCGTGCTCGCGCTCTATCCCGCCGCGAGCTTCCCGACGCCGCGGGCCGCCCTCGCGGCGCTCATCACCGACACCCGCTGGACCTGCCCCGCCCGCGCCATCGCCCGCACCTTCCGCGGCGCGCAGACCGAGGGGGTGTACCGGTACTTCTTCACCAAGAGCCTCGACCCGACGCGGGCCCCGCTCGCGGCGCGCGACGGCGCCTATCACGGGCTGGAGCTGTTCTATGTGTTCGGCTCGCTGAGCGTGGCGGGCTACCGGCCCTCGGCCGCCGACCTCGCGCTCTCCGAGGCCCTCCAGGGGTACTGGCTGCGCTTCGCCGCGACCGGCGACCCCAACGGCGGCGGCGCCCCCGCGTGGCCCGCCTACGACGCCGTCACCGACCCGCACCTGGTGCTCGACACCACCGTCGCCGCGGCCAACGGCGTGCGCGCCGAACGCTGCGACGCCATCGCGGCGGCGCTGCGATAGTACCGCGCCGCGCGCGTCACGGCGTGTAGCGCATCACCCAGCCGCTCGGGTTGGACACGCGCACGACGCCCGTCACGCTCTGGTGCACCCGCGTGAAGTACGCGCGCACCGGCGGAAGGGGCACCTGGCCCACCCGGACGCCGGCCGCGGAGTAGGTCACCACGGCGGTGGGGGTGAGCACCACCGCGCCGCCGTCCACGCGCCGCGAGAGGCCCTGCACGTCGAGGTCGGGGGCCACCAGCGTCGCGGTCGTCCCGTCGTAGCGGTAGAGCCCGGAGAGCCCGATGAACACCTCGCCCGCGCGGTCGCCCACCACGAAGGCGCTCTCGGTGCGGCCGAAGACGCCCATCTCCGCGACGACCTGGCGCCACGCCTCGCCCTCGCGCACGAACACCCGGCGCCGCACCTGCTTGTCGCCGGTGACCATCGAGGCCGCCAGGAAGAGCCGCGCGTCGGCCGTGTAGTGCACGGCGTCGACGGTGTATCCCTCCGGGCGCGGCACGTCGGCGAAGGTGGGGCCCGCGACCGTGGTCCAGGGGCGGCCGGCGACGGAGGAGAAGCCCTCGGCGCCGACCCACGCCCATACCCCCGCCGCGCTCCCGCCGATCACCGTGCGGCCGCCCATCACCGCGCCCGGCCACCGGAGGACAGGGCCGCCGATCGAGGCGAGGTCGCCGAGGCTCACCTGTATCACCCCCGCGGCGCTGGCCATGTAGCCGACGCGGTCGACGGGCGGCGAGTCGCCCACGAAGGGGCCGCGCGGGTCGGAGACGGCCATCGCCCAGCTCGGGGGCGAGCTGTTGATGAGGCCGAGGAAGCCCGCCGGGCGCTGGGACACCAGCATGGGCTGACCGTTGACGTCCCAGAAGTTTCCGGTGGGCTGGTCGCCTTCGCCGAAGCGATCCCACGCCCCCGCGCGCCAGCGGTGGATGCCGTTGGACCACACCCACGCGACGTCCCCGCCCACGCCCTCGATCACGCCGTACTGCTGGCCGGGGAAGCCCTCCACCGGGGTCCATCCGTCGCCGTCGCGCCGCCACGCGCGCGCGCCGTCGACGAGCCAGAGCGCGTCGCCGACGCCGTGCACGCTGAGCGACCCGAGGCCGCGCGGCGTGACCACGCTCTCGACCTCCGCGCCCGCCACCCGGATGACCCCGGCCTCCATGGTGTTGGTGTCGAAGGTGCGCATCCAGAGCGCGCCGCCGTGGGAGACGATGGGGCCCTCCACCCGTAGCTCGATGGCGCGGAAGTCCACCGCCACCTCCCAGGCGCCCGCGCGGTAGCGATGGAGCACGCCCGTGCCGCTGCCCGACCCCCAGCTCTCCAGCGCGATCACCTCGTCGGGCCCGACCACGTGGAGCGCCGACAGGACCGGCGAACCCGCGGGCCCGGGGATGGTCTCCCAGGTGGTGCCGCGACGGCGGAAGAGCTCGCGCGTGCCCAGGGCCCACACGGTGGCGCCGCTCGCCGTGGGTCGGCTCACGTAGCCTTCGCCCGCGAGGGGGACCACCCGCGGCGCGTCGTCCCGGAGCTCGACCACCCAGCGCCCGCCCGACGCGGCGCGGTCGACCACGGTGACCACCAGCTCGCCGTCGGCGCCGAGGAGCAGCCCGGTGGGCTGACCCGGGAGCGTGAGCTGGCGGCTGCGCCAGCGGGTGCCGTCCCACGCCGCGAGGGTGCCGCCCTCGGTGATGAACACCGCGCGATCGGGCGAAGTCACCGCCGCGGCGGCAGCGACCTCGCCGGTGGGACGCGGTCGCTCCCAGCACCAGGTGGCGGGGCGGCAGTCGTCGCTGAGCACCGACACACCGCCGTCGACGGGCGGTCGCGGCACGTCCACGGGGACGGGCGCGTCGACGGGCGCGTCGATGGGGGTAGCGGCGTCAGCGCCGGGGAGGCGCGTCGCGGTGGCGGTCTGGGCGCAGCCCGACAGCAGGGAAGCGGCGATCGCGTAGGAGAGAAGCCTGGGCATCGAGAGAACTCCCGGAGGGTGAAGGTGCGGTGTGCCTCGTCGGCTCCCGTCGTCTTACCTGATCATGTATCAGTCCGCGGCGTGGCCGTCGTCGCCCGCGGGCCCGCCGCGCTCGATGCGCGCCTCGTCGCGCTCGCGGCGCGACGGGTTGACCCGCACCAGCCCGTGGTCGCCGTCGACCAGCGCCACGTCGCCGTCGCTCGCCCAGTTGTAGATCCCCGCGGCCTCGCACACCGTCGGCACGCCGATGAGCTCGACGAGGGCGCGCACCCGCCCGGAGCCCACCGGGCCCGACAGCACCAGCGCCGCCGGGTGCGCCCTCGACGCCAGCAGCAGGTCGAAGACCGTCACCGTCTCGCCCACCCACACGGCGCCCTTCGGCACCCCCGGCGTCGCCTCGTTCGCGAGCTGCGCCCGCAGCGCGTCGCAGAGCTCGGACATCTCCATCGCCCGCTCGGTGATGAGCGGCACGTCGGTGATGCGCGCCGCCCGCGTCGCCTCCCGCGCCACCTGGGCCAGCGCGTGGCCGAGGCCGCGGCCCTTCGCGAGCTCCAGCGTGCGCTCGCGCAGCCGGCCGTCGTCGAGGATGCTCCGCGAGAGCACCAGGAAGCCCGCGTCGATGCCCCGCCGCTCGGCCGCGCGGGCGTGCGAGTCGAGCGTCGCCTCGCAGGCGTGGAGGGCCCGCTCGAGGGCCCTGGCGTGGTCGCGCGCGCTGGCCTTCGCGTCGGCCGGCTGCGAGCGCGTCGAGGGGCGCTGCACGGCCGACAGGATGCCCAGCGCGCGGCCCGGGACGACCGATCGGCCCGGGACGGTCACCCGGCGGGTGCCCGTGGCGCGGGCGGGCGCCGGGCCGCTCGCGACGATGCGGGCGCGCTCGAGAAGCGGCGCGATGGCCCCGGCGAGGGCCATGAGCAGCGCGACGTCGTCGCCCGAGTAGGCGTCGCTGCGGCGCTGCACCACGAGCGCCCCGGCGGCGCCGTTGGGCCCCGGGACGGGCACGGCGAGGAAGGCCGGGAAGCGCTCCTCGCCGAGCATGGAGAAGGCGCGGAAGCGCGCGTGGTCGGGCGCGATGTCGGCGGACACCGGGCGCAGGCACTCGACGGCCATGCCGACGAGCCCCTCGCCGACGCCGAGGCGCACCTCGCCGAGGGCGCTGGGGGCGAAGCCCACGTTGCCGCGCATCACCAGCCCGTCGCCCTCGCGGAGGTAGAGCGAGCACACGTCGCTGCGGAACACCGCGGCCACGCGCCGCGGCACCTCGTCGAGGAGGTCGGTGATGGGGCGGGCGCGGGCGAGCACGTGCACGAGGTCGACGACCGCGTCGAGGCGCTCGACGCCGCGGCCGTGGATGGTCGGCGTGACCCCGGAGGTGATGGAGTCGCGGGGCGCTTCGGCGGACGGAGGGTCGGTGGACATCGCTGGCGGCCGCAGCGAAGCACGGGCGGCGGCGCCGGGGCAATGACTGGGATCGGAGTCTCGGGGGAAGTCGGCGGACGGGGATGCTCAGCCGGGCGCGGCGATCGGGTCCTTCGCGCTCTCGAGGGCGTGCTCGGGGTTGGCGGCGAACCACGCGAGCTCGCCCGCGACGCCCTCGGTGAGCGGGCGGCGCTCGGCGAGCCAGCGCTGGCACCACGACGAGACCGCCACGCGCCCCTCGACGCGCGCCGTGCCCTCGACCAGGGTCACCAGGTCGATGCCGTGGCGCATGCCGAGCAGCGTCCCGCGGTAGGACTTCTCACGGTCGAGCGTCCGGTCGGCGACGGCGTCGCGCAGCACCGAGAACAGGTCACCGAGCCGCGCCCCCGCGCTGGTGGTCTCCAGCCCCTCCGCCGAGGCCAGCGCGCGCAGCTCTTCGAGCGAGCGCCCGGCGTGCTCGGAGACGGCCATCATCGTCCGCCCGGGGGGCGCGTCGCCCAGGCGCTCGGCCTCGATGCGCGGGTGTTGCAACGCCGACTCCTCGGTCTGGAAGAGTTCTACGAAGAGCCGCGTGAACAGCTTGGAGGACGCGGTCTCCGCGGGCGGACGAGACGGTGTGGGCTGGCTCATGGAGACAAAAGCGAGCATGGCTTGTGCCGATACGGGGAAGGGGGCCGCGCGAGCTTCGATACATGGCCCGTTTCCGCCACAGCTGGGGCGACGACGCGGGGCTCCCACGGCGGGCGCCCGCGCAACCCGACGCCACTCCCCTCAGGGCACCCGCACAGTCAGCACATACGCCGCCGGCCCGACGAGCTCCCGCTCGCTCGACATCTCCAGCGGAACCCGCTGCCCCGCCGTGAGCGCCACCGTCACCCGCACCACGTCGCTCCCCTCCGGCGCGAGCTCGCACGCCGACTCCTCGCAGCTCGTCCCCACCGACATCGCCTTGAGCCCCTGCAGCTCGAACGCGTACCGCCCCGTCACGGGCGCCACGAACTCCATCGCCGTCGCGCGCTGCGTGCGCCCCACGTAGCAGCGCGGACCGCCCCCGACCCCGTGCGCCGCGCCCTCCACGGTGTACGTCCCCGCCGCCGCCGGGGGCGCCCACGTCGGCACCCCGTCGGGCATCCAGCACGCCCGCGGCGCCCGCGTCGGCTCGCAGCGCCGCTGGCTGGTCCCGCTCGGCCGCGCGCACGTGAGGCCCGCGGCGCACGCCACCGCCGGGTCGTCGCAGAAGGCCCCCAGCCCCGCCGCCGTCGTCGCCATCAACGCGGCCTCGACCGGGGCGCTGCGTCGCTCGCGGGTGTCGATGGCCGCGACCCGCACCCGCACGACGGCCGGCGTCACTTGGTAGGCCCGATCGAAGCCGGCGGGCCGATACACCAGCGGGTCGTTGGACACCTCCATCGACGTAGTGAATGGCACCCCCGACGGCTGTTCCGTCTGGAAGACCGTGGCCACGGAAGGGGCGCTCACCAGCGACCGACCGCCCGCGTCGAGCAGCTCGACCGAGAGCCGCGAGAGCTGCTCCCCCGCCCCGATGCCCTCCACCGCGAGGCGCAGCGAGCCCGCCACGTCGTCGCGCCACGCCCGCAGCCGCGTCACCTCGATGGCGGTCACGCGCCGACACACCCCGCTCCCGCCCGCCGTCACGCAGCGCAGGCCCGTGTCGCAGCGGCTGGACAGCGTCGCATCGGAGCACGCCGCGCCCTCTGCGGGCGGCGCCCAGCGCTCGATCGTCACCTCGACGCCGCCCTCCCACTCCGGCCGCGCGGTGTCATAGAACCTGAACACCCCGCGCACCGCGCCGCGCGGAACCTCCCGCGTGACGCCCGAGAAGCCCCCGTCGGGCCCTATGGCGGCCTGCCCGAGGTAGGCGTTGCCCAGCGTCGCGCCGCCCGCGTCGAGCCAGCGGCCCATCAGCGTGCCCGATCGCCCGCTCTCCGAGGGGTCGCCCAGGAGCGCGCGCCCCTCGTAGGCCGTCCGCTCGCCCGCCTCGTCCGCGAACACCCGCAGGCTGGTGAGCGTCGGGGCGCGCGTCACGACGGTCACGCAGGCGAAGCGCTCGCGGTCGCACGCGTCGACGGAGCAGACCTCGCGCTCGCCCGCGCACACCCCCGGCGTAGGGAATCCGAACTCGCACGCGAGGTCGGCGATGCGCTCGACGCGCAGGGCGTAGCGGCAGCCGGTGCCCATCGGGCAGCCGTCGAGGGTGAGCTCGATGGACTCGCCGCGCTGCACCTGCGCGTCGGTGACGAGCACGCTCGACGCGTGGGGGCCGTGCACGTCGGGGGAGCCCACGCAGCCCGCGGCGACGGCGCAGCCGCGGCGCAGGTCGAGGGACCACAGCTCCTCGCCCGACGCCGTGAAGCGCCAGCGTCCGCCGCGCGGGGCGGTGAAGCGCAGGCGGGCGTCGGCGCGGTCCTGCCAGGGCTCGACGACGCAGGCGGCGCGGGCGTCGTTGCGGGCGGGGCGCAGGTCGCCGAGGGCGTAGGCGTCGCTCACGCCGGGCACGGCGTTGGCGGGCGACGCGAGCTCCGCCAGCCCCGCGCAGGCGGGCGACGGCGGGAGCTCGACCCGCGGCGGGCACACCCCGCCATCGGGGGCGGTGACGGGCGCGGCGTCGGGGGAAGGGTCCTGCGAGCTGCTGATGGACGAGGCGCAGCCCTGGGAGAGGGCCGCGAGCAGCGAGAGCGACGACGCGAGGCGGGCGCGGTGGTGCATGGCGGGGGGTGCGTGGCCGGGCGGGGCCCGATCCGTCTCCGGGTGGTCAGCGCGCGCCCTGGAGCAGCCTGCGAAGCTGCTGGCGGCGGTCGGGGTCGGTGCTCTCCCGGATGGCCTGCGCGATCTCCCGGGCGGCCTCCTCCGGGGCGCCGATGATGGCCAGCGCCTCGGCCCGGCGGACGTGCAGCTCCGCCGCGGGCTGTCCCGCCGCGCGCGTGATGTCGAGCGCCTCGGTGTAGCGCGTCCAGGCCCGCGAGCCGTCGCGGCGGCGGTTGGCCAGGTCGCCGAGGGCCACCAGCGCGCGGAAGCGCTCGGACACGTGGGGCCGTAGGGCCAGGGCCTCGGTGAGGTCGACCTCGGCGCCGCCCGGGTCGCGTCCCCGCCGGCGCAGCGCAGCCCGATGGATGTACAGCCGCGCGAGGCGGGTGCGGTGCAGCACGTCGGTGGGCACCAGGCCCGCGGCCAGCTCGCCCTCGGTGATGGCCCGGTCGATCACCCCCGCCCGCTCGGCCAGCACCATCGCCCGCAGGTGCGCCCCCGCCTCGCGCGCGGGCTCGCTCTCGTCCAGCAGCCGGAGCCAGGTGCCGCCCGGCGAGGCGTCGCGCACGAGGCCCGCGAGGGGCAGGTCGTGCACCCGGGCGAAGCGCGCGAAGACCTCCGCCGTCGCGTCGCGGTAGAGCAGCGTCGGGGCGCGAAACTCCAGCACCAGGTCGCGCGCGGAGAGCACCTCGGCCCCCTCGCCCACCGCCGCCACGCCGCGCGGACCCGCCAGGAAGCGCGCCATCCACGCCGCCCTCCCGACGATGCCCGCGCGCTCGGCCCGCGACCTCGCCTCCGGGGCCTCCACCCGCGCGAAGAACGCGTCGAGGTCGAGCTGATAGGGGTCGAGCGCGCCCACGAGGAGGTAGTCCTGCCCGGGGCTCACCTCCACCAGCGCACTGCGCGGAAACACCCGGCGGAAGGTCTCCACCACCGAGGCCACGGTCTCGCCGTTGGTGCTGTACGCGTGAAACCACGCGCCCATCACGCCCCCCGGCCGCAGCCGACCCCGCGCCGCCGCGAAGAACTCCTCCGTGAAGAGCTCGCTCATCCCCGCCACCCACGGGTTGGACGGCTCGCTCACGATGGCGTCGTAGGTCTCCGCGCTGCCCCGCAGCCACTGCGCCGCGTCGGCCGCCCGCGCCCGCACCCGCGGGTCGTACATCACCCGGTGGTTGCTGCGCGCGAAGTCCCCCCGCGCGGCGATGAGCACCTCGGGCAGCAGCTCCAGCACCGTCACCGCGCGCACCCCCGGCACGCTGCGCACCGCGTCGGCGGTCATCCCGCTGCCGAGGCCCACCACCAGCGCAGTCCCCACGTTGCGGGCCATCGCCGTGGGCACCAGGCCCACCACCGTCTGCGTGGTGGCGTCGCCCTCGCTCGTCGCGTCGACCTTGCCGTCGATCTGCAACAACACCCCGCCGGTGTCGTCGGCGCGCACCGCCACCGTGGCCTCGCGCCCGTCGCGGCGCCAGCGCACCCGGCCGAGCTCGAGGTTCTCGTCGCCCGCGTAGAGGAAGGGCCCGGTGAGCAGCGCCCCGGGGTTGGCCCTCGCGTCGCGCATCGTCGGGACGATGCCGCCCACGGTCAGCGCCGCCCACGCGAGCTCGCGCCACCACGAGCGCCGCGCCACGAGGGCGCCCGCCAGCAGCATCGCCAGCGCGGAGAACACCAGCGTCCCCTCGAGGCGCAGCAGCGGCAGCGCCCCGAAGGACACCGCCCAGGCCCCGACGCCGTTGCCCACGCTGGTCGCCAGCAGCACCGCCCCGTTGGCCTGCGCGGGCGAGCGCCCCTGCGCCTCCAGCGCCCGCGCGCCCTGCGCCAGCGCCGCGCCCACGAAGGCCACCAGCGGGAGCGTCGCGGCCAGCACGCACACGATCGCCGCCGACCAGAGCGTGAAGGGCGACGGCGCCCCGCCCGCGAGCAGGCGCATGGACATCCGCGGCAGCGCGAGGGCCACCGGCAGCGCGAGCATGGCCCCGACCGCCCCGAGGCGACACAGCGTCGAGAGGGCGGCGGGGGCGGGGTCGTGGGGGTGCCGGGCGATCCATGCGCCGGCGGCGGCCTCGCCGAGGGAGAGCGAGATCACGTGCGCCGCGAGCGCGACGGTGAGCGCGAAGGCGCTGGGCCCGAAGGCGAGAATACCCAGTCGGGTAAGGGTGAGCTGCCACGCGGTGGAGGCGAGGCCCACGAGCGCGAGGCCGAGGAGGGTCCCGTTGACCCATGGAATGGTGCTCGTCTCCACCACGGGCGGGGCAAGCCCCGCCCCTACGGGAGGGAACGACTCTCGCTCCGTAGGGGCGGGGCTCGCCCCGCCCGCGGTGGACGCATAGGCCAGCGCCGCGACCGCGGCGTAGGTGAGGCCCGCGAGGCGCACGGTCCAGGAGACGCCCACGGCGGGGGCGAGGACGAAGGTCGCGAGCGAGGCCGCGGCCGCGGCGCCCAGGGAGTTGGCGGCGCCCACCCACGCGGTGCCCTCGCCGCCGCGCCACCCGCCCGCCATCACCAGGGCGGGGAAGGCGCTGCCCGCGAGGGCGCCGGGCAGGGCGGTGGTGGCGAGGCCCACCAGCGCGCGGAGGGTGTTGCCCAGCGCGGGCGAGGCGGCGTCGGCGCCCACCAGCAGGCGCGCGATGGGCGCGGCGAGGGCGTAGGCCAGCGTCGGGGCGAGCGCGGCGAAGAGGGCGAGCGCGAGGTGGGCGACCACCAGCAGGCGGCGCGGGGTGACGGCGCCGCGGGTGAGCGCGCGGCCGGCGAGGTGGGCGCCCGCGCCGAGGCCCAGGAGCACGCCCGACACGGCGGCGGTCTGCGCGATGGAGGTGCTGCCGAGCATGGAGCGCAGCAGGCGGGCGCCCATCACCTCGGCCGCGAGGGTGGCCCCGCCGGAGAGCAGGGCGCACAGGATCCATCGCCACGGGCGCAGCCATCGACGCATCGGCGCAGGGAGAACGACAGCGGGAGGGGAATGTTCCCGGGGCGGCGGCGGGCGCTTGGGCATCGGCGGAGGAGGCGGTCTAGGGCGATGAACGGTCGGGCCCGGAGGGGCCTTCCTCGAGGGCCCGGGTGAGCTCCGGGGCGAGCGCGTCGGGCGTGCGGGCCGGGGGCCACACCGGCGCGTTGGCGCGCAGCGAGCTGAGCAGGGCCTCCAGGTGGGGCGCGATGAAGGGCGCCTGGGAGGGGTGCTCGCGCGCGATGTTGGAGAGCTGCGTGAGGGCGGCGAGGAGGTTTTCCTGCCGGCGGGTCTCGTTGAGGTGGTGCAGCAGCAGGACCAGCAGCGCGAGGCCCAGGGCGCCGCCGAGGGCCGCCATCAGCAGCCGGGGGAGGCCCTCGTCGAAGGCCAGGCGGAAGGCCAGGAGCACCGCGAGGAGCACGCCGAGGGCCCGCAGCACGAAGCGCCACGAGCCCTCCTGGCGCAGGTGGCGCAGGGCCTCCGCGCGGAGCGTGTCGAGCGGCGCGGCGGCGGCGGCGGGCGCGCGCAGCGGCGCGTCGAGGGCGTCGAGGCCGTCGGGCTCGACCCCGGGGACGGCCTCGGGGTCGCGCGCCATGAGCGAGGGGCGCAGCTCGGAGGGCGTGGCGGGCAGCTCGAGGAGCACCTCGGTGGGCGCGACCGTGACCGTCGCCGAGGGGACCACCGGCGCGGGGTCGGCGACGGGGGCCTCGGGCCGCACGTCGTCGGGCCGCGTGTCGGGCGGGGCGTCGGGCGTCGGGGGGTGGGCGGTCGAGGCGTCGTCCACGGGGCCGCGACGCTATCACGGCGGGGTCGACGGTGTATCGTCCCGCGGCAATGGCGCGAGCGACGGTGCTGGTGGTCGACGATGAGCCCAACATCCTGCGCACCGTGCGGACGGCGCTGCGGGCGGAGGGCTACGAGGTGGAGACCGCCGAGGACGGCGCCGCGGCGCTGGAGCGGCTGAGCACCCGCAGCTACGACGTGGTGCTGCTCGACGTGCAGCTCCCGAAGGTGGGCGGGCTGGAGGTGCTCCAGCGGGCGCGGGCGCAGGGGCTGGAGACCCCGGTGGTGATGATGAGCGGCCACGGCACCATCGAGACGGCGGTGCAGGCCACGCGGCTCGGGGCGCGGGACTTCCTCGAGAAGCCCCTGTCGACGGAGAAGCTGCTGCTGACGCTGGGGCACGCCCTGGAGGTGACGGCGCTGCGGGGTCGGGTGCTGGCGCTGGAGAAGGCCCTCGGTTCGACGAGCGCGCTGCTGGGCGACGGGGCGGCGATGCGCGAGCTGCGGCGGGTGGTGGCGCGGGCGGCGTCGGCGGTGGCGCCGGTGCTCATCACGGGCGAGCGGGGCACGGGGAAGGAGCTCGTGGCGCGGGCCATCCACGAGGGGTCGAAGCGCGCGAAGCACGAGATGGAGAAGCTCAACTGCGCGGCGGTGCCGCAGGAGCTCATCGAGAGCGAGCTCTTCGGCCACGAGGCGGGGGCCTTCACGGGCGCGGCGAAGATGCGCAAGGGGCGCTTCGAGCGGGCGAGCGGGTCGACGCTCTTCCTCGACGAGGTGGGCGACATGCCCGCGGCGATGCAGGCCAAGCTGCTGCGGGTGCTGCAGGAGGGCGAGGTCGAGCGGGTGGGGGGATCGCAGACGCTGAAGGTCGACGTGCGGGTGGTGGCGGCGACCAACCGCGACCTCGTCGCCGACGCGGCGGCGGGGAGGTTCCGGGCCGACCTCTACGACCGGCTCAACGTGGTGCCCATCCGGGTGCCGGCGCTGCGCGAGCGCAAGGAGGACATCCCCGCGCTGGTGGAGCACTTCCTCCCGGCGTCGTGCGAGGCCAACGACCGGGCGCTCAAGCGGCTCACCCAGGGGGCGCTCAACCTCCTCTTGCGCTACCGCTTCCCGGGCAACGTGCGCGAGCTGAAGAACCTCGTCGACCGGCTGGTGATCGTGACCGAGCGCGAGGTCATTGATGAAGACGACCTGCGCGAGGCGCTGCCGCCGGGGAGCATCGAGGGCGCCACGGGGGGGACGGGCGGCCGCGACGGGGTGTACACCCCGGGCACCGCGCTCAAGGACATGCTCGACGCCTCCGAGCGCGACCTCATCATGCGCTCGCTGGAGCACCACAAGGGCAACGCCACGCACGCGGCGCGCGACCTCGGGCTGGAGCGCAGCCATTTCTACAAGAAGATGCGCTCGCTCGGCATCAAGCGCCCGGGCGCGGCGGACGACGAGGAGGAGCAGGCGTGATGCGAGGCGTGCGGGCTTGGCTGGTGGCGTCGGTCGCGGTGGCGGCGTGCGGGGGCGACGAGGCGGCGCCGCCGGGCAACGGGAGCGGGTACGCCCTGACGCAGCGGCCGCCGATCCCCGAGCGGGTGGCGGCGGGCGACGTGGTGCGCTCCATCGTGGTGTTCCGAGAGGACCGCACCGGGGCGACGCGCGACGTGACCCGCTGCGGGCTGGCGACGGTGCTCTTCGACGGCGTGGTGGCGTCGACGGTGGTGCCCGCGGGCCTCGACGCGGAGAGCGACTGTCGGTTCTACGCGGGCGCGCCGGAGGCGGAGTTCCAGCGCATGCGCTGGGTGTGCGCGGGGGCGGTGTCCATCGAGGCGGGCCCGCTCATGCAGAGCGTCGGGCTCTGCCCCGCGGCGGGCGCGACGGTGCGCTACGAGACCACGCTCGGCACCTGCGGCACGCTGAGCAGCGAGCGCCGCGCGGGGATCGCCAGCGTCGACGAGGGGGTGACGGGCGACGTGGTGACCGACCTCGCGGCGGAGGCGCGGCTGCCGACGGGGGTGGCCATCTCGGCGCCGTCGGCGCTGACGGTGACGACCTGGCCCGAGTCGGGCGACCTCGACGTGCAGTGGACGAGCGCCGACGCCACGAGCGCCCTGGTGCGCATCGAGCCCGAGGGGGCGGCCAACCCGGCGAGCGCGCCGACGATCATCTGCGTGGCGCGCACGGCGGGGCGGGTGCGGGTGCCGCAGGCGCTCATCGCGCAGGCCAACTTCCGGGGCATGGACGCCCGGGTGCGGGTGTGGAGCTACCGCGACGGCACCACCATGGCCGAAGGGGGAAAGACGTACCGGGTGAGCGGGGCGACCTCGTCGAGCGTGCTGCTCCAGGCGCGGCGGTAGGGCTACGCCGCCCACGGCCGCGGGCTTGTCGGGGTCGCCGGGCGAGCGTTAGCGTCCCGGGCATGTATCGCACCTCCGCGGCCGCCGACCGCAGCATCCTGGTGAGCGCTTTCTCGGGCCAGATCTTCGGGCTGCACCGCAGCACCGGGGCCGTCGCCTGGAGCGCCGAGATCGAGGGCTACGGCGGCGAGGTGGAGGTCGCCATCGAGGGCGACGTGGTGATCGCGTGCACGCGCAGCCGGCTCGCCCTCTTCGACTACCTGACTGGCCGCACCATCGCGTACGTGCACCTCGTGGGCGAGCACGCGCGGCGCCCGACCATGGTCGTCGACCAGGGGCAGATCATCGTGGCCCGCAACGGCGAGGTCGCCTGCTATGCGACCAACGGCGACGCGGTGTGGCTGCAGAAGTTCGAGGGCATGGGCTTCGGCAGCGTGACGCTGGGCCTGCCGGGCAACGTGCGGCAGGGCGACGACGTCGGGTCGAAGTAGCGACGGGTCGGTCGGCGCTGGTACTGCGTCGCAGGAGTTCTGGCGGGAGTGCGTGCTGCGGGAGAGAAGAACCGCAAGGGTCGCAAGGGTCGCAAGGGATGGGATGGGCCGTAGGAGACTCGCGTTCGTCGCCCGGTAGCACTGTCGATCTCCTCCTCCCTTGCGACCCTTGCGACCCTTGCGGTTCTTCTCTCCCGCAGCACCCACCCGTTGGCCCCCAGCGAGCGCGGGCGCTCCCCACCCACCGGGGGCCCAGCACCCCTCTCACCCCCGCGCGGGCTTCGTCGCGAGGTACACCACGAAGCGACGGTTGCCCTTCGCGGGGCGCTCGTAGGCGACGCTGAAGCCCGCGGCGCCGAGGCGCCTCGCGTAGCTCTCGTGGTAGGCCTCGGCCCAGATGGCGAACACCCCGCCGGGCCGCAGCGCCGTGAAGGCCTGCTCGCAGGCGCGGGTGCCGTAGAGCGGGTCCGCCGCGCGGGTGTCGTTGTCGGGGCCGACGTAGAGGTCGATGACCACGGCGTCGAGGCGATGCGCGGAGCCCGCCGCGGCGCGCAGGGCGTCGGCGAAGTCGGTGATGGCGACGGTGACCCGCGGGTCGTCGGCAGCGCGCGCCGTGAGGTCGGCGATGGGCCCGCGGCACCACGCCACGATCACCGGGTTGAGCTCGGCGACGGTGACGGTCGCCGCGGCCGGGAGCGCGTCGAGCACGGCGCGCAGCGTGAACGCCATGCCGAGGCCGCCGACGAGCACGCGCGGGCGCTCGAGGGCGGCGAGGCCGCGGCAGGCGAGCGCCCCGAGCGCGGCCTCGGAGCGGTGGGTCATGCTGTTCATCAGCACGCGGCCGTCGATGGTGATGAGGTAGTCGCGCTCGCCGCGCCGCTGCAGCACGAGCTTGCCATCGGGGGTGGCGGCGGTGTCGACGATGATCCACGGGAGGCTCATGGGGGTGACGCTCTCATAGCCCGACGGAGGGCGCTCGCGGCGCGCAAGCTCACGGCGCCGGCGAGGTGAGCGCCACGCCGGGCACCGGGCCCAGCGCCCCGTCGCTTCCCCGCGGGTACAGCCACAGTGCCTGTGTCCACGGCACGCTCCCGCGGGGCGCCTCCAGGCGCTGGTAGGGGTCGTTGCTGCCCGGGCGGTTCATGCGCTCGTGGTCGGCGACGAAGCCCGCGTAGAGGTAGTCGGTGAGCTCGCCCGCCTGGAGCACGCCGTCCCGCGGCCGCGCGTCGGCCTCGCCCAGCACCGCGCGACGGAGGTGCCACGAGAGGTAGCCGCCCGCGCGCCGTGGTTCGGCCGTGTCGGAGAGCACGTCGGCGTCCGAGGAGAAGAGCCCGATGCGCCCCGGGCGGGTCACCCAGTCGTCCGCGAAGCCCCCGGCGTGGCAGGAGTCCAGCGCGAGGATCACCGTCCCCGCCCGCACGCCCGCCAGCGCCGCGGCGAGCTCGGTGTCCACCAGCGGGCCGTCCGCCAGCTCGATGGTCTCGTCGACGCCGTCGAGCTCGGTGCGGTCGCCATCGGGCGCCGGGCGCACGTTGCCGTGGCCCGAGAAGAACACCACCACCACGTCCTCCGGGCGCGCCCTCGCCGCGATCCGCGCGAGGCCCGCGGTGAAGGCCGCCCGCGTCGCCGCGCCGTCGACCAGCACCTCCTGGTCGCCCGCCCCCTGCAGGTGCGCCGCGCGCATCGCCTCGCCCAGGAAGCGCGCGTCGTCGGCGCACCCATACAGGGTCGAGTGGGCGGCGTAGGCCGTGATTCCCGCGTAGAGGCCCAGCACCCGGCCGCGCCCGTCGGCGCCCGCGTAGCCCCCGGCGGGGACCTCCTCGCCCGCTCGCAGGAGCACCGGCGCCCGCTCGCTCGCGGCCACGCGGAAGGCCCCCGCGCCGCCGGTCCCGAAGGCGGTCACCACCAGGTGGTAGGTGCCGCTCTCGGGGATCACCACCTCCAGGGTGCTGTCGAGCGGGCGCTCGGTGCGCGCGGGGCCGAGGTCGTTGGCGTCGTCGTTGAGCCAGACCTCGCCGCGCGGCCCGAGCACCGTCGCCACGGTGTCGAAGGCCGTGGAGGTGACCCGCAGCCGCACCCGCGACCCGCCCCGCGCCTCGAAGTGGAACCACCGCCCCGGCGCCGCCCCCTCCGCCGCCGGGTCGAGGGTCGCGTCGACGGTGGCGCCGGTCGCGAGGGCCGCGCCGTCGGCCGCCGCGAGGCGCTCGGCGCGCAGGGTGTAGGCGCCCGACTCCCCGCGGTCGAGGGTGCTCGCGCGCACCGTGTAGCGCCCCGCCGCGGGCGCCACGAAGACCACCGCCGCGTGGGTGCTTCCCGGGAAGGCGTCGTCGTTCTCGATGTGCAGCCCCGTCGGACCGTCCACCACGAGGCGCGCGTCGAAGACGGTCGAGCGCAGCGCGAGGCGCACCCGCTCCCCGGCCGCGAGCTCGATGGCGTAGGTGCGCGCGAGGCGGCCGTCGTCCAGGGCGGGCGTGGTCCCGCGCTCGAGCGCGCCGGGCGTGTCACCCCAGGCGAGCGCCTCCGCGGGTGCGACGGGGGCAGCGGCCGCGGAGGTGGCGGGGACGAGCGAGGGGCGCGCGGCGGCGCAGCCGAGGAGCAGCGAGAGCGAGAGCGCGGAGCCGGTGCGGGCGGTGGTCACCCGACGGAGGATAGCGTTCAACCGCCGCGGTTGAAGCTCACCGTGGTGCTGGCCTGGAAGGCCTCGCCGGGGCCGACCCAGGGGAGCCACAGGCCCGCGCGCACGAGGCACTGCGCGAGGTCGGGCGCCTGCGGGTCGCGCACGTCGACGCGCTGGGTGCGCCCCTGGGCGTCGACGTGGAGGGTGACCGCGAGGCTGCGGTCGGTGAGGGTCGGGTGGTCGAGCACGGCGCGGTCCCAGCAGCGGCGGAGCTGCGAGCCGTGGGAGAAGGCGCTGAGCAGTCGGGCGCGGCGGTCGGCGGTGTCGGATGGGGCCGGAGCGCGGGTCGGGGCAGAGGCCGCGCGGCGGGCGCCGGACGCGCGCGGGCGATCGCGGCTGGCGGCGGGAAGTGGGGCGACGAGGAGGCAGGCGAGCGCGAGCGCGCCGATGGGATGGCGTGACATGGGCGGTGGTCCTCCCGGAGCGAGCGCGCGGCCGCAGTGCTCACCACGCGGCGCAGACGGTCGCGCTCTGCGACTGATGGATTTTGTTGCGAAGCCCGCGCGGGGCGTTCAACGGCGGTCGGGCGCGGGTCACCTCGGCCGCAGCGGGCGGGGCAGGCGTAGGCTGGTTGCTGTACCGATAGCTGTTGATATAGCGTCCCGCATCGAGCGGCATTGGGGCCGAAGTCGAGGGGCCGGGACGGTTCATGACTCAAGCGCAATTCGACGAGAGATTCTCCGTCCCCGAGCTTCTCCCCGGGTCGACCTTCGCCTCCTACGAGATCATCCGCAAGATCGGCGAAGGGGGCATGGGCGCCGTCTACGAGGCCCGTCGGCAGGGGCTCGACAAGCGCGTGGCCCTCAAGATCCTGACCGCCGTCGAGAACGCTGCGATGACCGCGCGCTTCGTGCAGGAGGCCCGCATCGCCGCGGCCCTGGAGCACCCCCACGTGGTCGACTGCTTCGACGTCGGCGAGTTCGAAGGCAAGCCGTTCCTCACCATGGAACTCCTCGAGGGCGAGTCGCTGAAAGACCGCCTGGCGCGAGGGCCGCTCACCATCGTCGAGACCTGCGACCTCTTCCTCCCGCTGTGTTCGGCCGTCGCGGCCGCCCACGACCACGGCATCGTCCACCGCGACCTCAAGCCCGACAACATCTTCCTGGCCAAGAAGCTCCGCCAGGTGGTGCCCAAGGTGCTCGACTTCGGCATCGCCAAGGCCCGCCCGGTCGGCGGGAGACCCGGCGTCACCCAGACGGCGTCGATCCTCGGCACGCCCCACTACATGTCACCCGAGCAGGCCACCGACTCAAAGGGAGTCGAGCCCGCGAGCGATCAGTTCTCCCTGGGCTCCATCCTGTGGGAGTGCCTCACCGGCCGCCTGCTCTTCGACGGCGATAACCTCGTCGAGGTGCTGATGCGCGTCGTGAGCGCCCCGGTCGACCCGCCGAGCACGGTCAACCCCGAGGTGCCGCGCGCCCTCGACCAGGTCGTCCTGAGACTGCTCTCGCGCACCCCGTCCGAGCGCTTCGGCTCGATGCGCGCGCTCGGCACGGCCCTGCTGCCCTTCGCCTCCGTCGGCGCCCGGGAGCGCTGGTCGGCAGAGTTCAACGACCTCAGCCATCAGGCCACGGCCTCGGCCGGTACTCCCCCGGCCGTCCTCAGCGCGGCGCGCGCCACGACCTCCGACACCCTCCAGGCGACCTCCCGCTCCCTGACGCCCGCAGCACCCCGGTCCCGCCCGAAGTGGCTCGCCCTGGCGGTCGTGGCCGCGCTCGCCCTCGTCGGCTTCGGTGCCTGGCAGGTCGTCGCGTCGTCGCCGGCACCGACGCCGCAGACGCCCCATACGGCCGTACGTCCTCCGCCCCGGGTGACCCCGCCCCCACCACCGACCCCGCCCCCGCTCGCGGCTCCCCCGGCCGTCCTGGCGGCGCCCGCGGCAGCGCTCCCCACGACTCCGGCCGCGGCGCCCGACGAGCCCGAGCCCGAGCCCGAGCCCACCCGTGCGTCGCACCCCCACCGCACCCGCCGCACCCGCCTGCGGCACCGGAACCTGTGATGCGCCCCCTCCCCCACCTGCTCCTCGGCCTCGCCCTGCTCGCGTCGCCCGCGCTCGCCTTCGCGCAGGAGGCCGACGTCGAGGCCCTCCACCGCCGCGGGCTCACGCTCCGCGAGCAGGGACGGGCCGCCGAAGCGCTCGATCTCTTCCGCCAGGCGCAAGCGCTGCGCCCCGAGCCCCGCACCCTCGCGCGCATGGGCCTCGCCGAGGCCGAGCTCGCGCGCTGGGCGGACGCCGAGCAGCACCTCGTCGAGGCCCTCACCGGTGGTCGCGATCGCTGGGTGCGCCACAACCGCGAAGACCTCGAGGCCGAGCTCGACTCCGTGCGCGCCCACCTCGGCACCCTCGAGGTGCGCTCTCGCGCCCCGGGCGCCTCGCTCGCGCTCAACGGCGGCGAGGCCCGCCCCCTCCCGCTGTCCGCCCCGCTGCGCGTGGCCGAGGGGACGATCAACCTCGAGGTGAGCGCCCCCGGCTGCGAGAGCGCGCGCCGCTCGGTCGCCGTCCCCGCCCGCGGCACGGCGCACATCGACGTCGACCTCTCCTGTCGCCCGCCCGGAGTCGTCGAGCCCGCCCCACCCCCGGCGCAGCCGGCCGTGGTCGTGGTCGCGCCGCCGCCCGCCCCGCCGCCGGCCGTCCCCCCGCCACCACCGCCGCCGCTGCGGATCATGGCGCCGAGCCACGCGCCCGACCGCACCACACGCGTGCTCGCCTGGTCGGCCTGGGGCGGCGCCGTCGTGCTCGCGGGCGTCGGGGTCGCCGGCCTGGTCGCGGGCGGCGCCGCCGCCGACCGCTGGAACGACGACGCCCAGTGCCTTGGCCCGGGCCGGTCGCGCGAGTCGCTCTGCGCGGGCGACCGCGACGCCGCGGAGACCATGGGCGCCGTCGCCACCGCGGGCTTCGTGGGCGCGGGCGTCCTGGCGGCCACGGGCACCGTGCTGTGGATCCTCTCCGGCCGCGGGAGCGAGCGCCCCGCAGCGGCACAGGCGCTCCACTGCGCCCCATCGCTCGGGTCGCCATCGGTCCACTGCGCCTTCGTGTTCTGACCTCCATCCCCCCCTCATCACGGCGAGATTCACCACCCATGCCGACCTTCGTCATCCACGCCCTCGGGAAGCCCGCCAGCAAGGTCACCCTCGACGGCGAGCGTGTGCGCGTCGGGCGCGACCCGGGCAACGACCTCGTGCTGCCCGACGAGTCGGTCTCGCGCGAGCACGCCATCTTCGCGCGCGACGGCGACGGCCGCTGGGTCGTGCAGTGCGTCTCGGAGACCAACGCCGTGGTGCTCGACGGGCGCATGGTGACCTCCGCCGCGGCCGTCGCCGAGGGCAACGAGATCCTCCTCGGGAGCGACCACCTGATCGTGTTCTCCGAGGACCCCTTCAAGGCCGACGGATACATCCAGATCAAGTCGGGCTACGAGCGCAAGCGCTGCCCCACGTGCAAGTGGGAGGGGATGACCTCGTCGCTGCGCCTCACGGCCTGCCCCCGCTGCGCCGCGCCCTCGCTCGAGGCCGTCGACACCTACCGGGGCTCGGCCTCGTCGGCGCCGCAGGCCGCCACCGCGGCGGTCGACCCGGCGCAGGCGAAGGCCCTCTTCTCCAAGCTCAAGTCCGCCCGCATGAGCTACCTCGAGCGCGCCGACGGCAAGGTCGAGGGCTCCATTCGCACCGAGCTCTCGGAGTCGAAGGGCGCCACCCTAGGCTCGGGGGCCGACCCGTCGCTCAAGGTCTTCGGCATCCACTTCGGCGAGGTGAGCATCGCCTGGGCGGGCGAGCACTTCGAGGCCCGCAGCTCGATGCTATTCCCGGCGATGAAGGTCAACGGCGAGAAGGCCAAGGTCGCGCGCCTCCGCAACGGCGACGTGATCGAGATCGGCGGAAACCAGTTCCGCTTCGCGACGACCTGACCCGGCGGCTCACCGCGTCGTGACGCAGCGGAAGCCGATGCCGCCGGTCTGGTGGTACGACGGCGCCGAGGTGGCGCCCATGGCCAGCACCCCGCCGCCGCCGCCCGCGGCGTTGGCGTACGGGACCCCGTGCAGGACGGCCCCGGGCAGGCCCGCCACCGCCGCCACCGCCGACGCGCCCAGCGCGCGGGTGAGCACCCGGCCGTTGAGCCCCGCGATCACGTCGCCGCTGAACGCGGCGCCCTGCGAGACGACCGGCGTCGTCAGGCCGTCGCGGACGCTGGTCTGCCAGAGCGCCGAGTACTCCGAGAGGTTGCCCACCATGTCGTCGGCGCCCCAGGCGCTCACGCAGGTCGAAGCCATGCCCGTGGTGCGGTTGGCCGTCGTCGGCGGCAGCACGCAGTCGGCGCCGTCGGGGGTGCCGCGCGCGGCGGTGATCCACTCGGCGCTCGTCGGGAGGCGCTTGCCGCTGAGGTGACACGCCTCCTGGGCGATGAACCACGAGGCCTCGCCGAAGGGCTCCACCCCGCGGCGGCTGAAGGCGTACACGGGCGTCGTGTAGTTTCCGTTGAGGGGGAAGCCGCCCGGGAGGGACGCCACCGTGGCGTAGCGGGCGCCGCCGCCGTCGGCCTGCTGCGCGAGGCTCGCCTCGTAGCGGTCGATCCAGAAGGCCGTCGCCCCGTCGCCGACGCGCACCACCTCGTCGAAGGTCCCGCCGGCGAGCTCGCGCCGGCAGTGCGGGCGCACCTCGCTGGAGGGCGTGTAGCCCGTGGGGCAGAGGGACGTGCCGACGGCGCTGGCGTAGCGGGCGTAGGGCACCGTCGAGGCCGCCTGGTTGACGGCCACGGTGCGCGCGCCGACGCGCACGTCGAAGGTCACGTCGCGCCCGTCGAGCAGCCGGCGCGGGCACCCGGCGAGGGGCACCGCCGTGCGGAACGACCCGTCGGCGCGCGGCGTCACCGAGGCGGTAGGCGTGCAGAGCGTGGTCGCGCCGCTCTTGAAGATGAAGGTCAGGGTCTGCGGGCCGGTGACGCCGGTGAGCGTGCCCGCGAAGCTCAGCGACGAGCCCACGGCGCCGCCGGGGACGGCCCGCGCGACGCGCACCGTGACGAACACCGACGCGGCGGCCGCGGCCGCGAGGGCGGCGGCGCGCACCCACCAGCGATCGCGCGTCGCGGCGCTCATCGCGGCACCACGCAGCGGAACCCCGCCAGCGGACCCGAGAAGGTCGGCGCCCTCGCGGCGTCGAGGTAGAGCACCCCGGCGCCCCCGGCGCTGCTCGCGTCCCCGCCGCGAAGGACCATGGCCGGGACCCCGGTGCCCGTGGTGCCCGCGCTGTCGAGGATGAGGGTGCCCGTGAAGTTCGCGGTCGAGTCCTGGCCGAAGGCCGCCGGCCAGGCGCCGAGCGAGGCGTTCGGGTTGTCGGAGAGCTGCGCGTACCACTCCTCGACCATCTCCGACGCGTTGCCGATCATCTCGTGCGCCCCCCACGCGCTCACGCAATTCACGCTGTCGCCAGGCTCGTTGCCCGCGCGGACGCTCCCGCCGGTGGTGCGGCAGCTGCCGGCGCTGCCGTCGCTCGCCGATGGATCGAGGGTGCCCCGCGCCGCGAGGAACCACTCCTGCATCGTCGGCAGCCGCTTGCCGCTCGCCCGGCACGCCTCCTGCGCCTGGAACCACGTGAGGAAGCGCGACGGCCCGACGCCCGGCACCGAGCGCGCGTAGGCAGCCGCCGTCCACTGCCCGTCGTCGGGGAAGCTCGCGGGGTAGTCGTCCCCGGCCGCGCCGAGGCGGGCGCCCGAGGCGTCGACGGTGCCCCACACGCCGGCCTCGAAGCGGTCGATCCAGAACGCGGCCTCGCCGTCGCCCACGCGCACGAGCTCGTCGAACACGCCCGCGCGCAGCTCTCGCCGGCACAGCACGACGCCGGTGACGGCGTCGCGGTCGTACCCGACGGGGCAGTCGGGCACCCCGACGCGGTCGGCGTAGCGCGCGTGGGGCACCGGGTCGACGGACTGGTCGCGCGCGAGCACGGTGCCGCCGACGGACACGTCGTAGCGCACGTCGCTGCCGTCGAAGTACCCCCGGCAGCCGTCGAGCGGGACCTCGACGTCCAGGTGGCCCGCCGCGTCCGGGGTCGCGGTGACGTCGACCACGCAGGCAGCGCTCCCGTCCCGGCGGAACTCGAAGCGGAGCGGTGCCGGCCCCGAGCGGCCCACGATGCGGCCCGACCAGGTGAGCACCGCGCGGGTCTCGCCGCCCGAGACGGCGCTCGCGATGCGGTACGAGCCGAGCGACGCGCCGAGCACCACCGCCAGCGTGGCCGCGGCCCGGCCGAGGTGTTTGTTGGGCGTCATCGCGACACCACGCAGCGGAAGCCCTGGGTGGGGAAGCGGCCGATGGCGGCGAAGTAGGCCGACAGGGCGTACCGACCCCCGTCGGCCCCGTAGTCGATCGAGCCGCCGAAGATGAGCCCCGAGGGGACGCCTCGCCAGAGGAAGTTCTGGAAGCGGCTGGCGTAGGAGTTGATGTTGAGGGTGGCAGACTGGTTCGCCACGCTGGTCTCCGGCCAGTAGAAGTCGTTACGGGTCAGGAACCCGATGGCCCACCGGTCGGCCCACTCGCCGGCGTTGCCGATGAGGTCTTCGGCGCCGTACGCGCTGCGGCAGAGCGTCCCGAGGCCGGTGTTGCGCAGCGCGCTGGCGCTCGTCACGCAGCGGGCGTCGGCCCCGTTGCTCACGCCCGGGTCGAGCGTCCCGCGCGCCGCGAGGTACAGCTCGCTCAGCGTCGGAAGCCGCTTGCCCGACGCCTGGCACGCCACCATCGCCTGGATCTGCGTGGTGTGCCTCGACGGCTGCACCCCCGCGACGCTGACCGCGTACTCGACCTCGCTCCCGCTGGCGTCGTCGGGGAACCCGTTCACGTGATCGGTGGCCGTCATGTACATGTTCGCCGACGCCGGGCCCACGAGCCCGAACTGTCGCCCGGAGCCGTCGCGGCGCTCCCAGAGGCTGGCCTCGAAGCGATCGATCCAGAACGCCGACGTCCCGGTGCCGACGCGCACGACCTCGTCGAGCGCCGCCCCGGTCAGCGGGCGGGTGCAGCGGACGAAGGCCGTGACCCCGCGGTCGCGCGAGTACCCGATGGGGCACTCGGGCACGCCGGCGCGCTCGGCGTAGTGGGCGTAGGGGACGGGGTTCACCGCCGCGCGGACGATCACCACCTCGCCGCCGATGGACACGTCGTAGGTCACGTCGCCGCCGTCGAAGAGCGACGCGGGGCAGAGGGTGGTGGAGAGGTCGGCCTCGAAGTCGCCGCTCGCGTCGAGGGTGACGTCGACGGTCGCCTGACAGCGCGCCGTGCCGCCCGAGAAGAACTCGAAGCGGAGCCGCTGGGTGCCCGTCGCGCCCGCGAGGTTTCCGCGGAGCGCGAGGCCCGGGCGGGTCTCTCCGCCGGGGACGGCCTGCGCCCGGCGCTCCGCCATCAGCGCCGCCGCCGTGCTCACCGCACCGACCGCGACGCACTGGAACCACAGAGATCGCCACGGCCGCGTCATCGCAACCACCCCCGAAGTGTCACCCCGTCGTTCGATCCGCTGACGCGCGCATGCCAGGTGAGGCGCACCTGGAGCCGCAGCGCGCCCGCCGAGCCGGAGGCGCCCGAGCTGACGAAGTCCCCGGTGAGGGTCGGAGGACCCGCATCGACAACCACCGGGACGTCGGGGATCACCGGGACGTCGAGGATCACCGGGACGTCGGGGATCACCGGGACGTCGGGCGCGTCGATCGCCTCCGCGACGTCGGGAACATCAATCGCGGGAACGTCGGGCGCATCCGGGGCATCGGGACCGGGGGTATCGACCTCCGACGCATCCACTGGTGGCGTATCGGATGATGCATCGAGCGAGGCGGCGTCTACGGGGAGCGGGTTGCTGGAGTCGCTCGCAGCCACATCTGGCAGCGTGTCGGGCGTCGCACCTGCGTCACCGAGGTCGGTGCCGGACTTCAGCGAGAAGCAGCCTACCAGCACTGTGGCGATGACGATCGCTGGCCATGGTTGCACTCTAGCGACCGCCCAACCCATGACGGACCGTATCTCTCCGAGCGAACGTCGGGTCAAGGGAATCTGGAAAGGGCCAACGCTCTACCGAAGGGCGCCTGGGGAGAGACCTCGACGCACGGTGTCATCGGGCCGTACTCTTCGCGCCCTACACGACCATGAGCGACCTCGAGAACCCCACAGGCACGGCCCCGCGTTCGGACGGCGGTCCAGGCAATTTCGTCGATGACCTCGTGCGCGATGACCTCGCGGCGGGCGTCAACGGCGGGCGCCTCATGACCCGCTTTCCCCCGGAGCCCAACGGCTACCTCCACCTCGGCCACGCCAAGTCGATCACCCTCAATTTCGGCCTCGCGCAGCGGCACGGCGGGGTGTGCAACCTCCGCTTCGACGACACCAACCCCGCCACCGAGGAGGTCGAGTACGTCGAGTCGATCAAGGCCGACGTGCGCTGGCTCGGCTTCGAGTTCGGCGAGCGGCTGTACTTCGCCTCGGACTACTTCGAGCAGCTCTACGCCTGGGCCGAGAAGCTCATCACCGACGGCCGCGCCTACGTCGACTCGCAGGACCTCGAGGCCATCCGCGCGGGCCGCGGTGACTTCCACCGCCCCGGCGTGGACAGCCCCTTCCGCAACCGCACGGTGACCGAGAACCTCGACCTCTTCCGCCGGATGCGCGCGGGGGAATTCCCCGACGGCGCCCACGTCCTGCGCGCGAAGATCGACATGGCCTCGAAGGACCTCAACCTCCGCGACCCGTTGATGTACCGCATCCGCCACGCGACCCATCACCGCACCGGGGACAAGTGGTGCATCTACCCGATGTACGACTGGGCGCACGGCGAGAGCGACGCCATCGAAGGGGTGACGCACTCCATCTGCACGCTGGAGTTCATCAACCACCGCGGGCTGTACGAGTGGTTCCTCGAGGCCATCGGGGTCGAGCAGAAGCCGAAGCAGATCGAGTTCGGCAAGCTCAACCTGTCGTACACGGTGCTCTCCAAGCGGCGCATGAAGGAGCTCGTCGAGGGCGGATACGTCAGCGGCTGGGACGACCCGCGGATGCCCACGCTGGCGGCCGTTCGTCGCCGGGGCTTCACCCCGGAGGCGCTGCGGGCCTTCTGCGAGCGGGTGGGCGTGTCGAAGCGCGACGGCGTGGCGGACGTCACCCTGCTCGAACACGCGGTGCGCGAAGACCTCAACGCGCGCTCGCCGCGGGTGATGGGCGTGCTGCGGCCGCTGAAGGTGACCATCGAAAACCTCCCGGAAGGAGAGGTGGTGTGGTTCGACGCGGCGGTGCACCCCGAGCACCCGGAGCTGGGGACGCGGAAGGTGCCCTTCGCGCGGGAGCTGTTCATCGAGCGGGAGGACTTCATGGAAGACCCGCCGAAGAAGTTCTTTCGATTGAGCGTCGGGCGCGAAGTGCGGCTGCGCTACGCGTGTTTCATCACCTGCACCGGCGTGGAGAAGGACCCGGCGACGGGCGAGGTGACCGCCCTGCGATGCACCTGGGACCCGGCGACGAAGGGCGGCGACGCGCCCGACGGCCGCAAGGTGAAGGGCACCCTGCACTGGGTGAGCGCGGCGCACGCCGTGGAGGCCGAGGTGCGGCTCTATGACCGATTGTTCAAGGTCGAAGACCCGATGGAGGTCCCCGATGGGGGGACGTGGAAGGACCACCTCAACACCGAGTCGCTGACCGTGCTGACGGGCTGCAAGCTGGAGCCCTCGCTCGCGAGCGCGACCGCGGGCGAGCGCTTCCAGTTCGAGCGCATGGGGTACTTCTGCGTCGACACGCGCGACTCGAAGCAGGGTGCGCTGGTGTTCAACCGCACCATCGGCCTCGCCGACTCGTGGGCCAGGATGGTCGCCGCCAACAAGGCGGGGTGACGCCCCGCGCTGAACGCCTTACAGGGCGCCGCGCAACGCTTGATGGTCGCCGCCGGATGGACTAGTCCGCCCGACGGCATCA
Organism: Myxococcales bacterium; assembly: GCA_030652255.1. Lineage (GTDB taxonomy): Bacteria > Myxococcota_A > Polyangia > Polyangiales > SCUS01. Next base: position 36,803 of record JAUSAZ010000117.1, on the reverse strand, counting down.
CCACCCCCTTCGCCCCGTTCGAGGAGACGTTCATGCAGCAGGTCGTTCAGGAAGTGCGCACGGGCAAGACCGGCGTCCGAGAGATCCCCGCGCCGGTCGCCTCCGCGGGCCAGGTGGTGGTCGCCACGGCGGCCTCGCTGGTCTCCGCCGGCACCGAGCGCTACGTCGTCGAGCTCGCGCGCAAGAGCCTCATCGGCAAGGCCCGCGAGCGGCCCGACCACGTCCGGCGGGTGCTCCAGAAGCTGAAGTCCGACGGGCTGGTCACCACCACGCAGCAGGTGATGGCCAAGCTCGATGAGCCCATGCCGCTGGGCTACTCGTCCGCGGGGGTCATCCTGGAGTGCGGGCGGGGCGTGCAGGAGTACAAGCCCGGCGACCGCGTCGCCACGGCGGGGCCGCACGCGGGCGTGGTGAGCGTGGGGCGCAACCTCGTGGCGCGCATCCCTGAGGGGGTCTCCTTCGAGCAGGCCGCGTACACCAGCGTGGCGAGCATCGGGCTGGAGGGCGTGCGCCTCGCCCGCGCTACGCTCGGCGAGCGGGTGCTGGTCATCGGCCTCGGGCTCATCGGGCAGATCTGCGTGGCGCTCCTCAAGGCCCAGGGATGCAGGGTGTTCGGCACGGACATCGACCCGGCCAAGCTGGAGCTCGCGAAGACCTTCGGCGCCGACGCCGTGGGCCTCGGGTCGCCGCGGCAGGCCGTGCGCGACTTCGCCGGCGCGCAGGGGGTCGACGCCGTGGTGATCACGGCCGCGACGCAGAGCAACGAGCCCATCGAGTTCGCCGCGGAGGTCACCCGCGCCAAGGGGCGCATCGTGCTGGTCGGCGTGGTGGGCCTCAACCTCCCGCGCGCGCCCTTCTTCCTGAAGGAGCTGGAGTTCACGGTGTCGTCGTCCCTCGGCCCGGGCCGCATGGACCCGTCGTACGAGGACAAGGGCGTCGACTACCCCTTCGGCCACGTGCGCTGGACGGCGCAGCGCAACATGGAGGCCATCCTCGACCTCATCGCGCAGGGCAAGCTCCCGGTCGAGAAGCTCACCACGCACCGCTTCGCCATCGCGCAGGCCGCCGAGGCCTACGACCTCATCACCAGCGACGCCCCCGTGCTCGGCGCCGTGCTCACCTACCCCGACTCTCCCGCCGTGCCCTCGCGCCGCGTCGACCTCCGGGCCTCGCGCGCGGTCGGGGCCTCCGAGCTCGGCGTGTCGCTCATCGGCGCGGGCAACTACGCCCGGCTGGTGATGATGCCCGCCTTCGCGAAGCTCGGGCCCGTGCGCTGGCGCGGGCTCTCGACGGCGCGCGGTCTCAACGCCGAGCACTCGGGCCGCAAGATGGACTTCGACTTCGCCACCACCGAGGTCGACGAGCTCTTCAACGATCCGGGGACGCGCGCGGTCTTCGTTGCGACCCGGCACGACCTGCACGCCGACCTGGTGATCCGGGCGCTGCGCGCGGGCAAGCACGTCTTCGTCGAGAAGCCCCTGTGCATCACCGAGGACGAGCTCGCCCGGGTGAGGGAGACCGTCGAGTCGCTGGGCCGCGACTGCCCGATGCTGATGGTGGGCTTCAACCGCCGCTTCGCCCCGGCGCTCGATCGGGTGCGCGGGTTCTTCAGCGACGTGGGCGCCCGCACGGTGAGCTTCCGCTTCGCGCCGGGCGCGATTCCCGCCAACGCGTGGCCGCAGGACGAGGACATCGGCGGCGGTCGCATCGTCGGCGAGGCCTGCCACGCCATCGACGCCTGCGTGGCGCTCCAGGGCAGCGGGCCGGTGAAGGTCTACGCCGAGTCCGTGGCCATGAACCGCGGGCTGGAGACCACCGACGACCAGGTGTTCATCACCGTGCGCCACGCCAACGGGGGCGTGTCGAACGTGTCGTACCAGGCCGCCGGCGACCGCGCCGGGCCCGTGGAGCGCATCGAGGTCTTCGGCGGCGGGCGCACCGCGGTCATCGACGAGTGGGACGCCGTCACCCTCTGGAAGGGAGAGCGCCGCACCGACGAGAAGGGCAACAAGGACCGCGGGCACGCCGCGGGCTTCAAGGCCTTCGTGGACGCCGTGCGCCGCGGCGGCGCGTGGCCCATCTCCTGGGAGGAGACCTACGGGACGGCGCTCGCGTCGCTCATGGCCGTGCGCAGCCTGCGCGAGGGCCTGCCGGTCTCCCTCACCGACGAGCAGGCGGGCGCGTGACGGCCGAAGCGTTCTCGGTGCTGCTCACCAGCGGTGGGCGGCGCGTGGCGCTGGTGCGGGAGTTCCAGGCGGCGCTGAGGTCCCTCGGAGTACCGGGCAGGGTGTTGGTGGCCGACCTGCGGAGAAACGCCGCGGCCTTCCACGCCGCCGACGCGGGGGTGCTGGTGCCGCGGGTGACCTCCGCCGAGTACGTGCCGCACCTGCTGGCGCTGTGCGAGCGCGAGGGCGTGCGGATGGTGGTGCCGCTCATCGACACCGAGCTGCACCTGCTGGCGCCGCACCGCGAGGCCTTCGCCGCGAAGGGGATCACCCTGGTGGTCTCGTCGCCCGCCACGACGGAGCTGTCGCTCGACAAGCGCACCACGCGGGACTTCTTCCTCGCGCACGGCTTCGACACGCCCGCGGTGCTCGACGCGGCGGCCATCCTCGCCGACCCCGCCGCGCGCTATCCCTACTTCCTCAAGCCCGCGGACGGGAGCTGCTCGGTGGGGGCGACGCGCATCGACGACGCCGAGTCGCTGGCCTTCCACGCGCGGCACACGGCCAACGCGATGGTGCAGGAGTTCGTGAAGGGCGAGGAGTACACCCTCGACGTGCTGGCGGACCTCACCGGCAAGGTGCGGTGCGTGGTGCCGCGGCTGCGCATCGAGACCCGCGCGGGCGAGGTCTCCAAGGGCATGACCGTGAAGGACCCGCTCTTGATGGACGCGGGCCGGCGCGTGGTCGAGGCGCTGCCCGGGGCGATGGGCTGCATGACGGTGCAGCTCTTCCTCACGGCCGAGCGGGCGGTGAAGTTCATCGAGATCAACCCCCGCTTCGGGGGAGGGTTTCCGCTCGCGGCGGCGGCCGGGGCAAAGTACCCGGAGTGGCTGGTGGCGTGGGCCCTGGGACGAGAGCCCGAGGTGGCCATGGATGGATGGACCGACGGGCTGGTGATGCTCCGCTACGACGACGCGGTCTTCGTGCAGAAGAGCGAGATCGGCTGAGCGAGACATGGGCAGGGCCATCCGCTCAGGCTGATAGTCTCGGCGGATGTGCGTTCGGCTCCTGTCTCGCACCCTCTTCGCACTGCTCGTTGGCTGCGGTGGCGGTGAGCCGCGTGACGCGGCGACGGACGTGCACGAACCAGACACGGTCGTCGCGGACTCCTCGCCGGATGTTCCAATCACGACCGACGGCGGAGGTGGTGATGGATCGTCCGGTGGGCGTGTTCGTTCGTGCGACGAGGTGAGCCGCTTCTTCAACTGCGAAGGTGACCTCCACAGCTGCTTCCAGACCGATCCGTCGGGTGACCAGGGAGCCTGCGATTCGCCCGGACAGTTCTGCGAGAACTGGGACAACTGTCGCACCCCCGGGAGCCGTCGCGCCGTCGACTGGGATTGCTACTGCGAGGGGACGGGCACTGGGGCACGGTGGCGCTGCATGGTCAGGGCGACGTGCGCGAGCCGTCGCGATGGTGGAGCCTGAGAACCCGCACGCACTCCCAGAACCGCGCCGGGAGCTCCGCCGGGCCGCTGCTCGCTCTCTCCCTCGGATTGACCGGGCGGCAGCGACGCGTCGCGGAAGTACCAGGAGATCCGACCGTCGGGGTGCACGTCGACCTGCAGGGTGTAGCGGTCGCCGCACCAGGTGAACCGCACCGCCCCGTCGGCCTCGGAGAGGTCGGGCTCGGAGAGGAGTTCGCGCGACAGGTCCGACCAGAACGCCAGCACCCGGGCCGCGTGGTCGCGCTCGACGTGGTGGTCACCGAGCGTCACAAGCGCCTGCCAGAACGACTCCGTGTATCGGGAGGAGTGGAGGTTCATGGTCATCCTCTCCTAAGGTACCGATGGGCTGGTGATGCTCCGCTACGACGACGCGGTCTTCGTACAGAAGAGCGGCGATCGGCTGAGCTGGCGGGGGTGTCTCTTGTGTTGAGCGCCGCGGCGTTCTGTGTTGAACCTCCCGGTCAGCGGAATGGCCGCGGCGGGTTCACCCGATCCAGCGATGGGAGGGGCGCGCGCCGACGGCCGGTGACCCCACAGCCAGCAGACAGGTGAACGATGACCAACCGATGGACGACTACCCTCCCCCTCCTCCTCGTCGGAGCGCTCGCGGCGTGCAGCAGCGCGCAGACCCCTCCCCCCGCGCCCGCCCCCATCGTGGCGGCGCCCGCGCCCGCGCCCGCCCCGGCCCCTGAGCCCGCGCCCGCGCCGCAGCACGCCGAGGCGCACCTCTCCAACGGGCACATCACCCTCGAGCACCAGATCCTCTTCGACACGGACGCCGACCACATCCAGGAGCAGCAGTCGCAGGCGACGCTCACCGACCTCGTGGCGCTGCTCCGGGAGAACAGCCAGATCCGCCGCCTCCGCATCGAGGGGCACACCGACACCCGCGGCGACGCCAGCCACAACCAGCGCCTCTCGCAGCGCCGCGCGCAGGCCGTCGCGGACTACCTCCGCAGCCACGGCTTCGAGAGCATCCAGTTCGAGGCGGTCGGCAACGGCCCCTCGCAGCCGCTCTGCACCGACAACAACGACGCCTGCCACGACCGCAACCGCCGCGTGGAGTTCACGATCACCGATCCGGCCCCCGCCGCCGCCCAGCCCTGACCCCGTCGGCGGGCTCCCCCGCCGCCGCCTCGCGAATCCACCACCAGCGCTGCCTCCGGGTGTAAGCCCGTCGTGCCCCCGGGCGTTTCCCGGTGAGACCGCGCGCGCCGATCGGGTCGTGTCGCGCGGAGGAGTCAGGTCCCAGCCATGCGAGATCAGTCACCGTCCGTGGGTCGTTCGCGATGGAGCGCGTCCGCCGTGCTCGTGATGAGCCTGTGCCTCGCCGCGGCGAGCGGCTGCGCCTCGGGGAGCCGCTACACCCGCGCGGCGCCCGGGCCGATGTCGCCGCCGAGCGCCTACGCGGGCGGCTCCGTCGCGCAGGAGCCCTCCGCCACGGTGAGCGCCACCTCGGCCAGCGTCGAGAGCTCGGACAGCAGCGGGGACAGCAGCGGGGACAGCAGCTCGGACAGCGACGAGTCACCCGACGCGCCCGGCGACGACGCGCCCGCCCCGGCGCAGCCCTCCCCCCCGCCGCCCGTCGCCGCGCAGGCCGCGCCCGCCTCGCGCGAGGCGCAGGCCGCCCTGGGCAACACGGTGGCCCACGCCCCTGCCCCGGTCCGCCCCGCCCCAGCCCGCGGCCCCGCCGGTCGCACGACGCCCACGACCCCCGCCACGCCCGCCACGCCCGGCGGCGCGGCCACCACCGTCGCGGAGGCCACTGCCCCGGCGCCGATGCTCATCTACACGGCCGCGGTCGACCTGTCGGTGCGCCGCGCGGAGATCACCGCCACGCTCGATCGGGTGGTCGACCTCGCCTACGCGATGGGGGGTTATCTCGTGCAGCGCACCGACGCGCAGGTGCAGGTGCGGGTGCCGTCGTCGCGCTTCCGCGAGGGCGTGCGGCGGGTGGAGGAGCTCGCGGACGTGCTCCACCGCACCATCAACGCGCAGGACGTCTCGGAGGAGTTCAACGACCTGGAGGTGCGGCTCGCCAACCTGCGCGCGGTGCGGCGGCGGCTGGAGGAGTTCATGGCGCGGGCGGCGAACATCACCGAGGCGCTGCGGGTCGAGCAGGAGCTCGAGCGCGTGACGCGGGAGATGGACCGCATCGAGGGGCGCATGCGCTTCCTGCGAGCGCGGGCGACCTTCTCGCTGGTGACGGTGACCGCGGTGCCGCGCGCCGAGACGGTGGTGGCGCCCGACCCGCTGCCCGGCACGGCGGTGCGCCGCCCGCTCGACCTGCCCGTGCCGTGGCTCGACCGGCTCGGCCTCGGGCGCCTGCTCCAGATCCGCTGAGCGAAGTCTTCCGTCGACGACCGAACCCCACTGGTGATCCCCATGATCCTGATCCGCCGCCTCCCGCTGCTCCTCGCGCTCTCCCTGCTCGCGCCGGCCTGCGCGAGCTTCCACGTGAACACCCCCACCGGCTTCGCCGAGCTCGAGGACGACGAGCGCTACGACTACCGCGCCACCAACGCCGACGGCGTGGTCATCGCGGTGCGCGTGGTGCGCAACGAGCCCCGGGCCAGCCTGGAGTTCTGGGGGCGCGTGGTCGACGAGCGGCTGCGCCGCCAGGGCTACGTGCCCGAGGGCAACCCCGAGCCGGTGCGCAGCGCCAACGGGCTCCCGGGGGTGATGTTCCGCTACGCGGCCACCGTGGGCGGGCGCGAGCACCGCTACCAGGTGGCCGTCTTCGTACAGAACAAGAAGGTCTTCGTGCTGGAGGCGGGCGGCGACCGCGAGGTGTTCGACCCGGCGGCACCGGCGGTGGCGCGGGCGCTGCGGTCGTTCCGGACGTAGGCCGGGGCGGGTCGGCGCGTCAACGTGCTCTTCCTCTGCGGCGGAACGGAGCCCGGCAAGACCCACATCTCCATGGCCATCGGGCACCGCATCGTCGTGCAGAAGCCCAACGCGCGGATCGTGTACTTGAGCGCCGAGAAGTGCACCAACGAGTCCGTGGCGGCGATCCAGTAGAAGCGCATCGAGGAGTTCCGCGGCGCTCCCGCAAAGAGCGCGACGGACTGCTCATCGACGACGCGCAGGTTCTCGCGGGGCGCGAAGGCACGCAGGAGGAGTTCTTCCACACCTTCAACGCGCTATCAGAAGGACATCCCGGCCATGCGTCGAAGGTCGCGCAGTCCTCCGTACGTCGCCGGGGTTCGGGCGTTGGCCCTTCACCCCGGACAAGCGAACGCAGGCGCCCGCACCGCGGGCTGTCGAACCGAAGCTCCATGAACCGTCCCGAGGGCGGTGCGCTCGCGTCCGGAAGGTCGATCGAGTTCCCGTTCGAAAGCCCCCCCAGGGGCGCCCGCCTTCGCTTGTCCGGGGTGAAGGGCCAACGCCCGAACCCCGGCGACGTACGGAGGACTGCGCGACCTTCGACGCATGGCCGACATCCCGATCGTCCTGACGCGCATCGCGATCCTGCGGAAGAAGGCCGAGCAGGACCGGATGAAGCTCGACGCCGAGATCACCGCCCTCATCGCGCGCCGTGACCAACGTGCGTGAGATCAAGCAGTTGCTGATGAAGCTGTCGACCCGCGCGAGCCTCGACGCCGCGGGGTGATCGACGCGGCGCTGGCGCGGGAGACTCGCGCATCGGGTCGATGCTCACAGCGACCACCTACGACGGCGATGAAGCGCTCGCAGCAGCATGGATTGCTCTGGTGACGGGGACTGTGGACGGGGTTGGGAATGGCGTACGGTGCGTGCTGTCCCCGGCGCTTCAACTGGAGAGCCCCGGGTCGGTGTCTCCCGCGCATTGCCCGGTGCGACTGCAAGAACCGGTGTCTCCACCGTCTCCGCAGGGCTCACTACTACTACTGTTTAATTGAATTCAATTCTCCCTGACATAGAGAAGAAGACATCCGGAAGCCAAACGGGTCGGACCGCTGAGCCCGACCGAAGGACAGAGTGAGCGATGGAGTTCGTGGTCAACAAGCGAGAGTTCGTGCGGGCGCTGAGCAGGGGCACGCTGTGAGCCGCGCCCTCGACCTGTTGACCCAGGCGGACGCTCTCCTCGATCTCGACCCGCGCCGTCCGCGTCAGGTGAACCTCCAGCGCGCGGTCTCAGCCACCTACTATGCTCTGTTCCACTACCTCATTGGCGAAGCCGTCTCCTCGACGCTTGGCAAGGAGCGAACGCCGACGGCCAGGCAGCTGCACCGATCGATGTCGCGTTGGTACTCGCACACCAGGATGAAGGAGACTGCGAATTGGTTTCGTCGCGCCAGGCGAGCACCCGAGAAGATCGAAGCGCTGCTTGGTCGTTCCAGCGCCACCCCGAGGGGCATCGTGCCGATTGAACTCGAGCGAGTCGCGACCGCGTTCGCCAATCTCCAGGAAGCGCGGCACCGTGCGGACTACGACACCGGCGCGCGCTTCTCCCGCTCCGAGGCACAGGAGTTCGTCAGGGTCGCCCGCGCTGCGCTTACGGACTGGAGTGTCGTGGCCACAACCGCACCTGCGCGTCTGCTCCTGCTGCTGACCGGCGACGCCCCAGTGCAGAGCCGCTAAACCACCCACGGTCCGACCTCCGAACGTGCGCTGATTGCGTGGTAGCCTCAGGTCATGTCCGCCGCTCGTGACCTCGATGCCATCTTCCGCGACCAGCTCGACGCCATCGTGCGCGCCGTCTGCGCCGCGCACGCCGACCCCGCCAGGGGGCCCGTCGTCACCGAGCTCCGCTATACGCTCGACCGCGACTGGTCCGGGGAAGACGCCATCCATTTCACCGGCATCCTGCGCGACCCCGTAGGGCGAGAATTCTACGAGCTCGCAGAGATCAACCCGATCCGCGAGCAGGTCTATGACCTCGTGCGCGAGTCGGGCACCGAGCGCCTCCCATACCTCTCGTTCCAGCTGGAGTCCGAGCGCCGCGCGCTCGACGCCACCTCGGACGACGACGACGCGTAGACCTCCCCTCCCCTCCGCTCCCATTCTTCCCTCCTCCCTCCGCCGCCCGCGTACTAGCCTCGCGACCCGCCGATGCCGCTGATCGCCGCGTACAACCTCTTCAACGCGATCCCCGCGCTCATCCCCCAGCCCGGCGCCCCGCGCGCAGAGCCCGCCCTCCGCGCCTACGACTTCTACTGCCCGCTCCCCGACTGCCACTGCCGCAACGTGCTGCTCGTCGTGCGCCGCGACCGCGCCCCCGAGCTCCAGATCGCCGCCATCTTCCACGCCTTCGAGCGCGCGGGCTACGACCCGGAGCTCGGCGCCACCTGGCCCTCCGACCAGCACACCCAGGGGCCCGACGCGGAGTCCTTCGTCCCCCGGCTGCGCGACAGCGTGCTCGCCGACCGGGCGCAGGTCTGCGTCTACGAGTCCCGCTACCTGGAGGTGAAGTCCGCCGCCATCGACCCGGAGCACCGCTTCCACGTCTTCGTGCGCAACGCCGCCGGGCTCCCCCCGCTGCCGCCGCCCACCGGCGCCGCCGTGAAGACGGTGCGCGGCCGCTCCGTGCCGATGCCCCGCGCGGAGGTCCTCGCAGGCCTCGTCGCGCCGCTGCTCCGCGTCCGCAACATCCACGAGCGCCTCTCCGGCGCCGAGCTGATGGTCATCGCCCTCGCCCTCACCGACGCGCCCCGCCTGACCATCCCCGCCGCCATCGAGCTCCTGCGCGCCCACGGGCTCACCGAGCGCAACGACCGCAAGCTCACCCAGCGCATCGCCCAGTCCACACGCGACGTCGGCTGGTTCGCCCGCCCCGACGACGACGCCGTGCTCCAGCTCCCCGCCGCGCTGCACCTGAAGCACCTCCGCGCCATCCGCCAGAAGCCCGACGTCGCGCCCGCGCTCCTCGCCGTGCGCGTGCCGCCACCGCCCCCACCATCGCCGCCGCGACCCGCCCCTGCGCCCGCCGCCCGCGCCGCCCCGCCGCCACCGCCGCCACCGCCGCCACCGACGCCGCCCGCCGTCCCGCCCGCCGCGCCGCCCGCGGGCTTCGACCCCGCGCCCCGCGCCCTGCCTTCGCTCGACCCCGCGGTCTTCGCCCACGTCCTCGACGCCGCGCCCTCGACGGTGGGCGACGTGCGGCTCTGCCTCGACGCGTGGCGGCTCTCGTCGGCGGCCCAGTTCGACGAGCTGCTCGCGCTCGCGTCGATGCGCGACGTCACCCCGCACCGCTACCAGACCGAGACCGTGCGCCGTGTGCTGCGGGTGCTGCGCGGCCGCGGCATCCTGGCCGACGAGGTGGGCCTCGGCAAGACCGTCGAGGCCATGATGGTGCTGCGCGAGTACCAGGTGCGCGGCATGGCGCGGCGCACGCTCATCCTGGTGCCGGCGCCGCTGGTGGCGCAGTGGGAGGGCGAGCTCGCGCAGAAGGCCGGGGTGATCGCCCGCACCACCGACGACCCGGCGATGCGCGAGGACCCCGATGGCTTCTGGTCGGGCGACGGGGTGGTGGTGGCGTCGCTCGCGCTGGCCCGCGGGGCGCGCCACGCCGAGCTGGTGGGCGCCTGGCCCTGGGACCTCGTGATCGTCGACGAGGCCCACCACATCAAGAACCGCGCGACCCTCGGGTGGAAGCTGGTCAACGCGCTCAAGCGGAGGTTCCTGCTGCTGGTGACGGCGACGCCGGTGGAGAACGACCTGGAGGAGATCTACAACCTCGTGACGCTGCTGCGGCCGGGGCAGTTCGACACCCCCACCGCGTTCCGCAAGCGCTTCATCGACCCGAAGGACCCGACCCGGCCGCGCGACCGCGAGGCCCTGCGGGCGCTGCTCGCGGAGGTGATGGTGCGCAACACCCGCGCGCAGTCGGGCCTCGCGCTGCCGCCGCGCTTCGTCTCCACGGTCACCGTCGAGCCGTCGCCCGGCGAGCGCGAACTCTACGCCGCGGTGCTGGCCTTCGTGCGCGCCCACCACGACGAAGCCTCGCTGCGGCTGGCCGCCTCGTCGCTGCTGCTGGAGGCCGGGTCGAGCCCGCGCGCGGTGCGGGCCACCATCGACCACATGCTCGCGCGGCGCCCCGGCAAGGACCACGCGAAGGCCCGCGCGGACCTCGACGCCCTCTCCGTCGTGGCGCGGAAGGTCGAGGGCACGCGCAAGGTCGCGGCGCTCCTGGAGGTGGTGGCGACGCAGCGCGACCCGGTGCTGGTCTTCACGCGCTTCCGCGAGACGCTCGACGAGGTGGTGGCGCAGGTGGCGGGCGCGGGCGTCGAGGCCGTGGCCTTCCACGGCGGCCTCGACGAGAAGGCCCGGCGGCGGGCGCTGGAGCGCTTCCGCGAGGGCGGCGCCGTGGTGATGGTGGCGACCGCGGCGGGCAGCGAGGGGCACAACCTCCAGCACTGCAACGTGCTGGTGAACTTCGACCTCCCGTGGAACCCCATGGCCATCGAGCAGCGCATCGGGCGCCTGCACCGCATGGGGCAGACCCGCGAGGTGCACGTCTACAACCTGTGCGCGAAGGGGACCATCGAGGAGCGCGTGCTCGACGTGCTCGACCGGCGGGTGCAGCTCTTCCAGCTGGTGGTGGGCGAGATGGACATGGTGCTGGGCAACATGGCCGACGACCGCGACCTGGAGGACTGGCTGGTGGCGTCGGTGGCGAAGGCGAAGAGCGACGACGAGGTCGACGCGACCTTCGACCGGCTCGCGGAGGACCTCCTCGCCGCCCGCGGCCGCTACGAGAAGACCCGCGCCCTCGACGAGGCCCTCTTCGGCAAGGACTTCGAGGCGTGACCGACGCGCTGCCCGACCCGCTGTCGTTCACGGCGCGCGCGCTCGCGGCGCGGGGCGCGCTGGTGGAGACCCACGGCGCCGAGGCGGTGGCCCTGCTGCCGCCCGCCCTGGGGAAGGCCCTGCACGCGCCCGAGGAGCTGCTCGTCGCGACGCACCCGCGCGAGGGCGCCGCGGCGGTGGCGTGCGGCATCGGCTCTCCGCTGCTCGAGCGCCTGAGCGCGGAGGCGCGGCGCTCGACGCCGTGGGCGCTGGTGGCGCCCGCCGCGGACGCCCCGAAGGTGTCGCACGCGACGGCGCTGGCGGGGCGGCTGGTGGTCCGCAACGGCCTCGCGGAGGTGGTCGACGCCGCCGTGGGGACGGCCGTGTACGCGCGCGTGACGATGGCCTGGTCGGTGGAGGCCGACGACCGCTACGAGGGCCTCTTCGCGGTGGAGCTCGGGCCCGACCGGGGCGAGCCCGCGGGCCTGGGGTCGCTGCTCGACGTCACCGCGCGCGAGGACGACGCGCCGCCCGCGCGGGCCGACGCGGCGGCGCTCGCGGCCGTGCTGGCCCCCCTGGCCGGGCGGGCGCAGCGGGCGTTGGCGGCGGCGTCGCGGGACGCGCTGGAGTCCATCGAGCGGCGCCACGCGCGCGACCACCAGCGGATGACGGAGTACTTCGCGGGGCTCGCCGCGGAGGTCGGCGCGGGGCGCCGGAAGGTCGACCCGGCGGTGGCGGCCACCCGGAGGGCGGCGCTGGTCGCCGAGCGCGACGCGCGGCTGCGCGACCTGGTGGTGCGCTACACGCCGAAGGTGACCGCGGCGCCAGCCGCGATGGTCTTCGCGACCCTGCCGGTGGTACGGGTGCGCCTGCGGGTGCGCCGCCGGAAGCTCGACCGCGAGCTGCGGGTGGTGCTGCCCGCGACGGCCCAGGCGCTCGACCTGCTGGCCTGCGACGGATGCGACGAGGGGACGGCGCGGCCGGCGCTCTGCGACGACCGGCTGCACCTGGTGTGCGAGCGGTGCGCCCCGCAGGCGCAGGGTCGCTTCGCCTGCGTGGCCTGCGCGCGACCGCGGCGGTAGCGCCCCTTCAGCCCACCACGGGCCAGCGGCGCTCGGCGTAGAGCGCCCGCAGCCGCGCGCCCATCACCGACTCCACCGCGCCCGCGAGCGAGGCCGCGTCGGGGTGCTGCGCGGGGTCGATGGGCGCGCCGAACTCCACCGTCACCTTCGCGGGCAGCGGCACGTACGGCAGGAAGGCCATCGGCCCCACGCAGAGCCCCCACGGGACGCTGAGCGTCACCGGGAAGGACCCGAAGCGCAGCCACCGCGCGAGGCCCACCGCGCGCGCCACCCCACGGCCCTGATTGAGCACCACGAAGGACTCGTGCGCCCCCGCCGTGACCACCGGCACGATGGGCGCTCCGGTCTCCATCGCCAGCCGCGCGTAGCCCTGGCGGCCCACGAAGCGCACCTCGTGGCGCGCGCTCCAGGGCCGCAGCGAGTCGACGTCGCCGCCCGGAAACACCAGCACCTTCGCGCCCTCTCGCAGCCGCCGCGCGGCCTCGCCCGGCGCGGCGCGGATCACCCCGAGGCGCGCCAGCAGCGGGGTCAGCCGCAGGTGCTTGAAGAAGAACTCGTGGGCCAGCACGTACACGGGGTCGCTCATCCCCCGGCGGCGGTACCACTCGATGAGGAAGAGCCCGTCCACCGGGTTGGCCCCGCCGTTGTGGTTGCCCACCAGCAGCGCCGCGCCCGGCGGCACCTCGTCCATGCCGCGCAGCGCCAGCCGGTGCCACGCCGCCTGGAGCGACATCACCCTCGCGGCGTGGGCCATCCACCGCGCGTCGAGCGCCGGGCCCGCACCCGCCTCCACCTTGTGCTGCGCCGGGGCCGCCATCAGTCCCCCGAACGTAGCACCCGCTCCGTCGACTCCGGGCGTGTACGATCGCCGCCCATCGCCCAATGACCTCACCGCGCCGCCTCCGCTGGTCCCTCGCCCTCGCCTGCTGCCTCGGCCTCGCCGCGTGCAGCGATGACACCGTCCCCGCCGCCGCCGCCCTCGACGCCGCGCTGGCCGTCGACGCCGCGAGCGACCTCGGCGCCGCCGACGCCCCGAGGCCCGCCGACGCCCCGGCCCCGAAGGACGCCCCTGCGGACGCCCCCGACGCACCGGCCGCGCCGCGCTGCAACCCGCTGGCGATCACCGGCGACTGCATGCTCCCATGGCCGACCGACCTGCTCACCCGACCCGACCCGAGCACCCCCACCGGGCGCCGCGTCGCGCTCCCGGAGAACGTCCTCCAGGTCCCTGCCGGGCGCGTGAACATCGACGTCGCGCCCTTCAACCGCGCCGACGGCGCGCCCACCACCGCGCCCATCCTGGTGCACTTCGGCGACCTCGTGGCCCCGGAGTTCCTCGCGGACTACACCCAGACCGCGCGCTCGCTCGAGGCCGCCAGCGCCATCGCCCTCTTCGACCTCACCCACGCCCGCCGCGTGCCCTTCCTCGCCGAGATGGACGCCAACCGCCGCGGCGGCGCCACCGACCGCGCCGCCCTCATCATCCGCCCCCTGGAGCCGCTCCCCTTCGGCGCCCGCGTCGTCGTCGCCATCCGCCGCGCGGTGCGCACCCCCGCCGGCGCCGCCCTCGCCGCCTCGCCCGGCTTCGTCGCCCTGCGCGACCGCACCCCCTCCGCCGACCCGCGCATCGAGGCCGCCCGCCCCGACTACGAGACCGTGTTCAGCTTCCTCGCCGCGCAGGGCTACGCCCGCGACGACCTGCACCTCGCCTTCGCCTACACCGTCGCGAGCGAGCGCCACGTGCTCGCCCCGGTCGTCGCCATGCGCGCCGAGGTCGCCCGCCGCGCCGCCATCGCGGGCGCCATCCCCTTCACCATCGAGCGCGTGCAGGACGCCCCCAACCCCGACGTCGCCCGCATCGTCACCGGCACCTTCACCCCGCCCAACTGGCTCGACGCGCGCAACACCGTCACCTTCGCCGACGACGGCTCCCCCGCCCTCCAGACCGCGGCACCCTCGTACCCCTTCACCATGGTCATCCCCGCGCGCGCGCTCCGCGAGCCCGCACCGCTCCCGCTGGTGATCTTCGGCCACGGCGTCTTCGGCACGGGCCGCGACTACCTCACCGGCGACGCCGCGCGGGTGATCCACCCCCTCGCCGAGCAGGCCGGCGCCGTCATCGTGGCCACCGACTGGATCGGCCTCTCCGGCGGCGACCGCGACCTCATCATTCGCGACGTGGTCACCAACATCAACCGCATCAACCTGGTGACCGACCGGCTGCTCCAGTCCATCGCCAACAACCTCGCGCTCGAAGAGCTCGCCGTGGGCGCCCTCTCCGCCGACGCGCGGGTGCGCTTCCCGTCCTCTCCCCTCATCGACCCGGCGCGCGTCTACTACTACGGCGTCAGCCTCGGGGGCATCCAGGGGTCGTCCTTCGTGTCGGTCTCCCGCCGCGTCTCCCGCGCGGTGCTCGCGGTGCCCGGGGCGTCGTGGTCCAACCTCCTGCCGCGCTCGATCGTGTACGCGCCCATCCGCACCTTCGTCGACACGCTCTACCCCGACCCCCTGGTGCAGGCGGAGTTCATCTCGCTGCTCCAGCACCGCTTCGACCACGCCGACCCCGCCAACGTCACCCGGCTCTTCCGGGCGCCCGCCACGCCGCCCACCGCGCGCACGGTGCTGCTCCAGGAGGCCGTCGGCGACTGCCTCGTGCCCAACATCACCACCGACATCCTCGCGCGCGGCTTCGGCGTCCCGCTGGTCACCCCCGCCGACGCGCCGCCCTTCGGCCTGCGCACCATCACCGCGCCCACCACCGACAGCGCCGTGGTGCAGTACGCCATCACCAGCAGCCTCGCGCGCTACTCTCCGCCGCGGGACAACACCGTCCCCACGATGGACAACGGCGTGCACTCCGACCTCGTGTACCTCCCCAACACCGGCCGCCAGGTGCTCACCTTCCTGGAGACCGGTCGCATCGAGCAGACCTGCGCCGGGAGCTGCGACCCCGATTGAGCGCGTCCGCCTCGGAGCACTTCGACGAGGCGAGCCGCCTGCTCGCCGCGGTGCGCGACGTCGTCCACGAGCGCCCCTACGGCGCCGCCGCCCCGGGGTGGTGCGAGCGCCGCGGATGGACGCGCTTCCTCGCGGCGCTGCCCGACGACGCCGTGTCCGCGGCCGAGCGCGACGGCCTCGCGGCGCACCTCGCAGCCATGCCCGGCGCCCCGGATGACCTCGTCGCCCTCGGCCTCGCCGTGGCCCGCTGCACCGCCCTCCCCGCGCTCGCGGAGACCGCCTCCGGGACGGTCGACCCGCGGCGTGCGTCGCCGCGCAAGCGCACGCAGGTGGCGGCCTTCGCGGCGCTGGCGACGCGCGTCGGAGGAGCCCCCTCACGGGTGGTCGACGTCGGCTCGGGGCACGGCCACCTCACACGACACCTGGCGCGCGCGCTGGGGGTCGAGGCCGAGGGCTGGGAGCGCGATCCGGCGCGGGTGGCGGTGGCCGCGGCGCTCGCGGGCGACGGGGGCGCGCGCTTCGTGGCCGTGGACGTGCGCGACGCCACCGCCGCGCTGCGCCCGGGCGACCTGGTGGTGGGCCTGCACGCCTGCGGCTCGCTGGGCGACCACGCGGTGCGCGCGGCGGGCGCGGCCGGGGCCTCGGTGGCCATCGTCGGGTGCTGCCTCCAGAAGCGCGAGGGCGACCGGGCGGCGCTGGTGTCCGCCGCGGGGGTGCCCTCGGGGGCGCTCACCATCGGCCGCGCGGTGCTGGGCCTCGGCAACGGCTGCGACGGCGAAGGCGGCGTCGAGGAGGACCTCAGCGTGCGCGCGGCGTCGCGGGTGCATCGCATGGCGCTGCGCGCAGCGCTGACCGCGGCGGGTCACGACCCGGGCCCGGGCGGCGAGATGCGCGGGGTCAACCGTCGGCGCGCGACGGGCCCGCTCGACGAGCTGATGGCGCTGGCCTTCGCGGCGCGGGGCATGGCGCCGCCGACGGCCGCGGCGGTGGCGGCGGCGGGGGCGAGCGCGGCGGCGGAGTACGAGCGGCTGCGGCGGTGGTCGCTGCCGCGGGCGATGCTGGCGCGGCTGGTGGAGGTCTGGGTGGCCCTCGACCGCGCGGCCTGGCTACGCGAACTGGGCTACGCGACCGAGGTGGTGGAGGCCTTCGACGCGACGGTGAGCCCGCGCAACGTGGCGGTGCTCGGCCGCCCGTAGGGAGGTGACGGGCCATTCTGGTGCGAGACCTCACCCACCCCATGCTGCGGCGAGGTACTACGCCCCCGGCGCGCGCTCCAGCCAGGCGTCCACCCGCTCGGCCGCGCGGCGCCCCTCGGCGATGGCCCACACCACCAGCGAGGCCCCCCTTCGCATGTCGCCCGCCACGAAGACCCCCGGCGCCGTGGTCGCGTGGTCGTCCGCCACCACGTTGCCGCGCCCGTCGAGCCCGACGCCCAGCTGCGACAGCAGTCCCTCGCGCGACGAGCCCACGAAGCCCATCGCCAGCAGCAGCAGCTCGCACGGGATGTCGTGCCCGCTGCCCTCGACCTCCACCAGCGCCCCGTCGCGCCGCTCGACGCGCACCACCTCCAGGGCCTCCACGCGGCCGTGGGCGTCGGCGCGCACGCGCTTCGTCATCACCCCGAACTCCCTCGCGCCGCCCTCCTCGTGCGAGCTCGACGTGCGGAACACCATCGGCCACGCGGGCCACGCGTTGCCCGCCGCGCGCTCCTCCGGCGGCCGCGGCATCAGCTCCAGCGACGTGACGCTCCGCGCGCCCTGTCGGATGGCCGTGCCCACGCAGTCCGAGCCCGTGTCCCCGCCGCCGAGCACCACCACCCGCAGGCCGGTCGCCAGCACGGCGTCGCGGTCGGGCACCAGGTCGCCCGCCACCCGGCGGTTCTGCTGCGCCAGGAACACCATCGCCGGCACCACGCCCTCCAGCGCCGCGCCCGGCACCTCCAGCGCCCGCGGCACCATCGCCCCGCCGCACAGCACCACCGCGTCGTGGCCCGCGCGCAGCGTCTCGCCCGACACGTCCTCGCCCACCCCCACGCCGGTGCGAAACACCACCCCCTCGGCGGTCATCTGCCGCACCCGCGCGTCGAGCGCCGCCTTCTCCAGCTTGAAGTCCGGGATGCCGTAGCGCAGCAGCCCCCCCACCCGGTCGTCGCGCTCGTACACCGTCACGTCGTGGCCGCGCCGCGCCAGCTGCTGCGCGCACGCGAGGCCCGCCGGGCCCGATCCCACCACCGCCACGCGCCGCCCGCTGCGCACCGCCGACACCCGCGGCGCCAGCGCGCTGCCGTCGGCCATCGCCCGGTCGGCCACCTCGCGCTCGATGGCCTTGATGGTCACCGCCCCTGGCGCCGCCCGACCGTCCTCCGCGGGAACGCTCGCCAGGGCCAGCACGCAGCTCCCCTCGCAGGGCGCCGGGCACACCCGCCCGGTCACCTCCGGGAGGTTGTTGGTCGCGTGCAGCGCCGCCGAGGCCTCCGCCCAGCGACCCTTCATCACCAGGTCGTTGAAGTCCGGGATGAGGTTGCCCAGCGGACAGCCCGTCTGCACCGCCGGGGCGACGCCCCCCATGCAGAAGGGCACGCCGCAGTCCATGCACCGCGCCGCCTGCTCGCGCAGCGCGGGCTCCGCGGGCGACAGGTCGAGCTCGCGCCAGTCGTGCACCCGCTCCGCCACCGGCCGCGCCTCCGCCTTCGATCGGCGGATCTCCAGGAACCCTCTCGGTCGTCCCATCGTCAAGCCCTCGCCCCGGCCGACGCCGTGCCTTCGACCCTCGCCCGCTGCGCCGCCAGGGCCTTGCGCAGCTCCTCGGGCATCACCTTCACGAAGCGCCCCGCCGACTCGGCCCAGCGCCCGAGCAGTGCCTTCGCCTTCGGGCTCCCGGTGCGCGCCGCGTGCTCCTCCACCAGCGCGCGCAGCCCGTGCCGGTCGTCGTCGTCGAGCGCCTCCAGGGTCACCGTGTCGGGGTTGCACCGCGCGGCGAACCCGCCGTCCTCGTCGAACACGTACGCCACCCCGCCGCTCATCCCCGCCGCGAAGTTGCGCCCCGTGAGCCCGAGCACCACCACCGTGCCGCCGGTCATGTACTCGCACCCGTGGTCGCCGACGCCCTCCACCACCGCCGCGGCGCCGCTGTTGCGCACGCCGAAGCGCTCGCCCGCGCGCCCGTTGAAGAAGGCCCGGCCGCGCGTCGCGCCGTAGAGCACCGTGTTGCCCACGATCACCTGCGCCTCCGGCTCGAAGGCGCAGCCCTCCGGCGGGCGCACCGCCAGCACGGCGCCCGAGAGCCCCTTGCCCACGTAGTCGTTGGCCTCGCCCCAGAGCGCGAGCGTGAGCCCCGGCGCGCCGAAGGCCCCGAAGGACTGCCCCGCGCTGCCGTGCGCGGTCACTACCAGCGTGTCATCGGCCAGACCCGCGTCGCCGTGGCGCCGCGCGATCTCCCCCGACAGCATCGCCCCGAAGGCCCGGTCGCTGTTGCGGATGGGCGTCTCCAGCGCGACGCGCTCCCCGCGCTCCAGCGCCGCCGCCGCCCGCGGGGCGAGCGCGCGGTCGAGCACCGCGTCGAGGGTGTGCGCCACGGGCTCCACGCAGCGCAGCGGGCTCGTCGCGGCCTCCTTCGGGCGGTAGAGCACCTCGCTGAAGTCGAGCCGGCGGGCCTTCCACCAGCCGCCGCCTGCGTCCGCCGCGGGGCGCTTCGGGGCGATGCACTCCACCCGCCCGACGGCCTCGTCGAGCGAGCGGAAGCCCAGCGACGCGAGGATGGTACGCACCTCCTCGGCCACGAAGAAGAGGTAGCGGATGACGTGCTCCGGGGCGCCCGCGAAGCGCTTTCGCAGCTCCGGGTCCTGCGTGGCGATGCCCACGGGGCAGGTGTTGAGGTGGCACTTGCGCATCATCAGGCAGCCCATCGCCACCAGCGGCCCGGTGCTGAACCCGAACTCCTCGGCGCCCAGCAGCGCGCCCACCACCACGTCGCGCCCGGTGCGCAGCTGCCCGTCCACCTGGAGGCGCACCCGGCCGCGCAGCCCGTTGAGCACCAGCACCTGCTGCGCCTCGGCGAGCCCGAGCTCCCACGGCGTCCCGGCGTGGTGGATGGAGGTCAGCGGCGCAGCGCCCGTCCCCCCGTCGTGCCCCGAGATCAGGATCACGTCGGCCAGGGCCTTGGCCACGCCCGCGGCCACGGTGCCGACGCCCGCCTCGGACACCAGCTTCACGCTGATGCGGGCGGTGGGGTTCACGTTGCGCAGGTCGAAGATGAGCTGCGCGAGGTCTTCGATGGAGTAGATGTCGTGGTGCGGCGGCGGGGAGATCAGCGTCACGCCGGGCGTCGAGTGGCGCACCCGCGCGATCACCGCGTCGACCTTGTGCCCCGGCAGCTGGCCCCCTTCGCCGGGCTTCGCGCCCTGCGCCATCTTGATCTGGATCTCGTCGGCGTTGACCAGGTAGTGCGCCGTCACGCCGAAGCGCCCGGAGGCCACCTGCTTGATCGCCGAGCGCCGGGAGTCCCCGTTGGCCAGCGGGACGAAGCGCTCCGGGTCCTCGCCGCCTTCACCCGTGTTGGAGCGGGCGCCCACGCGGTTCATCGCGACGGCGAGCGTCTCGTGGGCCTCCTTCGAGATCGACCCGAAGCTCATCGCCCCGGTGGCGAAGCGCCGCACGATGTCCGCCGCGGGCTCGACCTCGTCGATCGCGACGGGGTTGTTGCCGCTCGGCGCGACGAGGTCCCACGCGCCGCGCAGCGTGAGCAGCCGCCCGTCCTGCTCGTTGATCTCGCGCGCCCACGCGGCGTACCCGTCGCCGTCGTCATCGCGCACCGCGCGCTGCAGCCCGGAGAGGGTGCTCGCCGTCCACAGGTGCGCCTCGCCCTGCGTGCGCAGGTGGACGTATCCGCCGACGTCCAGGCGCGCCTCGGGGTGCGGGCCGTACGCGCGGTCGTGGCGGGCGAGGGCCTCGCGGGCGACCTCGTCGAGCCCGACCCCGCGGATGCGCGACGAGGTGCCCGTGAAGTACCGGTCGATGACGGCCTGGTCGACGCCCACGGCCTCGAAGATCTGCGCGCCCTGGTACGACGACACGGCGCTGATGCCCATCTTGGACATCACCTTCTGGAGCCCCTTCACCAGCGCCTTCACGTAGCGCTTCACAGCCTCGGCGGGGTCGGCGCCGTCGCGGCGCGCGAGGTCGGCGACGGTCTCCATGGCGAGGTAGGGGTTCACCGCGCCCGCGCCGTAGCCCACCAGCAGCGCGAGGTGGGTGACCTCCCGGGGCTCGGCCGACTCCACGACGATGCCCACCTTCATGCGCAGGCCCGTGCGGATGAGGTCGTGGTGCACCGCGCCGAGGGCCAGCAGCGAGGGGATGGGCACGTGCCCGGGGCCCACGTCGCGGTCGGACAGGATGAGCAGCGAGGCGCCCGCCGAGACCGCCGCGCGCGCCTCGCGGCAGAGGGCATCGAGGGCCTCGCGCAGCCGGGCGCCCGCCGTCCGCTCTGCGCCCACGCCAGCAGTCCCCGCCTCCCGTGGGAAGCGCATCGCCATGGTGCAGGTGCGGAAGTCCGCCGGCACGCTGCGCCGTAGCTTCGCGACGTCGTCGTTGGTGAGCACCGGGTGCTTGAGCTGCACCATGCGGCACTGCTTCGGGGTCTCGTCGAGGAGGTTGCCCTCGCCGCCGACGGAGCTCGTCATCGACATCACCACCGCCTCGCGGATGGGGTCGATGGGGGGGTTGGTCACCTGCGCGAACTGCTGCTTGAAGTACCGGAAGAGGCTCTGCGGCCGCGCAGAGAGCACGGCGAGCGGCGCGTCGACGCCCATCGACCCGACGGCCTCCTCGCCCGTGGCGGCCATCGGCGGCAGCAGCCGGGTGAGGTCTTCTTCGGTGTAGCCGAAGACCTGGTGCAGCCGCGGGAGGTCGTCCGCCGCGAGGGCGTAGGGGCTGCGGGCGGGGGCGAGCTCGTCGAGGTCGATGCGGTTCTCCGCGAGCCACGCGCGGTACGGCTGGCGCGTCGCCACCCGGTGCTTCACCTCCTCGTCGCGCAGCACCCTGCCCTCGCGCGTGTCCACCAGGAACATCCTCCCCGGCTGCACCCGCCCCTTCTGCACCACGGTGGTGGGGTCGAGCGGCAGCACCCCGAGCTCGCTCGCGAGCACCACGAGCCCGTCGCTGGTCACGGCCCACTTCGCGGGGCGCAGCCCGTTGCGGTCGAGCATGGCGCCCACGAGGTCGCCGTCGGTGAAGGCCAGCGCCGCGGGTCCGTCCCAGGGCTCGATGAGGCACGCGTGGTAGTCGTAGAAGGCCCGGCGCTCGGGGGACATCGCCTCGTCCGAGGCCTCGGGCACGAGCATCATCATCACGTGCGGCAGGCTGCGGCCGCTGGCGACGAGGAAGTCCACCACGTTGTCGAGCGACGCGCTGTCCGACCCGCTCGAGCGGATGATGGGCTTGAAGTCCTCGATGGCCTCGCCGAAGTGCGGGCTCTCCAGCAGGGCCTCGCGGGCGCGCATCCACGCCCGGTTGCCGTTGAGGGTGTTGATCTCGCCGTTGTGCGCGAGGTAGCGAAACGGGTGCGCGCGCTCCCAGCTCGGGAAGGTGTTGGTGCTGAAGCGCGAGTGCACCACCGCGAGGCGCGTCACCGTGCGCGGGTCGAGCAGGTCGGGGTAGAAGGCCCCGAGCTGCTCGGCGAGCATGAGGCCCTTGTAGACGACGGTGCGCGACGAGCACGAGCAGAGGTAGAAGTCGTCGCCGCCGAGGGTGACGCTGGCCGTGCGACCAGCGCGCTTGCGCACCATGAAGAGCGTGCGGTCGAAGCCCGCGCGCGGGCCCTCGCGGCCGATGAAGAGCTGCCGGATGGCGGGCATGGTGTCCCGGGCCATCGGGCCGATGGCGCTCGCGTCGACGGGCACGTCGCGCCAGCCGAGCACGCGCTGCCCGTGGTGCTCCACCGCGGCCTCGAGGATGGCCTCCATGCGACGTCGCCGCGCGGGGTCTGCGGAGAGGAAGCACATCGCGACGGCGTAGTCGCCGGGCGCAGGCAGCGAGACGCCCTGCCGGGACATCTCGTCGGCGTAGCGATCGTGCGGGATCTGGAGCATCACCCCGGCGCCGTCGCCGGTGCACGGGTCGCAGCCCGCCGCGCCGCGGTGGGTCAGCCGCGCGAGGATCTCGAGCGCCTGCGTGACGGTGTCATGCGTGGCGCGGCGATCGAGTCGGGCGACGAAGCCGAGCCCGCAGGCGTCGTGCTCGTGGTTGGGATCGTAGAGGCCCTGGGCTGGAGGGAGTGCCATTGACGCGGCGCATGATAGTCCGGTGACGCGACGTGGCAAAGCGCGGCTGTGTTAGGCACGGTGGTCATGAGCCAGCAGCATGACGTGGACCTGTTCGTGATCGGCGCAGGGTCGGGCGGGGTTCGGGGCGCTCGCATCGCGGCGGCCCTCGGGGCGCGTGTGGCCGTGGCCGAGGAGCGCCACCTCGGGGGCACCTGCGTCAACGTGGGGTGCATCCCGAAGAAGCTGTTCTCGTACGGCGCCCACGCGCGCGACGACATCGAGGACGCCCGGGCCTACGGCTGGGACGTGGGCGAGCCCTCCCTCGACTGGCCCCGGCTCATCGCGGGCAAGGACCGCGAGATCGCCCGGCTCAACGGTATCTACCAGCGCCTGCTGGAGTCGCGCGGGGTCGAGGTGATGCTGGGCCGCGCCACCCTGGAGGGCCCGCACACGGTGGCCGTCACCGCGGCGGACGGCACGGTCACCCGGCGCAGCGCCCGACACGTGCTCGTCGCCACGGGGGGAGTGCCCCTCCGCCCGAGCTTCCCCGGCGCCGAGCTCGCGATGATCTCCGACGACGTGTTCTACCTCCCGAAGCGACCCGACCGGCTGCTGGTGATCGGCGGCGGGTACATCGCCGTGGAGATGGCCGGCATCTTCCGGGGCTACGGCGCGCAGGTCACGCTGGCCCACCGCGGCGCGCTCTTCCTCCGCGGCTTCGACCGCGACGTGCGCACCCACCTCGCCAGCGAGATGCGCCACCGCGGGGTCGACCTGCGCTTCCACGCCGACGTGGCCTCGCTCGCGCGCCGCGACGACGGGGCCATCGACGTGCGCTTCGAGTCGGGGGAGGCGATGGTGGTGGACGCCGTGCTCGCGGCCATCGGCCGTGCGCCCAACGCGCGGGGCCTCGGGCTCGAGGCCGCGGGGGTCGCCCTCGACGAGCGCGGCGCGGTGCGGGTCGACGGGCGCTTCCGCACGTCGGCGCGGTCGGTCTACGCGGTGGGCGACGTCATCGACCGGGTGCAGCTCACGCCCGTCGCGCTCGCCGAGGCGATGATCGTCGCGCAGAACCTCTTCGGCGGAGCGAAGCGCACGCCGGACTACGACTTCATCCCCTCGGCGGTGTTCTCCAACCCCCCGATTGGCTCTGTGGGGCTCACCGAGGACGAGGCCCGCGCCGAGGCCCGCGAGCGCAGCGGCGGCGCCGTGGACATCTTCCGCTCCACCTTCACGCCCCTGAAGCACACGCTCACGGGCCGCGGCGAGAAGGCCATGATGAAGCTGGTGGTCGAGCGCGACACCGACCGCGTGGTGGGGGTGCACGTCGTCGGCGCCGACGCGGGGGAGATCGTTCAGGGCTTCGCGGTGGCGCTGCGGCTCGGGGCCACCAAGGCCCAGCTCGATGGGACGGTGGGCATCCACCCGACGGCGGCCGAGGAGCTCGTGACGATGCGCGAGCGCTGCCCCGACCTCGACCCCGACCACGCCCTCACCGTCGACCACCTCGCCGAGGGCGCCGCGCCGCGCCGCGCGCTGGTGCACCACCGCTGGGAGGACAGCGACGCCCAGTAGGCCCGGAGGCTACAGGCTGCAGCCGTGCGCCCGCAGGAACTGCTGCCGCGCGGCGTCGTCGGCGAGCAGGCCGTAGTCGTGGCCGGTGTTGCCCTCGCACTCACGCTCGAGCGTGGGGTCGCCCTGGGCGCGGTTGTGGCACCAGGTGTCGACCGAAGGGCGACAGCGATCCCAGAGCGGGCGCCCGGCGGCGGGGATGTCACTGCGCATCCCCTGCTGCCCCGAGCACCCGACCACGGCCAACAGGAACAGGGAGGCAATTGTTCGCGTCATGGCGGTCCTCATAGGTCGCTCTTGCGGCGCTGTCGATGGCCCTTCTCAGGGCAGGCGGCGCGGGGCCAGGAAGGCCCACGCGTCGAGGGCGAAGGTCTCGGGCATCACGTGCCCGTCGCCGTTGCGCAGCACGACCGTGGTGGCCGCCCCGGCGCCCGTCATGCGCTCGGCGAGGGCGCAGGTGTACTGCACCGACACCAGCGGATCGCGCGTGCCGTGGGTGAGGTACGCCGCGGGGATGCGCCCGCTGGTGGGCACCGGGCCCGGCAGGTCGGCCCCGTTGCACGCGCACCAGCCCGACTGTGTGCGCAGCGCCGCGCAGGTGGTGCCGGTGCCCTGGAACCTGCAGCTGGTGGTGCGCGCGCATCGCACGAGCCCCGCCGAGCTGGTCGCGAAGGCCGCGACGCGGGCGGTGAGCTGCGTCGCTACCAGCTCGGCGAAGAAGCCGCCGTTGGAGTGACCGATGACGTACACGCGCCGCGGGTCGACGTTGAAGCGGCGCTGCGCCTCGACCAGGATGGCGCGCGTGAGCATGAGGTCGGGGTTGCTGGTGGGGCTCACGTTGGGCGAGGTCTCCCAGTAGGTCTCCTCGGTGGCGTGGTCCCAGTCGCCGCGCGGCATCCAGCGCGAGTCGGGGGCGATGAACACCGCGCCGTTGCGGTCGGCCATCGCCCGCGCGGAGGTCTCGTTGAGCATCACGTCGCCCGACCCGTTGGTGCCGTGATAGGCCACCACCAGCGGGGGGTTGGCCGCGCGCGACGAGGGCAGGTACACCGTGACGTCGCGGTACTCGCCCGCCACCCGCAGCCGCGCGCGAGAGCGCCCGTTGCGCACCGCGAAGCTGCCCGTGTAGCTGATGTTGTCCCCCGGCAGCGGACCGCTGTCGACGACGCCCGCATCCACGGGCCCGGTGTCCCGCGGCCCGGTGTCGACGGGACCCGTATCGCGCGGCCCGGTGTCGACGGGACCCGTATCGCGCGGGCCGGTGTCGAGCGGACCGGTGTCCCGCGGTCCCGTATCCCGCGGACCCGTGTCGAGCGGGCCCGCATCGCGGGGGCCGGTGTCGACGGCCGCCCCGGCGTCCGCGCCGGGGGCCTGGCAGGGCACGTAGCCTTCGGTGTCGTAGCAGTCGTTGTCGCTGTCGCAGTGACAGCGCGCCTCGCCCGGCCAGCAGTAGCGGATCTGCCCGGCGGCGTTGCGCGGATCGCCTCGCCCATCGCGCGTGACGGCCTCGGGGCACACGGTGATTTCCTGAACGACGGAGTCGGTCTCCGTCACCGCGCAGCCAGCCACGCAGACGAAGACCCCGAGAGCCCAACGATGAAGTGTCATGTGAGGCGCTGCGTGCGGCCCTACCCACACAGCGTCAATCGCAGAACGTGCGTCTCGCGCACGATGCGCGCGAACGATGCACCCCGCGCGCGGCTGCTACTTCTTGAAGGTGGTGTGCTCGCCGACGTCGAGTGCGTCGACGATGGCCATGATCACGGCGTCTACGGGGCGGTCTTTGGTGGCCTCGGTCTGCCGCGCGGAGCTTCCCGCGGCGACCAGGACCACCTCGCCCACGCCGGCGCCCACGGCGTCGGCGGCGACCAGCGGCGCGCCGGTGGGCTCGCCGTGGACGTCACAGCCGCGCACCACCAGGAGCTTGAGCCCGTCGAGGGTGGGCTCCTTGCGGCTGGCGACGAGCGTTCCGGTGACGCGCGCGATGAGCATCTCAGCCGCCCGAGGGCTTCGCCGCGCCGCGGCCGAGCGGCAGGATCTCGTCGATGTTGGCGTGCGGCCGCGGGATGATGAGCACGCTCACCATCTCGCCGATGCGCTCGGCCTCGCGCTGCCCCGCCTCGGTGGCGGCCTTGACCGCCGCCACGTCGCCGCGGACGACCACGGAGGTGTACCCCCCGCCGACCTTCTCGTAGCCGACGAGTTGCACCCGCGCGGCCTTCACCATCGCGTCGGCGGCCTGGACCGCCGCCGCAAAACCCTTGGTCTCGATGATACCCAGCGCGTCGCTCATTGGATGGTTTCCTTCTCTAACGGACGGTTGTCAGCGGTCGAGCCGCGTCTCTTGCTTCTTGCCCTTGACGCTGGAGAGCGTGGCCCGGGCGGCCTCGGCCGCGGCGTCGATCTCCGCCTCGGAGCCGGACAGGTACAGCCGGCCGAAGGCGCCGTAGGGCTGGATGTGCACCAGCTTCACGTTGGCGGCCTTCTCGGCCTCGTTGGCGGCCAGCACGATGTAGCCCGCCGGGTCGGTCTCGAGGATGAGCAGGGACTCGCCCGGCAGGATCATCATGCCCGACGAGGAGCGGTTGATGATCTGGGCCTGGTAGGCCTCGATGCCGCGCAGCACCTGGTTGGTGGGGAGGTTGGGCGCGAGCCGGTCTTCCTCCTTGAGGTCGAGCGAGTCGAGGATGGCGCGGCCGGCGTCCATGACCTGCCCCTTGTCCTCGTGGTGGATCTCGAGGAGCCCGTAGGCGCGCTCGACCACCTGCACGGCGGGCTGCACCTTGCTCGCCTTGAGGGCGATGTCGGTGACGCGGTTGATGGCCATGCCCGGCGCGATCTCCACCCACAGCGAGGCCATGTAGGGGATCGGGAGGAAGCCGCGCGCGGTCTTGCCGATGAACGACGCCAGCTGGGGCTGCAGGCTGTCGAGGAAGATGTACGTACGCAGGCCGACGCCGCTCATGACAGAGCGGGTATCACGGTGCTCGGCCGTGTCGCAAGGGGATCAGTCGGTGGGAAGGGACAGCGTGACGCGGACGGCCCCGGCGGCCTCGGGCTGGACGCGCGCGGTCATGGACTGCGACGGGGCCCAGCGCACCAGGGACTGCGCGATCTCGGCCGCGGTCATGGGGGACGGGAGCTTGCATTCGAGCATCGAGGCGGTGGCGCCGTGGACGCGGCGCACGCGGGCGAAGCGCTCGTCGGCTTCGAGCGAGAAGGTGGCTTCACGGCCGCCGTCGACGACCCGGGCCAGCACCCATGACCCGATGGTGTGCAGCAGCCCCGACCCGGGCGACCCTGCCACGAGGTTTCCCAGGGGGATCTCGTAGGTGGACGACGCGGTCAGCCCGAACGACCCTTCGGTTGCCATGATCCCCCGACTGTTACCCCGTTCGTGGGGCGGGACAAGGGGCGGGGAAACATTCCCGTCGGCCGGGTCGAGGTGCCCCCCGGTGGTCGCCATTGACGGCCCCCCGGCGCCCGGGTTGATCTCCCGCGATGCACAGCGGCGGCGAGGACCAGATCGAGCACGAGGACGGCCGGGTCGAGCTGAGGCCCGGGGTCAACCTCACCGGGTCGTCGCTCTACAACCACGACCTCGCGCCCACCACCGTCGCGCAGCGCACCTGGAAGACCTACAATTTCGCGGCGCTGTGGATCTCCATGGCCCACTGCATCCCGACGTACATGCTCGCGTCGGGGCTCATCACCGCCGGGCTCAGCTGGTGGCAGGCGCTGCTCACCATCCTCCTGGGCAACCTCATCGTCCTCGTCCCCATCCTGCTCAATTCCCACCCCGGCACCCGCTACGGCATACCCTTTCCCGTATTCGCCCGCGCCGCCTACGGGGTCTTCGGCTCCAACTTCCCCGCGGTGCTGCGCGCCATCGTCGCGTGCGGCTGGTTCGGCATCCAGTGCTGGATCGGCGGCAAGGCCCTGCACACCTTCATGCTGGCCATGTGGCCCGGCTGGAGCACCCTCCTCGGCGGCCACGTCGGCGGCTTCGCGCCCACCCAGTGGCTCTCCTTCGCCGCCTTCTGGGGGCTCAACGTCTTCGTGATCTTCCGGGGCATGGAGCTCGTGCGGAAGCTCGAGGACTGGGCCGCGCCCTTCGTCCTCGTCATGACCGCCGCGCTCGTCTGGTGGGCCATCGACCGCGCCCACGGCCTCGGCCCCATCCTCGCGCAGAACAGCCATTTCCACGGCCGCGGCAGCTTCATGAGCGTGTTCATCCCGTCGCTGACGGCGATGATCGGGTTCTGGGCGACGCTCTCGCTCAACATGCCCGACTTCACCCGCTTCGGCCGCTCGCAGCGCGACCAGTTCGTGGGCCAGGTCGTGGCGCTCCCCACCACCATGACCCTCTTCGCGGCCATGGGGGTGCTCATCACCAGCGCCTCGCAGGTGATCTACGGCGTCCAGATCTGGGACCCGATGGACCTCGCCGCCCGCTTCGAGTCGCGCGCCATGGTGGCCGTCGGGATGTTCACCGTGGTGGTCGCCACCCTCGCGGTGAACATCGCCGCCAACGTGGTCTCCCCCGCCAACGACTTCGCCAACGCCTTTCCGAAGTGGATCAACTTCCGCCGCGGCGGCCTGCTCACCGGAATCATCGGCGTGGCGATGTGCCCGTGGAAGCTCCTCGCCGACCCGTCGGGCTACATCTTCAAGTGGCTGCTCGGGTACTCCGGCGGCCTCGGCGCCATCGCGGGCGTGCTCATCGCCGACTACTGGTACCTGAAGCGCCGCGAGCTCGACCTGGCCGACCTCTACCGCCCCGACGGGCGCTACAGCTACGGCGACCGCCTCGGCACCAACTGGATCGCCGTGGGCGCCACGTCCCTGGGCTGCGCCCTCGCCTGGGCGGGGGCCTTCGTTCCCGCTCTGCACGCCCTCTACGACTACGCGTGGTTCGTCGGGGCCTTCGTCGCCGCGGGCACCTACGTCGCCGGGATGAAGCTCGTCGGCGACCGCAGCACCCGCACGATGTAGCGCCCGCTCAGATCATCTCGTGCGGCATCAGGTCGCGCGGCGAGCGGTACATGTGCATCGGCGAGTAGTGCAGCAGGTTGGAGACCCGCGACGTGTAGAGGCACGCGTAGTGCTCCACCTGGTCGCCGAAGGAGCTCAGCTCCACCCCCTGCTTGAACAGCGACCCCCAGTACGGGTGGAACACCTCCTGGGTTCGCCTACCCATCTCCCGCGCCCGGGCCTCCTCGGCGCGCAGCGCGGCCTTGAGCCCGTCCACCGCCCGCCGTGACTCCTCCGCCGCCGCGGCCCGCGCGCCGCTCGCCTCCGCGTCGTCCTTCGCCCCCTTGCGGGTGAGCGCGCGATACCTGCCCTGGTAATACCGCAGCTCGTCCTCCAGGCGCTCGCGGCGGCGCGCCAGCGCGTCGATCGCCGCCACGTCGTCCTGCGTGCGCGCCATGGCCTCCAGCTCCCACTCCATCTCCTGCACCACCAGCACGGTGCGCCAGGATGAGTCCTTCTTGCTGCGCAGGATGTCGCCGAAGATGTGGTCGCCCACGTACAGGATCGCGTCGCCGTACGCGCGGATCATCCGCTCGAAGTCCTTCAGGTTGCCCTGCTCGTAGATGCGCCCGCGCTCCAGGGCGTAGGCCGGGTTGGTGGTCTCCGTCGGGCCGTCGACGGTGCGCTCCAGGAAGGGGCGCTTCTCGGTGAAGAAGGTGGGCTTGCCCGCGGCCACGCTCACCACGTCGAAGTACTGCCGCCACGAGGCGTACTCCGGCAGCGCCCCGTGGAGCAGGTGCTTCATCATCCGGTCGGTGTACGCCCAGCGCGAGTTGGTCAGCAGGAAGAGCTTCTTCCCCGCGGAGCGCAGCTTGTGCAGCGTCGAGGCCAGCATCGGGTCCTTGTCGACGAAGCGGGGGAGGTCGTTGGCGATCACGTCCACGATCGACCCGTCGCGGTGCGCCTCGTCGATGCACTCCCGGATGTCGTCGAAGAGCTGCTGGTAGTCGACGTGCACCCCGTAGGCGTCGAGCACGTCGACCGCGCCCGCGTACACCGCCGCCTCGGGCAGCGCGTAGAGGGTGTCGATCCAGTGGTAGCGCCCGCCCGTCACGCGCACCTTGCGGGTCTCGTAGAGGGCGTGGCGCACCTCGCGCTCGAGCTCCTTCATGCCGTGGTAGGCGCGGCCCACGTAGCGGTAGCGGTCCATCTTGAGGACGTGGCCGAGCTTCTTGTCGATGAGCAGGCCGCGGATGGCGAAGCGGGTGTCGAAGCGCGCCTCGGCCAGGAAGGGCGGATACCCCCGGTCGACGAGCTTCTTCACCGTCGCCTCGATGGAGAGCTTGTCGATCTCCTCCTGGCGGTAGATCGCCAGGGTGTAGTCCATGTCGAAGCCGATCCACTCGACGGACTCCATCCGCAGGCTGCGGTTGACGAACACCCGCTGGTTGGAGCGCAGCGCCGCGAGGTGCAGTGGGCCCCCCGTCAGGTCGTCGGGCACGTTGGGGAGCTTCAGCTGCGGGTCGTCCATCAATCACCCTCTCCGTCGGCGGTCCCACCGACGCTTCACCCCCAGCGGGGACTTGACGCTAGCGGCCGATCGGGTATCTCTCGCGGCCCCGCGCAGCGCTTCGCCTCGGTGGTCCCCGATCATCGTCTCGAAGCGCGCGACGCACAACGAAGTTGACCCTTCGTACCCCTCATACCGCCGACGAGACGACCATCATGGCCAAGAGCGACATTACCGGGACGCGGCGCAAGATCGCCAACAAGGTCTCGCACTCGAACATCAAGACCAAGCGCTGGCAGTTCCCCAACCTGCAGGAGCGCCGTCTGTTCGTGCCCGAGCTCGACCGTCACGTGCGCATCACGCTGAGCACCAGCGACCTCCGCACCGTCGACAAGATCGGCCTCGTCGCCTACGCCGCGCGCTACGGCCTCGACGTCAGCAAGCTCTAGAGACCACCAGGGCCCCCCCCCCCTCTCCGCCGCATCGACGGCGGAGGGAGGGCGCTCCGGCTCCCACCCCCCGTCCCGTCACTCCACCCGCACGGGCTCCGTCTTCCAGATCTCGGTCGCGTACTCGCGGATCGTCCGGTCGGACGAGAAGCGCCCCATGCGCGCCACGTTGCGGATCGCCATGGCGGTCCAGCGGTCGGGGTCGCGCCAGGCGTCCTCGACGGCCCCCTGGCAGTCGACGTACGCGCGGTAGTCGGCCAGCACCATGTACGGGTCGTGGTCGAGCAGGTGGTCGACGAGGGGGTGGAAGAGCGATGGCTCGCCGACGGAGAAGTGCCCCGTGCGCACGAGGTCGAGCACCGCGCGCAGCTCCTCGTCGGACTCGTAGAAGTCCCGCGGGCGGTACGACCCCTGGGCCCTCGCGGCGACCTCGTCGGCGGTGAGCCCGAAGAGGAAGAAGTTGTCCGCCCCGACGGCCTCGCGGATCTCCACGTTGGCCCCGTCGAGGGTGCCGATGGTGAGCGCGCCGTTGAGGGCGAACTTCATGTTCCCGGTCCCGGAGGCCTCCTTGCCCGCCGTCGAGATCTGCTCGGAGAGGTCGGCCGCGGGCAGGATGCGCTCCGCCAGCGACACGCTGTAGTTGGGCGCGAAGAGCACCTTCATCCCGTCGACGTCGTGGTCGTGGTTGACCACCTCCGCCACGGCGTTGATGAAGCGGATGATCAGCTTGGCCGCCCGGTACGCCGGCGCCGCCTTGCCGCCGAAGAGGAAGAAGCGCGGCACCGTCATCGCCCGCCGGTCGCGCTTCGCCCGGAGGTACACCGCCACGATGTGCAGCGCGTTGAGCAGCTGCCGCTTGTACTCGTGGATGCGCTTGATCTGCACGTCGAAGAGGCAGTCCGTCGAGACGTTGAGCTGCGCGTGGTCGCGCAGCCACCCCTGCAGGTCGCGCTTGTTCTCCAGCTTGATGGCCGCGAAGCGCTGGCGCACCGACGCGTCGTCGGCGAAGCGCGCGAAGCCCTCCAGCCGGTCGAGGTCCGTCACCCACCCCGGGCCGATGCACTCGGTGATGAGCGCCGAGAGCCGCGGGTTGCACGAGAGCAGCCAGCGCCGGGGGGTGACCCCGTTGGTCTTGTTGGTGAAGCGCTCGGGCCAGAGCTCGGCGAAGTCCGGCAGCACGTCGCGCTTGAGCAGCTCGGTGTGCAGCGCCGCCACGCCGTTGATCTTGTGCGAGCCCACCACCGCGAGGTGCGCCATGCGCAGGTGCTTCTCCCCGCCCTCCTCGATGAGGGACATCCGGGCGACGCGGGCGGCGTCGTTGGGCCAGCGGTTCATCACCTGCCGCAGGAAGCGGGCGTTGATCTCGTAGATGATCTGCAGGTGCCGCGGGAGCAGCCGCTCGAAGAGGTGCACCGGCCAGCGCTCGAGCGCCTCGGCCAGCAGCGTGTGGTTGGTGTAGCCCATCACCGCGACGGTGGTCTCCCACGCGGGCTCCCACGACACGCCGTGCACGTCCATGAGCACGCGCATGAGCTCGGCCACGGCGATGGCCGGGTGCGTGTCGTTGAGCTGGATGGCCACCTTCGCGGCGAAGGCCGTGAAGTCGGGGTGGGTCTTGAGGTAGCGGCGGACGATGTCGGAGATGGCGCAGGCGACGAAGAAGTACTGCTGGCGTAGGCGCAGCTCGCGCCCGGCCCAGGTGCTGTCCGAGGGGTAGAGCACCTTGGAGATGGTCTCCGAGACGCTCTTCTCCTCGACGGCGCGCACGTAGTCGCCCTGGTTGAACGAACCGAGGTCGAACTCCTCGCTGGCCCGAGCGCGCCAGAGGCGCAGGGTGTTGACGTTCTGCCGGTCGAAGCCCGCGATGGGGGTGTCATAGGGCACGCCGATGACCTTCACCCCGGGCACCCAGCGCACCCGCCAGTGCCCCTGGTGGTCGAGGAACTCCTCGGTGTGCCCGTGAAACCCGACGGGCACGGTGTACTCCGGGCGCACGATCTCCCACGGGTTGCCGAAGCGCAGCCACTCGTCCGGGCGCTCCACCTGCCAGCCGTTCTCCATCCGCTGCTCGAAGATGCCGAACTCGTAGCGGATGCCGTAGCCGTGCGCGGGGTAGCCCAGCGTGGCGAGAGAATCGAGAAAGCACGCAGCCAACCGACCGAGGCCGCCGTTGCCGAGGCCCGCGTCGGGCTCCTGCTCCAGGAGGTCGGTGAGGTCGAGGCCGAGCTCGGCGAGCACGGCGCGGAAGTCGTCGTAGATGCCCGCCGCCTGGAGGTTGTTGCGCAGGGTGCGCCCCAGGAGAAACTCCGCGGAGAGGTAGTACACCCGCCGGGCGTCGGCCTCGAGGCAGGCCCGGGAGGTCTTCAT
This sequence comes from Myxococcales bacterium, assembly GCA_030652255.1. GTDB lineage: Bacteria > Myxococcota_A > Polyangia > Polyangiales > SCUS01. The sequence goes on along the minus strand of JAUSAZ010000117.1, from coordinate 3,247 downwards.
CCAGCGCTGCACCAGGCGGTCGCGCACGGCGAACGCCAGGGCCATGTACCGGTCGTGCACCGTGGCCGAGTCGGGGTGCTTCCCCTGGGAGAACTGCACGTGGTCGAGGAACGCGCGGCTCAGCGCCTCGGGGTACACCCCCGTGCGGTCGTCCTCCACCACCACCCGGACATTCTCGTCGGTCGTGTTCATCGCTGGTCCCTCGGCTGGGGTTGGTCCGGCGATGAAACTCCATCCCCGGGCGAAGGGCCGACAGAAAAATTCTATCTCCCACAAACTCTGCCCGGGGTTTGTTATGAATCGGGCGCGGGCCGACGGCGTAGTGATGGGTCGCGAAGGCCCGCTCGATGTGCAGGCGGTCTCGCGCAACGGTCTACAGTTCGCAGGAGTCTAAGACGACGATGAACAACAAGATGCTCAGTGTGGTGGGTCTCCTCGGCGCTCTCGCGGTCTCCGGCTACGGCAGCCAGGTGACAGCCCAGGGCGCTCTCCAGATCGGTGGCCGCACGGCGAACTTCGGTCGCCGCAACGTCGCCCCGGGCTTCGTGCCCGACCCGATCAACATCGCCATCACCTCCGGTGGCAACATCGACGCCAGCAACCTCGGCCTCGGCGCCGGCTGCCGCGGCTTCGTCACCCGCCAGCCCGACCACATCATCAACCTCACGGGCACCTCGGCCAACCTGCGCCTCTACGTGACGGCGCCGGGCGACACCACCCTGCTGGTCAACACCGCGGGCGGCACCTGGGTCTGCAACGACGACTCCTACGGCGGCACCAACCCGACCGTCGACATCCCCAACGCCCGCGCCGGCCAGTACGACGTCTGGGTGGGCTCCTACCGCTCGGGCGAGCAGATCCGCGGCGCGCTCCACATCACCGAGCTCGCCAGCAACCACCCGTGACGGTGCCCGTCGCGGTCACTCCGCGACCGGCTTGACCCCGATCGCCTCGCCCCCGCCCTTCGCCTCGTTCTCCCGCTTCACATCCTCGGCGTCTTCGTAGCCCGCGGCCTTGGTCGCGAGGTAGCCCAGCGCCACGCCCGTCAGCCCCAGGTCGTCGAGCCACCCGAGGATCGGGATGACGTCGGGGATGATGTCCGCCGGCATCACGATGTACAGCACCGCGAGCAGCGCGAGGCCCTTCGGGAGCTTCGGGGCGTTGGGGTCGCGCAGGAAGCGCCACAGCCGCCGCGGCGAGGTGATCAGCGCCATCACGCCGCGCTGGCTGCGGGAGAGGTTGCTCGGTGCCGCGGGCTTGGTCATGGATGGCAGTGATAGCCACCGCGGAGCTTGCGGGCAACGACGGCGCGGGGACGCCTGCTCCGAACGCCAGCGAGGTGCGCTACGTTCCAGGACCATGCTCGACGTGACCCTGGTGCCGTGCCTCTCGGACAACTACGCGTACGTGCTGCGCGACCCCGCCACGGGCGAGTGCGCCGTGGTCGACCCCTCGGAGGCGGAGCCCGTGATGGCGGCTCTCGCGGCGCTGGGCGCGCGGCCGACGATGGTGCTCAACACGCACCACCACTTCGACCACGTCGGCGGCAACGAGGCCCTCGCGGCGGCCTTCCCGGGGCTGCGGGTGGTGGCGCACACGAGCGACCAGGGCCGCGTGCCGGGGCAGACCGAGGCCGTGAGCGACGGCGACCGGGTGACCCTCGGGGCCACGGCGCTGCGGGTGCTGCACGTCCCCGGGCACACCCTCGGCGCGGTGACCTACGCGAGCGACGACGCGGCCTTCACCGGCGACACGCTCTTCCTCGGCGGCTGCGGGCGGCTCTTCGAGGGCAACCCCGCGATGATGCACGCGTCGCTGCGGCGCATCGCCGACACGCTCGACCCGGCGACGCGCATCTACTGCGGCCACGAGTACACCGCCAACAACCTCCGCTTCGTGGCCTCGCTCGACCCCCGCGACGGCGAGGTGGCCGACGCGCTGGCCGAGGCCGAGCGGCTGCGCGCGAGCGACCAGCCCACGGTGCCGAAGAGCCTGCGCGACGAGCGGCGCCTCAACCCCTTCCTGCGCTGCGACGACCCCGCGCTGGCCGAGGCGCTGGGGGTGACGGGCGACCCGGTGGCGGTGTTCACGGCGCTGCGCGAGCGGCGCAACAGCTGGTAGGGTCGGCGCGGTGAGCCCCCGCGTACTGCACCCCAACACCCGCGCGCTCATCAACCGGCTGCGCGGCTCGCTGCCCGCCGCGGAGCCACTACCCCCGCCTGCGCCGCCGGTGCCCGCGGTGGCGGCGGTTACCCCGGAGCCCTTCAAGCTCACGCCCTATCAGCCCAAGCCCTCCAAGGTTTACAAGGCCGCGTATGTGAAGGCGCCGTCGCCGCAGGTGGCCTTCGGCTTCGCGGCCCCGCCCGACCTCTCGGACTTCATCGTGCTCGACACCGAGACCACGGGCATCGCCGTCGGCTCGCGGCTGGTCGAGGTCGCCGCGCTGCACGTGAAGAACGGCGCGGTGGTGCGGCAGTTCCAGTCGCTGGTGAACCCGGAGATGCACATCCCGTCGATCGTGCAGGGGGTGCACGGCATCTCCGACGCGATGGTGGCCGGGGCCCCGAAGGCGGCGCCGGTGCTGGCGGGCTTCGCGAAGTTCGTCGCGGGCCACACGCTGGTGGCGCACAACGCGAGCTTCGACTTCCGCATCCTGGCGGGGGAGTTCGGGCGGGTGAAGCTCGCGACGCCGGGCTGCGGGCTCTACTGCTCGCTGAAGCTCGCGCGGGTGGTCTTCCCCGAGGCGCCCAACCACAAGCTGGGCACGCTGGCGAGCTTCCTGAAGCTGTCGCACCCGCCGGCCCACCGCGCGCTCGCCGACTGCTTCACCACCATGGAGATGCTCAACGCGATGGCGGCGCGGAAGAAGTCCCACCAGGCCGTGAAGCTCGTGGGGCGCCGGTACGATCTGTAGCGGGGTTCGGGGGCACCGGTTACGTCAAGGGCCCACCGGGTACCGGGGATCCCTGAAAGATCCTCTCCGTCTTGACGGTGAACGTCGCTGGATTCGTGGGCCCCCTTCCCCGCTGCCGCGCGCCCTACCCCCGCGGGGCGCTTATCGCTGCCCTCATCGTGCGTAGAGCGCTTGCAGGCTGCGGGCTCCGAGCTACCCGCACACCTTCGCGGGCCCGGCTGCCGCGGGTTGAAACCCACGGCAGCCAAGGGAAAGCCCGCGGCGGGCTGGTCACTGTGCCTGGACATCGGACAGGCCGCTTGCGGCCTTCACCTTAGGCTGCCGTGGGTTTCA
>JAUSAZ010000115.1 GCA_030652255.1 Myxococcales bacterium | reverse complement strand
GAGCGAGAGGGTTTCATTCGCAGGCAACCGGGCGTCGCGCGCGCGATCAAGCTGCTCGTCCAGGCCGACGCGCTGCCCGTACTCCTACGGCCGGAATGAGGTCGCCTGAACCCTTCAAGTCCCCTGTGGAAAGGTACTAGGGCCCGTTGGCCCTCACCCCGCGGCGGCGACCTGCTCGCGGGCGGCGGTCGCGGGCGCCCGGCGCATCGAGGTCTTGCCCACCATGATGTCGACCAGCTTCTTCACCCGCTTGTGCAGCCCCTCCTGCACGTACGGCACGCCGTGCTTCTCGCACACGGCCTTCACCTTCGGCTGGAGTCGCTGGTAGGCCCGCGCCGGCAGGTCGGGCCACAGGTGGTGCTCGATCTGGTAGTTGAGGAACCCCTGGAGGAAGTCTCCCACCTCGCTGCCCGTGTGATAGTTCACCGAGCCGGTGACCTGCCGCAGGTAGAACTCCCCGCGCTCCCGCGCCGGGCCCTCGAAGCGCCACACGTCGTCGCCCGCGTGGTTGGGCGCGATCAGCGCGAAGGAGTGCAGGTTGTTGAGCGCCTCGGCGCCGACGGAGTTCATCCACACGCTCGCCACCGCCCAGGGGCCGAGCGGCGAGTACGCCGCGGGGATGACCACGAAGCGCGTCAGCCCATACGGCAGGGCGCACTCCTTGAGGTAACGCCGACCATCCGCCGTGAAGGGGTTGTACGCCGCGAGGTACGACTCCGGGCCCGACGCGATCTTCTTCGGCGACGGCGCCTGACCCGACTCGCGACAGCGCTCCGCCCTGCGCATCACCTGCCAGGTGTTGGGCGCGTAGTACGTGAACTTCCAGGTCATCGCGTAGAAGCCCACCACGGCGTACTTCACCGCGAGCGGGAGCTTCGCGTCGCGCACGGCCTTCACGTTCTCCTCGACCAGGTCGGGGTCGAGCGTCTCGCCGGTGTGATAGTGGTGCAGGGTGTTGTGCTCCAGGCGCCACGCCTCGGGGAGCATCCAGTCGAACCAGTCGACCAGCCGTCGCCGCCCCGCGCCGAAGCCCGCGCTCGTCAGCCGCGCGGGCGCGCCCTCGACCTTGTCGTACCCGCGGTGCACGACGTGGTGCGCCACGATGGCCCAGCGCGCCACGCTCGCCGTGCTGAGCGCCGCCATCGACAGCGGGTTGGGCCCGATCCACGCCGTGGCGTAGCCGACGGCGGCGCAGGCGCGGCCCCAGCGCTCCATGCGCAGCAGGTGGGCGAGGTCGTCGGCGTGGGTCGTGCCGTCGAGCTCCGCGCGCACGGCGTCGAGGTCACGGGCGAAGGCGGCGCGGTCGACGTGGGCGAAGGGCGCTTCGGACATTGGGGCGCGCATCAATACCCAAGTCCCGCCCGGTCGCAATGGCAGCCGTCAGCGCGGCTGGTTCGTGGGCGGCGGGCTACACTGCGCGCCCCCAATGACCCCTTCGACCCCCGAGGCCCCGGCCGCCCAGCCGGCATACCGTCCGCTCCCGACCGGTCCGTCGCCGCGCTGGCGACGCGCCGCCGAGGGCCTGCGCTGGATGCGCTACGCGACCATGGTCTCGCTCGGCCTCCACGTGGTCGGCGCGGTCGCGAGGGTCGCGGCCATGGCCTCGATCGCCGATGGGCGCTCGCGCTACACCCCGGTGATGGCCCTCGCAGGATACGTCGGCGGCGTCGACATCCTCGCCAACGCCGTCCTCGGCGCGGGCCTCTGGCGCTTCGGCGAGCTCCCCGTCGCGACCGGTGCGTCGAAGTCCGCGCGCGCGTCGTTCTGGTTCTTCGTCGCCGCGATGGGCGTGTCGCTGCTGTCGGCGTGGGGCCTCGCGCCGCTCGCGCGCGCCGCCGGGCACAACACGACGGTGCTCACCGCGACCTTCCTGCTGCGCGCGGTCGCCACCATCGCCCTGCACGCCGCCTACCTCGTGCTGCTGGTGCGCGCCCTCGCCGTGGCGATGCGCAGCGTGGGCGCGACGCTGCCCCGCTGGGCCCCGCAGGCCGTCGCGGCCTTCATCGGCTGGAAGGTGCTCGCCATCCCGGCGCAGAGCGTCCTGCTGATGTTCCAGCGCGGCGGCGTCAGCTACCCGTGGCTGGCGATCTCGCTCGCGGCAGACGCGGCCTTCGCGGTCGCCCTCGTGTCGCTGCTGCGCATCGCCGAGCCCGTGCTCGCGCGCCAGGAGTCGCCAGAGTCCATGGGGTGACGCACGCGCTCCCCCCCCCGGGCGGTGCCACGAGCCTCCGTGGTACCGTCCCCGGGCGATGTCCTCGACGAGGTCCGAGCCGCTGGTGCGGGCGTGGGATGATCCGAGGGTGGTCTTCCCCGACGAGGAGACCTGGGCCCGGCTCTCACCCATGGAGCGCGAGGCGGTCATCGAGCGCATCCTCGGGGTGCTGGAGGAGTACCGCGAGGCGATGTCCGAGGGGGTGCGCCACTTCCGCCGGAAGGCGGGGGCGGGCGCCGACCTCGACGGGCACTTCCGCCGCGCGGGTCGCGGGGTGTTCGTGGCGTGCGAGCTCGCGGTGTTCTACCCGCGTGAGCCCGTGATGGTCCCCGACGTCCTCGCGGTGATGGACTGCGACCCCGACATCGAGCCCGAGTCGTGGGTGGTGCAGGACCAGGGGCGCGGCATCGACCTCGTCATCGAGGTGCGCAACCTCGGGCGCAAGCACAAGGACGTGGTGGACAACGTCCGCGACTACGCGCGTCGGCGCATCCCCGAGTACTTCAGCTTCGACTGCCGACGCAGCACGCTGCGAGGCTGGCGCCTGGCCGGGGAAAGCGCCTGCACGTACCAGCCCATCGTCCCTCAGGCGGGCTACCTCCCGTCGCAGGTGCTGGGCCTCGACCTCGCGGTGGTCGACAGCCGGCTGCGCTTCTTCATCAACGAGGCGATGGTGCCCAACGAGCGCGAGCTCGCGGTCCGACTCCAGGGCGTGGTGGAGCAGCAGCGCACCGCCGTCGAGGAGGTGGCGCAGGAGCGTGACCGCGCCGCGCAGGAGCGTGACGACGCGATCGGCCGCATGGGGCGCGCGCAGGCTGCGTTGGCGAACGGGGTGCTGGAGCTGTGTCGGGCGCGCGGGCTCACGCTCGACGACGACCTCCACGCGCGCGTCGTGGCGGAGTCCGACATCGGCCAGCTCACGCGCTGGATGACGCGCGCCGCGTCGGCCGCGGACGGCCCGTCGATCTTCGCCGAGCCCTGATCACGGCGGCGGGGGCCTATGGGGGCCCGGCTCATGGGCCCTTCGAGGTGAAGCGGTCGTCGTGCCCGGCTGCCGCGGGTTGAAAACCCACGGCAGCCAAGCGAAAGCCCGCGAGGCGGGCTGGTCACTGTCCTCGAACATCGGCAGGCCGCTCCGCGGCCTTTCCCTTGGCTGCCGTGGGTTTTCAACCCGCGGCAGCCGGGCACAACGACTGTAAGAGAGGTGCCCCTGACGATCGCTTCACCTCGGTGGGCCCATGAGCCGGGGGCCCTTACCCCCCCCGATGGGCCGCGCTGCCGGACCCCGAGCTCAGCGCAGCGCCGCCACCCACGCGCGCAGGTCTTCGAGCGCGCGCCGGCCCTCGATCGCCGCGAGCACGGCCACGTAGACCAGCACCGCGAGGCCCGCGCGCGCCAGCGGGCCCGGCGTGCTCAACAGCCCGAGGCTCCACGCCGCGAGGCCCGCCGCGAGCGGACCCGCGTAGTCGCCCCACAGCGGCCGCCCCATGTGACGGCCGGCCCAGTGGACGAGCCCGAGCACCACCGGCGCCGTCACCGCGCTGTAGGCCCACGCCACGGCGCTCAGCTGGTGGTGCCACACCACGAGCACCAGCGCCCAGGTGGCCAGCGTCCAGCCCGCGAAGACCTTCAGCGCGAGGCGCCCTTCGCCCTGGCCCTGCAACAGGGTGAAGAGCGGGCCCGCCAGGAGGCCGAAGGCCATGTTCACCAGGATGCCGTGCACCACGGGGATGGAGCCGACCCAGCGCGGGGCGTAGAGCCACGGCACGATGGACGGCGCGCCCACGGAGAGCGCCACCAGCAGCGGGACGCCCAGCAGCAGGGCCGTGCGCGTGGCGCCCACGAAGGCCTGGTGGAGCTGCGGGTCCTTCGCGTCGAAGCGCGCGTACACCGGGAGCTGCACCCGCGAGAGCGCGTTGACGGCCACCACCGGGAGCGCGGCGTACTTCAGCCCGAAGTCGAAGCGCCCCACCGCGGCGGGGCCCATCAGCGACCCGAGCAGCGCCGCCGAGAGGTTGTCCTTGAAGAAGGCCGCGATGGCCAGCGCCTGCACCGGCACCCCCTCGCCGAGCGTCGCGCGCAGCACCTTCGGGTCGATGCCGAGGCCCGGCCATCCCCGCGCCGCGCGCCAGGCGAGGGCGAGCTGCACGAGCGCCCCGGCGAGCTGGCCCCCCGCGAGGGCGCGCATCCCGCCGAGCCGCCACGCGAGCGCCACCGTCACGAGCTGGCGGGTGAAGGTCGCCGCGAGCTCGATGCCCGCGATGCGCGAGAAGCGCAGCTCGCGCTCCAGGCGGATGTACGGCACCGAGCGCAGCGGGCCGACGAGGAAGAGCACCGCCATGGCGCGCAGCACCGTGGCCTCGCCGGGCGCGAGCTGCCAGTGCACGGCGATGGAGGGCGCGGCGACGAAGAAGCCCAGCGCCAGGGCCGCGCCCAGCCCCAGCAGGAAGGTGAGGGTGGTGCGGTAGGCCCCCTCGGTCACCTCGCCGCGGTTGCGCAGCAGGGCCGCGCCGAGGCCGCCGTCGCCGAGCAGTCCCCCGAGGCCGAGGAAGAAGGTCCCGATGGCGTAGGCGCCGAAGGCGTGCGGGTCGAGCAGGCGCGCGAGGACGAGGTTGCTCCCCGCGAGCAGCAGCGCCCCGATCACCTGGATGCCCGCGAAGCGGGTGGTCTCGCGAAGGATCCTCCGCGCCAGCGAGGGGTCCTTCGGGGTCATCAGCGCTTCTTCGCCACCGCGAGCCAGTTGAGCACCAGCTCCTCGCGCGCCGTCGGCCCGAGCGCCCGCGCGCCCAGGTTGACCCACGGGATGAGCCCCCGCGCCCACCAGCGCTTGTCGAGCTCCAGGTTGGCCATCTGTCCCAGCGCCGACCAGAGCCCGCCGAGCGCGGTGACCTCACCCTCGACCAGCCCTGCGTCGACGAGCAGCGCCGCGAGGCCGTCGCGCGTGAAGCGCCAGTGGTCGTGCGGAACCTCGTGCGCGGGCCACACCCCGGGCACCGTGAACAGCACCGTGCCGCCGGGCTTCACCACCCGGGCGAGCTCGCGGAGGCACTGCCTCGGGTCGCGCACGTGCTCCAACACCTGGAACGACACCCCCGCGTCGAAGCTGGCGTCGTCGAAGGGGAGCTGCGACGCGTCGCCCACCACGTCGGGCGCGGCGTGCGGCCCCGCGCGATCGACGCCCACGTACTCCGTCACGCCCGGCCCGAGCATGGCGCGGTAGGGCTTGTGGCCGCAGCCCACGTCGACGACGCGGCCGTGGAGCAGCGCCAGCTCCCGGGCCAGGGCGTCCCACAGGGGCGCGAGGTGCAGGTGCAGCGGCTGCCGCCAGCTCGCGCGGTGCGGCCGATAGGGGACCGGGTTGGGTCGATACACGATGCCCATCAGCTGCGCACGGCGTCGTAGCACATCGACGTCTGCCGCCAGCACCGCCCGCGCGGATCGTCCCCCAGCGCCGCTCCCTGCGCCGCCCCGATCGCCGCCCGCGCGCCCTCGTCGAAGAGCACCCCCAGGGCCTCCGTCCAGCGCGCCTCGTCGGTCGGGAGCAGCGAGCCCGGCGCGTCGGCGAAGAGCTCGCGGTGGGCCCCGATGTCCGAGGCCAGCACCGGCACCCGCGCCTCCATCGCCTCCATGGGGGCGAGCGGCATCCCCTCGCTGCGGCTCGGCGCGAGGGCCCACGAGGCGCCCGCGAGGAGGTCCATCGGCGCGCGCACCCCGGCGAAGCTTACCCGGTCGCGTAATCCCAGCGCGTCGCGGAGGGCGAGGAGCCCGGCGCGGTCGGGCCCGTCGCCCGCGATGGCCCAGTGCCACGGGCGCGAAGTGAGCGGGGCGAGCGCGCGGAGCATGCGGTCGAAGCCCTTCTGCGGGTCGAGCCGGCCGACGGAGGCGACGGGCACTGCACCCTCGGGCCAGGCGAAGGGCCGCGTCGCGGCGCGCGGCGGCGGCGGGGCGTTGCGGATCACCTGCGCGCGCAGCCCGAGCGCCCCGAGGCGGGCGGCGTCGTCGCGGGAGAGGGCGATCCAGCGGGTGCGGGCGCGCACCGCGGCGAGGCGGACGAGGTCGCGGGCGTCGAGGCCGGAGAGCCGGTCGCGGGGCCACGCGGCGCCCTCGGCGGGGAGCAGGTGGAAGGTGACCACCAGCGGTCGGCCGCGGGCGGCGAGGAGGGCCGGGCCGAGGCGGTCGGGCCACGCGAGGTGGGCGTGGAAGACGTCGGCGGCGCGCGGGCGCAGGGCCCAGCGCAGCCACTGCGCGCGGGAGAGGGCGCCGGGCGGCGGGAGCCCGCGCTCGAAGGGGAGGTCGAGGCTGGATTGGTGGCCGTGCTGCGCGGCGAGGGCGTCGAGCATGGCGGCGACGGCCTCGGTGCCGCCGAGGGCCACCGAGGGCACGAGGTGGACGAGCCTCACGATGGGCCCACCCGCGCGTAGAAGGCGACGGAGTCGGTGACGACGTGCGGCCCTGCGACGGCCGCGAGCGCGCGGTGGCCGAGGGCGTCGAGGGCGCGCCCGAGGCGCACGACGGGCGAGCGCGAGGCGCCGTCGGGGTCGATGAAGCGCGACGGCCGGCGCCAGGCGACGTCCTCGCGCACCACGCGGAGGCCGTGGTCGGCGAGCAGCCCGCGCATCGCACGGGCGCTCCAGAACCACAGGTGCTCCGGGGGCTTGTACTGATCCCAGCGGCGGGGCGCGAGGCGGGTGGTGGTGCTGCCGATCACGGGGATCACCACCGCCAGCAGCCCGTCGGAGGTGAGCCGGGCGCGCAGCGAGCGCAGCGTGGCGTCGGGGTCGGGGAGGTGCTCCAGCACGTCCCAGGCGGTGACCACCTCGAAGCGGGCCGCGTCGTCGAGCGCGTCGAGCGAGGGCACCACCGCGGCGCGGAGGGAGGGGTCCATGGCGGCGAGGGCCTCGGGCGAGGGCTCGGCGCCCGCGACGGTGAAGCCCGCGTCGCGCGCGTGGCCGAGGAAGTACCCCGCCGCGCAGCCGAGGTCGAAGAGCCGGCCGCGGGTGACGCCGAGCTCGCGCAGGGCCGCGAGGCGCGCGCGGCTCTTGCGGGCGACCTGCTCGCGCTCGCGGGTGAAGTAGTCGGCGTAGCCCGCGCCGCCGCCCTCGAAGTACCCCGCGGTGTAGACCGACGCGAGCGCCTCGGGGGAGGGCGTGGGCCAGACGAACTCCAGGTCGCAGCGCGCGCAGCGGTGGACGTCGAAGCTGCGCACCGTGAAGCGCCGGGGCGCGTCGCGGCGGCACCGCGGGCACGGCGGCGTCATCGCAGCACCCCGAGCACCGCGCGGGCGAAGCGGTCGCCGAGGAGGGTCCAGTCGAGGGCCTCGGCGAAGGCGCGGGCGCGCAGGGCGCGGGCGTCGGCGGCGCCCGGGTCGGCGAAGACCGCGAGGGCCCCGGCGGCGAGGGCGGCGGGGTCGTCGGCGGTGACGAGCAGCTCGCGGTCGTGGGCGACGTCGAAGCCGCGCGCGCCGACGGCGGTGCTCACCACCGGCACGCCCGCGGCCATCGCCTCGGGGAGCTTCAGGCTCGACCCCTCGCCGTCGGTGAGTGCGTTGACGTAGCAGCCCGCGGCGTCGAGGAAGGGGCGGGTGTCGGGCACCGTCCCGGTGACCGTGACCTGCGCGGAGGCGAGGGCGCGCACGGCGGCGTCGGGCGCGCGGCCGCAGAGCACCAGCGTGGCGTCGGGGTGCCGGGCGCGCACGCGGGGGAGCACGTCGCGCGCGAGGCGCACCGCCGCGGCGACGTTGGGGGGGTGGCTCATCGCGCCGACGAAGAGCAGCGAGCGGGCGGCGCGCGCGGAGGGCGGGCGGTACGGCGTGGCGGCGGCGTCGGCGCCGTTGGCGACGACCACCGTGGGGCCGTCGCGGTGGGCGCGGATGACCGCGGCGTCGGCCTCGGTGACGGCGGTGACCAGCGCGGCGTCGCGCCAGCGGGCGCGCTCCCAGCGCTCGAGGCGCGCGTGCTCGGCGGCGTCACTGGGGCTCATGCGCCGGGCGTAGCGGCTCTCGATGTTGTGCTCGTCGAGCACCCGCGCGACCTCCGCGCCCAGCGCCCGCGCGGTGGCGGCGGCGTAGCAGTGGCAGGCGATGACGGCGTCGTAGGGGCGGCGGGCGTGGGCCGCGCGCAGGTCGCGGGCGAGCCCGAGGGGCGACGCCTCGCGCACCCGGCGGCTCTCGCCGACGAGGCGCCAGGCGCCGAGGTCGGCGCCGCGGAGATACACCGAGCGGTATGCCGCGAGCGCCGGGCCGATGTCCGTCGTGAGCTCGACGGGGAACACCCGCGCGAACAGGTCGACGGTGGCGACCGCGGCGAGGGAGCGCGCGAGCCGATGCATGCGGATGCGCCCGCCGGTGTTGGCGGGCGCGGGGAGGTAGGGGGCGACGAGGGCGAGGTGCGCCATGCGGGCACCGGAGGGGAGCGGGGGACTACTTCTTCTTGGCGGGGGCGGCCTTGGCGTCCTTGGCGGGGGCGGCCTTGGCGTCCTTGCCCGCGGGGGCGGCCTTGGCCTCGGGGGCGCCGGGGACCTTGGCGGCCTCGGTGTCCTTCTCCGGCGCGACGATGGAGACCACGGTCTGGCTGCCGTCGAGCTTGATCGCCACGCCCTCCGGGAGGACGAGCTCCCGGACGTGGAGGCTCTCGCCGAGGCCGAGGCCGGTGATGTCCGCCTCGATCTTCGCGGGGATCTTGTCGGGCGTCGTGACGACCGGCAGCGAGCGGAAGATCTGGCGGAGGATGCCGCCCTCGTTGGCGATGCCCTTGGACTTGCCCGTGAGGACGAAGGGCACCTGGACGGTGATGGGGCGCTCGAGCGACACGCTGTAGAAGTCGGCGTGGACGACGCCGCGGGTCATCGGGTCGTGGTCGAAGCTCTTGAGCAGCGCGAGCTGGGTGTGGCCGTCGACGGTGAGGGTCACCACCGTGTTGCCGCCGAGGGGCGAGTGCAGGATCGCGCGGATGTCCTTGGCCTCGACCGCGATGGCGCGGCCCTTCTCGCCCGGCCCGTAGACGATCGCGGGGACCTTGCCGCCAGCGCGGACGCGGCCTGCGGGACCCTTGCCGCCGGCGGTGCGGGCGGAGGCCTGGATGGTGATGCTCGTGGTGGTCATTGGGATGTCGTCCTTCGTTCCCCCATCCGTTCGGTCCGTCGCCGGCGGCCGACCCGGAGTGGTCGACGCGCGGCGGGGATTCGCGGCCGTGGGCTGTCACCGCCGCTCGGGATGAGCGGTCGGGCGGGCGGCTGGATACCCGATGCGCGCGGGTGAGTAAAGGGCGCCGCCACCCCCGCCGCCACCCCCGCCGCCACCCGCCGCCACCCCTGCGACGCTTGAAAACAAGTGCTTTCGTGATGGCACGCCGCGTGGACATGGACCCCTCCCGGCGCACACAACAACCCCGCGCCGACACAGGAGTCTCCGCCATGAACCAGGACATCGATCAGGGCCACTCGTCGACCACGGGCGCCCGCAACACCAAGGCCGTCTACATGATCACCGAGCGCGAGGGCGCCCGCTCCATCTGGACGCGCGTCGGCTCGGCGTGGGTCAACCGCGACGGCTCGACGACGCTGCGCCTCGACGCCCTCCCGCTCTCCGGGACGCTCCAGGTGCGCGACCCCGAGCCCCGGCCCACGCCCGCCGCCGGGGGTGCGCAGTGATCGCCCGCACGCTCCGCTGGGTGACCCTGCTCGCCGCCACCCTCGCGACCACGGCGGCGTGGGCCGACCCGCCGCGCCCGTCGCCCGCGCCGACCGCCGCCACCGCCACCGCCGCC
>JAUSAZ010000105.1 GCA_030652255.1 Myxococcales bacterium | reverse complement strand
GGCGTCACCCGATTGATGCCGATGCGGGCAGGGCAAGCCCCGCCCCTACGCCGCGTGAACTCTCCGCGTTGGGGCGGGGCTTGCCCCGCCCGCCCTTCAATCGACGGTTGACGCCTATGGGGGGAGACCTGCTCCGCGCCGATCTCCCGGTCATGCGTCGAAGCTCGCGCCGACCTCACCCCCGCTGCCGCGATGCCCCTCTCCATGAATGGTTCACTTCGGGACACATCTTGCGGAACGGCTTGTTTTCAGGCGCTTCGTGGAGGTGCAAGCCGTGGCGCGTCGCCGGGGTTCGGGCGTTGGCCCTCACCCCGGGCAATAACAGGGTGGCGCCCCGGACGTGGTCCGGGGCTACCGAACTGGAACACGCTCGACCTTCCGGAAGGCGCGGACGAAGCAGAGCAGATTGCAGGGAATCGGCGTCCCTGCTCGACAGCCCCGGGCAGTGCCCGGGGCGCCCCCTGTTATTGCCCGGGGTGAGGGCCAACGCCCGAACCCCGGCGACGCGCCACGGCTTGCACCTCCACGAATCGCCTGAAAACAAGCCGTTCCGCAAGATGTGTCCCGAAGTGAACCATTCATGGAGAGGGGCATCGCGCCAGCGGGGGTGAGGTCAACGCCTCACGGCACGCTGCCCTCGGCGCAGAAGTCCTCCGGCGCCCGCCCCGCGAACATCGCGTAGAACAGCCGCAGCGACGCCGCGTCCACGCAGGTCGCCTCGTACACGGCGCCCCACGCCGCGGCCGCCACGGGGGTGGTGATCTCCCGGTCGTTGGTGATCACCACGCGCACCCTCGGCGGCGCGGCGTCCACGGGCCCGCACGCCGGGTCGCCCGGGAACCCCCCCGCGGCGGCCACGAGGGCGTCGCGCACGCTGTCGCAGCGCTCGCCCGCGGGGCACTGGTAGAGCAGCGCCACGCCGCCGTGCTCGAGGTTGTGCACCCAGTAGCCGCGGGCCAGGTCGGGCCACGCGCCCCAGCGGGCCCAGGTGCCGTAGTGGTTGCCCGACGAGGGGGGATTGGTGAGCCACTGGATGGGCCCGCTCGAGGGGGCGACGTGCACGCCGGGGAGGGCGGCGACGCGGCGCGCGCGGGCGTTGCACGTGCCGTCCCCGATGGGCATCCACGGGAGGGGTCCGACCGCGGCGTCGGCGGTGGCGTCGGGGCTGGATTCGCTGCAGCCGGCGAGGCAGAGCGCGAGGAGGAAGGAGGGAGGGAGTCGCACGGTGGGTGCGGGAGGTATCCGCGGCGGGCGGGGAGCCGTCAATCGCCCATCACGGGTGCAGCGAGAGGCCGATGGCCGCGGTGACGCCGCTGGCGTCGTCGTTGGAGGCGATCATCTGGACGTAGGCCGCGCGCAGCTCGAGGTCGAGGATGGGCAGCATGTGGAAGACCAGGCCGCCGCCCACCTGGAGCACGGCGCCGCTGTCATAGAAGGCGCCGGGGGTGCGCTGGTAGCCGAGGCTGGCGAAGCCCATGGGGTCGATGCTGGTGCCGGGGATGCCCGGGCGCAGGGCGAGCAGGCCGCCCACGGAGTAGCCTGTGGTGTCCTGGTCGAGGGTGCTCAGCGCCGTGCCGTACGCGCCGACGTGGATCCACGGGATCAGCGACAGCGTGCCCTCCGCGCGCAGCGACATCGCGGTGGGCCCGCGGTTCATGTAGTCGACCCCCACGAGCGCGGTGGCCCGCACCTGCGCCCCCGCGGTCGCCGGAGCCGCCAGCGCCACCAACATCGTCGCCGCAACGGACAGGAGCACTGGCTTCATCGGGTCACCTCGTCGCTTGTGGGTTGTGTCTTCGACCCACAGCATTCGGCGTGCCCGCGCGACACATCGCGTGATAGCGCGAGCGATCGCGCCCCGGCCCCCCCACACCGTATCGCTACGTTCACGCCACACTGTGGAACGGTTGTACGGGCCTGTTCCCTCGCTGGCGCGTTGGCACTATGACCGGGCGCATGACGGTCTCTGCGATCTTCGATGAGTCGGCGTGGCGTCCGGTGGAGGGCTTCGCCTTCGAGGACATCACCTATCACCGCGCGCTCGACGTGGGCTGCGTGCGGGTGGCCTTCAACCGCCCGGAGGTGCGCAACGCCTTCCGCCCGCGCACGGTCGACGAGCTCTACCTCGCGCTCGACCACGCGCGGCAGTGGAGCGACGTGGGATGCGTGCTCCTCACGGGCAACGGCCCATCGCCGAAGGACGGCGGGTGGGCGTTCTGCTCCGGCGGCGACCAGCGCATCCGAGGCAAGGACGGCTACAAGTACGAGGGCTCGGAGGGCGTGGTCGACCCGGCGCGCCTCGGACGGCTGCACATCCTGGAGGTGCAGCGGCTCATCAGGTTCATGCCCAAGGTGGTGATCGCGGTGGTGCCGGGGTGGGCCGCGGGCGGCGGCCACAGCCTGCACGTGGTGGCCGACCTTACGCTGGCCAGTAAAGAGCACGCGCGCTTCAAGCAGACCGACGCCGACGTGGCGAGCTTCGACGGCGGCTACGGCTCGGCCTACCTGGCGAAGATGGTGGGCCAGAAGCGGGCGAGGGAGATCTTCTTCCTGGGCCGCGAGTACAGCGCCGACGAGGCCGTGGCGATGGGCATGGTCAACGCCAGCATCGCCCACGCCGACCTCGAGCGGGAGGCGCTGCAGTGGGCGCGGGAGATCACCGCCAAGAGCCCGACGGCGCAGCGGATGCTGAAGTACGCCTTCAACCTGACGGACGACGGGATGGTGGGTCAGCAGCTCTTCGCGGGCGAGGCGACGCGCCTGGCCTACGGCAGCGAGGAGGCGCAGGAGGGCCGCGACGCCTTCCTGGAGAAGCGCCCGCAGGACTACAAGAAGTTCCCCTGGCAGTACTGACCGGGGCGTCGCGCTACTGCTGCGGCGCGGCGGGCGGCAGGCAGTAGCGCACGCCCGCCAGGGTCGTCGAGGCGGTGCAGGTCCATCCCGCGCGGCAGTCGGGCAGACCCGTGCCGCACGCGGCCGTGGCAAACAACTTCACCTCCGGGTCGATCACCACCGCGGTCGGCGTGAAGCCCGCCGCCACCGTCGCCGTCGTCTCGCGGCCGGTCACGTCCATCCGCACGCGCTGGGTCATCGCGCCGCTGCGGAGTTCGAGCTCCAATGGATAACGGAAGCCCTCGGCCGGGCCCACGGTCTGCACCTGGCGCACGGTGACGGCCACCATCCCGGCCTGCCCCGCCGCCGCCGTCGTCACCGTCATCACCGGGTGGAACACCCCGTACACCCACTGGTCGAAGTAGCCCCGCAGGTCCTGCCGGGTGGCAGCCTCGAGCTCGGTGCGCAGCGCCTCGGTGCCCACCGCGGCGTACGCGTGCCTATCGAACCACCCGCGCAGGAAGCTCGTCAGCGCCTCCCTCCCGACGACCGCTTCGAGCATCCGCAGCGCGAAGGCCCCGTGCTTGTAGACGATGAGCGTGAACATCCGCAGGGGGTCGGCCTCCGGGTCCGCCGGGCGCAGCGCCAGCAGGGCGTCGTTGCGCATCGCGTGCTCGGTGGTGAGGCCCTGGCGCAGCACCTCCTGCCACTGGACGATCCCCGCCGCGGCGCCGTCGTGCGACTCGATGTAGCGCCCCGTGAGGTAGTCGCTGAAGCCCTCGGAGAGCCAGAGGTCGTTCCAGGTGACGCCGCGCACGAGGTTGCCCGCCCAGTGGTGCGCGAGCTCGTGGATGGCCACCCCGCGGGCCACGCGCGGCCGCGTGAACATGGTCTCCTCCATGCTCACCACGGTGGCGTGCTCCATCCCACCGCCGATGGCGGGCTCCTGCAGGAAGGCCATCGGCCCCCAGCGGTAGGGGCCAAAGGTGTCGGTGTAGAAGTTCATCGCTTCATGGATGTCGGCGTAGGCCGCGTTGCCCTGCGCCACCATGGATCGATAGTCGTGGTGGTGGATCACCACCCCGTTGGCCGCCGCGGGCGACTCCTGGTCGACCCACTGGTCGTAGGCCCCGATGTGGAGGTCGTAGATGGGCATCGGGGTGAGCGCCTCGTACTCCCAGGTGCGCGTCTCGTCGGCGTTGTCGGTCACGCCCACGCGGCGGCCGTTGGAGATCACCGTGTACGCCGCCGGGAAGGTGAGCCGCGCGGCCACCATCGCCCCGTCGCGGGGGTGGTCGCGCACCGGCAGCCAGCGCCGCGTGCGCCCCGGCCAGTCGAGCGACATGAACACCCGGCGCCCCTCGCGGTTGCGCTGCACCGCCATGAGCCCGCCGTTGGTGTTGAAGCCCGCGGCGCCGGTGCGGCCCTGGAGGAAGACGCCGTGGTAGCGGACCGACACCACGAAGCCCGCGCCGTCGGCCACGGGGTGCGGCAGGGCGACGTCGAGGCGGTCGCCGGTGCGGGTGTGCGTCGTGGCGGCGCCGTCGACGGTGACCTCGTCGACCTCGTTGCCCTCGAGGTCGAGCGCGAGGGAGGTGAGCGCGCGGGTGGCCAGGAAGGTGCCGCGGAGCGTGGCGCGGAAGGCCTCTGCGCCGGGCGTGGCGTCGGTGACCGCGAGGTCGAGCTCATAGCCGACGGCGTCGACCTCGGGCATCGAGCGATCGGGCGCACCCAGGCCCTGGCCGCGGAAGCTGAGCGCGCCCGGGGCGGCGGCGTCCGCGGGACCGGCGTCGGCGGAGGCGTCGGCGATGGGCGCGGCGTCGACGGTGGGCGCCGGCACGGGCGCGGCGGTCTTGCAGGCGGCGAGGGCGAGGGAGAGGGCGAGGGCGGGGGAGGGGGCGATGCTCACCGGAGGGAGCATCGCCGCGGGGGGAGGGCGTCGTCCAGCGACGGGGGGAGCGGGGGGGTCAGTCGGGGGTGCAGCCCTGGAGGTCCCAGGTGGTCGGGGACGGCTGGTTGTCGCCGCAGCCGCAGGGCGTGTGGCCGCAGTAGGTGCGGCCGGCGGTGTGGTTGGCGCAGTCCCAGTTGTCGTAGCCCGTGCGCCAGGCGATGAAGCGCCAGGTGCTGCAGTCGTTGCAGTTGCTGCCCTCCCCGACGCCGGGGCGGAGGCAGACGCCGCCGGTGATCTGCGACGAGGGGGAGCTGCGCACGAAGGTGGCGGTGCTCCCGAAGAGCGCGAGGCAGTGGTCGCGCGCGACCTGCGAGCAGGGGCGCACGCCGGTGCAGACGCCGGCCTGGCAGGTGGTCCCGCCGGTGCAGGCGCGGCCGCAGGTGCCGCAGTGCGCGTTGCTGCTGCGGAGGTCGACCTCGCAGCCGTCGCTCGCGCTGTTGTTGCAGTTGCCGAAGTTGGTGTTGCAGGCGCCCACGCCGCAGGTGCCGCCGAGGCAGCCCGCGACCGCGTTGGCGGGCGTCGGGCAGACGGTGCCGCAGGTGCCGCAGTGCGACGTGCTGGAGAGCAGGTTGGCCTCGCAGCCGTCGCCCGTGACGTTGTTGCAGTTGCCGAAGCCCGCGTTGCACGCGCCGGGCACGCAGGTGCCGCTGCTGCACGCGCGGGTGCCGTTGGGGTAGCTCGGGCACGCGAGGCCGCAGGTGCCGCAGTTGTCGGGGTCCTGCCGGGTGTCGACGCAGCTGGAGTTGCAGGCGACCTGCGGCGCGGGGCACGAGAGCACGCAGGCGCCGTTGCTGCAGGCGCGCCCCGCGGCGCACACGTTGCCGCAGGCGCCGCAGTTGTTGGGGTCGTTGCGCGCGTCGACGCAGCGGCGCGAGGAGCCCGCGCCGCAGAGGGTCTCACCCGTGCGGCAGGCGCACGCGCCGGCGGCGCAGGCGAGGTTGTTGGGGCAGACCACCCCGCAGACGCCGCAGTGGTTCAGGTCGGTCTGCGTGTCGCGGCAGGTGCCCGCGCAGTTCGCCTGCCCGCTGGGGCACACGAGGCTGCAGACCCGGTTGACGCAGAGCAGCCCCGACGCGCACACGGTGCCGCAGGCGCCGCAGTTGCGCGGGTCGACCTGGAGGTCACGGCAGACGCCCGCGCAGTCGGTGAGCCCCGCGGCGCACGACAGGCGGCAGGTGCCCGCCACGCAGAGCTGCCCGGCGCCGCAGACGTTGCCGCAGGCGCCGCAGTTGTTTGCGTCGCTGGTGAGGTCGCGGCAGGCGCCGCTGCAGTCCGACTGCCCCGACGGGCAGCTCGTCGCGCAGTTTCCGCCGGTGCAGATCTGCCCGGTGGGGCACACGCGGGCGCACATCCCGCAGTTGGCGCGGTCGCTCTGCAGGTCGCGGCAGGTGCCCGAGCAGTTGGTCTGCGTGCTGATGCACGAGACCTCGCAGACGCCGTTGTTGCAGATCTGCCCGCCCGCGCAGACGACGCCGCAGCCGCCGCAGTTCAGGCGGTCGGTGCGGGTGTCGCGGCACACGCCCGAGCAGTTGCTGAGCCCGGTGCCGCAGGAGACCTGGCAGGTGCCCGCGGAGCACACCGTGCCCGCCGCGCAGACGCGGCCGCACATACCGCAGTGGTTGTTGTCGGTGCCGAGGTCGCGGCACACGCCCGAGCAGTCCGTGAGCCCGGCGCCGCAGGAGACCTGGCAGACGCCCGCGGAGCAGAGCTGCCCGCTCGCGCACACGCGGCCGCAGGCGCCGCAGTGGTTGTTGTCGGTCTGCAGGTCGCGGCACACGCCCGAGCAGTCGCTGGTGCCCGCGCCGCAGGAGACCTGGCAGGTGCCGGCGGAGCAGACCTGCCCGCTGGCGCACGCGCGGCCGCACATCCCGCAGTTCACGCGGTCGGTCTGCAGGTCGCGGCACACGCCCGAGCAGGTGGTGAGCCCCGCCCCGCAGGAGACCTGGCAGGCGCCCGCGGAGCACACCTGCCCGCTGGCGCAGACGCGGCCGCAGGCGCCGCAGTGGTTGTTGTCGGTGCCGAGGTCGCGGCACACGCCCGAGCAGTCGTTCAAGCCCGCGCCGCAGGAGACCTGGCAGGCGCCCGCGGAGCAGACCCGCCCGCTCGCGCAGGCGTTGCCGCAGGTGAGGCAGTTGCTGTTGTCGGTGAGCAGGTCGCGGCACACGCCGCCGCAGTTGGTGAGCCCGGCGCCGCAGGAGACCTGGCAGGTGCCGTTGGCGCAGACCTGACCTCCCGCGCAGGCGCGGCCGCACATCCCGCAGTTGCGCACGTCGCTCTGGAGGTCGCGGCAGAAGCCCGAGCAGTTCGTGGTGCCCTGCTGGCAGGAGAGCTGGCAGATGCCCGCGGAGCAGACCTGCCCGCTGGCGCAGGCGTTGCCGCACGCGCCGCAGTGGTTGTTGTCGGTCTGCGGATCGCGGCAGACGCCGGCGCAGTTGGTGAGACCGACGGCGCAGCTCAGCGTGCAGGTGCCGTTGGAGCAGACCTGTCCGGCGGCGCAGGCGCGCCCGCACGCCCCGCAGTGCGCGAGGTCGCTCTGGGTGTCGCGGCAGACGCCGCTGCACTCCGTGAGGCCGCCGCCGCACGACACCACGCAGGCGCGGTTGGAGCAGACCTGCCCGGCGGCGCAGGCGTTGCCGCACGCGCCGCAGTTGGCCCGGTCGGTGTCGGTGTCACGGCAGATGCCCGCGCACTCGGTGAGCCCGCCCCCGCAGGAGACCTGGCAGGTGCCCGCGGAGCAGACCTGTCCGGCGGCGCAGGCGCGCCCGCACATCCCGCAGTGCGCGAGGTCGCTCTGGGTGTCGCGGCAGACGCCCGCGCAGTCCGTGAGGCCGCCGCCGCAGGAGACGACGCACGCGCCGTTGGTGCACACCTCGCCGCCAGCGCAGGCGCGCCCGCACATCCCGCAGTTGAGGCGGTCGGTGCGGGCGTCCCGGCAGACGCCGCCGCAGTCGGTGAGGCCGCCGCCGCAGCTCACCTGGCAGGTGCCCGCGGAGCAGACCTGCCCGGCAGCGCAGGCGGTGCCGCACGCGCCGCAGTTGGCGCGGTCGCCCTGCAGGTCACGGCAGGCGCCGCTGCAGTCGCTGAAGCCCGAGCCGCAGGACACCTGGCAGGTGCCCGCCGAGCAGAGCTGCCCCGAGGGGCACGCGCGCCCGCACGAGCCGCAGTTGCGGCCGTCGGTCTGCAGGTCGCGGCAGACGCCGCCGCACTCGGTGGTGCCCGCGCCGCACGAGACCTGGCACGTGCCGCCGGAGCACACCTGCCCGGAGGGGCAGGCGTTGGCGCAGGCGCCGCAGTTGGTGCGGTCGCTCTGCAGGTCGCGGCAGGCGCCGCCGCACACGGTGGTCCCCGCGGCGCAGGTGGCGAGGCACATGGCGCCGGAGCACACCTGCCCGGAGGGGCAGACCGTGCCGCAGGCGCCGCAGTGTGCGTTGTCGGTCGCGAGGTCGCGGCAGGTGCCGCTGCAGTTCGAGAGCCCGGTGGCGCAGGTCACCTCGCAGGCCCCGCGGCTGCACACCTGGCCCGCGGGGCACACCGTGCCGCAGGCGCCGCAGTTCTGGGTGTCGTTCTGCGGATCGCGGCAGACCCCGCCGCACTCGAGCAGCCCGCCGCCGCAGCTCACCTGGCAGGCGCCGCTGGAGCAGACCTGCCCGCCGGCGCAGGCGTTGCCGCAGGCGCCGCAGTTCGCGCGGTCGCTCTGGAGCTCGCGGCACGCGCCGCCGCAGAGCGTCTGCCCGTCGAGGCAGCTCACCACGCAGGCGCCGCCCTCGCAGATGCGCCCGCTCGGGCAGGCGTTGCCGCAGGCGCCGCAGTTGTTGCGGTCCGTCTGCGGGTCGGCGCAGTAGCGCGCCGCCGCGCCGGCGTCGATGCCCGCGCCGCCGTCGATGCCCGCGTCGCCGCCGCTCGCCGCCGAGCACGTCAGCAGGCCCGGCGCGCACTCGACGTCGCAGCGGCCGTTGGAGCACACCTGCCCGGTGCCGCACGCGCTGCCGCAGCCGCCGCAGTGCGCGCGGTCGGTGCTGGTGCTGACGCAGAGGCTCCCGTTGCAGAGCGTCTGCATGCCCGGACAGCTCTGCATGCACGCGCCGTTGACGCAGAGGTTGCCGGGGGCGCACGCGTTGCCGCAGGCGCCGCAGTGGAGGGCGCTGCTGCGGGTGTCGACGCAGGCGCCGCCGCAGGCGGACTGGTCCGCGCTACAGCTCACGTCGAGCGCGGAGTCGCGGCCGGCGTCGGGGGTGGCGCCGACGATCGCCGTGCCGTCACAGCCGCCGAACAGCAGCGCGAGGGCGGCGATGCCCACCCGGATGGCGTGGGGAATCAGGTGTGAGCGTGGAGATGCATGCATGGGTTGACCTTCTCTGGAAGCGGGTCGTTCCAAGGTCACACGGAGTGATTGGCGGACTCAAGCCCGCGGTGCGCGACGACGAGGGCGGGAGCAGGGGGCCGGGCGTGGCCATTCCGATGCAGCGGAGGCGTGGGCGACGTGCTCGGGTGGGCGACGGCGGTTGGTGGAGCGCTCGACGTCTGGCGCTCCGCCGCTCGACGTCTGGCGGTGACGCCTACGCCTTCGCCCCAGGCAGTCCCGAGCAGTCTCACGATCGCCGGTCGCTCAGACCGACACTGCGACGAGCCATCCCTCGTCGCGGAGCTGCTCGATGATACGGTGGATTTCCGGCGCAACCGCGCCCTCCAAGCGGACCCCAAGTTCGATGTTGCCGGCGAGCCCACCCGCGCTGAAGTTGGCAGAGCCGATCAGCACCCGCGCGCGATCGGCGACGATCACCTTCCCGTGCATCCGTCGATGCTCGTCGCGCGTGGGTGAGGCGTCGCGCAAAGCGACCAGCGGTTCGGCCTTCGCAGGCCAGGCCCGCACCAGCTCGGTCGCGTCGCCGGACGCGCGATCGCCGACCACCGTGACGCGCACCCCGTCGAGGCCGCGGCGGTAGAGGAGCTCGCGAAAGTCGTGGTCGGTGATCGAGAACCCCACGATGAGAAGCTCCCGTCGGGCGCCGCGGATCAGCTCGCGCACCACATCGCGCGTCGCGGCAACCTGCCGACGCGGCCCTGGTAGCGTTGCTACGAGTTCGACCCGCGCCAGATCCGGCGGCTGCTCGCGCTGGTGGAGTTCGACCGCACGCAGGGCCTCGAGCACCGTGACCGATGCCTCCTTCGCGAGGTGCTCCGTCGGCAGGGCGCACGCATCCCACCCCGGCAGCGTTGGGAGTTCGTCGCCAACCCCCGGACGGAAGAGCTCGCGCCCCGCCTCGCGCGCCAGTCTCCACGCCCGGTACAACGAGCGCGCGTCGATCTTCACAGGACTTCTTCGATGTGCGCCCGGAAGAACCCGAGGCGCGGGATCTCCTCCGTGCCCACCATCAACGTCCGGTCGAGCAGGGTGTTGAAGTGCTGGCACGAGGTCTCGGGCGCGAGCAGACACGCGTGGCACGCGGCGCCGTTGCGGGGCGTCGAGAGAGTCATCGTGCCGGTGATGCAAACGGGGTCCGACGAGCACCACTGCGCGTCGCGTAGCAGCCCGACGATGGTGTCGTGCAGACGATCGGGCTGACCCTGCCGTACGAGGCCGCCGAGCGTCCCCTCCGAGTCGGGCGAGTCGGTGTGAACGAGTACGCCCAGCATCTCCACCGGTCCGACGTTCACGTAGAGCCGCTCGCGCAGCGCGGAGCTGCTGTAGCCGCACTCCAGCGACAGCCGCCGCATGAACGCGTGGGCGAACGAATGCAGCAGCACGAACCGCGCGCCGTACGGACGCCACCGGTCGAACTTCTCCTGCACCCCCGCGAGCTCCTCGGGCGTACGAGCTTCACTCGCGAGGTCCTTCCATAGCTGCTGGCAGAAGCGTTTGAAGTGGTCGTCCACCTCCTTGCGCTGCTCCCACTCGTGGACAGCCTCGCGATCGAACCCCAGGAAGATCCCCTCCCCGCGCATCTCGATCGCCGGAAGCCAGCGGAGCTTCACCTTCGACAACTTGCCCGGGTGAGCCTGACCGGCACGAAACATCCCCGCTGGCGGGTGAATGCGCGTGAAACCAACCTGCGCGCGCACCTCACGAAGCCTGCGCGCAAGCGCGACGCCTTCGAGGAAGGATCGAAACTCCGGCGGCGCCTGCGACGGTCGCGTCTCGAACTCCGGTCGCGTGATCGGCTCCGTCAGCGAGCGGTGAAACTGCTTGAACTCAGCCCACTCGACGGGCTGCTCCTCGTCGTCGCTCGCCAGCGTGTCGGCCCATTCTTCGAGCTTCCTCTGCAACACGCTGGCGGGCTGTCCGAGCTTGTCGACGAGCTCCATTCCATCGATCAGCACAGGCCACTTCGCCCGCTTCGCGTCCCGAAGCGCCGGCCAGTAGGGTCCGAACACCGAGCTCGGGTCGGGCGAGAAGGGCGGGATGTCCAGGGCCGACCGCGTGTCACCCCAATACACGTTCGAAGCACCACGCTGCAGAACACGCAGCGGCTTGCCGCAGCGCGCGTCCCGCTCCCCTGCGATCCAGGGTTCGGCTCCTGCGCAGGTGCAGCCGACCGACTGCATCGCGTGCTTCTGGAAGACGCCTTCGAGGGAGCGAAAGTGCTCGCAGGCGGTGCATCGTACGACCTTGCCGCCGAGGCCGGGGCCCCGCGTTTCGAGCGCGAGCGCCGAGCGTGTGCAGGTGCAGCCGATCCAGCGCTTCCACTGGAACTCGTCGAGGTGCCCGTCTTCACACGCGACGATGAAGCGCACCGGGACTGCCCAGACCTTCTCGTCGTCGGAGCAGCGACCGCACCACCGCTCCGGGTCGCCCGGGTTCTTGTTCCAGTCATCAGCGCGCTTGAGCTGGTTGCACGCCGGGCACTGCAGGTACTGCGGGAAGCGCACTACCGGCAGCACGTCGATCGAATCATCGATCTCCCGACCCATCTGAGCGTGCTTCACGGGAGGAAGGCGGAACCCGTCGACGCCGAGCCGTTTCTCCAGCCGCGCCTCGTGGATCACCTGTGGGTGGTTCATTCCGGGCTTGCCGCCCGAGGCGGCGTCCCACTCTTCGAGGCCCGCGAGCACGCCCGACAATGGAGCACCGCTCTTCGGAGCGCGAAAATCAATGATCGCGCCCGGCCCGTAGGTCGTCACGACATGGCTCCGGCGGAGCCCTCCGATTCGGTTACGCATGGGGGTGATGGCTCCTCACGTTGCGCTCTTCAGCGACGGTGCGAGACGGAACTGAACCTGCGCTTCCACGTCGCGCATCGAGTTGGGCGTCGCGCGTGCGGGCCTGGTCCAGCGCCCGCCAACTGCCCGCGCTTCGGCCACGACCTCGGCCGACACCAGGAGACTGTCGTCGGCGTTGAAGTCGTCCCAGTACCGCTTGATCGCGCCGCGTCCCTCCCAGTCGTCCAGGTACTCGCGCAGCTCGCGGGCGACGGCGCTGCTCTCGGTCGCGTCGAGGTTGCGCGCCCGCGCGACGACTTCGTCGACCAGGCGGTCGAGCTCGATGCGACGCGACGGGGTGATCAACGTGTCTTCGAGCATCCCGTGCACCATGTGCCTCGCGAGGGCCACCATCGTGGCGTGCAGCGCGCGGTCCCGCGCCCGCGGCGCAAACGGCGTCACGCTCGTCGCTTCGACCTCGCGGTAGAGCGTCTGATGCCAGGTGCGAAACGCCTCGTAGTGCGAGCGGTCGCGGGGTCGTCCGACGTTGTAGAGCGTCACCACGAGACCGGGCACCCGATTGCGACCGACGCGTGAGGTGGCCTGGATGTACTCCGACATGGTCTTCGGCTGGCCGTTGACGGCCATGAGACCGAGGCGCGGAATGTCGACGCCCACCGAGATCATGTTGGTCGCTAGGACGATGGCCGTGTCCTGCGTCTGCTTGTTGACCGGCAGTCGATGGTCGTAGCGTCGCTCCAGCGAAACGAGCCGCGAGGGGATCTCTGCCTGTTCGACCCGGCTCGTGAGCTCGACCGGCTCGTCGATGTGTCGCCGCTGGGTCGAGTGCAGGGCGGCGAAGTTGGCCATGCTGTCGTGCACGTCGTCCTGCATCATCACAAGCGCGCCGCCGAGCTCGCGCAACGAGTTGAAGTACGCGACGAGCGTCCAGTACGGATCGCGCTCCTGCGGCGCGACCACGGCATCCTCCGAGGCTCCCTGGAGGATCGAGGCGCATGCTGCCTGGAGGATGAACTTCGGGCTGCGCCCCGCCGTCGTCACGCCCGCGTAGAGACGTCCCGGCGCCTGATGATCCACCACGGCGAAGCACGAGTCCGTCGCGTCGAGCACCGGCGGCGGAAACTGCAGCACGTCGCGGTCGAAGAGCTGGCGGACCTGGTCGCGCGCGCGACGGATCGTGGCTGTGCTTCCGAGGATCTTTGGCCCCACCCCGTCACGCCGGCAGATCAAATCGATGGCAGCTTCATAGACGCCGGCCACCGTTCCGAGGGGGCCCGAGATGAGGTGCAGTTCGTCTTGGATGATGAGTTCCGGCGGCCCACCGGGACCGTCGAGCAGACGGTGCGTGTGGTGGTTGCGGACGATCTGCGCGAACTTGTCGATGGTGCCGATCACGAGGCCCGGCTGCGACAGGTAGAGGTCCTCGTCGATGGTATAGACGGGCAGCGTCGCGCCCTGCAGCGGGCACTTCGTGCTGCGGCACGCGACGAGAAACTGGGGGCTCCTCTTGTCGACATCCCAGGCGAGGGTCTTGCCGTTGCAGGCGGGGCAGCGCGCGAGCTGCTGAGCCTTCAAGAACTCCTGCTTGTCTGCGCGCGCGTCGGCCACCTTGCCCGGCGTGGCCTTGTTGCCCACCCACAGTCCGATCGAGAAGGGAAGTGTACCGAGACTCGTGTCGCCCCGCTTGTGCCCGTCGCGGCGCAGGTACTCGCACGCGAGCACGAGGCGCGACGCACGCTCGAACTGCTGCACCGTGAGCAGCCGCAGGGTGTACCGCATCAGCACGGCGACGCCGGCGCCGTCGTCCGGGTTGCCCACGCGCAGCCGACGCAGAATCAGGGTGAACGCCGTCAGCGCGAGATACGCCTCCGTCTTGCCGCCGCCGGTCGGAAACCACAGCAGGTCCATCACGTTGCGGTCGGGGTTCGGCGTGCCGTCGGCCTCCCGTGGCATCGCGATGCCGCGCAACGTGAGGAGCTGGAACGCGAGCTGGAACGGCCGCCACGAAAGCTTCGCCCTCGGGTCGTCGTCGCCCCATTGGCGCTGCAGCAGCATCGCGTGTTGCGCGAGCTGAAATGCGCGCCGCACGGCGTGGTTCGCCGGGTCCGCGAGTAGGGCAATGCCGTCACGAATGCGAGCCGTGACGGCTGCGGCGCCGTCGAGGTTCTCGCGCGCCTGCTTCGCCATGGAGGGCGTCAGCGCGCCTCGCGCCTCTTCGGCCTCGATCCGAGCGGCGACGCCGCGCTGCCAGTGCTCGTAGGCCACCGGCACGGCGTCAAGCAGGTGCCCGAGGGTGGCGCCGTCTGGCACCCGGGCGAGCGTGCCCGCGTCAAAGCACGTTCCGGTCTCCCAGGTGCGCTTCGCGGCCTCTTCGCGAAAGGTCTCGTGCCCATCGGCCGACATGGCGGGCACGACCTGCTGGGGAATCCAAGTCGATGCGACGACCTGACGCCCCTCGCGGGCCTGCCAGCTCGCGGCGCAGGTGTGGCCCACAGCCCACTCCTCCGCTTCTCGGTAGATCAGGTCGTTGATCCGACCATCCTCGTCGTCGGCGTTCGTCCTGCGGGTGTGGCGCGGCACGATGCGGCTCTCGCCCACGGCCTCGACTTCGAAGCCCACCTGGAAGAGATGGGCGCTCTCCGACGCGACGCGCCCGGGCTCGGGCCGCGCGGTGTTTTCGAGCACCACCGTCACCTGCCAGCGGGCATCCCTCTTCATCCCGCGTATCCACCACCGGGCCTGGTTGCCTGCGGGAATCGAGTAGCGCCCGTCGCGAACCTCGATGGCATCGGCCGGTGCGAGCGCCACTGACTGGCGCTTCCATGCGTCCGGGTGCTCGGGGTCGTCGGCGTTGACCCGAGCAACGTACACGGCCGCATACGCGTGGATCCGCAGCGTGGGTCGAGCGCCCTCCATCGCGAAAGAGATGCCCATCACGGATGGGCGCCGCATCAGGCTCGTGGGCACCACGCCGCCGGGGCTGCCGTCGTCGTCGCCGCCCGCGTCGCCCTCCTCGTCGTCCTCGGGGTTCACCTCGATCGAGGCCGGGTACAGGATCCCCGAGATGTACTGGTCGCTCGGCCAAGCGGTGATCTCCTCGCCTTCGCCGTGTTGAGGTCCGATGAGGTCCGTCGCGAGCTGCTGGAGAAGACGGTCGCGTGGTTCGGTCATTTCGATGCTCCAAATAGGACGCCCGGTCCAACGAGCACCGGCGTCAGAAAGAGTCGGGTCGAGTTCCACGGCTCGGGGAGTGAGACTTTCATCGAGGCTTCGGGCGAGAGCCCGGTGCTCCCGAGGTCAAACCAACGCAGGTGCTTCACCCGCATCGGGGTGCGCGCCTTCGCGTCGACGCGGCGCGCGACGGCCCGCAGATCGTCTTCGCAGTCGCGTGACAGCGCGGCGAGCGGGATGGTGCTGCCCTCCACCGCGGCGTAGCGAACCCAGTCACGAGCCTCCGACGTCTCGATGTGGATGGCCCGGGGCCTGCCGTCGAAGGCCGCCAACACGCCCTGTTGGGTCTCGAGGTCCAGCGCCGCGACCTTCACGGTTCGAGCGAGATCGAGGTCACCAGCTCGACCGACCTCGACCTGCTGGTGCCCGGATTCGGTCTTGCGCCATGGCCGCCCGGAGTTCTCGAGGTAGCGCCAATGGGCGGCGTGCAGCGTGCGCACGTCGAGCCGCTCCTTCGCGCGCGAGAGCCCCACGTACATCACGCGGGCTTCGCCCGGCTCGACGTCGTGCTGGCGCGTGAGGAACAGCAACGCGTGCTTCGACTCCCGCCCCTTGGAGCCATGCACCGT
Organism: Myxococcales bacterium; assembly: GCA_030652255.1. Lineage (GTDB taxonomy): Bacteria > Myxococcota_A > Polyangia > Polyangiales > SCUS01. The sequence continues at coordinate 17,823 of JAUSAZ010000105.1, read as the reverse complement.
GCTCAGAATCGGCCCGCTTGCGCCCACCTCTCGCTGAACCACGTCGTCGGGAAGGCTCTGTCCGGCGAGACGCGTCGCGACCGCCGCGATGTCGATCGTTGATTTCGTCCCACCCTTTCCGAGACGTCGCAGCAGGCTCCACACCTGCTCGAAGTTCCACCCGGCCGTGAGCCAGGCGTTCATCTCCACGACTGCGGCCCATGCGTCCTCGACGTCGCTGCGCGAGACGCGAGTGCTGCCGGTCTGCAGGCACGCGTAGTTCAGTACGACCGCGATCCAAGGCGCGGCGACCTGCGGTAACCCGCCGAACCGGAGACGGTGCGCGACACCCTTCTCGGTCAGTCGCGAGGACACCTCCAAGGCCTCGGCGCGCCGACGCACCAGCACCAGGAGGTCTTCGGGCGCGCATCCGCACGCGAGGATGGACTCCGCGGCTGCCGACGCAAACAGGGGTTCGCCGGTCACCCTCGCATCGAGCACCGAGCGGAGGTTGCGACACGCATTGTCGGGGGCATCGAGCACCAGCTTGCGAGCCCCCAGCAACAGCGCGCGCAGCCCGACGTCGCGTGTCCGGTGAAGGTGCTGCAACTCCCGGTAGGCCGGGCGCGGCGTGAGCGCCGAGAGCAACTCCTCGAAGGACGGTTGCGGCCCGCGAGCACCGTCGCACTCCTCGCTCCAGTCGTAGATGGCCTGCGCCGGATCGAGAAACACCGTCCATCCCGCGTCCGGGCGGAGCGATCGCAACATCGTCGCGATGAGCCGCGCGCGCGCTCCGACCAGGTCCTGCGACTCGTCGACCACGACGTGATCGAACCCGTCGAGATACTCGCGCACCTCGGGTGAAGGGGCGTCGAGCATCGTGGCGGTTTCGTCGATGTTCTGGCTGTAGCTCTGCCCCTCGCCGGGCCGCTCCGACAGCCCCGTGCGTACACGCCACGCGAACGAATCGATCGTGCGAACCTCGACGGCGTTCGCGTCGGGGACGCCGCGTGCGAGTTCGAGGATGCGGGCCCGCATCTCCCGCACTGCCGTTCGCGTGAAGCTGAGAAGCAGGATCTTTGCGGGCTCCACCCCGTCACGCAGTAACCACGCGACGCGCCCACACGCGACGGCGGTCTTCCCGAAGCCCGGCCCGGCGGCGACGACCTGACGTGAGGTGACGGCGTCGCGAATCACCGCACGCTGGGACGGATCGACCACGCCGTCCTCGTCGACCTCGGCTGGGATGCCCCGATCGTGAACGAGCGGGAGCGTCGCGGGTGGAGGCACCGCTGCCGCTGGCCTCGCCGAGGGACGTCGACCGGTCGGGGATACGATCGAGGGCGATGGGTTCACCGCGTCGACGAGGCGCCATATCCCCTTCAGGTCGTTGCGCTTCACCCGCCCCACGCGGAGGAGCCGTTGAAGCGCGGCCTCGACGTCGTGTGAGGTCGCGCCGTTCGACAGCGCGCGACAGATCTCATTGACCCGCACGCCATCGGGCTTCGCGAGAACGCAAATCGCGTCGAATATCGCCTCGACGAACGCGCTATCATCCTGTGCCATCTATCCCCCCAACGGATCACTCTACAGCAGTGATCTTTCTCTTCCCCAGGCCCATCTCTCGAGTCATCGAGCTCCCCAGCCGCCCGGCCACGGTGCGCAGACCATCCGACCCGGGAGCCACCAGGGGAGGCGCCGTTGCGACCGGAGCTGAGATCCGCACCCTCGAAGTCCGCTCCTTTCGTGGCGGCGACGCCGTTTGACCGACCTCCGCAGGCAGCACCGCCGGGGTTGATGGCTTCAGGAACATCTCGCGAAAGCTCTCCCGCAACTTGTCCAGGTCGGGCAGCGCCTCGAAGCGGTCCTGGTAGTCGATCACGTGGCACACGTCGGTGCCGCCGTTCTTCCGACCTCGCAGCCCTCGCCCCACCATCTGTGCATACAGGATCTGGCTCTCCACCGGACGCGCGAGCACCACGGCGTCGACGTTGGGCGCATCAAATCCCGTCGCCAGGAGGTCGCAGTTGACCAACACCCGGAGGCCCCCGTCGCGGAAGCGCTGGATCGTTCGCCACCGGACCGCCCGCGGCGTGGAGCCGTCGAGTGCCGCCGCCCGGTGCCCGCGACGGGCGAGCACCTCGGCCATCATGTGCGCATGATCGACCGAGCAGGCGAACACCAGCACCGACTGCAGGTGCTGGAGGCGCTGCTCGAGATCGCGAAGAATGAACTCGGTGCGCTCGACCAGACCGCCGATCTTCTTCAGCGCGGAGGTCGGGAGCACGTTGAACTGCGCGAACTGGGCCCGCTCGTTGTCTGTAAGCGGGATGGTGAATTTGGTGTCAACCGTGACCTGCTCGGTGCGCGAGAGGTATCCGTCCTCTTCAAAGCCCTTCAAGGAGCGGAACGCCCCGTCAGGCTCGATCAGGACGCCACCGAAGCGCCGGCTCAGGATCTCGGTCTCGTCGTCGTGTCGTCGGGCCGGCGTGGCAGTCAGTCCCAACAGTGGCGGGGCCGTCTTCTGGTCGCGCCCCAGGTAGTTCTTCTGCCGGTCGAGGCCGAGCGCACGGATCACCTTCAGGTAGCTCGGGGCCACGACGTGGTGCGCCTCGTCGAAGATCACGGCGGCAGCCCGCTCCCCGAGAATCGCCAACTCCTCATGGAACGGCTCGCTCTCGGCGCCGCTCAGGCGGGACGCGAGCGTCTGGATGCTCGCGACGATCACGGTCGGATGCGTAGGAGGCTCCTGCCAATCGCGACCGCCCCACAAGCGAATGATCCGCATCGTCGGGATGATCCCGGCCCGCGTGCAGCGGGCCTCGCGCCCCCGGACCATCCAGACGTGTCGGAACGTCTCGACGGCCTGCTCGCAAAGCTCCTCGCGGTCGGCCACCCAGAGGATGCAGTTACGTGGTGCTTCGAGCGCACACTCCAAGAGCACCGTCTCGACGGTGACGCGCGTCTTGCCCGTCCCGGTCGGCATCCACGCGATCGCGCGCCGCTTCTCCCACTCCTTCGCGTGGATCACGCCGCGGATGCCCTTTGCAATGGTCTCCTGATAGGCGTGCAGCGGACCGAGCGGGCGAAACGCGTCGACGTCTTCGAAGTCCTCGGGCCTGGTGACGGGCGACCCCGCCATGCACGCCGGCAGTCCCAGTGCCTTCGCGAACCCCACCGCCGCGGGGCCACCACGGCGCCACTTCGCAATCTCCGCGGGTCGCGCTCCTCGCTCGGGGAATCGAGCCTTCGCCATCATCGCGCGCCGCTCGGCATCCGTGAGCAGTTCGGTGCCGAAGCGGCGGAGCACCTCGTCCGCGATATCCACGGCCCGCTCGCGCTCTCTGGTGCCAAGGGCGCGCAGGATCGCCCTGGTTTCGTCGGAGATGTTCGAGCGCAGCATCGCCCGCATCTTCTGGATCGTCAGGTGCTCACGCAGCCACGCCGTCACCTGCTCCCACTCCTCGTCGGTCAGGTCGGCGGTGTCTGCGAAGGGGTCGCCCCCGAAGCTGCGGAGGCGCCTGCGCGCGGCCGAGAGGAGCTTGCGACGCTCGCCCTCCGGCACGAGCACAGTTGACTGTGCGCCCAGGCATTCACGAACCATCTCGAAGATCGAGGCGGTGTTCGAGTCGCTCTGTGAGACGAGGTCCCAGGTCAGGCTCCAGGCGTCCGTCTCGCCGTCCTGCTCGAAGTGCAGGAACACAATGTCGTCGGGCTGGGCGTCCACGAAGCGGTCGCTCTTGACCACCGCCCCTGCGAGGCGCCAGTTCTTGTGCTGCAGTCTAATCGGGCGGACCCCCTCCACGACCCGATGCCCATCCCACCAGCGCTCGGCGACCTCGATGCAGTCCACGGCGTCGCCGGGGCTGAAGAGTGCGTCCACGATGCCTGCATCAAGGTTCAGTGCCCGCTGGCGCCCCGTCTCTCTCCCCGCGATCCGGCAGGCTTCGAACCAACCGAGCTCCGACTGGCGCAATCGCTTTGCGACCAGTTCGTCCCGCCCCCCCTTGTCGTCCATGTCACCCCGTGGTTCCGCTGGCGATGCGCAGCGGCGTTGTCTTTCTCAGCCCCAGCGTCTGAAGGATCTGCTCGGCAAGCGCGAAGGCCATCAACGGGGGCACCGCGTTGCCGATCTGGCCGAACGCCGCGTTCATCGCACCGCTGAACTCGAAGTGATCGGGGAACGACTGTAGCCGCGCCGCCTCACGCACCGAGATGGTGCGGGCCTGCTCGCTGTCGTAGTGGATGTGCGAATAGGTGTCGTGTGACAGGTGGGCCATCAACGTTCGCGACGGGAAGTGCCGTTCGAGCTTGCGCCACTTGTTCGGAAATTTGGTCGGGTCGTAAGGCGGTACGAGCTCTTGCCGCAGCTCCTGCCACCGCACGCCCCCATCGGGAATCCGATCCCCGCTCAGGCGCCGTAGCATGAGCGCCCGCTGGAAGCGGGCCTCGCCGATGGCGTGCGCGGCGGGGTAGTCGTCGCCCTCGCGCATCTCGCGAAAGATGTCGTAATCGCGAGGCAGCGCACGGATCACGTGGGCGCTTACGTCAGTCATCGTCGGGCCACCGGACCAGGCACGCATGATGTGTTGATAGCGGTTCGGGCGGCCCCAGCGGTACGGGCGGCGTGCGGTGAGGTCTCGCGCGCCGCGCTTCAGGGCGAGCTTCTCTTCATTACTGATCACCGGGAGGTCGGAGAGCGCCTCCTCGCACGTGACCGCTGGCGGCAGCGAAGGAGACGACGCGCACAGCGGCACGCAATGCGGCGCGGGGTCTGTCTCCCACTTGAGCGCCCGGCTCCGAGTGCCCGCGTATCCGGACGGAAGCACGACGTGGTGGGTCGGCGCCGGGAAGTAGGGCAGGGCGCCGACGCTGCGGTGGACCCCGATCATGTACCAGCGCTCACGAGTCTGCGGCACGCCGTAGTTGGCGGCGTTGAGCAGGGTGTAGCGGCAGACGTATCCGAGCTCTTCGAGCCCGACGGCCGCGAGTTCGGCCACGTTGTCGCCGCCGTACGAGAGAATATCGGGGACGTTCTCCATGACGATGACTACAGGCTGAAGCTGTTCGACGTATCGGATGTACGCGGCGTAGAGCTGTCCGCGACCGTCGTGGAGGTAGGCTTCGGGGTGCTGCGCGATCTCCCGTAGCTTGGCGCGGCCTACCCGTGCGTAGGCCTGACAAGGCGGCCCTCCCACGATGACGTCGACGTCGCTGTTGCGACCGACCAATGCGTCGAGGCAGGCGCGCGGCTCCAGCGCCGTGATGTCGTGTGGCCGTGCATGCCGCTGCTCGTCGCGTTCGCCGAGGTGGCGGTGAAAGTTGCGCGCATGGGTCTGCGCGCGCTGCGGCTCGATTTCGAGTCCCGCGAGGATCTCCGCGCCCGCCCGCTGGAAGCCCAGTGACATGCCTCCGCAGCCCGAAAAGAGGTCGAGTACGCGCAACGGCTCCCCCTGGAGCAACCGCCGATACTTCTCCCCGATCGCTCCGTCGTCACGATCGTTCATTGCACCTCGGAGCGTAACCCGTTGCGGGGAGCGGCCTCAAGCCGAAGCGGCTCGGCGCTTCCACTTGGTGGTGTACCGCTTCGCGTCGACGAAACGCTCCTGCGGGGGGGCACGTAAGGACACCATGTGCCGCCTCTCCAGATCGGTCGCCGGGTCGAGCAGCTCGACGCGCACCACGCGCCACCCTTCGTCGTCGGCCGACGCCTCCCCTCGCGTCGCCCTCACGATGCGCGCGACCACCTCGGCAAGCTCGGTGAATACCTCGTGCTCCCACACACGCACCACGCGCCAGCCGAGGGCTTCGAGCGCGCGTGTCTGGCTGCGATCGCGGGTGGTGTTCTCGACGAGTTTCGCGGACCAGAAGTCGGTGCGCGTGCGCGGTCGCACGTAGTGGGTCGGGCACCCGTGCCAGAAGCATCCGTCGATGAAAACCGCGACGCGGCACGAAGGCACGACGATGTCGGGCCGTCCGACAGGCGTCCGGGAGCGCTCCTCGAAGGCCAGTCCTTGCGCGCGGAGCGCCTCCCCCAGCACCCGCTCGGGGGACGTGTCCGCTCCGCGGATGCGAGCCATCTGCGCGGAACGGTTCAGTGCCATCAGGGGTTCTTCGCCGCCCACGCAGTGAGGAGGCTCTTCCAGCACTCCTCCTTCTTGCTCCACTCGCCCACGTTCTTGCCCTCCGTGGCCGGCGCCGTGATGTGCGCCCGCACGAACACGCTTGCCGATTCCATCCACTTCTCGGTCGTCTCGTCGACCTTCTGCTCGCGCCAGATGGTTTCGAGATCCAGCTCCTTGCCTCGCACCCGCGACAACAGCGCGACGGTATAGGCGACGATGTTGGACTTGTAGCCAGGGATCTTGGCCGCGTAGACGATGGCATCGCAGCGCTCCGTCAGAATGACCTTCGCGATGAGGGCGCGGAACCATGCCGCGTCGGGCTCGAAGTTCGGCTCATTCCGCTTCAGGAAGCGCACATAGTTCTTCTCTGAACCAAAGCAGACATCGTACGGCCTCTGATCCCAGATCATGGAGTACCGGGCGACGTCGGTCTTGGTGAGGACCTGGCTCTTCGGGTACTTGCGCTGATAATCGCGCTTGCGCGCCTTGGTGAGTTCGAGCGCCACCGCGTTCTGGTACTGCCCGCGCATGCGCTCGTAGAACCACTGCGAGCCCTTGAAGACGTCACGCGCCAGTGCAGGAACGGGCGGCACTTCTTCCTGCGCGAGCTTCTGCAGCTTGACGTGGAAGCCCTGGTTCGCGCCGAGGTCGGAGAAGTTCACCTTGTTCTGGCTGTTGGCGTAGTAGCTGATCTTCTGTACGACCTCGGCAGCGCGGGACCGGTCGATCACCTCGTTGATCTTCATGGAGACGAAGACCTTGTCGAGCGGGATCTTGCGGAGGTTCGCGTGGAAGAGCGACGCCGTGGTCTGCCCGCCGTTCACGATCTGGAGATTGCGGCATCGAACCAGTGCCCAACCGCCTTCGGGGGTCGCGTCGACAACGAGCTCGTCGGCCGTCGCGGTGATGCCGTTGTTGTAGGCGAAGAACATCTCCGGACGCTCGCGGATCGTCTCGATGATCCCGTGGTTGACGGACTTGTTGTTCGCACGCAGGTACGAGCGGACGTTCGCCTCCAGCAGGCGTTGCTTGTACTTGTCGTAGAGCTGAAACAGAAACGTGCCCGGTACGACGGCGAGGAATGACCGATATGCGCCGTTCTTGTCCGGCAGCGGCACGCAGGGGATGCCGCCGGGTTGACCGGCGCTGAAGTCGACCTCGATCGAGTCTGGCAGCAGGAGGCGACGCAGGTAGTTGATGTCGAGCACCCGCTTGACGATCTCCACCCGGTCGACGGTCTCAACCGTGCGGTCGAACTGTCGAACCTCGGCGTTCGTGATGAGGTTGATGTTCACCCGCGCGAGATTCTTCGACGCCTTGATGCTTCGCGCGACGTCGCGCGCCTCGGGATCGCTCGTGAGTTCGAGGTGCAGGTTGCGTCGGGACTCCTCGACGAAGCGACGAACCGCGCGGAAGAGGGCGTTGACCGGCGCCCCCTCGAAGACGGGAATGCTGATCGAGGGCTTACCGTCGAGCCCCGGCGAGACGGGCGACGCCGCGTGGACGACGAAGAGGTCGATGAGGTCGCGGTCATCATCGTCATCTTCGTGAAGATCGTAGCCGTCGATGCGCAGGCGCGCCTCGCCGCTGAAGCTGTCGACGTCGACGTAAGTGCAGGCATAGGGCTCCTCGAACTGCTCGTCACCGAACGACTCGATCGCGTACTCGACGAGCGCCTGTTCGTACGTGAGCCGCCCCGCGCTTCGGCGACTTTCGAGGTCTACGTGGAGCTGCAGCGCGAACTCCTCCTTCGGGTTGGTGACCGCCGGCATGGGCGTCGCGGCGGCTTCCTCAGAATCACCGTCGTCGCTCTCGTCGGACTCCTCCATCGACACACCATCGACGGATCCAGCCTCGTCGGCGTCGTCCCGCGCGGCCCCGAGAACGCGTCGCAGTGAGCCTCCCTTCCCGGGGGCCTTCTTCACGCGCTTTGCTTGCAGCAGCAGTTCGCGCACCCGCTCGTACTCAGCGCGCGGCCAGGTGAGCTTGTCCTGCAGCTTCTTGTTCGAGAGGGACGTGCCGTCCTCGGGTAGAGCAGCCAGCAACAGATCCATCGCGGTTTCGTTCGACATCACCCTCCGGGTCGAAACGAGGAGCACGCCCGACCGCTCCCCCGGCTTCGACGCGCGGCACGGTAGGACCGATCCGATGCGGTTCAAAGTGGAATTTGCGGCACTTTCCTGCGCTCTGCAGTCCGCAGCCGACGTACTCCACCGCTCGACGTCTGGCGCTCCACCGCTCGACGCCTGGCGGTGGCGCCTACGCCTTCGCCAGCGCCTTCTCGACCTTCGCCCGCGGCAGCTCGACCCGCACCGCGTCCTTGCTGATGCGCACTGCCGTCACCGACAGACCCGCCGCTCGCAGCAGCGCCCGGAGGCCCCTTTCGAGCGCCACCTCGGTCTTCCGTCGGGCCTTCGCGGCGGGGGTCTTCGGAGCCTTCTCTCGCTGCGCCCTCGCCGCCGCCGTGATCGCTCGCACCGGAGCCTTCGCCGCGGGCTGACCGTCCACCTCGCCCTGGGCGATGAGGTCGACCGCGCTGTCGGGCTCCGGCGTCGCGCGGGAGAGAGCGATGAGCGCGTAGGCCCGCTCCTGGCCGACCGCGAGCGCCTGATCTCGGGGGATGTTCTTGACGATGTCGATGAGCTTCCGGGCCTGCGACACCGAGAGCAGCTTCTCGGCGTCGAGGTACGCCTCCAGGCTCGCGTGGCCGTCCGCCGCGTAGAGCTTCGTCTTCGCGATCTCCGTCAGCGCGACGCCGATGTCGTAGAAGCTCTCGACCACCGTCGCAAGCCGACGGCGGATGAGCGCGCTCAGCGAGGTGAGCTTCTTGTGACGTGCGGCGAGGGCGTCGCGCTTCGTGGCCTCGATGAGCTTGCGGGCGCCCGTGGCTGTCCTGGTCGTTGCCATCGTCGGTGTACTCCTCCTGCGGGTGAGCATACGTCCGGGGAGGGCTTCGCCGCGCGTCGATGTGATGGGCCTCCGTACGCTGGTGTCCAGCGGCGCGATGAGGGGCTTCTCAGTGGACGCTGGAGTCGGGCCCGACCCGTGGCCCGGAGCTCATCGTTGCCCTCATCGTCGTAGAGACGCCGCCCACTCCGCGGTTGCGGACGGCCCGCGAGCGGGCCTGCAACCGCTGAAGTGGGAGCCTGGAACTGGGCGTCCCGCCTTCGCGGGACTTGCTGCAGGCGCGCCGGTCGCTCGCGCGACCGTCGGGAGGTCACCGGCTGTCACGACGGCCGCCGATGCGGTGATCAACGACCTGGCCCGCTTCCCTGCGTGAGTCCCTGCGACCCTCTCGGCGAGCGCTCCAGCGCTCGACGCGCCGACAGGAAGTCCCGCGAAGGCGGGACGCTCTGTTTCAGGCTCCCACTTCAGCGGTTGCAGGCCCGCCCGCGGGCCGTCCGCAACCGCGGAGTGGGCAGCGTTTCGTCACGATGAGGGCAACGATGAGGGCCCGGAGCGGGACAGGAAGCGAGCGCCGGGGCGCTTGTCTCCAGCCCTGCGTGAGCGCGCGGGCGTACCGATCAGTGCTCGACGTCGACCTCACGTCGCTCGGGCTGTGAACCGTCACTCCGCCGGGTCGGTCAGCCACCACGCGTCGAGCGCGAGAGGCGTCCCGAAGGGCGGCGGTGCCACGACGCCGACGCCGATGGGCCACAGCGTGGGGCGGCCCGCGACGGTCTCGTAGACCTCCAGCGCGCGCAGGTCGGGGTCGACCAGCCAGACCCAGGCGACTCCCTGCGCGGCGTGGAGCGGGAGCTTCACGGTGCGGTCGTCTCGTGCGGTGTTTCTCGAGAGCACCTCGCAACACCAGTCGGGAACGATCGTGAGCGGGTTCTCTTCCGGCAGCGCGGGCACGCGTTCGACCCGCCACCCCGCGAGGTCGGGCACCACCAGCCGCTCGCCCAGGCGCACCTCCGCCTCGACCTCGATCCACCAGCCGGCGCCGCCCCGGTCGGCGTCGAAGTCGCGGACCTGCTCGCCGACCTGCTTGGCCGCGAACCGATGTCGCCGCCCTGGACGCGACATCGTGCGTAGAGCACCGGGCGTGAGGATCTCGCCCGTCACTCCCTGCGGGAGCCGCTGGATCTGCGCGTAGAGTTCCTCGAAAGTGGGGAGACGGAGAGCCGGGTCGCCCATGACGACAGTCTCGCGCAGCTGCACCGCGTGAGGCAATCGCCTGGGCAGGCATCGGGCCGCCCTGGCTACCCCTCCCCCCTCTCGGACACGACGTTGCGACGCCGGAGCGGGCGCACCGAAGACGCATCCCCGATGAACAGCTTCCTCCTCCTGGTCGTCGTCGCGGCCCTCGCCGCCTTGGGCCTCGCGGTGCTGCTCGCCGGACGTCCTTGCGGACGCCTCCTTCCATCGCGCGCCCGAGCACTTGAGGCGGACGTTGAAGACACACTTGCAGCTCGCCTCGACGGGGCCGCTGCCCACCGGCTGCGCTGCCCTGCGCGGCGGCGGCGTAGTCCAGGCGGTCGGCGCGAAGCTGCCGCGTCAGGAAGCCCACCGCTTCCTTGGGGGGAGATCGCCCGCGCCGAGCGGCTCGTCTTCGGGCACCGCCAGGCGCGAGCGCAGCTCATCGCGCAGCGCGGTCGCAGCGCTCGATCGATTGAGCAACCAACTGCCGAGCACGCTCGTCGAGGCGTTGGCACGGCCCGAGAAGATGACCACCCGACCGAAGCCAGCGAACACGGCCGCCGATCGGAGGCACAGCCCCGACGACACCGGCTCCCCGTCGCGGCCCCGCTCGCGCTGCCCGTCGCCACGCAGGTCGGCCTCGTCCCCTGGGGCCCATCGGTCGCACCGCAGACCCTTCACTTCCCCAGGCCCATCGGCATAGCCTCCGGGGGGGCAACTTTCCAATCAATCGTCCCGCGCGAGGGCCAAGACCAGGCGGAGGCGAGGCCACCGTTGATACCAACTGGGTGTCAATCTTGCCGCTTTGGCGGCCGTTTGTTGGTGAGACACGCCGCCTGTTTGACGCTGGGGTTCGCGCGTTGGCGCGAACCCCAGCGTCAAACGCGCGGCGTGTCTCACCGACGGGTGGCCGCCAGAGCGGCAACATTGGGATCAAATGAGTATAAGCGCAGCCTGGCCAGTCGCCGAGGGGTTCCGCGTGGAGGCGCTGCTGTACGAGGCGACCCGCACGTCGACCTTCCGCGCGCGCCGCGACTCCGACAACACGCTGCTTGCGATGAAGATCCCACGGCCGGGCGAGCTCGCCGCCGAGGCCCGGCGCCGGCTGCGGGAGTGTCGTGACGCCCGCGGTCGAGAGCGACGCGGGCTCCGACGTCGGCACGACGATGGACGGGGAGACGTAGGGCGGCGGCGGGGCGGTGGTACGATCGCGGGATGTCGGGAGACGCGGCGCGTTCGCTACATCCACGGTTTCCCAACCTCGACCCGGCGGTGGTGCAGGCCTACCTCGACGCGCCCGAGACGGTGGTGGCGGAGATCGTGGACGGCGAGCTGTCGCTCATGCCCCGGCCCCGACCGCGGCACGCCCACGCCGCGACGCGGCTCGCGGGGGAGTTCCGGCCCTTCGGCAACCCGCGCGGCGACGAGCCCGGAGGCTGGGTCCTCCTGATCGAGCCCGAGCTGGAGCTCGGAGCGAAGCCCGACGTCCTCATCCCCGACCTCGCGGGGTGGCGGGGGGAGCGGGTTCCGCCGGGCTTCCTCCAGGCCGACGAGATCACCCTGACGCCCGACTGGGTGTGCGAGGTGCTCTCTCCGTCGACCTCCCGCTTCGACCGCAAGCGCAAGCTCCCGATCTACCACCGTGAGGGCGTCGGCCACGCGTGGCTGCTCGACCCGGCGCAGCGCTCGCTGGAGGTGTTCCGACGGACGCCCGAAGGGTGGCTCCTGGTGGGCGATCACGACGGCGCCGACGTGGTGCGCGCCGAGCCCTTCGCTGCGGTGGCGCTCGACCTCTCGATGCTCTGGGTGGAGTGACGCGCCGCGACGGGAACCCGCGGCCGATCGCCCTCGCGGACGCTGGGCTCTCGCGCGTCGTCTCGCCCGCCGAGTGAGTGAAGCGCCGCGCCCGGACCGTCGGGGGCGTGATCAAGCCGCCGGCCGGGCCCCGCGGACGCTGTAGCGCTGCAGCGTGACGCCGTCGTCGAGGGCCTCGTGCTCGACGAGGTCGCACTCGACGCGCGACCCGACACGGTCGAAGAGCGGGCGCCCGCCGCCGAGGATCACCGGGTGCACGAACAGCAGCACCTCGTCGAGCAGGCCCGCTTCGAGCAGACCCGTCGCGAGCTTCGCCCCGCCCACGCCGACCGGGCCGTCGGCCTCCGCGCGGACGCGGGTGAGCGCCTCGATCGTGGCGTCGGTGGCCGCGGCATGATCTCGTACACGACCCGGCCCTGGATCATCAGCGCGAGGTCGCGCGCGCGCTCGTTGAAGATCCGGTGGACGCGCTCGCCGATGCGCATCCAGTCGCCGCCGCCGTTCTCGCCCGCGGCGCCCTCGATGAAGAGGTCGAGCGAGGTGTTCATCTAATAGACGAAGCGTCCCATGGCGCGAGTATGCGCCGCCGACGCGACCGCCGGGGGTGGTCACGACAGTGGTCCCCAGCGGGCGCGGGTGGCCACGCCGTCGCCGTGGAAGCGAGGGCGATCGGCCGCGGTTCCCCGTCGCGGCGACGCGCCCGGCGCGCTGGCCCGTGGGGTGCACTCCGTCGACCCATGACGAGCGCCGTGGTGTCCCGGAGAGTGATGCGGTCGATGGCGGTGGTGTGTGCGTTGTCCCTCGGCGGGTGCGCCGCGGACGCGCTGGAAGACCTCGACCCGGCGGGCACGCTGGGGCAGGGCGAGTGGGAGGAGGGGGCGCCGCCCGACGACATGCAGGTGTCGTCGTCCGACGAGGTCGACCCCGACCTCGCCACCGCGGTCGACGGCGTGACGGTCGCGCCGCGCTTCGAGCTGCCGTTTCCGTGCGGGCAGGTGTGGGCGGGGCAGACGCGGACGTACCACAGCCCGACCAACGCCGTGGACTTCAACCGCGCGGACGACCTCGGCGACCGCGTCGTCGCCTCCGCCGCGGGCACCGTGACCCGCGTCGCCAACGCGGGCTCCGTGAGCTACGGCCGCTGGATCGAGATCGACCACGGCCGCGGCTACCGCACGCGCTACGCGCACCTGAGCTCGCAGGGCGTGACCGCGGGGCAGCGGGTGAGCGCGGGGCAGGCGATCGGCACCGTCGGCAGCACCGGGGGCTCCAGCGGGCCGCACCTGCACTTCGAGCTGCTGCGCAACGGGGCGGCGGTGCGCCCGGTGTTCCACGGCGCGACGGCCTTCTTCTGGGGGACGCGAAACTACACCAGCCAGAACGCCTGCGGCGGCGCCGGGGGCTCGTCCGCGGGCGTGGTCGGTCGCGTGAACACCCGCGGCGCGCCGCTCACGGTGCGGTCGGGCCCGGGCGCCGGGCACCAGGCCGTGGGCTCCGTCGCCGACGGCGCGACGGTGCGCATCACCTGCCAGGTGCGCGGCGCGTCCGTGACCGGCACCTACGGGACGTCGACGCTGTGGGACCGCGTCGGCGCGGGCTACGTCTCCGACGCGTACGTCTCCACCGGCTCGGACGGTCAGGTCGCGCCCACCTGCCGCTGAAGGTCGCCCATCGAGGCCTACAGGCCGAGCTCGCGCCCCGCCGCTCCCGGCTCGTGGATCTCCACCCGCGGCGGGCCGACCAGCCGCAACACACTCTCCGAAGGTCAGCACAGACCGTCGCGAGCACCCCGAGACGAGGGAGGCCGCGCGAGACATACGCGGGGTATTTCGAGCGCGGCCGACCGCTGGATCGGGGGCGCAGCAGGGTTGTGCGGACCTTCTCAGCGCCAGGGCGTGCTCAGCACCACGGCCGGGCGGGCGATGCGCCCCGACAGGTGGAGCCCGATGACGCCGGAGGTGAAGGTCACGACGTCGGCGCGGCCGTCGCCGTCGACGTCGCCGAAGCCCGCAGGGCCGGGGACGTTCGGGGTCGCAGCCGTCACGTCGCCGGCCAGACCCGGCCCCAGGGACGGCGCCCCACCGAACAGGATCTCGCTGAACTCGGAGCGCGAGACGAGGAGGTCGGCGCAGCGGTCGCCGTTGACGTCCCCGACAGCGAAGGGCGCGCCGCGGAGCACCCGCAGGATCGACGGCGCGTGGGAGCCGAAGCCCGTCGCGCTGCCGTGGTAGATCTGGAGATCCCCGCCAAACGCCAGCACGACGTCGGGGATTCCGTCGCAGTTGACGTCGCCGGGGGCGGCGGCCCTCACGTCGGTGCCCGGCGGGACGAAGGTCGCGAGCGGCGTGGCGAGCAGGCCCGTCGGCGAGCCCGCGAACACCACGGCGGGGGCGCCCGCCGCGGCCTGCACGAGCAGGTCGTCGAAGCCGTCGCGGTTGACGTCCCCGGCGGACGCGAGCGTCGCGGGCGGCGCGGCGTAGGTCGCCGAGAGGGGGTGGGGCGTCGGGTCGATGCCGGTCGCGGTGCCGAAGAACACCAGCGGGCTGGGCGTGACGCCCACGACGACGTCGGCGCGGTCGTCCCCGTTGACGTCGCCCGCGGCGCGCAGGGCGACCCGCGCCCCGCGGTCCATGTACGGCAGGGCGGTGAAGGTGGCGGCGAGGCCCGTCGCGGTGCCGAGGTAGAGCCGTGCCCCGCCGCTGCCGTTGGGGTCGTTGAGGAGGACGTCGCCGTAGCCGTCGCCGTTGACATCGCCCACGCCCGCCGCCGCGGGGCTCGCGAGCTGGCCCAGGGCGCCCGTCGGGACGCGCACCGTGGCGGCCGCGGTCGCCGCGAACCCGTCGGCGGTGCCGAGGAACAGACGGTAGTCGCCCGCCACGTCGACGGTGAGGAGGTCGGCGCGGCCGTCGCGGTTGACGTCCCCCGCTCCGGCGATGGCCTCCGGGCCGGTCGACGGCGAACCCCGGAACGCCGCGCCGGGTGGGAAGCCGGACGGCGACGCGAACTGGAGGTAGTGGGCGCCGGCGTCGACCCCGGAGACGAGGTCGTCGCGGCCGTCCCCGTCCACGTCGCCGGTGCTCCGGGCGGACGACCAGGACGACCCCCCGAAGGTGGACTCCCGCGGGAGGTACGCGGCCGGGCCGAGGGGGTCGGGGGCGAGGATGAACGACGAGTCGAAGTTGAGGTCGTCGCGGCCGTCGCCGTTGAAGTCCGCGGAGGGCGCGAGGGGCAGTCCCACGGTGGCGCTCGCCCCCAACGCGACGTCGGGCCCGGGCCACGCCGCCGCACCGCGGCGCACGACGAGGTTTCCGCCGACGACCACCGCGAGGTCGGCCGCGCCGTCGCCGTCCATGTCGCCGGCCGGGGCCCCCTGGACGGTGAGCACGCGGCGCCCGGCGAAGTCGATCCCGGTCGCCGAGCCGAACACCACCGCGTTGTCCACGACCAGGTCGGCGCGGCCGTCGAGGTCGAGGTCGCCGGCCGCCGCCACGCGGCTCACGCCGGTCGCGTAGCGGAGCGGTGCGCCCGGGCCCGCGGCGGAGCCCGGGACCACGACGAGGTTGCCGCTCGGCGCGGTGATCACCACGTCGGCGAAGCCGTCGCCGTTGAGGTCGCCGGGCCCGAGGACGGAGGTCCCGAAGCCGCTCCCGCGCGGCCCGGTGAGCGTGATCGGGCTGGCGGCGAGGCCGGACCGCCCGCCGCGGTAGATGTACGCCGTCTCGGAGCGCGGCGCGCCGACGATCGCGTCGCCGTACCCATCCCCGTCGACGTCTCCCGCGAAGCCGAAAGCGAACCCGATGCCGAAGCCGGTGGAGTCGAGCGGCGCGGCGTAGGCGGTCGAAGGGCGGACGCCGCCGGGTGTCCCGAGGGAGACACGGAGCTCGGTGCCGGTCTCGGTGTAGACGACGTCGATCACGTCGGCGAGACCGTCGCCGTTGACGTCGGGGTCGCCGCCCCACGGCCGCGCCCCCGCGGCGGTGGCGGCGCCGACCCGCAGCCGCCAGACCGGGCTCGTGGCGGAGCCCACGACGGCGCCGTCGAGCCTGCGGAGGCCCCAGTACCAGACGCCCGGCGCGAGGTCGGCGGCGGGGGAGCCGGCGGTGCCGGTCGCGTCGAAGGTCACGCAGCCCGCAGCGAGCGCGCGGTCGCGACAGAGCACGACCCGCGCCCCCGTCACGCCCGTCGGGAGCGCCCAGCGCAGGGTCGGTCGCGGGGTCGGCGCGTGGGCCCCGGTCAGCGGCGCGACGGGACGCGGCGCGGCGGGCACGGGCGGCGGTACATCGACGGTCGGGGGAACGTCCGGGGTGTCGGACAGAGCAACGTCCGGCGCGTCGACCGTCGGGGGAACGTCCAGCGCGTCGAGGGCTGACCCCGCATCCCGGGGCGGCACGTCCATGCCGAGCGGGTGATCGATGGGGACGTCGACCGGAGCGCTCACCTCGGCATCGAAGCCCGCGTCGGAACCCGCGTCGGAGCCCGCGTCGGAACCCGCGTCGGAACCCGCGTCGACCGTCTCGTCGTCCACGCAGCCCACGAGCGCCGCGCCCGACAGGAGACCCACCCCGAAGGCATACCGCCATCCAACCATGCGTTGATGGTTGCGCGAGCGCCGGAAAGTTTCACCCGAAGACCGCTCCTTCCAACGGCGCGGCGACCGGAGCGCCCTCGGCGTCACTGCCCTCTCGTTGGTGACGGCCCCGCTGCACCTGCGGAGTCCGTGCCCTGCCGTCGCGCTCCTCCCGTTTGCGCCCGCGCGCCCCGCCCGCGTATGAACGCGCGCCATGAGCTCCCCCTGGACCACCGCGCGCATCCCCGACCAGACCGGTCGTGTCATCGTCATCACCGGCGCCAACTCGG
The DNA here is from genome assembly GCA_030652255.1 of Myxococcales bacterium. Classification (GTDB taxonomy): domain Bacteria; phylum Myxococcota_A; class Polyangia; order Polyangiales; genus SCUS01. The sequence goes on along the minus strand of JAUSAZ010000105.1, from coordinate 904 downwards.
GCATCGGCTTCGAGGCCGCGCGGGTGCTCGTCGCCAAGGGCGCCCACGTCGTCCTGGCGTGCCGCAACCCCGCCAAGGCCACCGAGGCCGAAGCCCTCCTGCGCGCCGAGACCCCGAAGGCCTCCGTCGAGGTGATGGAGCTCGACGTCTCCCGCCTCGCCAGCGTGCGCGCCTTCGCGGAGACCTTCCGCGCGTCGCACCCCCGCCTCGACGTGCTCTGCAACAACGCCGGCGTCATGGCCCTGCCGCCCTCGCTCACCGAGGACGGCTTCGACATCCAGATGGCCACCAACCACCTGGGGCACTTCGCGCTCACCGGGCTGCTGCTCGACCTGCTGAAGTCCTCCGAGCGGGCGCGCGTGGTCACCGTGAGCAGCGGCGTGCACCGCATCGGCGGCGACCGCTTCGAGGCCATGATGGCCGGTGAGCGCTTCAACCCGTGGATCGTCTACGGCCAGACCAAGCTCGCCAACATCCTCTTCACCCTCGAGCTCAACCGCCGCGTGCAGGCGAAGGGCGTCGACCTCCGCGCCATCGCCTGCCACCCCGGCTACGCCGCCACCAACCTCCAGGTCACCTCCGCCCTCTCGGGCGGCTCCGCCGGGTACAGCGAGGCCATGGCCCGCCTCGGCAACCGCCTCTTCGCGCAGCCCGCGGCCGCGGGCGCCTGGCCCACCCTCTACGCCATCACCGAGCCCGACGCGCTCGGCGGCGACTTCATCGGCCCCGGCGGCCTCACCGAAAGCTCTGGTCCCCCGGTGAAGGCCACCCCCTCCCGCGCCGCCCGCGACCCCGACCTCGCCCGCCGCCTCTGGGCCCTCTCGGTGAAGGCCACGGGCGTCGATTACGCCGGTCTGTAAGGCTGCGGTCCCGTCGGCCCCCTCTCCTGCGCTGCCGCGCGCCC